>NZ_AMZB01000084.1 GCF_000313755.1 Pseudomonas nitroreducens TX1 | reverse complement strand
GTTTAAATGGGCCGTCAACGACTAATTCAAACTTTCTTCACTCAGCAACCAGGGAGACACGAGCGAAAGCTTTCTTGCCCGCTTGCAGGACATGGGTCGCGCCTATTTTAAAGATGAAGCTGCGATCCACGACTTCACCATCCACGCGCACACCGCCAGACGACAGCAGGTCGCGCGCGACGGCAGAGTTCTTCACCAACCCAGCCTTATTAAGGACAGCGCCAATGGGAAGATCTTCTGCTGCCGGCACCTCCACCTCCGGCAGGTCTTCCGGCAACTCGCCCTCTTTCAGGCGATTGCCCGCGGACTTGTGCGCGGAGGCGGCCGCTTCCTCGCCATGGAAGCGAGCGACAATTTCTTCCGCCAGTTTGATCTTGATGTCGCGTGGGTTGGCGCCAGCCTCGACGTCCTTCCGGAAGCCGTCGATTTCTTCCATGGAGCGGAAGCTGAGCAGCTCGAAGTAACGCCACATCAGGGTATCCGGGATGGAAACCAGCTTGCTGTACATGACACCCGGCGCTTCCTGGATGCCGATGTAGTTACCCAGGGACTTGGACATCTTCTTCACGCCATCCAGGCCTTCAAGCAGCGGCATGGTCAGGATGCACTGCGGCTCCTGCTCATAGGCGCGCTGGAGCTCGCGCCCCATCAGCAGGTTGAATTTCTGGTCGGTGCCACCGAGCTCGACGTCCGCGCGCAACGCTACCGAGTCGTAGCCCTGAACCAGCGGATAGAGGAACTCGTGGATGGCGATGGACTGATTGCTGGCATAGCGTTTGCTGAAATCATCGCGCTCCAGCATGCGAGCAACGGTGTACTGGGAAGCCAGACGAATGAAATCAGCGGGGGAAAGCTGGTCCATCCAGGTGGAATTGAAGGCTACTTCGGTCTTCGCCGGGTCGAGGATCTTGAAGACCTGGGCCTTGTATGTCTCGGCGTTATCGAGAACCTGCTCGCGGGTAAGGGGTGGGCGAGTAACACTTTTCCCGCTGGGGTCACCGATCATCCCAGTGAAGTCGCCGATCAGGAAGATCACCTGATGGCCCAGCTCCTGAAACTGACGCAGCTTATTAATAAGGACGGTATGACCCAGGTGCAGGTCGGGAGCGGTCGGGTCGAAGCCGGCCTTGATACGCAGGGGCTGGCCGCGCTTGAGCTTTTCGATCAGCTCGGCCTCCACGAGAATTTCGTCTGCACCGCGCTTGATCAGCGCCAGCTGCTCTTCGACCGACTTCATTGCAGGTTCCTGTACGTTGCGAATTGCGAAAGGGAACCAACGATACAAGAACAGGCACTAAAAACAAGTTTTGCCCAGCGCCAGAGGACAGGACGTCAGAAGCCCGACATCAGGGTTGCTTCAGAGGGATTTTGGTTATATTTTAGGCAGTTATTTCACATTCCAAAAACACCACTCACGCCATGACGCAATCCGATCAGAAAGCGCCGTATTACCCGAAGAGCCATCTGCTGGCCGCAAGCGGTGTAGCAGCGCTCCTCAGCCTGGCTCTGCTGGTGTTCCCCTCGGCCGAGGTCGAGGCGAAGAAGACCACGCTCAATCTCGAGCTGGAAAGCGGTACCGAGCAGATCCTCCAGGAAAAAGACGATCTTCGACCCAACGCGGTCACGGAAGACGACGGCTCTTCGCCTTTTGCACAGATAGAAGGCCAGCCGGACAACCAGAACAGCGCCGGAAAAGACGCCGAAAAGAACACCGATCTCTCCGATTCCAACAAACCAGCCTCCCCCTCCGCTTCCGCAGACCCTGCATGGAAAAGCGTGACTGTGGGCAAGGGCGACACCCTTTCTACCGTGTTCGCGAAGGCCGGCCTGCCGGCGAACGTCGTGCACGACATGCTTGCCTCCAGCAAGGACGCCAAGCAGTTCACCCGTCTGGATATCGGCCAGGACGTAGACTTCCTCATCGACGCGAAGGGCGAGTTGCAGGGCCTAAAGGTCAAGCGCAGCGATCTTGAAACCATCAGCCTGGCCAAATCCGCGAAGGGCTATGACTTCAAACGCGATCTGGTGAAACCTTCGGTACACGCCAACTATGCCCACGGTCGCATCGACAGCTCGCTGTTCGTCGCCGGCAAGAATGCCGGCCTGTCCCATGACCTGATCATGTCGATGGCCAACATCCTCGGCTACGACATCGATTTTGCCCAGGATATTCGCGAAGGCGACGAATTCGACGTGATCTACGAATCCCAGCAGGTGCAGGGCAAACAGGTTGGCACCGGCAGTATCCTCGCGGTGCGTTTCGTCAACCGCGGCAAGGACTACACCGCGGTGCGCTACACCAACAAGCAGGGCAACACCAGTTACCTGCGCGCCGACGGCAGCAGCATGCGCAAGGCGTTCATCCGCACACCGGTGGATTTCGCCCGCATCAGCTCGCGCTTCTCTATAGGGCGTTTCCATCCGATTCTGAACAAGATTCGTGCACACAAGGGCGTGGACTACGCGGCACCGATCGGCACGCCGATCAAGGCCACTGGCGACGGCAAGATTCTCGAAGCCGGCCGAAAAGGCGGCTACGGCAACGCCGTGGTGATCCAGCACGGCCAGCGCTATCGCACGGTGTACGGCCATATGAGCCGCTTTGCCAAGGGCATCCGCTCCGGCGTGGCGGTGAAACAGGGTCAGATCATCGGCTACGTCGGCATGACGGGGCTCGCTACCGGCCCGCACCTTCACTACGAGTTCCAGGTCAACGGCCAGCACGTCGATCCGCTGAGCGCCAAGTTGCCGACGGCTGATCCGCTGAGTGGTCCGGAGCGCAAGCGTTTCATGGCGCAGGCGCAGCCGCTGATGGCTCGCATGGACCAGGAGAAAGCAAGCTTCCTGGCCCTGAACAAGCGCTGATCCATGCCGCTCTATCTGGGGGTGATGTCCGGCACCAGTCTCGATGGGCTGGACATCGCCCTGATCGAGCAAGGCGAGCAGATCACCCTGCTCGCTTCCCATTACCTCCCCATGCCTGCCGTGCTGCGCGCCGATCTCCTGGCTCTCTGCTCATCCGGCCCTGACGAAATCGCCCGTTCCGCCCTCGCGGAAAACAGGTGGGTACGTCTGGCTGCCCAAGGCATCAATGAACTCCTCGCCCGCGAGAAGCTGAGCGCCAGCGCCATTCGCGCCATCGGCAGCCACGGCCAGACCATTCGCCACGAGCCGCACCTGGGCTTCACCGTGCAGATCGGCAACCCGGCACTTCTCGCCGAGCTCACCGGCATCGACGTAGTGGCCGACTTCCGCCGCCGCGACGTCGCCGCCGGAGGCCAAGGGGCGCCACTGGTGCCCGCCTTCCATCGCGCGCTGTTCGGCAGCGATGGTCGCGAGTGCGCCATCCTCAACGTAGGCGGCTTCAGCAACGTCTCGCTGCTCAGCCCTGACAAGCCCGTACACGGATTCGACTGCGGCCCTGGCAACGTCCTGCTGGATGCCTGGATTCAGGAGCGGCGCGGGGAAGCCTATGACCGCGACGGGACCTGGGCTGCCAGCGGCCATATCGATCAGGCGCTACTGCGCCTGATGCTCGCCGATGATTTCTTTGCCGCGAAAGGCCCGAAGAGCACCGGACGCGAGCGCTTCAACCTGAACTGGCTGAACGCGGTGCTGGCCAAGCATGGCAAGGTGAAGGAAGAGGATGTGCAGGCAACCTTGCTGGAGTTGACCGCGCAAAGTATCTCGGCAGCCCTGCTGGATGCGCAGCCCGGCTGCGAGGAAGTGGTGGTTTGCGGTGGCGGCGCCTTCAACGCGACGCTGATGCAGCGATTGGCCGTGCACATGCCTGGCGCCAGCGTAATCAGCAGTCTCGAGCGCGGCGTACCGCCGGAATGGATGGAAGCGATGGCCTTCGCCTGGCTGGCGCATCGATTCCTCGAGCGCGAGCCAGGCAATTGCCCGGAAGTCACTGCCGCCCACGGACTGCGTATCCTCGGTGCGCTCTACCCCGCCTGAACCTGTCCTACAAACAAAAACGCCGCGCATCTGCGCGGCGTTTTCGTTTCTATGGCGTCAGATCGAGAAGGACTGACCGCAGCCGCAGGTGGTCGCTGCGTTCGGGTTCTTGATGACGAACCGCGAACCTTCGAGGCCTTCCTGGTAGTCCACTTCCGCCCCGACGAGGTACTGGAAGCTCATCGGATCGACAACGAGGTTGACGCCGTCGCGCTCGACGATGGTGTCGTCGTCCGCGGTGTCTTCATCGAAGGTGAAGCCGTACTGGAAGCCCGAACAGCCACCGCCCGTGACGAATACCCGCAGCTTGAGACGCGGGTTGCCTTCTTCGTCGATCAGGTTCTTCACCTTGTTCGCAGCGCCTTGCGAGAACATCAGCGGAGTGGGGGTGAAGGTTTCGATGGTCATGGTGAAAACTCTCCCGGCCGAGGCCGTACGTTACAACATTGCGGACTATTATCCGCTTACCCCAGAAAAACGGTCAACTAATCCGACTCATCCATTGGTCCAGATCAATTTGGCCGCCTCGCCAGGGCAATCTTCCCTATGGCAGCAGCGCAACGTTAGACAAGCCCAGGTGCTCATCCAGTCCGAACAGGATGTTCATGTTCTGGATCGCCTGGCCGGAGGCGCCCTTCACCAGGTTGTCGATGACCGACAGGATCACCACCAGGTCACCGCCCTGCGGACGGTGCACCGCAATGCGGCAGACGTTGGCGCCGCGCACGCTGCGGGTCTCCGGGTGGCTGCCGGCCGGCATCACGTCGACAAACGGTTCGTTGGCGTAGCGTTCTTCATAGAGCTTCTGAAGATCGACGCCTCGGTCAGCGACGCGTGCGTACAAAGTCGCATGGATGCCACGGATCATCGGAGTGAGGTGCGGCACGAAGGTCAGGCCGACATCGCCCCTGGCTGCGCGGCGCAGGCCCTGGCTGATTTCCGGCAGGTGACGGTGACCTTTCACCGAGTAGGCCATCATGCTTTCACCGGCTTCGCAGAACAGCGAACCGACCTTGGCACCACGGCCGGCGCCGCTGACGCCGGACTTGCAGTCAGCGATGAGTTGGCTGGCGTCGGCCAGGCCGTTTTCCAGCAGCGGGATGAAGCCGAGCTGGGTGGCGGTCGGGTAGCAGCCGGGAACGGCAATCAGGCGTGCGGACTTGATCGCTTCGCGATTCACTTCCGGCAGGCCATAGACGGCCTCGGGCAGCAGGTCCGGCGCACCGTGGGGCTGGCCGTACCACTTGGCCCATTCCTCGGCGTCCTGCAGGCGGAAGTCGGCGGACAGGTCGATCACCCGGGTGCCGGTTGCCAGCAGTTCGCCGGCCAGCGCGTGGGCCACGCCATGCGGAGTGGCGAAGAACACCACGTCGCACTCGCCCAGACGCTTCACGTCCGGCACGCTGAAGGCCAGGCCGTCGTAGTGGCCTCGCAGGTTCGGGTACATGTCGGCGACTTTCACGCCCTCCTCGGAACGCGAGGTAATCACCTCGACGTGCGCCTGGGGATGCTGTGCCAGCAGGCGCAGCAGTTCCACGCCCGTATAACCCGTACCGCCTACGATACCGACCTTGATCATCTGCCTGTCACTCCACCTATGGGGCCAAATTCAGGGGCAACCATGATATGGGCGACCGCCCCCGCTGAATAGAGCGAATCCGCCGGGAACACTGCTTCCTTTGGGTCGCGGTTGGTCCTTTCCGTTCAGCGTCGCCCGATTCATATCGCCGCGGGCCACCGATCTTTCCCACACAGGCGCGGCCGCGGGGATGACGGCATTGCATGGCGCCACTACTATCGGCTCAACCGTGATCCGAGGAAGTCCTGATGCTTTACCTGTGGTTGAAAGCCTTTCACATCATTGCCGTGGTCTGCTGGTTTGCCGGCCTCTTCTACCTGCCACGCCTGTTCGTCTACCACGCCATGAGCGAGGACGCCGCCAGCCGCGAGCGCTTCTGCATCATGGAGCGCAAGCTGTACCGCGGCATCATGGGCCCCTCGATGATCCTCACCATCGCCCTCGGCGCCTGGATGCTCTATCTCAATCCTGCCTGGCTGACCCAGGGTTGGATGCACGCCAAGCTGACCCTGGTGGTGCTGCTGATCGGCTACCACCACGCCTGCGGCGCCATGCTCAAGCGCTTCGCCCGAGGCGAGAACGGCCGCAGCCACGTGTTCTACCGCTGGTTCAACGAAGTGCCGGTCTTGTTCCTGATCGCCATCGTGATCCTGGTGGTCGTCAAACCCTTCTGACCTGACAAGGAGACGTTCATGTCCCTGCCCGCCCTGCTCGACCGCCGCCTACGCATCCCGCTGGTGGCGGCCCCGATGTTCCTGGTCTCCAACCCGCAACTGGTGCTGGCCTGCTGCAAGAGTGGCATCGTCGGCAGCTTCCCGGCGCTGAACCAGCGCGAAAGCAGCGGCTTCAAGGCCTGGCTGGAAGAGATCGAGGCCGGGCTGGCAGCCGATCCGCAGGCCGCACCCTATGCGGTAAACCTGATCGTCCACAACACCAACCCGCGCCTGCAGGAAGACCTGAAGCTCTGCGTCGAGCATAAGGTGCCCATCGTCATTACCAGCCTGGGCGCGGTACGCGAGGTGGTTGATGCGGTGCACAGCTATGGCGGCCTGGTATTCCATGACGTCACCACCCGCCGTCACGCCGAGAAGGCAGCGGAAGCGGGAGTCGACGGCCTGATCGCAGTGGCCGCCGGCGCGGGTGGCCATGCCGGCACCTGGAGCCCCTTCGCACTGATCGCGGAAATCCGCCAGTTCTTCGACAAGACCCTGCTGCTGGCCGGCTGCATCAACCATGGCCACGAGATCCTTGCCGCCCAGGTGCTGGGCGCCGACCTCGCCTACCTCGGCACGCGCTTCATCGCCACCCGCGAAAGTGCGGCTTCGGAGGACTACAAGCACATGCTGCTCGACGCTCGCGCGGCCGATATCGTCCACACCCCTGCCGTCTCCGGCGTACCGGCCAGCTTCATGCGCCAGAGCCTGGAGGCCGCTGGCTTCGACATGCAGCGCCTCAACGACAAGGGCGCGCTGAATTACGGCGAAAAGCTCAAGCCGGTGAGCGACGAAGCCAAGGCATGGAAGACCGTGTGGTCTGCGGGCCAGGGCGTGGGCGACATCCGCGATCTGCCGGCGGTGGGCGAACTCATTGCGCGCCTGGATCATGAGTACCGCCAGGCCCTGACCCGCAGCGCCGGCTTGTCCAACCAACTGCTGGTCTGAGCTGCGGCACCGCTCACGATATATCCGCCGGGGCCGCTTGTTGGCCCCTGGCGGCCCGATTACGCTGTAGCGATTTCACCGTAGCCACAAGACAAGGATGCCCAGATGGACCAATCCCGCTTCAAGATCGTGTTCGACGGCGCGCTGATGCCGCAGACGCCGCTGGAAACCGCCAAGGAAAACCTCGCTCGTCTTTTCAAGAGCGACGCATCGAAGATCGAAGCGCTGTTCAGCGGCCAGCCAGTCGTGCTCAAGCGCGACCTGTCCGATGAAGAAGCCAACAAGTACCTGCGCGCCCTGCACGGCGCCGGCGCCAACGCCCGCAAGGAAGCCGAAGGCATTACCGGCCTGAGCCTGGTGGAAACCGAAGATCATCCCAGCGAAGCGACACTGGCGGCCCGGGCTGCCGGTGAGTCGACCGACAATGAGCGCATGACCTGCCCCAAATGCGGTCACGAGCAGGCGTCCTCAATCGAATGCAGCGCTTGCGGCATCGTCATCGACAAGTACCTGGCGCGCCAGGCCGAACTGGCGGCCAGCCCGGCAACTGCCGTCGCAGCTCCGGCCAATGCCGCCTCCCCCTATGCACCGCCACAGGCACAGGTCGGCGACGAGCTGCCGGAATATGGCGAGCTGAAAGTCCGCAGCCTGTCCGGCCGGATCGGCCGAGTGCGCTACCTCGGATGGTCCGCCGCGCTGTCCTTTATCGCTTTCGGCGCTTACCTGGTCGCCAGCCTGCTGATGGCCGTCTCTCTACCGCTGGGCGTCGTCGCCATCGCCGCGGTGGTGATCGCCGCCATGGTCTTCAGCGTGCCCATCGGCGTGCAGCGCCTGCATGACCTGGGCTGGTCCGGCTGGCTCTGGCTCGCCTTGATGGTACCGTTCGTCAACGTGGTCCTCAGCCTGCTGATGCTGTTCATGCCGGGCGAGCAGAGCGCCAACCGCTTTGGCCCGCCGCCGCCGCCCAACAGCACTGGAGTCAAGGTCCTGGCCTTCTCCTGGCTGCTGTTCCCGGTGTTTGGCGGCATCCTCGCCGCCATTGCGATCCCGGCCTATCAAAGCTACGTCGAACGCGCCCAGGCGGCGCAAGCCTCGCAGTACCAGCAAGGCGACGAAGCTGCCGATCCGGCGGCCAGCGCAGAGCCGTCCGATGGCGATTTCAGCAGTGGCGACACCGAAGGCGGTGACTCGGACCAGTAATGCAACAACCCGTGGCGGGCGTGGTCGAACGCCACCCCGTCACAGAGACTCCTGAATGCCTCGTTTTGCCCTCATCACCGGCGCTTCCAGCGGTATCGGCCTGGCCCTGGCCGAAGCGCTGGCCCGTCGTGGCCAGGCGCTGATCCTGGTGGCGCGCCAGCGCGATGCGCTGGAAACCGCTGCGTGCGAATTGTCGCAACGCTTCGGGGTGGAGGTGCTGTTCCGCGCCTGCGACCTGTCCGAACCGCTACAGATCTCGGGCCTGCTGCACGAACTGGAGCAAAGCGGGCGACAGATCGAACTGCTGGTGAACAACGCCGGCGTCGGCACCTCCGGCGCCTTCATCGACCAGGATTGGCCCCGCGAGCAGGAACTGCTGGAGCTCAACGTACTTGCCCTGGCGCGCCTGTGCCACGGCATCGGCGCCATGATGGAGCGCAGCGGCGGCGGGCGCATTCTCAACGTCGCCTCCATGGCCAGCCTGCTGCCGGGCCCCTGGATGAGCAGCTATTACGCCAGCAAGGCGTTCGTGCTGCATTTCTCCGAAGGTTTGCGCGAGGAGCTCAAAGACCGTGGCATCAAGGTCTCGGTGCTGTGTCCGGGGCCGACCCGCACGGCCTTCTACCGCAATGCCGACCTGCGCCTGGGCAAACTCGACGACGGCAAGCGCGTCATGTCTCCCGAAGAAGTCGCCTTCCTTGCGGTAAAAGCGCTGCGCCGTGCGCCGGCCCTGATCATCCCCGGCTGGCGCAACCGCCTGTTCGCTTGCGGCGTGCGCCTGCTGCCGCGCTGGGTCATGCGCAAACTGGCCGGGCGCATCAACCGGCTGGCGCTGGCCGGTTGAGCCGGCACTGGGCATAGCCTGAGCGCGGACGCTAAACTCCTGCTCCTGCCCACACGCAGGAGGAGCCTTTCGTGGACTGTCTGTTCTGCAAGATCGTTGCCGGGGAAATACCCGCGCGCAAGCTTTACGAAGATGACCAGGTCATCGCCTTCCATGACATCGGCCCGCAGGCGCCGGTGCATTTCCTGGTGATCCCGAAGAAACACGTTGCCACCCTCAACGACCTGACCGAGGCGGACAAGCCGCTGGCCGGCCACATCCTTTTCACCGCCCAGCGCCTGGCGCAGGAACAGGGCTGCGAAGAGGGCTTCCGCGTGGTGATGAACTGCAACGACCTGGGCGGCCAGACGGTGCACCACATCCACATGCACGTGCTGGGTCAGCGGCAGATGCACTGGCCGCCGGGCTGATCGCCGATAGCCGATCAGAAGAAGCTGCGCGCACCTCGGCAAGACCTGTCATCCGCCATCCGGTAAACTGCCGGCGAATGTTCCTTATCGGAGGTGCGCCATGTCCGCCGACCGTCACTACTCCCCCGCCGACCGCTTCCTGCTGCAGGCCGATGCCGCTCTGCGCACCCTGCTGCCGTTCAGCGGCCATCCGGGACGCCCGTCGCCCGCCATCGTACAGCCCGACGCCGAACTCAACGAGAGCGACGCCCGCCATGTCGCCGGCCTGATGCGCATCAACCACACCGGTGAGGTCTGCGCCCAGGCGCTCTACCAGGGCCAGGCACTGACCGCCAAGCTGCCCAAGGTACGCAAGGCCATGGAAGAAGCCGCCGACGAGGAAGTCGATCACCTCGCCTGGTGCGAACAGCGCATCCGCGAACTGGGCAGCCGTCCGAGTGTGCTCAACCCGATCTTCTACGGCCTGTCCTTCGGCGTCGGCGCTGCCGCCGGACTGATCAGCGACCGCGTCAGCCTGGGCTTCGTCGCCGCCACCGAGGACCAGGTGTGCAAGCACCTGGATGAGCACCTGGCGGAAATTCCCGCCGAGGACCAGAAGTCCCGCGCCATCCTCGAGCAGATGCGCGAGGACGAGGAGCACCACGCCACCAGCGCCATCGAGGCCGGCGGCCTGCGCTTCCCGGCGCCGGTGAAGTTCGGCATGACGCTGCTGTCCAAGGTGATGACCAAGTCCACCTACCGGATCTGACCGCTCCCTGGAGCGATGCACCTGCGTCGCCCCAGGAGATTTCCTGGCAAAACGGTAAAATTTCCCAAGCTTTTTCCGCCATCTTTCGCCGCACTTTCGCAGCGAGGATGCTGCTCCGGCTGATCACCCATCCGGAGTTTCCATGCGCTTCATCCCACGCCTTTCCTGCCTGCTTGCCCCGCTCTGCCTGACCCTTTCCGCCGCCCACGCCGCCGATGCCCACTGGTCCTACAGCGGCGACCAAGGCCCTGCGCACTGGGGCGACCTGGGCAGCGCCCTCTGCGCGAGCGGCGCGGAGCAATCGCCAATCGACATCGAGAAATCGAAGATCGAGCCGAAGAAAGTGTCGGCCAACGAGCTGAAACTGCATTACGGCAAGACAGCCCTCACCCTGCTCAACAACGGCCACACCGTCCAGGCCAGCGCGGCCGATGGCGATACCCTGACCTACAAGGGCACCGAGTACCGTCTGCTGCAGTTCCACTTCCATACGCCCAGCGAACACCAGTTCAACCACCGGCCATATCCGATGGAAATGCACCTGGTGAACCAGGACAAGGACGGCCACCTGCTGGTACTGGGACTGATGATCCAGCAAGGCCACGAGAACAAACAAATGACGCAGCTGTGGAAGCACCTGCCAACCCAGCACGGACAAGAGGCGCCGCTCGCCGCCGCGCTGGCGCCCGACCTCGCCCAACTGGTCCCGGCGGGCAGCCATCACCTGTTCTACCACGGCTCGCTGACCACCCCGCCGTGCACCGAAGGCGTGCAGTGGGTGCTGTTCGAAAAGCCCATCGAGCTGTCGAAGCAGCAGATCCAGCAGTTCCAGGCGCTGTTCCCGGACAACCATCGCCCGATGCAGTCCGATACCGGCCGCGAAGTGGACGAGGACTGATCGCCCCCAACGAAAAAAGGGCGCCTGTTAGGCGCCCTTTTTTGTTTCTGCTAGCGGCTGTGACGAGCGAGAAGCTCAATCAGCGCGGCATGTTGCGCGCATAGAAGATCTCCAGCATCTCGTGCCGAACGCGCTCCTCCACCTGCTTGCGCTGCTCGGGCGAGAGGTTGCTCGTGGCATCGCCGAACAGATAGTTGTCCAGGTCGAACTCCTTGAGCAGCATCTTGGTGTGGAACAGGTTCTCCTGGTACACGTTCACGTCGGTCATCTGGTAGGCCTCGTACGTGTCGTCGGAGAGATAGTTCTGGATCGAGTTGATCTCGTGGTCGATGAAGTGCTTCTTGCCTTCCACGTCGCGGGTGAAGCCGCGCACGCGGTAATCCACGGTGACGATGTCCGAATCGAACTGGTGGATCAGGTAGTTGAGCGCCTTGAGCGGCGAGATGACGCCGCAGGTCGACACATCGATGTCCACCCGGAAGGTCGCGATGCCTTCCACCGGATGGATCTCCGGATAGGTGTGCACGGTGATATGGCTCTTGTCGAGGTGCGCCAGAATGGTTTCCGGTAGCGGCCCCGGGGACTCCTCGATCTGGCTGTCGGTCGGGGTGACCGGCTGCTCGGAGATCAGGATGGTTACGCTGGCGCCTTGCGGATCGTAATCCTGACGGGCGATGTTCAGGATGTTTGCGCCAATGATGTCGACAACATCGGTGAGGATCTGCGTGAGACGCTCGGCATCGTATTCTTCGTCGATGTACTGCACGTAGGCCTGCTGGTCTTCAGGCGTCTCGGCATAGCAGATGTCGTAGATGTTGAAGCTCAAGGTCTTCGTCAGGTTGTTGAACCCGTGGAGCTTGAGTTTGCTTTTCACCGTGGGAGAACTCTCATCTAATGCGGCTCTGCCGCGTGGTTGAGCATGCCCGTCAGATGCGTACGGCGGCACCTGCGTAGGACGGTTTACACCTCTTCGCGATGGCGATTGTGGTTGCTTGGTTTCGGGCCGGATGGCCCTGAAAAAAGGTGGCGCATTATGCAGAGGTCAGGCGACCTCTGCCAGAGTTTGCGCGCCCTTGATGATGAAAGGATGAAGACGGCTGTCAGCCGAGTTCCACGATCTCGTAGTCGTGGGTGATCTCGACGCCGGCGCGGCCGAGCATTATCGAGGCGGAGCAATACTTCTCGGCCGACAGCTCGACCGCGCGCTTGACCTGCGCTTCCTTCAGGCCACGGCCCTTGACCACGAAATGCACATGGATCTTGGTAAACAC
The DNA here is from genome assembly GCF_000313755.1 of Pseudomonas nitroreducens TX1. GTDB lineage: Bacteria > Pseudomonadota > Gammaproteobacteria > Pseudomonadales > Pseudomonadaceae > Pseudomonas > Pseudomonas nitroreducens_A. The sequence continues at coordinate 62,395 of NZ_AMZB01000084.1, read as the reverse complement.
CTTAGGGTCTTCGTCGGCGCGCTCGGCTTCAAGGAAGGCCTCGCAGCTCTCCACCGGCTGGCGGCCTTTCTTCAGGATGCTGACCACGTCGAAGTTGGTGCAGCCGCCCAGGCCGAGCAGGAGCATTTCCATCGGGCGCACGCCCAGATTGCGACCACCGGCATCTGGCGGGCCGTCCATCACCACGACGTGGCCGCTGCCGGACTCGCCAAGGAACATTGCCTCGCCCGCCCACTGGATTCGCGCTTTCATTGCAAGGAACTCCGCCGGAAAAAAGGGGCGACAGCTTATCACAGCCCTCTAGCACGCCCAGCGGGCGCGGTCGCTGTTACCCAAGTCTCATTTCCACACGGCGAGTATGCATTTATCACTTAAGCTGGCGCCGGTTTACTGGCACACTCTCAGAAATTGCCCGCACGAATGTTCCAGCTTTCCGATTGTTGGTAACACATCGTCTGTTAAGCTCTTGCGGATTTACGTACACGCAAGAATGCTCAGCAAGGCAATCATGCCGCCCTGGGGATCGAGGGGGATCACGCCAGGGACGCACGGCACTAGAGCTGAACATAAAAAATCATTAGCGCCTGTTGTGCAAAGGCCACTCTTTCTACTTTCCGGGACTCGGGCATGGTAGCTATTACCCTCACACCCAAAATCAAGAACCTCGACAAATTGCTCGCGCACTGTCATCGCCGCCGTTTCACCGCCAAGAGCACCATCATTTACGCCGGTGACCGCTGCGAGAGCCTGTTCTTCATCATCAAAGGGTCGGTCACCGTACTGATCGAGGATGATGACGGCCGCGAGATGATCATCGGGTACCTCAACACCGGCGACTTTTTCGGAGAGATGGGGCTCTTCGAGAAGGAAGGCAGCACCGGCCAGGAGCGCAGCGCCTGGATCCGCGCCAAGACCGAATGCGAAGTTGCCGAGATCAGCTACGCGAAGTTCCGCGAGCTGAGCCAGCAGGATCCGGAGATTCTCCTCACCCTGGGCAGCCAGATGGCGGACCGCCTGCGCAAGACCACGCGCAAGGTCGGCGACCTGGCCTTCCTCGACGTCACCGGTCGCGTCGCGCGCACCTTGCTGGACCTGTGCCAGCAGCCGGACGCCATGACCCACCCGGACGGCATGCAGATCAAGATCACCCGCCAGGAAATCGGTCGCATCGTCGGCTGCTCTCGCGAGATGGTCGGCCGCGTGCTCAAGAGCCTGGAAGAGCAGGGCCTGGTGCATGTGAAAGGCAAGACCATGGTGGTCTTCGGCACCCGCTGAAGAAACGCCAGAAAGCAAAAAAGCCGGCAATTGCCGGCTTTTTTGTGTCCGCAGGAAGCGTCAGTCCGGATCGGCGCCCAGCTTGACCTTGCTGCGCTCGGGGAAGAACAGGCGCTTGAGTTCGGTGCCCGGCTCGTCGGCACGCATGAAGGCTTCGCCAACCAGGAAGCCGAACACGTCGCTGACTTCCATCAGCTCGACATCGGCGCGGTTGAGGATACCGCTTTCGGTGATCACCATGCGCTCGCGCGGAATCTCCGGCAGCAGGTCCAGGGTGGTCTCAAGGCTCACCTCGAAGGTGTGCAGGTTGCGGTTGTTGATGCCGACCAGCGGGGTGTCCAGGGTTTTCAGCGCGCGCTCCAGCTCCGGGGCGTCATGCACCTCCACCAGTACATCGAGGCCGACATCCTTGGCCACCGAAGCCAACTCGGCCATGCGCACGTCATCCAGCGCCGAGACGATCAGCAGGATGCAGTCGGCGCCGATGGCGCGGGCTTCCACCACCTGGTACGGATCGATCAGGAAATCCTTGCGGATCACCGGCAGCTTGCAGGCCGCGCGGGCTTCCTTCAGGTAGGCATCGCTGCCGAGGAAGAAGTCGATGTCGGTCAGCACCGAGAGGCAGGTAGCCCCACCCTCTTCGTAGCTGCGAGCGATATCAGCAGGGTCGAAGTTCTCGCGAATGATGCCCTTGCTCGGCGAAGCCTTCTTCACCTCGGCGATCACCGCAGGCTCCCGTCGCTTGGCGCACTCCAGCATGGCGCGGGCGAACCCACGCGGGGCGTCCGCCGTACGCGCCAGTTGCTCCAGCTCGGCAAAGGCGACACGGGCGCGGCGTTCGGCGACTTCTTCGGCCTTGCGGGCCAGGATTTTCTGCAGAACCGTCGGCACGCTCACTGTGCGTTCTCCTCTCGGTAAACGGCGGTAAAGGCCGCCAGCTCTTCCATCTTCTCCCGCGCCAGCCCCGTGTGCAGGGCGTCGTGGGCCAATTGCATGCCTTCGTGCAGGCTGGTGGCCAGGTCGGCTGCGTAGAGCGCGGCGCCGGCGTTGAGCACGATCAGTTCGGCAGCCTTCTGCCCGGCCTCGGTCTTGCGCCGGCCAAGGGCATCACGGATCAGTTCCAGCGACTGCTGCGGGCTGTCCACGGTCAGGCCGATCAGGCTCTGGCTCTTGATGCCGAAGTCTTCGGGCTGCACTTCGTATTCGGTGACCACGCCATCCTTCAGTTCGGCGATGTGGGTCGGTGCAGCGAGGCTGAACTCGTCCAGGCCATCGCGCGAATGCACCACGAGGATGTGCTCGCTGCCCAGGCGCTTGAGTACCTCGGCCAGCGGGCGGCACAGCGCCTGGCTGAACACGCCGACCACTTGGTGTTTCACGCCGGCCGGGTTGGTCAGCGGGCCGAGCATGTTGAACAGGGTGCGCAGGCCCAACTCGCGGCGCGGGCCGGCGGCGTGCTTCATGGCCTTGTGGTGGACCTGGGCGAACATGAAGCCGACACCGACGGTCTCGATGCAGCGCTTCACCTGGACCGGCTTGAGGTCCAGGTAGATGCCGGCGGCCTCCAGCAGGTCGGCGCTGCCGCTCTTGCCGGAGACTGCACGGTTACCGTGCTTGGCGACCTTGCCGCCCGCTGCGGCGACCACGAAGGCCGCCGCCGAGGACACGTTGAAGATGTTCGCGCCGTCACCGCCGGTGCCGACCACGTCGACCACATGCTTCAGGCTGTCCAGTTCGACCTGGTCGGCCAGCTCGCGCATCACCGCCACGGCGCCGACGATCTCGTCGATGGTCTCGCTCTTCATGCGCATGCCCATGAGGAAGGCGCCGATCTGCGCGTCGGTGCACTGTCCGGTCATGATCTCGCGCATGACGTCCTGCATTTCCTCGGTGGTCAGGTCCAGCTGGTTGACCACGCGGCTGAGGGCTTCCTTGATATTCATGCGCGCACCCCGCCGGTCTGCTTGAGGAAGTTGGCCAGCATCTCGTGGCCCTGTTCGGAGAGGATCGACTCGGGGTGGAACTGCACGCCCTCGACGTTCAGCGTCTTGTGGCGCAGCCCCATGATCTCGTCGACCGAGCCGTCTTCCAGCGCCGTCCAGGCGGTGATTTCCAGGCAGTCCGGCAGCGTCTCGCGCTTCACCACCAGGGAGTGGTAACGGGTCTGGGTCAGCGGGTTGTTCAGGCCGGCGAACACACCCAGGTCCTTGTGGAACACCGGGCTGACCTTGCCGTGCATGACCTGGCGCGCCCGCACCACATCGCCGCCGAAGGCCTGGCCGATGGACTGGTGGCCCAGGCACACGCCCAGCAACGGCAGCTTGCCGGCGAAGCGCTCGATGACTTCCAGGGAAACGCCCGCCTCGTTCGGCGTGCACGGGCCGGGAGACAGGACGATGCGTTCGGGGTTGAGCGCGGCGATCTCGTCGACACTCAGCTCGTCATTGCGAATGACATGGATGTCGGCCTTCAACTCGGCGAAGTACTGCACCAGGTTGTAGGTGAAGGAATCGTAGTTATCGATCATCAGCAGCATGTCTGCTCGAACCTCATGATTGCACTGCTTTCGGATCGCGCCATCGTCAACACCCGATGCGACCTCGCGGGCTGCGCGAATCTGGCAATTATGCCAGCGGATGGGAGAAATGAACGCGTAAGAAGAGACCGGCGCTATGCCGGGAAAGAAGGAATCAGGCGCGCCAGCGCCAACGGGCGAATGCCTTGAGGAGGGAGGTGATGATGCGGGTGCGGTGGATCACGGTTGCGGTCTCGCCTAGCGATGGCCGAACAGTAGCCCAAGGCCGGGCGCCAGCGCAATACGCGCGGCGCCCCTGCCGACGAAGGTAGGAAGATTCAGTGGCAAGCTTCGAGGGCGGCACGCAAGCGGGATTCGTAGGCCAGGTGCTGCTGCCGCTCGGCCAGCAGCGCGCGCACCTTGGTTTGCAGATCGTCCGCCGGGCGCAGGTCGGCGGTGGCGAATCGAGGGGTTTCGACAACCGGCGCCTGGCACGGTACCGGGACGGGAACGCGCACTTCCACCGGCGCCGGCGCCGGCGCGATGGAAGTGCAGCCCGTCAGGAGCAGCACGGGGAAAACCCGCAGCAGCTTCACGGCAACAGCTCCTGGTCGATCAGTTGACGGATCACGGCGCACTCCTCGCCTTCGCTGCGCTCCAGCAACAGCCGGCTGGCAGCGACCTCATGGCTCTGCGCCTGTTCGCGGGCCAGTGTCAGAGCGCGCTCGGCGGCGTCCGCACGCTGGCGGACAGCCTGCTCCAGCGCTTCGACCTGGGTGTTCTGCAGCGCCAGCTTCGATTCCAGAACTTTGCCGGCATCGCTGCAACGACCCTGCTCCAGGTGCAGCCTATCCACCTGCCCACCATAGAAGCGCGCGGTCAGCCAGCCACCGATACAGCCCCCCACCAGAAAGCCGGTCAGGCCCAGCGCCAACCAGAAGCGGCTCATTGCAGAACCTCCAGCGCACGGTGCCAGAGCTGCGCCCGTACCTCCAGGCCATTCAATCCCCCATTGATGCGCCGGGTGACCTCCTCGAAGCGCGCTCCATCGGCCAGCTCATTGAGCCCGTTGCGCTGCCACCACCACGCGGCAGACCGGCACGCCCAGCGCGGCTCCGCCAGCAGCTGCGGGCGGGCAACCAAGGGCTGCGCCAGCCCTTCTCCGACTGAGCGGTAGTTGCTGCGTCCGGTCACCTGCAGCAATCCGCGCCCACGGAAGCGCCAGCCATCGCCGGACGCCTCATCGCCATTGCCGTTGCGCCCGGCATAGACAAGGTTGGCGATGCGCTCCGGCTGGTACGCCACCTCCCGCGCCAGCGCCGTGGGCGAGCCATCGGCGCGGCGGAAGCGCCGCGGCCAGACGGCAGCCAATCGCTGGGAGCTGTAGGTCAGGCTTTCCACACAACGGGTCAGCTGAGCGCTCTCGTACCCGACCTGGGCGAGGAAGGCGGCAACGCGCGGCGGCGTGTCGACGCCGAAGTCACGCATGGCTGCATCGAGCGCCGGCAGAAAAACGCCCGCTACGGAGCGGGCGTTGGGCAGGATCAGCAGAAGCTGGCGTTCGTCGATGAGCATGTCAGCTGCCCTCCCCTGCCAGTGCCTTGCCGTCGCTCCCGCCATTGCACAGCACGCTGGTCGTCCAACCGCTCGCCTGGTAGTGCTGGGTCACGGTATCGACCAGATAAACGCCGTCGACTCCGGTCTTGAATCCGCTCAGCTCGACCAGGCACTCCGCGAAGAGATCTGCGCGGCCCGGCAGTTGCAAACGGACGCCGGCGGTCTGCCGGTTGAAGTCCGCAAGTCTCGACTTGGCCAACTGCTGAGCTGCCGTCTCATTGGCCTGGACATGGCGCTCGACGTACTCGGCCAGTACCTTCTTCGGCGCATTCGGATTTGCCGCCGTCACCGTGCGCAGAGTGCCGTCAGGTCCCTGGAAAGGCACGACCACCTTCGCGACCACCTTGCGATCGTCCAGGGTAAAGGTGAACGAGCTGACATCCCCGCGCAGGAGGCGCACGTTGTCCAGCGCCTGTCCCGAAGCACTGCGGCCCGCCTGACGGGGCATGACCAGCAACTTCAGGTCAGCGATCTTCGCCGTACAGTCGTACTGCCGCGCCAACCGCGTGATGAAGTGATAGTCGGACTCATTGATCTGGTCCGCGCGCGCAATTCTCGTCTTCACTTCGCACTCAGCCTTCCAGCCGTTGCGCTCGGCAATGCGGGCCACCACTTCGGCCAGTGTCACGTTCTCCCAGCTGTCACTGCGAACGGACTTGCCGGCATTGCGCGAGTCGCCGGACTTGGCCTTGATCACCAGCGTATCTGGCGCGCCGCTGAAGGTTACGGTGTCCACTGTACAGCGCCCCATCGGCGCGACACCCATTTCGTCATAGCCCAGGTACAGTTCCAGTTGCGCGCCGCGCCGCGGCAACACCACAGTGCCGGCGCGGTCGTCGAGGGTGAGCGACAGCGTGTCCGATTCCAGGCCGTGTTTATCGGTCACTTCCAAATCGAGCACGCGGTCATTGACCTGTGCCGTGATGTCGCGCCCATCGGCGACGATGCGAAAGACAGGTTTCATAGGTCACCCGAATGAAAAAGCCCCGCGCTTGCGGGGCCTGGATGGAACAGCCGAATCAATCCCACAAGCGGACCTGCGGGTTGTCCGGCACCGCCAGGTCGGGCATGCGGATCAGCACGCCGGCACGCAATGGTTGCGGCTCGTCGGCCAGGCCCGGATTGGCATTGAGCACAGCTTCCACGCAACCCCTGAGGTGGCCGTAACGCTGATAGCAGAGCTGATCCAGGACGTCGCCATTACTGCTGCGATACATCGTTGTCGTCGCCATAGCGGCTGAACTCCAGTTCGAAGGCTTGATTGCGCGGGGCCCCATTGGTGAGCAGAGCACTTTGCGTTTCGATGACCTTGGTCAGGCACCAGGTTCCCAGGGGATCCCCATAGCCACTGATCAGGCTCACCGGCTTGCCGCTCAAGGCGATTTCGCGCAACAGGTTCGGGTTCTCCCATCCCACGCGCTTGCCCGAGACCCGCGACAAGGCCGGCATGATCGTTCCCTTCAGCGACAGCGTCTCCGAACCAACGCCGACATACTGCAACGCCCCCCGGCGGCCTAGCCGCGCCTGGTCCTTCCAGGTGAGCTGGCTGGTACGTGTCGCCGACTCGAACGGTACCGTGTCGATATTGAAGTAGAACTGGGTCTGCGAACCCAACACCGTCATGACCAGCAGATGCGGCTGGGGGATCGCGCACATGAAATCACCGGGCGAAGGCTTGGGCGCCAGTACCGAACTGGGCAGTATCGAACCCAGCGAATCACCGACCTTGCCGATGACCTTGTCCACCGCCTTCCTGGCCCGGTCCACCTGTTCGCCCAGCCCCTGCATGCGTTCATCGATGCCCTTCAAGGCTCGCGTAGCGCTGTTGTAGGTGTTGACCACCTTGTTGACCTTGACCTGCGCGCGCTCGATGCCCTGCATCGCGCGCTGAACCTTGCCCGCCATCTCCGGCGAAACACCCGGCAAACCTTCCAGTTCGCCGGCCGCCCCGCGGATGTCACTGACCGCGCCGTTGACCGGCGCGATCACCGTGTCCAGGTCGCGGCGGCCATCCTCGGCAGCCCGGGCCAGCTGCGACAGGCCGTTCTGCATTTGCTCCCAATACGCCATATCGCCTCCTTAAACCACGACCGGATCGAACAGCGCATCACGCTGCCGTTCCAGAGAGAAGTCCGCCAGCAGCTGCCGCAACCTTGGCAGCAGGTCATTGGCCAGCTGGTTGGGATCGTTGAGGTTGCCGGATACGTTGATGCTGATCTGCGGGGCGAAGGTCCAGTTCTGCGCCCGGTCTGGGGCCAAGGCACCGCTGACAGGGCCGGAATCGCGCGGTGATGGTTGCACCAGCGCTTGCCCCGCGTCGCGGGATGTGCCCGATTTAGCCGCCGCCCCGTCGTCACCAGCGTCCTGGCTCGCCAGGATGCCGAGGGTGGCCCCGATCAGACTGCCCACCGGGGAAAACACCAAGGCGGCGAGCAGCCCTCCACCTACGACGCTTCCGACCGAGGGTCCCACCGCCGGAGAATCTGCCGGAGCACCAACGGCTTCCCCCATAGCACGCCAACGATCAGGCAACGACTCCCGGGGAGAGTCAGGGCTGATCTGAACAAGCGTCTGGTGCTGCAGAGTCTGGCTCAGAGCCTGCCCGAGCGATGGCAGGCGCGCTGTCGCCGAAGCATTGGGCGACGACTTCTCACCCGCCAGGCGCTCCCGAAAATAATCGATCAATGTTCCAGGAGATCGCAGCGGACCCAAATCCAGCGAACGAATGCCCTGTGCTTGTCTTTCGTAGCCCAACTCCGCAGCAAAGTCGGCAACCAGCTCCTGCGCCAGACCGAACTGAAGCGTTGCCAGAGCCATTCGCGCGCCATCCAGGGAGGCTGCCCGAGTCAAACCTGCGGCAACGCCTGTGGCCAACGGCAACCCCGCGTCCATTGTCCTCAGGCTAACGCTCCCGCCGGCCTGGAGCATGCCGCCCAGGGCATTCTCCGCAGCGTTACGCCGCCCCTGCACGGTATTGCGTCGCGCATCGACTGCGCTCTGCAACTCCACGCCCGGATCGACCCGCATCTGCTCGGGACGCTGCAGAACCTGCTTCCAGGAGCGTACGTCCTGCCCGGCGTCCAATCGGCGGACCAACTGCTCGACGGACACGCCTTCCTGCTGGGCGCGCCAGGAAATCACGCCCAGGCCCCGCTCCACGTCCGCCGCATCGCCGTTGCCCTGCTGCAGGATATTCGTGACTAGGCCCACCACAGCTTCAGATGTCAGTGCCTTGCCGTACTGAAGCTTTGTCGCCGCTGGCAGATACTGCAGGCTCCGCTCGAGCGTGAGTCCGGCATTCATCATCAGTCGGACCATGTCCAGCGCAGCGCTGGCGTCCACGCCGCTGCCCCTGGCAGCCGCTTCGACCTGTTTCGCCACCAGGGCCTCGGATGCCTTGCCCGGCACCAAGCCCCCCCTGACGGCAATTTCCTGAATGCGCTGCTCGTACTGGAGCGCATTGCGAAGTCCGAATACCGCGGCCTCCCTGGGACCGGAGAAGGCCTCGGGAATCGCGGATTCCTTCTTGGACCACTCGTACGCTACGGGAGGCAAGGCAATTGTGGTGCTGCCGAGCGGTCCCGTCACGGGTCGCGTCGCTACGGCTCCCGGCTGACGAAGCAGCGCGGCAATTTCTCGGAGGGCTTCAAGTGTCTGCTGAGCCAGCTGGTCCCCGCTTTGCGCCCCGTCGCGCCACGATTGATGCAGATCCAGGGTCGTCGGTGCGCCGCCTGCTCGCTCCGTGGCACGACCCGCGCGTGCACTCTCCAGGCGCAGCAAGGCATCGGCGACGGCCAGACCGAGCGAGTTCTTCAACGTCTCGCCAAGCGACCGCCCCAATGCTTCTCCCAATTCGGGGCCGAGGACTAGCGTCACCCCTGGGCTTTCACTCATGTTCATTTCACTCCCCTCTGAGGACAGGAGGCACCGGAGCACGGTGCCTCCCCACGAACGAACTAGCCCGTCTCATCCCCCAGCCACCAACGCAGGTCGCTGAGGGTCATGCGTTCCAGTTCGCCGGCCGTGAAGCCCGACTCAGCCGCCAGCCGCCGCGCCAACTGGCGCATCCGCGCGAAGCTCATCCGCGTCCTCTCGCACCAGGCGAAAGTAGGCGTGCTGCAGGCGCTGGTAATCGCTGAGCTTGAGCCCCTCCAGGTCCTGGCGGCTCACCTGCGCCAGCGAGGCGAACAATTGCAGTTCGCGCTCCTCGTCGTCGCTGGCGACCTTGCTGGCCAGGCGGATATCGCGCACGGTGGGCGCACGCAGGGTGAGGGCGTCGACCTCGACGCCGTTGCAGGAGGTCGGGCGGGACAGTTTCACCACGGCCGCGTCCTCGGACAGGCTCAGCCACGCGGGCTGTTTGACGGAGTCTTGCATCAGGATTCTCCTCAGGCGCCCAGGTCAGCGCGCAGCGCGGCGAGCTGATCGACGCCGTTGATCTTGCGCACGGAATTGACCGGGTCGATCTCGAACATCTCGCGGCCTTCGATTTCCAGCTTGTAGTAGGTGACCGCCACGCTGTAGGTGCAGGCGGCCAGCTCATTGGCCTTCCACTCGCCCGGATCGACTTCCTTGAGCAGGCCGCGCACGGTGGCGACCACCGGCACGGTGCCGCCCTTCTGGGTCTTGAAGGAGCCGCGGAAGGTGCCATTGAACGAACCCTGGTCGCTCAGGCCGAAGAACTTCATAGCCTCGCGGCGCGCGCCGTTGGTGGTGAACTTGGCTTCCATGGCCTCCAGGCCCATGTCGAGCAGGATCGGGGCGTCCATGCCGCCGGCGCGGTACTCCTGGGTCTTCACCTTGAGGGCAGGCAGGGTCAGGGAGGGCACGTCACCGGCAAAGCTGACGCCGTCGACGAACAGGTTGGTGTTGGTGAGGATCTGCGGAATCATCTGGGGTTCTCCTTAAGCTGCGTCCAGGACTTCGGTGAGCCACTGATCGGTCACCTCGACGCGGAAGTTGGGGTTCTCGGCCGGCGGTACGTCGGTGAAGCGGATGTTCCAGTACACCTTGCCCTGGGCCAGTTGGCTGGCGGTGTTGAGGTCCGGGTCGGCGTAGACCTCGAAGTCGATCACCGCGCCCTGGTTCTTCAGGTCGCGCATGAAGGCCTGCAGGCCCTCGGTGACGTCCTTCACGTAGGTCTTGGTGATGCCGCGGTCGACCGCCCACTTGTGCCCGGCGAGGATCGCGTCCATCACCATGTCCATGGTCCGCACGCGGGTCACGAAGGCCCACTTGGCGTCGCTGGAGAGGGTACGGTTGCCCCACAGGCGATAGCCGTCGTCACGGATGACGGTGGTGATGTTGGCGTTGTTGAGCAGGTTGGCGCGGCAGGTCTCGTCGCCGTCGAGAAACTCGATGGGACGGCCGGTACCGGTGATGCCGAGCAGTTCCTTGTTCGACGGCGAGGACCAGAAGCCGTACTGGCTGTCGGTCCAGGCGAACAGCGCGGCGGCGTTGGCGGAGGCCGGCGCGTTGACGGTGGCGCTGCTGGCGGTATCCCAGTACTGCACGCCCGGGTCGACCAGGTAGATGCGCTTGCTGCCGAACTCGCCGGCGTAGGCGATGGCCGCCTCGTCGGTGGTGTTCGGGCCATCGACGATGGCGATGGCGCGCAGCTTCTCGGCCAGTGCGCCCATGGCGGTGGCGACCGCCTGGGTGGCGGAATGCTTCGGCGCGATCAGCAGGCGCGGCTGGGCGTTGAAGCGCGACTTGCCATCGAGCAGCGCCTGCAGGCCGGTCCGCTGGCCGGCTTCGGTGACGGTGCCGATGATCGCGGAGGTCAGCTGTGCCGCATCCTCGACCTTGGCCACGCCCACCGCCACGACCACCGCGGCGGACTGGGTGAAGATGGCGGTGCAGGACTTGTAGATCGCCGACGCGGTACCGAACGCGGCAGCCGCTTCACGCAGGTTGGTGAGCAGCACCGGCACATCGGCCTGCGCGGTCAGCTTGGCCTCGGGGGTGAAGGTATCCACCAGGCCGATGATCGAGGACGACGGCAGCGCAATGGTGCGCGCACCGACGTCGACATTGGTCACGGTGACGCCGTGAAAGAAGCTCATAGGTTTTCTCCAGACATAAAAAAACCGCCGGGAGGCGGTTGGGTGGTATTCCCTAGCTGCTAGATGCAGAGGGGTAAAAGCTGTATATGGATCGGCAGTATTAGAATCCGACCGCGAACCAGTGCATAGCCAGAGCGATGGGCCCAGTGCCCGCGCTTGGACTAACCATCATTCCGTAGACGGTTGCTCCTGTATTAGAGAATGTACCCAGCGATGCGGCTCCGGCAGCCGAAGCGCCCGCAGTCCAGCCTGTCAGTTGAATACTGCAACAAGTTGTCGGAAAGGCCATTGGAAAAACTAACGAACCGATACCATTGCTACCGGTAGTGACAGTTCCCCACTGCAGAATCACGCCGCTCGGCAATTTTTGATATCCAGTAGCAGATAGCGAAGCTTGCATCCCAGCGGAGTATCGCAGGGCCCCTGTTCCATGTACCGCCCACACACCGCTCTCACAGACAAATCGAGCACTCTCCCCGCCCAAGAGTTTAATGCTGCCAACGATGTTTCCGTCAGGAGATATCTGGCTTCCACTCTTGCTGGCGACTGTGATGGGAGTTAAGGCGCGGCAGTGCATTAAAATAGATGAACCAACCGCTACTTCAGCAACATCGGGGAGAGTCACTGTGTAAGTATTTTGCCCGCCAAGGCCAATGCACGAACCACAGTCAGCTGGAGTTAGTTGCGCCCCTGAACTAATCGATCGACCACTCGCGAGGTTACCCAAAGCGCGCTGGACGAAACCAGTTGTCGCAACACGAGTAGAAACGTCAAACAGCGGTTGAGTTGGTGCAGTAGGATTCCCCAGCAGAGGCGTATTGACATAGTCAAACTCAGGCGAATACACATCTACGGTATTGCAGACCAGCATGCGCTGCCGCCCCTGGCTTACAGCCACCCCCGTGCCGGCGGCAGTCTTCAGCGTCAGGCTGAACGCACCAGTGGTGCGGTTATGCACCACCCATTGCCGGTACACGTTAGGCACAATCACATTGATGTTGGCCGTCAACGCGCCCGTGAACGTCAACATCCCATAGCCGACCTCGTCTGCTGTGAGAGTCACATCGATGCCACCCGCCACCGACTTGCTCATGCTTCCCGTCACCAGGTTGCGGACATAGGAAGTCGTCGCCAGGCGAGTGGACAGATCCCCCTGCGCCGGGTTGGGCGCAGTTGGCGTTCCGGAAAATGCCGGCGACGCCAGCTTCGCCAATCCATTGGTAATGTTCTGGAACGTCAGCGCTGTAGTACCCAGGACAATCGCCCCATCGGTCACCAACTGCCACACGCTGTCCGTCTGCGCGGTGCCGCTTTCCACCGTCACGGTGAGGCCGGGCGTCACCTCACTGTTTTCGTCGGCATCGGTCGCACGTTTCCAGGCGCCGGTAGCGACGACATACAGCCCGTTGTCCACAGCATTGGTCTGGTTCTTCACCAGCACACGGTCACCCGGGGCCAGCGCCACACCATCCACCGTCTGCAGGCCGCTCAGGGTGACGCTTGCCGTGGTCGCTGCTCGCACCGACTGCTTGTAGTCCAGCCGGTTCAGCGCCGTGACGATGGAGTTATCCACATACTCCCGCGTCGCCAACACAACACTCGGGTCGATCTTCAGCTCCACCGAAGCCGCATTGCTGACGATCAGCACGATGCGCACGGTCTGGGTGCGGCCGCTGCCTTCGGCCAGTTGCGGTTTGTAGGACGGTGCGCAGTTGGCGTAGGCGATCAGGGCGCCGGCTTCGTCGTACAGGCCCATCTCGCGGATCCACCAGCCGCCCACGTCCTCGGGGATGACCTGTTCGGCGATGATCTGCGCGCTGTTCGCCGGGTCGACGCTCAGGCGGTTCAGCGGCGCGCGGCGGACTTCGTTGACCAGCTGGGTGCGGCTGGCGTCGGGGGTCGGCACGTTGCCGCCACCATCGCCCACCGCGAGCTGGGTGATTTTCAGGGTGGTGCCCAGCGCGGTGGCGTTCGCCAGCTTGCCGGCACCGATCGTGGTGAGAAGTGCGTAGTAGGTTACTGCCATGGGTAGACACTCAAGCTATCGATGGTGTGTTCCCGGCCCGGCAAGCCGTGGCTGCCGATCGCTTCGATCACGTCCGGGAGGTAGGGGTAGACGGTGACGATGTCGCCGTCGTATTGCCCGGAGCCGACGGTGATCCGCCCCTGGGATTCCAGGCTGATATCCAGCCCGATGAGGTGCCGCGTGAGCGGTTTGGCGTCGTCGATCAGGCGCTCCACCTCCTGGTACATTTCCTCGCTGATGCCACTGTCGAGCACGCCGATGCGCAGGCGGAAGGTGCCCGGCTCGCCCATGGGCGCGCCCTGCCACCACTCGATGATCTCGATCAGGTAACCCAGCGGCTCGATCACCCGCCGCAGCGCGGCGATGGTGCCCTTGTGCTGGTGGATGCGAAACGCCGCGGCCACCGCCTTGCGCTTGACCGTCTCGCTCCAGGCCGGGTCCCAGCGGTCCACCGACCAGGCCCAGGCGAGGTACGGCAGCAAGGCCACCGGGCAGCGTTGCGGGTCCATCAGCTCACGCAGGGGGACCGGCAAATCGGCGACCTGCACGTCGGCCAGGGCACGCTCCAGCGGCGTCGAGTTGATCGGCAGCAGGCGGCTACTCATCCGAACCTCCCACGCGGATCTGGTAGCCGCTGCAGTACGCCGCCTGGGTGGAGTCGAGCACTACGTCGGCAGCCGGTTTGGCCAGCTCGACACGCTGCACGCCTGCCACATGCAGCGCGGCGAACAGCGCGCTGCGGCGGATGTCGCGGCCGATGCGGCGCTGCGTGGCGATATAGGTCTGCAGCGACGCCTCGGCGGCCTGCTGGATCAACTCGGCCTCCGGGCCCGGATAGATGTAGAGCACCGCGTCGACCTGATAGGGCACGATGGCGGCAGACTGCACGGTGAGGCGATCGCCCACCGGGCGCACGTCCTCATCGTTCAGCGCGCGGCGCACCGCATCCAGCAGGTCGGCGGAGGCAGCGCCATTGCCTTCGGAAGACAACACACTGACCAGCGCCTCGCACGGCTGCGGGCTGATCGCCGAAACGTCGGCGATACGTCCATCGGCGCCGAGCGCGAAGGCCACGTACGCATTGCGCGGGCCGGCGACCGAGAGCTGGTCGAAGGCCAGTTGCGTGCGGTTGCGCAGCGAGTCGTCCCCCTCGAGCACGGCCGGGGTCGGCGGCGACGTGGTGGCGTCGGCCTCCTGGATTACCAGGCGCTTGACGTTGTAGCCGGCGGCCAATTGGTCCAGGTCACCCTGGGTCGCATAACCGAGCATCACCGCACGGGCGGCATCGTTGATCCGCGCACGCAGCAGCAGTTCGCGATAGGCCGCCAGCTCCAACAGCTTGACCACCGGATCGGACTCCAGCGCTGCGGTCCAGCCTTCGCCCATGGCGCTGCGGAAATCCGCCAGTAGTTCTTCGTAGAGCGTCTCGTAGTCGAGGACCTCGACGACCTCGGGGGCGGGCAGTTGGGACAGGTCGATCAAGCTCATGCCGCCACCTCCAGGCCGATCTCGTCGCCCAGGTAGACGCCGCGCAGGCGCAGCGACACGCTGCCCGCGACCACCGCCACGACCTGCACCGAACTCAGCCGCAGACGCGGCTCCCAGCGGCCGATGGCACGGGCTACTTCAGCCTGCACCGCGCCCTTCCAGCCTTCGGTTACCGGCAGGTCTACCATGCGCCGCAGACGGCTGCCGTACTCGGGGCGCATGCGCCGACTGCCCAACGGGGTAGTGAGGATGTCCTCGATGGATTGCTTCAGGTGCGCCAGCGCGCTCAGCGGCTGGCCGTTGCGTCGATCCATACCGATCATGGCCGCGCCCTCCGTCGCTCAGGGTGCGCACGGGAAAAGTTGCCCATGGCAGGTCTCCAGAAATGCAGAGGCCCGCACGAGGCGGGCCTGGGTTGGAAGTCGAAGCGACTTCAATGGGTGTGGTGGTTGCTGTTGCCGGCGGTGTCCATGATCGAACCGGTGCTGCTGATATTTCCGTTCACCGTCAGCGCGCCCTTGATAGTCACCGGGCCGGTCAGCTGGATGCTGGCGGCGGTGACGTTCACCGCGCCGGGGTCGATCACCAACTGGGTGCCACCGACCCTTACCGTCGCGCTGCCGGCGGGCAGTTGCAGGTCATAGCGATGCGCCTGCCAGTCGTAGCTCAGTACAGCGCCATCGGGAAAGTGCCAGCTCTCTACCTCGCCTCGATTGTTCGGTGGTGCCGAGGCCGCGCCGAACAGCCCCGGCACGAAGGTGCCCATGGCGGCCATTCCGGACGGGCTGAGCAGCACACCCTGCTCGCCCAGGCTCGGCGCCCGCCAGTGCCGCGCGGCACCGGCCGCTTGTGCGTGCCAGCGCACCCAGGCGCTGGTCCATTCGCCGGAACGCACGCGTACTCGCGCCGCCGCCAGGTCCACGGCCACCACTTCACAGGGTATGACCAGGGCGGCGAGCATGCGGTCGTGTTCCGCACTCACGTAATCCTGATTCATTGCACGGCTCCCGGGTCGAAGTAGTCGCCCTCGTGGCCGGGGCCGGTCTGCGGGTCGACGCCCAGCATGAGGCTCCCCGGCGGCTGGTCTTCCCAGGGCCATTCCGTTTCACCGAGCAATACCGGTTGCTGCCACTCGACCAGCCAGACCCGGCACGTCGCCAGCGCAGGATTCTCGCTGTCCGGCTGGGCCTGGACGAAACTCACCGGCTGCAGTTCCAGCCCCCAGTTCTGGGCGCGCAAAAGCACAGCCAGCGAGGCGACGCTGCGCAGCGCGAGGGCCTCGGCTTGCGCGTCATCCTTGGTTACCAGAATGCGCGCCTGGAGCCGGCAGATCAGTGCGGTCTGCCCATTGCCCGGATCACGGCCGGGCAGCAGGCCGGCGTACTCGAGCGCCAGCGCAGGAAGTGTCGCCGGCACTTGCTTGAGTGGGCCGCGCAGAAACGCGCCGATCTCAGTCAAGCGCGTGGCTAGCGCCTGCTCCACCGTGTCGAGCAGTAGCGCCAGGGTCAAAGGTTGTTCGGACATGTCGTCTCCTTGAAGCATCACTCTTGTCCGCGCTCGCTCGGCGGCAGTTCGCACACACCCAGGCGCTTCGCCGCCCAGCGCTCATAAAGTCCGACGGCGATCTCCGCGCCGGCCGCTGCGGTCAGGCTGCCGATGGCGGCGGCAAGGGTCAGCGAAGCACCGCAGGCCATGGCCAGGAACATCACCGCCATGCCACAGACAATCGAGGCGCCAGAACGCAGCGCCAGCCGGCGCAGCAATCGCCAACCACACAGGCCCGCCTTGTCGGCGCGCCACATTTCACCGCTGATGCCGCCCGCGACCGCGAGCAGGATCAGCCCCCACAAAGGCACGTCGGCCAGGGTCTGAGGTTCGTTGCCCATTGGCTCACCTTGGATAAAGACGCCCGCGAACGGGCGAAACCGGTGGCTATCAGCCAGCCGGGGATGACTGCCGGCGCACTCGCCGGCCACCCGCCGCGACGGCGGGTCGAAAAAACGCGGGCATGAAAAAGCCCGGCTCAGTGGCCGGGCTTTTCGGGGTTTCGCGTTGTGCTCCCTGGGGACGCACCTTTACAAGAATGACTACTTTGTACCCCTCGATTCCCGCCGGGACAAGGCTTCTCGGGGAATGCGCTGCAATACGCAGATGACACACCGCAATGTGCCGTCGAAACGCCGCAACCCAGCGTCGGAAACTTCAGAGATCCTTGCTCATCAGCACAGTAGTGAAGCCGCTGTGCCATTCCTCATCAGGGTAGAAATCGACCTCCGCATAACCGTGCTTGCCATAGAAGGCACGCGCCTGCTGGTTGAAGGTGTCGGTCTCCAGGCGCACGCCTGCATGCCCGGCATCGGCGATGGCGGTTTCGGCATGACGCAGCAATGCGGCACCGACTCCCAGGCGTTGATGGCACGGGGACACGTGCAGGGCATCGATGAAGTCGTTGCGCCAGTCGAGCAGGCCGACCACGTCGCCAGCGATGCAGGCGACCTGGAAGAACGGCAGGCGCTCGCGCACGTAAGCGGCGGTATGCGCGGAGGACTCGAAGCGCGCAATGGCCTCGGGGGTCAGCTCGGGCTTCCAGGTGGCTTCGTAGGTGTCGCCGAGGATGCGCAGGATGGCATCGGTGTCGGCGGGTTCGGCGCGGCGAATGAGGATAGGTGTCGTCATGGGACGCGAGCATAGCGCAACGCACCCCATGGGAAGCACGAAGCCCGGCGCAAGGCCGGGCTTCGGGGAAAGAAAGGAAAAGGTCAGGCGGCGCGGCGCATCAGCCGCGACTGGATGCTCTGGTGCGCCACATGCAGGCGCAGGTAGAAGGTATTGCGGCTGCAGCGGCAGTGCCGGTACTTCTGCGAAGCCTCGCTGTCGCGATTGAGGTAGTGCTCGGTGATCACGTCCTTCTGCTCGTCAGGCAGGTGGTTGATGATCAGGTCCAGTTCCGCGACGCGGTCGAGGATCACCTTGCTACCCCGTGTGCCACGAATCATCTCGCCCTTGTTGGCCATCATCATCGCCAGCAGGTTACCGCCGGCATAACCGCCGCCTGCACTGCCCGGGTTGTGCATCTCTTCGGCCCAGAGCTTGAGCATTTCGTCGATGGGTTTGATCACGGCGTGTCTCCCTGGCGGCTCAGTGCCGCCGCTCCAGTTCGTCGATTGCCTGGCAGTCGATGCAGCGGGTGCAACCCGGCGCGGCCAGGCGGCGCGCCGGCGGGATGGCGTCGCCGCAATCCTCGCAGTACTCGGCGGAGCTGATGGCCGCCGAGGAGCGGCGGCTGTGCAGCATGTCCTCGATGCGCTCCAGCATCAGGTCATTGGCGTAGTCGGCGATGTCAGCCATGGCGCACCTCCGCAATACCGGTGCCTGTGTGTTTGGGTGGTTGATTCATGAAGGTCCTCCTGGCGACGTACCCTCCGTGGTCGCCGAGCCTTCGGCCGCCTGGGTGGTCAGTCGCGATCTATTCGTCGCGGACACCGACTCATCGGACGGCATCCCTTGCCGGTACGCGGGCAGCGCCTCCCTGGCCCACCCGCGTCCTCCAGCCTGCTGCGCAGGCAAACCACGGCTTCCCTGCCGCAGTGAGGGGGAAGCCGTTCGCTTCCCGTCAGCCGAACCGGTTTTCGTCTCTCCGGTGGCTGCTGGCTGTTATGATTACAACCATAGCTATATTTAGTCAATACCAAAGCTATTTACACGCTACAACCCAGGAGGTAGAGTGCCGCCATGGAAAACTCACCCTCATCGACGCTGGCAGAGCGCCTGAAACAGGCGATGGCCTCGCGCAACCTCAAGCAGGAAACCCTGGCCGAAGCCGCCGGCGTTTCGCAGAACACCATCCACAAGCTGACCTCGGGCAAGGCGCAGAGCACGCGCAAGCTGATCGAGATCGCCAGCGCCCTGGGCGTCTCGCCGACCTGGCTGGCCACCGGCGAAGGTGCACCGATGCAAGGCGTCGACACGCCGACCGCGGCGCCCGCCGATGGCAGCCCGTTGCGGCTGGAACCGCTGCACCCATGGGATAGCGATACGCCGCTGGACGAGGACGAAGTGGAACTACGCCTGTACAAGGAAGTGGAACTGGCGGCCGGCGCCGGCCGCACCGCAGTGCGCGAGATAGAGGGGCGCAAGCTGCGTTTCTCCTACGCCACGCTGCGAGCGGCGGGGGTCGATCCAGCCGCGGCGATCTGCGCCCAACTCACCGGCAACAGCATGGAGCCGCTGATCATGGATGGCTCCACGATCGGCATCGACACCGCCACCACGCACATCACCGACGGCGAGATCTACGCCCTGGAACATGAGGGCATGCTGCGGGTGAAGTTCGTCTATCGCCTGCCCGGCGGCGGCATCCGCCTGCGCAGCTTCAACCGCGACGAGTACCCTGACGAGGAGTACCCGCCGGAGCAGTTCGATAGCGGGCAGATCCGCATGATCGGCTGGGTGTTCTGGTGGTCCACCGTGCGCCACCGTCGCGCACCGACCCTGGTTCGCTGAACCCCGTTCGCAGCAGGAAAGCCCCGCTCAGGCGGGGTTTTTCCTGCGTGCTGATTGAAGACAAATACAACCTTTGCTATATTTCTCTTGTCGCCACCACCATCGGAACAGGAGAGTCCCATGCAGTCGACCGCAGATGTCCGCCCCGCCCCCCGCCCGGAGACGGTGAGCCTGGTCTATCAGATTTTCGGGGATGTCCTGGTGCCGCTGGAGCAGGTGCGCGAACGCTGGTTCCGCAACCTGAACCGGGAGAATTTCAGCAAGGCACTGTCCTGCGGGCGCATCGCCCTGCCGGTCACCACGCTGGACGACAGCCACAAGGCGATGCAATACGTGGCAGTGGACCACCTGGCCGCCTATGTGGAGGAGCGCTCGCAGCAGGCGGACGCCGCGCTGGCCCGGCGCAGGGCAAGCCTGCAGGTGGTGGAGGCGCGGCAGGCGGGGTAACCATAGAGCCGCCGGCAGACACCAGAGCCAGCTCCCGCACCGGACGGTCCCCTCTCCCTTCAGGGGGAGGGTGAGGGAGGGGGAATGGCGTCAACCCGAGTACCCGAGTTGGGCCTAGCACCCCCTCCCCAGCCCTCTCCCTGAAGCGAGAGAGAGCCTTACACTGCCAGCGAAAACTCTTCTGTCCACCTGAACCTGTTGATTAGCGCAGGGCCCCAACAAAAAGCCCCGCCGAAGCGGGGCTTTCCTATCGAGTCAGCGACTCAACCCTTGCCGTGCACCTTGGCGGTGTGCTCCGCCAGCGCCACGGCACGGAACATCGCGCGGCGCTTGTTGATGGTCTCTTCCCATTCTGCCGCCGGCACCGAGTCGGCGACGATGCCGCCGCCGGCCTGGACGTGGAGTTCGCCGTTCTTGATCACCGCGGTGCGGATGGCGATGGCGGTGTCCATGTTGCCGTTCCAGGCGAGGTAACCCACGGCGCCGCCGTAGACGCCGCGCTTGACCGGTTCCAGTTCATCGATGATTTCCATCGCGCGAATCTTCGGCGCGCCGGACAGGGTGCCGGCTGGCAGGATGGCGCGCAGCGCGTCCATCGCCGAAAGCTCGGGCTTGAGCTGGCCGTTGACGTTGGAAACGATGTGCATGACGTTGGAGTAGCGCTCGATCACCATCTGCTCAGTGACCTTCACGCTGCCGGTCTGCGAGACGCGGCCGACATCGTTGCGTCCCAGGTCGATGAGCATCAGGTGCTCGGCGATTTCCTTGGCGTCGGAGAGCAGGTCCTCTTCCAGCGCGCGGTCGGCCTCTTCGGTCGTGCCACGCGGGCGGGTGCCGGCGATGGGGCGCACGGTGACTTCACCGTCCTCGACGCGCACCAGCACTTCCGGCGAGCTGCCGACAACATGGAAGTCGCCGAAGTTGAAGAAGTACATGTAGGGCGTCGGGTTGAAGCAGCGCAGCGCGCGGTACAGGTCGATGGGCGCCGCACTGAAGTCAATGGACATGCGCTGCGACGGTACGACCTGCATGCAGTCGCCGGCCAGGATGTATTCCTTGATGGTACCGACGGCGCGCTCGTAGTCCTCGCGGGTGAAGCTGGCGCGGAACTGCGGCTCCGGGGCATTCACGGCACTGAAGTCCAGGCCGCGACGCGGGGTGATCGGCTGGCGCAGGCGCTCCAGCAGTTCTTCCAGCTGGGCCAGGCCCTTGTCGTAGGCACCGGCCTGCGCAGGGTCGGCGAGGACGATCGCGTGCATCTTGCCGGCGAGGTTGTCGAACACGACGACCGCATCGGAGACCATCAGCAGGATGTCAGGATTGTTCAGCGGGTCCGGGTTCGGGCACTGCGCCAGCCGCTGCTCGACGTAACGCACGCAGTCGTAGCCGAAGTAGCCGACCAGGCCGCCGTTGAAGCGCGGCAGACCGGCAATGGTCGGTACGCGGTAGCGTTCCTTGAACGCCTCGACGAAGGCCAGCGGGTCGGCGCATTCGAAGCTCTCGGTCTCGACGTCGTCGACCTTGATGCTCGCCTGGTGGCCGTACACTCGCAGCACGGTGCGGCTGTGCAGGCCGATGATCGAGTAGCGCCCCCACTTCTCGCCGCCCTGCACGGATTCGAGCAGGTAGGTGTTGGGGCCATCGGCCAGCTTCAGGTAGATCGACAGCGGGGTGTCGAAGTCGGCAAGGGTTTCGCAGGTCAGCGGAATGCGGTTGTAGCCTTCGGCGGCCAGGCGCTGGAATTCTTCGCGGGTCATGATCAGCCTCGTAAGAGGAGCCTGTTTCGCGCAGTGCGGGTCTGCCGGCAGTTAACAGGCTCTGAGGGGGAAACGGACTTGGGTGCACACACGCCGGGCGTACCGGCCAAAGGATGTCAGGCGCGCCAGCGCCAGCGGGCCAGGGCCTTGATGACCTTCATCCAGAGTGTGTGGGGAGCCGTTTCCACGGTGCTGTCTCGCTGAGCGGGAGTTGAGGCGGAGTCGGGCAACACTATCGCTTTGCCCGAATCGAAGCAAGGCAGCAGATGGCGCAGATCGTCGAGCACCAGCGTCGGGGTCTCCTCGGCAATGGGGCGGCCATGGTTGTAGCCGTAGCTCAGACCTACGCTGCGCACGCCGGCGGCCTTGGCAGCGAGAATGTCATTGCGCGAGTCGCCAACGAACAGCGCCTGCTCCGCCGACACGCCGGCCATCTTCATTACGAACAGCAGCGCGGCCGGGTCGGGCTTCTGCTGCGGCAAGGTGTCGCCGCCGATGATCCAGCGGAAGAACTTGCCCAGCTTCATTTCGTCCAGCAGCGGGCCGACGAAGCGCTCGGGCTTGTTGGTGATCAGCGCCAGCTCCACGCCGCGCTTCTTCAGCCACTTCAGGGTCTCGATCACGCCGGGGTAGACCATGGTGAGGGCATGGCTATCGGCGTAGAAGTCCATGAACAGCTCGAGGGCGCGCTCGGTGTCTTCCTCGCTGATCCCATCGTGCTCGATGTCATTGGCCAGGGCGCGACGCACCAGCACCCGCGCGCCGTTGCCGACCCAATGACGCACCGCGTCCAGGCCGGCCGGCTGGCGACCGAGCGCCAGCAGCATCTTGTCCACCGCGGCGGCCAGGTCGGGGACCGAATCCACCAGGGTGCCGTCCAGATCGAACATCACCAGACGCGGCAGCCCGGCGAACGGCAGTTGTGCAGCGCTCATCACGTGCGCGCCTGCGCCAGCTCAGCGTGCATGGCGCGGATGACCTCGGCGTAGTCCGGTGCATTGAAGATGGCGGAGCCGGCGACGAAGGTGTCGGCGCCCGCTTCGGCGATCTCGCGGATGTTCTTCACGTTCACCCCGCCGTCGATCTCCAGGCGGATGTCGCGGCCGGAAGCGTCGATCAGCGCGCGGGCTTCGCGCAGCTTGTCGAGGGTGCCGGGGATGAACTTCTGCCCGCCGAAGCCTGGGTTCACGCTCATCAGCAGGACCATGTCGATCTTGTCCATCACGTACTTCAGCGCGTCCAGCGAGGTGGCCGGGTTGAACACCAGGCCGGCCTTGCAGCCGCCGTCCTTGATCAGTTGCAGGGAGCGGTCGATGTGCTGCGAGGCTTCCGGGTGGAAGGTGATGTAGGTGGCGCCGGCCTCGATGAAGTCGCCGATGATGCGGTCCACCGGGGAAACCATCAGGTGCACGTCGATAGGTGCGCTGACGCCGTACTTGCGCAGGGCCGTGCAGACCATCGGGCCGATGGTCAGGTTCGGCACGTAGTGGTTGTCCATCACATCGAAGTGGACGATGTCGGCACCGGCAGCGAGCACCTTGTCCACATCCTCGCCCAGGCGGGCAAAGTCGGCGGAAAGGATCGACGGAGCGATGGCGTAGGGTTGCATGGCGCACCTCTGTGGGCGGAAATCACGGATGGCGCGCATTGTAGCCGCTTGGACGGCTCGAAGGGGATCGGGCCGATAGTCGAAGCGAAAAGGGCAGTATCAGGCGGGAAAGCAGGCAAAAAAAATCGCGGACCGATCCCGCCCCCGTGGGTGAGCACAGGGACGCAACCGTCCGCGAAACACTGTGAATCAGGACGTCGGTGCGGTGCGCAGTTTCTCGCTGCGGCCGCGCAGCCACTCGAGGGTCAGCAGGAGCACGACGGAGAAGCCGATCAGCAGGGTCGCCGCAGCGGCGATGGTGGGGCTGAGATTCTCACGGATGCCGCTGAACATCTGGCGCGGCAGGGTGGCCTGCTCGGGCCCGGCGAGGAACAGGGTCACCACCACTTCGTCGAAGGAGGTGGCGAAGGCGAACAGCGCCCCGGAGATCACACCCGGAGCGATCAGCGGCAGGGTGACCTTGAAGAAGGTCAGCACCGGCGGCGCACCCAGGCTAGCGGCGGCGCGCACCAGGTTGTAATTGAAGCCCTGCAGCGTCGCCGACACGGTGATGATGACGAAGGGCACGCCCAGCACCGCGTGGACGATGATCAGCGAGATGTAGCTGTTGCCCAGGCCCAGCGGCGCGAAGAACAGGTAGCTGGCCACGCCGATGATCACCACCGGCACCACCATCGGCGAGATCACCAGGCTCATGATCAGCGCCTTGCCGCGGAACTCGCCGCGGGTCAGGCCGATCGACGCCAGGGTGCCGAACACCATCGCCAGCACGGTGGCCGCCGGGGCGACAATGATGCTGTTGGTCAGCGCGCGCATCCACTCGGCGGAGTTGAAGAAGTCGGCGTACCAGCGCAGAGAGAAGCCCTGCAGCGGGTAGACCAGGAAGGTGCCGGAGTTGAACGACAGCGGCACGATGACCAGTACCGGCAGCACCAGGAACAGCAGGATCAGACCGCAGAGGATGCGCAGGGTGTAGAACCACACGCGCTCGACCGGGGACATGTAAGGACTCAGCATCTTCTTATCTCCTCAGAGCCTGTTCATACCTGCCTGCACTTGCTCATGCGGCGTTGAGAACAGGCTCAAAATGCTCATTTACCGCGCGTAAACTGCGCTTTCTCGCCTGTCCTCGCCTTGCCTGAGCTGCGTTCGGCGAGGTCTTGAACAGGCTCTATCAGCCCAGACGCAGGCGGCTCGCGCCCACCAGCCAGCCATAGATCACGTAGAGCACCAGGGTGGCGAACAGCAGCAGGCCGCCCAGGGCCGTGGCCATGCCCCAGTTGATGGTGGTGTTGGTGTAGAAGGCGACGAAGTAGCTGACCATCTGGTCGTTCGGGCTGCCCAGCAGCGCCGGGGTGATGTAGTAGCCGATCGACAGGATGAACACCAGCAGGCAACCGGCGCCGACGCCGGCGACGGTCTGCGGGAAGTACACCTTCCAGAAGCTGGCGAACGGATGGCAGCCCAGCGAAATCGCGGCGCGCATGTAGCTGGGGGAGATGCCCTTCATCACGCTGTAGATCGGCAGGATCATGAACGGCAGCATGATGTGGACCATGGAAACGTACACGCCAGTGCGGTTGAACACCAACTGCAGCGGCTGGTCGATCAGGCCCATCTTCAGCAGCGCGCCGTTGATCAGGCCACCCGACTGCAACAGCACGATCCACGCGGCGACACGTACCAGGATCGAGGTCCAGAACGGCAGCAGCACCATGATCATCAGCAGGTTGGACTTGCGGGTCGGCAGGATCGCCAGCAGGTAGGCCAGCGGGTAGGCCAGCGCCAGGCAGATCAGGGTGATCACCGCGCCCATCCAGAAGGTGCGGGCGAAGATGTCCAGGTAGATCGACTGGTCCGGCGTGGCACGGGCGATTTCGCCCAGGTCGTCGATGCGGTGATCGAGCGCCGCCAGCAGGTAATAGGGGGTGACGGAGCTGGCGTTGCGACGGATTGCCTGCCAGTAGGCCGGGTCGCCCCAGCGCTCGTCGAGGGCTTCCATGGCGTCCTTGTACGACGCCGGCTGCTCCTTGAACGGCAGCGCGCGGGCGGTCTTGGACAGCAGGCTGCGGTAGCCGGCCAGCTCCATGTTCAGGCGCTTGGAGAGGTCACCGATGGTCTGGTTCTTGCGCGCGGCGACCAGGTCATCGCTCAGTGCCTTGTACACCTCGTCCGAGGGCAGCGACTTGCCGTCCCATTCGGAAATGGCGTTGACGGTCAGCGGCAGCGCGCCGACGACCTCGGGGTTGTTCACGCTCTTGTAAAGCAGCGCCGCGATGGGCACCAGGAAGGTCAGCAGCAGGAAGACCAGCAGGGGCAGCACCAGCGCCTGGGACTTCAGACGGTTCATCCGCTCCGCGCGCGCCAGGCGCTGCTTGAGGGTGGGGCCGGCGACCTCGTTCAGAGACACAGCGGTGGCCATAGCGAACTCCGGTAAAACAGGCCGCCCGAAAGCGGCCAAGGTGTGGTGTCAGGAGGCACCGCCGCCAGAGGGAGCGGCGGTCCCGGTCCGTCGCGGTCCGGGTGGCCGCGACGGTTTGGCACTGCTGCGTCTTACTTGGCAGCCCAGGCGTTGAAGCGCTGCTCCAGTTGCTCGCCGTAGTCAGCCCAGAAGGTCACGTCCATACCGACCTGGCCCTGCATGTTTTCCGGGGTGGTCGGCATGTCCTTGAGCAGGTCCTTGCTCAGCAGCGGTACGGCGTTCTTGTTGACCGGGCCGTAGGCGATGTTCTCGGAGTAGGTCTTCTGCTGCTCGGGCTGAACCGAGAAGGCAATGAACTTCAGGCTCTCGTCGACCTTCTTGGCGCCCTTGGGGATGGCCCAGGCGTCGAAGTCGTAGATGCCGCCGTTCCAGACGATCTTCAGGTTGCTCTCTTTCTGCACGGCGGCGATGCGGCCGTTGTAGGCGGAGCTCATGACCACATCACCGGAAGCGAGGTACTGCGGCGGCTGGGCGCCGGCTTCCCACCACTGGATGTTCGGCTTGATCTGGTCGAGTTTCTTGAAGGCGCGGTCCTGGCCTTCCTTGGTCGCCAGCACCTTGTAGACGTCCTTGGGCGCAACGCCGTCGGCCATCAGGGCGAATTCCAGGGTGTACTTGGCGCCCTTGCGCAGGCCGCGCTTGCCCGGGAATTTCTGGGTGTCCCAGAAGTCGGCCCAGCTGGTCGGAGCGGTCTTGAGCTTGTCGGCGTTGTAGGCCAGCACGGTGGACCAGACGAAGAAGCCGACGCCGCAGTTGGTCACGGCGCCCGGCACGTAGTCTTCGGCCTTGCCGAGGATGGCCGGGTCGATGGTTTCGAACAGGCCTTCGTCACAGCCGCGGGCAAGTTCCGGCGACTCGACTTCCACCAGGTCCCAGGAGACGCTGTTGGTGTCGACCATGGCCTTCACCTTGGCCATTTCACCGTTGTATTCGCCAGCGACGATCTTGTTGCCAGTGCTCTTCTCGTAGGGGCCGTAGAACGCCTTGACCTGGGCGTTCTTGTTGGCGCCGCCGAAAGACACCACGGTCAGGTCGGTGGCGGCCATGGACTGGGCCGCGAAGGCCACGCCCAGGGTCAGCGCTGCGAGTTTGAGCCCCGATGCTTTCAAGGACTTCGACATTATTGTTGTCTCCACAGTGTGCAGGTTTGTTTTTCTTGGATGCGTCCGGGAGTGGCCGGGCCGCGCTGTTACGCCGCGGACAGTGGGTCGAGCGCGCGGACGTGCTCGACTTCCCAGCCCAGCGGAACCACGTCGCCAACACTGAGCGCAGGATCGAGCTCGGCGATCGGCTGTTTGACGAAGAAATCGGTACGGCCGCAGACCTCCAGGCGAATGCGCACGTGGTCACCCAGGTAGATGAACTCGGCGACGCGGCCGGAGAAGCGGTTCACGCAGTTTTCGCTGTGGCCGTTCAGGCGCACGCGCTCGGGGCGTATCGACAGGCTGACGGTGTCGCCGACGTTGCCGACGTTGATCGCCAGCGCCTCGACCTTCTCGCCACGGGCCAGGCCCACGGTGCAGCGGTCGCCATCGCGGGCCTGGAGCTGGCCGGCGATGCGGTTGTTCTCGCCAATGAAGTTGGCGACGAAGGAGTTGCGCGGGTGCTCGTAGAGCTCTGCCGGCGGGGCGATCTGCTGGATCTCGCCCTGGTGGAACACCGCCACGCGGTCGGACATGGTCAGGGCTTCGCCCTGGTCGTGGGTCACGTAGACCACGGTCACGCCCAGGCGCTGGTGAATGTGCTTGATCTCCATCTGCATGTGTTCACGCAGCTGTTTATCCAGCGCACCCAGGGGTTCGTCCATCAGCACCAGTTGCGGCTCGAAGACCAGCGCGCGGGCCAGGGCCACACGTTGCTGCTGGCCACCGGAGAGCTGGGCGGGATAACGGCCGGCGAAGGTGTCGAGCTGAACCATCGACAGTGCGCGCTTCACGCGCTCGCTGACATCAGTCTTGCTCATGCCGCGCACGGAGAGCGGGAAGGCCAGGTTCTCGGCCACCGTCATGTGCGGGAACAGCGCATAGTTCTGGAACACCATGCCGATGTCGCGCTTGTGCGGGGGCACGTTGTTGATGGCGCGCCCGGCGAGCTGGATTTCACCGGCGGTCGGCGTTTCGAAACCGGCCAGCATCATCAGGCTGGTGGTCTTGCCGGAACCCGAAGGCCCCAGCAGCGTCAGGAATTCGCCTTTGCGAATGTCCAGATTGAGGTCCTTCACGATGAGGGATTCGCCGTCGTAGCTCTTCTGCACGCCACGGAAACTCACCAGTACATCGTTTGCCTGATTCTCGGCCATCACCGCACCTTTGTTTTTTTGTAAATGCCGTTGAATCAAGCCTAGAGAAGCTCGACCGGCACGCAAATCGGGCGGTATGAGAGATTGCTATAAGGCTTAGAGAGGATGCTTTGTAGGGATCGCCCTACAAAAAATAGCGAAACAGACTGCCGACCAGCTTGTGGCCGGCAGTCCCTCGATCAGCGCTTGGCCCAGGCCTGGAAGCGCTTCTCCAGCGCATCGCCATGCTCGGTCCAGAAGGCTACGTCCATGCCCACGGCATGGGCGATGTTCTGCGGCGCGGTGGGCAGGTTGGCGGCCACGTCCGGCGCCAGCAATTCCACGGCCTTGCGGTTGGTCGGACCGTAGGAAATGTTTTCGGCAAAAGCCTTCTGCTGCTGCGGCTGGCCGGCGAAGTTGACGAACTGCTCAGCCAGCTCCTTCTTGAACACGCCCGAGGGCAGCGCCCAGAAGTCGAAGTCGTAGATACCGCCGGCCCAGACCATGCGGAAGCCCTTCTGCTCAGCCTGCGCGGCGGCGATCCGGCCGTTGTAGGCAGAGCTCATCACCACGGTACCGTCGGCAAGGTCACGCACCGGGTCCTGGCCGGACTTCCACCAGTTGATGTTCGGCTTGAGCTCATCGAGCTTGCGGAAGGCGCGATCGACACCCTCGTCGGTGGCGAGCACCTTGTAGACATCCTTGGGCGCGACGCCGTCGGCCATCAGGGCGAATTCCAGGCTGTACTTGGCGCCCCAGCGCAGGCCGCGCTTGCCGGGGAATTTCTTCGTGTCCCAGAAATCCGCCCAACTGCTGGGCGTACCCTGCAGCTTGCTCTGGTTGTACGCCAGCAACGTGGTCCAGACGAAGATGCCGACACCGCATGGCTGCACCGCGCCGGGAACGAAATCGGCGGTGTTGCCCAGGGTCTTGGGATCGAGCTTCATGAACAGCCCTTCCTCGCAGCCGCGCGCGAGTTCGGGGGCCTCGACTTCCACCACGTCCCAGGACACATGGCTGATCTCCACCATGCGCTTGAGCTTGGCCAGGTCGCCGTTGTAGGAGCCGTGGACGACGGCGTTGCCGGTCACTTCCTTGAACGGTTTGTAGAAGGCCGCCTCCTGGGCTTCCTTGTTGGCGCCACCGAAGGAAATCACCGTGACGTAGTCCGCCAGCGCCGGCATCGCAGCGCTCCCCAGCAGGCCGAACAGCAGCCCTCCCCTTACCGCTCGCAACATCTTCTTCTCCTTGTTATCACGACGTACTGCATGAAGCCGGCAATCATTCCCTGCCTCACGCCCGCTAGATAGACGGTTCGTTACAGAAATCGGACACGTCGCACAGAGTGGAGGGAAAATTCAGCGATCGATCTGCCGCAGGTCAAAGCGGCTGCGCGGGACGCTCAGACGAGCTTGTGCTCCATGGCGTAACGCACCAGGTCCGCCACCGAGTTGGCGTTGAGTTTCTGCATCAGCCGCGCCTTGTGTGTGCTGATGGTCTTGCTGCTGACCGCCAGTTGCTGGGCGATTTCGTTGACGCCCTCGCCCTGCACCAGGCGCTCGAACACCGAGAACTCGCGCTCCGAAAGCAGCGCATGGGGCGGACGGGAATCGGTGAGACCGACTTCGAAGACCATGCGGTCGGCGAGATCGGGATCGATGTAGCGACCACCACTGGCCACCTTGCGGATCGCCGTGAGCAGCAGTGCCGGATCGCTGTCTTTGGTGGCGTAGCCGGCGGCGCCGACCTTCAGCGCGCGGGCGACCATCTGCACTTCATCGTGCATGGACAGCATGAGGATCGCCGGCGGACTATTCAGCGCGCGAATCCGCGGGATGGCTTCCAGGCCGTTGACGCCGGGCATGGAGATATCCAGCAGGACCACTTCACAGGGCGTCTGGCGCAGGGTTTCGAGCAACTGCTCGCCGTTGGTGGCCTCACCCACCACCTGCAGGTCCTTGGCCATGCCGATCAGTTGCTTGATGCCCTCGCGCACGATCGTATGGTCTTCCGCCACCAGCACTCGAATCACCGCCATTCCTCCCGTTTCATTCTTGTCGTTATGGTTGTCGCCTGTTTACGCCACTGCCGAGCGCAGAGGCACCCGAATCCACAGCGTGGTGCCCTCCCCGGGCTGGCTGTCGATCTGCAGGGTGCCACCGAACATCAGCACCCGCTCGCGCATGCCTACCAGGCCGAAGGACGCTCCCTGGCGCGTGGCGTTCGGGTCGAAGCCCACGCCGTCATCGGCGATGCGCAGGCACAGCTCGCGCCCTTCGACGCTCAGCTGCAATTCCACAGTATGCGCCTGGGCATGGCGCATGACATTGGTCAGCGCCTCCTGGAGGATGCGGAACAGCCCGATGGCCTTGGCATCCGACAGTTCCGGCGGGTTCTCCGGCACCTGCGCCAGGCAGGGAATCTGCGTGCGCGCTTCGAACCGACGTGCCTGCCATTCCACCGCCGAGCCGATGCCGGCATCGAGGATGGGCGGGCGCAGCGCGGTGGCCACGTCGCGCACCAGTTGGAACAACTGGGCGATCAAGCGCTTCATGTTGTCCAGGCGCTCGCGCAGACCGCTGTCGAGCTCGGCGTAGGCCAGTTCGCACATGGAGGTTTCCAGCTTGAGCACGGTGAGCACCTGGCCCAATTCATCGTGCACTTCGCGGGCGATGCGCGCCTTCTCCTCCTCCCGCACGCTCTCCAGGTGCGCCGACAGCTCGCGCAGCTGCGCGCGGGAATCCTGCAGTTCCAGTTCGATCTGCTTGTGTTCGGTGATGTCCCAGACTACCCCATCCCAGGCCGGACGACCGTCGTCGAGGGTGCGCACCGTCGCCTTGATGTCGACCCAGCGCGGCTCGTGGCTGCGGGTGAGGATGCGCCCCTGCCACAGCCAGTTGCGTCGGCCCTCCACCGCTTCGAGCTGGCTCGCCAGGTAGCCTTCGCGCTCGGACGGATGCACCAGCCCCATGATGCCCAGGCCACTCTCGCGCAGGTAGCCCGGCGAGTAGCCCAGCGAGGTTTCGCTGCCGCCGGTGATGAAGCTGATGTAGGCGAAATCGGAGTCGTCGTCCGGCGCGTTGGGCTCCAGGCGGAATACCAGCCCCGGCACGTTGGCGGCGATGCCCTGCAGGCGCGCCTCGCTTTCCTCCAGCGCGGCGCGGGCGCGGCGGCGCTCGGTGACGTCGTTGAGGAACACCAGCAGGTACTCCGAATCGCCAAAACGCAGGAAGCTCAGCGAAACGTCCGCCGGCAGCCACTGGCCGTCTGCACGCAGGCAGCGGGTCTCGAAGCTCAGCGGCGCCTCGTCGGCATTGCGTGCACGGCGCCAGAGATTGAGCCAGCGGTCCATGTCCAGCGTCGGCTCGAAGGCCGACAGCGGCAGGTCCACCACCGCACCCGGCGGGTAGCCGAGCATCTCCTCGGCGGCGCGGTTGGCGTAGCGCACATGGCTGTCCCAGTTGACCCAGAGGATGCCGACGGTGCTGCTGTCGATGGCGAACTGGGTCAGGCGCAACGCCTGCTCCGCGGCCTGGCGCAATTCGATATCGCGGCGTGCCGCGAGCAGGCGCGATTCCAGCGCGCGGTGCTGGCGGCGCAGCCAGAGCAATGCGGCTAGCGCGAACAGCAACAGCAGGCCGAGCAGGATGCACAGGTTCTGCCAGAAGCCGGGCGAAGAACCCAGGCGCGGGTAGAGCGGTTGCAGCCAGCGTTCGTGGAGTCGGTCGAGGTCCTTGGCCGGCACCGCGCGCAGGGCGGCATCGATGATCCCGGCCAGCTCCGGCAGGCCGCGCCGCGTCGCCACGCGCAGCAATTGCGGGTAGCCGATATCGGCGACCACCGAGAGCCCGGTGAATTCGGCTTCGCGGGTCAGCCGCGCCAGTTGCGCCTCGTCGATCACCGCGAAGCTGGCTTCGCGGCCGAGCACCTTGCGCAGTACTTCTCGGTCGCTATCGACGACTTGCAGGGTCAGCCCCGAATAGGTCCCCCGCAGGTAATCCACCACCGGCCCGGGCCCGCGCACGGATACGGATTCCCCGTCGCGCAGGGCGTCCAGCTCCACCGAAGTCCCCATGCCGCGATCGCCCACGACCAGACGCGGCACGCGCAGATAGGGGTCGGAGAACAGCCAGTCGCGCAGGGTCGAAGGCGTCTGGCTGATGCCGGGGGCGAGATCGATTTCCCCGGCACGCACCGCTTTCTCCAGCATTGCCTGGTCAGGATAGGTACGCCATTGCAGATCGACGCCCAGCGCCTTGGCCAGCCATTCCAACAGTTCGACGTTGGCTCCGGAGAGCTGCTGCAGGCGGCGGTCCTGCTGCACGTAGGGAGCTTCGAGCACGGCGCCGACGCGCAGCCGCGGGTGTTCAGCGAGCCATGCGCGCTGCGCGTCGTCCAGCGTCAGCGGCGGCGCGGGGGGTTCCGCCACCGCCAGCAGCGGCAGGCAACTCAGCCAGATAAGACAGGCTTTCCAGAACAGACGACTCATGCCCACAGCACCCCGGGTATTCGATCACGTCAAAGCAAATGGCCGGCATACCTTACAGCAAGCCCGGTTGAACCCGGCAGCCATGCGCCTGACAAAGCTAGGACAAGCCGCTAGGCTGGCCGCACCCGCGCCCGCCGTGACAGGGATACCATCGATGCCACACTCGCTTCGCCCGACACTTCTAGCCCTCTGTATCTCGCTGGGCCTTTCGCCGCTGGCCGCCAGCGGCGAAGACAGCAAGGCAGCCGCTGAAGAAAAGCCTGCTGCAGCGGCAGCCGTGCGCCCCGCAGTGACCGAGCGTAGCCAGGACGAAGCCCGCGGCCTGGTGCGCCAACTGCCCGAAAGCGAGCGCCAGGAACTCAAGGCCGGCGACGAAACCTTCCTCGCCCTCTGGCTGCCGGCCAACGCCGCCGATGCAGAGGGTGCAGTGATCCTGATTCCGGGCGATGGCGAAAGCGCCGACTGGCCCGTGGCGATCGGCCCGCTGCGGCGCAAGTTGCCCGACGCCGGCTGGCAGACCCTGGCCGTCACCCTGCCCGATCCGCAAAGCACCGCACCCATGCCGCGCCAGAGGGAGTCGCCGGACAAGGCCAGCGCCGACACCGATGCCACGGCCACCGACAGCACCAGCAAACCCGAAGTGAAGGGCGGTGAAGGCAGCGCGACTCCAACACCGGAAAGCACCGCCGAAACCGGCAGCGCCGAGCCGGCCCAGGCCAGCCCCGAAGCTCCGCCGCCGCCCACCGATCCGGTGGAACTGCGCAAGGCCCATGCCGAGCGCGTACTGGCGCGCATCCAGGCGGCCGTCGAACTGGCCCAGCAGCACAAGCCCAAGACCATCGTGCTGCTCGGTCACGGCACCGGCGCCTACTGGGCAACCCGCTACCTGGGTGAACGTGCGCCGGCCGAGATCAGGAACCTGCTGTTGGTGGCGCCGGAGATGCCGCGCGACTTCAAACCGTCACTGGACGAGACCGTGCCGCTGCTGAATCTCGCCACCGGCGATTTCTATTACAAGGACAAGGCGCCAGACGTGGCAGCCGCCAAGCTGCGTCTGCAGGCGAGCAAGCGGCAGAAGGCACCGAACTACGTGCAGATCGGCATGAACGCCCTGCCCGCTGACCTGGGCACCGAGCAGGACCAACTCTACCGGCGCATTCGCGGCTGGCTATCGATGCACCTGGAGCCGAACGAGCAGCCCTGATCAGCGGAAGCCGCGACGCTGGCGCACCAGCAGATAGGCAGCCTGGATCTCGCGGGTTTTCTGGGTCGCCGCAGCGATGCGCTCGGGGCTTGCCCCCATGCCTTCGAGCTTGTCCGGGTGGTTCTGGCTGATCAGCTTGCGGTAGGCACGCTTGATCTCCTCCGGCTCGCTCTCCGGCGTCACTCCCAGCAGCCGCAGCGCGCCGGTATAGGATTCGCGCGGCGTGGGCGGCGGCCTGGGTGGCTCGGCGCCCGCCGACAACGCGAGGACCCTGGAGCGGGAAAGCCCCAGCGATTCACCCCACTGCAGCAGCAGGTTCTTCTGCGCAGCGTTCGGCGTGCCGCCCGCCCAGGCCATACGCCAGCAGGCCTGGATCAGACCCTCCGCAGTGGCCTGCCGGCCGTGGCGCTGGCGCAGGCCAACGTCCAGCAAGTCGCCGCCCAGCTTGCCGCGACCGAAGGCATCGATCGCCTGGCGACGGGCCTTGTCATCCAGTTGCAGGCGCTGCATCTCGGCCCGCGCCTGCTGGATGTGCGCATCGACCACGCGGCCGCGGCTCTTGGCCAGGCGACCGAGCAACAGGAAAAGCAGCTCCTGATCGCTGATCTGCGGCCCGCCACGCAACTGTTCGAAGAGCCCGCGCCAGGTGCGCTTCTTCAGGCGCCGGTCGAGCACCTGGCCCAGCAGCGCACCGAGCATCGCCCCAGGAATACTCGCCAGCGCCCAGCCGGCGATGACGCCCACCAAGGTGCCTGGCCAGAACACCTCAGCCCTCCGCCAGTTGGCGTTCGACTTCGGCCAGACGCTCGTGGGTGCCCACGTCGATCCAGCGTCCACGGTGATGGACGCCGCTCACACGGCCGGCTTCCATCGCCTGGCGCAGCAGTGGCGCCAGCTTGAAGGCGCCGGGCGCACAATCCTTGAACAGTTCGGGGCGCAGGATGGCGATACCGCTGTAGGTCAGGCTCGGCTGGCCCTCGCGGTAATCACTGACGCGGCCTCCACTCAGACGGAAATCGCCGCGAGTGTGGTGGCCGGGGTTATCCACCAGCACCAGGTGCGCCAGATCGTCATCGCCCAGCGCGCTGTGCAGGCTGGCATAGTCGAAGTCGGTCCAGATGTCGCCGTTGGCGACGACGAAGGCCTCGCTGCCCAGCAGCGGCAGCGCCCGGAAGATGCCGCCGCCGGTTTCCAGCGGTTCGCCCTCGGGCGAGTAACGGATGCTCACGCCGAAGGCCGAGCCATCGCCCAGGTGATCCTCGATCTGCTGGCCGAGCCAGGCATGGTTGATCACCACCTGGTCGAATCCCGCGCAACGCAGCGCCCGCAGCTGATACTCGATCAACGGCACGCCGCCGGCGCGCACCAGCGGCTTGGGCGTATGCAGGGTGAGCGGGCGCAGGCGTTCGCCCTTGCCCGCGGCGAGGATCATGGCCTTCATGCGGGGTGTGTCTCGTCTTTGGGGAGGTCCGCCAGCAATGCGGCGAGGTCGGCAAGCTCCGGACGGCGTGCGATCACGCTTTCCAGGTAGCGGAAGAAACGCGGCACGTCGCCCAGGTAGCGCGGCTTGCCGTCGCGGTGGCAGATGCGCGCGAAGATGCCGATCACCTTCAGGTGGCGCTGGGCGCCCATCAGGTCGCTGGCGCGCAGGAAGGACTCGAAACTGTCCGGCAGGGGAATACCAGCCGCCTGGGCCTTGCGCCAGTAGCGCGAGAGGCCGTCGTGCACGCGCGGCTCCGGCCAACTGAGGAAGGCATCCTTATAGAGGCAGGTCACGTCGTAGGTCACCGGGCCGTAGACCGCATCCTGGAAATCCAGGATGCCGGGGTTCGGCTCGCTGAGCATCAGGTTGCGCGGCATGTAGTCGCGGTGCACGAACACGCGTGGCTGCTCCAGGGCGCTTTGCACCAGCAGGTCGCAGGTGCGCTCCCAGCGGGCGAGTTGCTCGCCTTCGAGGGTCACGCCGAGGTGGCGCTGCAGGTACCAGTCGGGGAACAGTTGCAGCTCGCGGCGCAGCAGGGCCTCGTCGTAGGCCGGCAAGCGCTCGGCGACATCGACCCGCTGGAAGGCCACCAGGGCGTCGAGGGCATCCTCGAACAGCTCCTCGGCGTTCTGCGCAGTGAGCACATCCAGGTAGGTCTGGCGCCCCAGATCATCGAGCAGCAGGAAGCCCTGCTCCACGTCCTGGGCGAGAATCGTCGGCACATGCACACCGGCCTCGGCCAGCAGGCCGGCGACCTTGATGAAGGGTCGGACGTTCTCCTGGGGGGGCGGGGCGTCCATCACGATCAGGCTGCGGCCTTCCCCCTGCCAGCGGAAATACCGGCGGAAACTGGCATCGCTGCTGGCCGCAGTGAAGCTGGCCTCGGGCACCGGGCCCCAGCCCTGGGCGGTGAACACTGCGGGCAAACTCAAGTCCAACCAGCCGATCATCTGCTGGTAGCGGGCATCCTGTGACATCTTTATGGGTTCTCCACGGCCCTAGCCGTTGCGCGGGTCATGCTTTATTATCCAGCATCTTTTTGAGCCCATCGAGAGGCGTGCGGTCCGCTTTGGGCCGATGGCTCGCAGGAAGCCCGGATTAACAAGATGGCAGTGAATTTCCCCGTGTTCCGTAGAAAATTCCCCTTACTGGTGACCGGTGGCCTGCTGGCTATGCAGCCGCTCGCCTCTGTGACCGCGGCACCCGGTGAGCAGTTCGCCTGCCAGCCCTCCGCGTCCGGCGCCTGGGACTGCTCCTCGCAGAGCAGCGCCAGCAGCGTACCGCGCCCGCAGCACGGCGCAAGCTCGGTCAGCGCCGGTGGCGCGGCCGTTGCCAGCGGCTCGAAGTCCTCGAGCGGCTCGAGCAGCGCCGGCGAAGAGCCGAAACAACTGGTCACCGAGTCCGGCGGCCGCGGCCTGAAGTCGCGCAGCAGCGACTACAGCCACCTCGACTGGATCCCCCGCGACAAGCTCACCCCTGCCCAGCAGGCGGAAATGGGCCCGTACTGCAGCGGCGCCTACGTCGAGCCGGTCCGCCCGGGGATGAACGACAAGACGCCGAACGACGAGGCCCCGACCTACGTTTCGGCAAAGGTTTCCCGCTACGAGCAGGAAAAGCAGGTCGCCACCCTCGCGGGTAACGTGGTCCTGCGCCAAGGCAGCATGCAAGTGGAGGCCGACGAGGCCAACCTGCACCAGGCCGAGAACCGTGGCGAACTGGTCGGCAACGTCAAGCTGCGCGACAACGGCGCGCTGATCGTCGGCGATCACGCCGAGCTGCAACTGGACAACGGCGCGGCGAAGATCGACAACGCCGAGTACGTCATGCACCAGGCGCAGATCCGCGGCAGCGCGCTGTACGCCAAGCGCCAGGAAGACGCGATCATCCAGCTCAAGGACGGCACCTACACCCGCTGCGAACCCGGCAGCAACGCCTGGGTCGTCAAGGGCAACAACATCAAGCTGAATCCGGCCACCGGCTTCGGCACCGCGACCAACGCGACCCTGCGGGTGAAGGACATTCCGGTCTTCTACACCCCGTACATCTATTTCCCGATCGACAACCGCCGTCAGTCCGGCTTCCTGGCGCCCTCCTTCGCCAGCTCGACCGACACCGGCTTCACGCTGACCACGCCGTACTACTTCAACCTGGCGCCCAACTACGACGCCACGTTGTACCCGCACTACATGGTCAAGCGCGGCCTGCTGATGGAAGGCGAATTCCGCTACCTGACCCACAGCAGCGAAGGCCAGGTCACAGCAGCCTACCTGAACGACAAGAACGACGACCGCGAAGACTTCCCGCAGTACACCGACACCCGTTGGCTGTACGGCTGGAAGAACGTCAGTGGCCTGGATGAGCGCCTCATGGCGCAAGTTGACTACACGCGTATCAGCGACCCGTACTACTTCCAGGACCTGGACACCTCGCTGGGCATCGGCTCGCCGACCTACGTCAACCAGCAGGGCATCCTGACTTACCGCGGCGACAGCTACACCGCCAAACTGAACGCGCAGTCCTACCAGCTGGCGACCGTGACCGACGTCACCCCTTACGACCGTCTTCCGCAGCTCACCCTGGACGGCAAGCTGCCGTTCAACCCGGGTGGCCTGGACTTCACCTACAGCACCGAAGCCGTGCGCTTCGACCGCGACCTGGATGAAGGCTACTACCGCATCGATGTGAACGATCCGACCCGCTACCCACGCCCGGACAACAACATCCAGGGCCTGGCACGCGCAACCGGCGATCGCTTCCACGTCGAGCCGGGCATCAGCCTGCCGATGAACCGCAGCTGGGGCTTCATGACCCCGACCGTCAAGGCGCTGTACACCAAGTACGACCTGGACCTGGACGGCAAAGGCAAGGCCACGCTGCCGTCATACATCGACTACGACAGCAGCCCGGACCGCTCCCTCGGCCTCGCCAAGCTGGATTCCGGCCTGTACTTCGACCGCGACACCACCTTCGCCGGCACCAAGTTCCGTCAGACCCTGGAACCGCGTGCGATGTACCTGTACGTCCCGTACAAGGACCAGGACAACCTGCCGACCTTCGATACCGGCGAGTTCACCTTCAGCTACGACTCGCTCTGGCGTGAGAACCGCTTCACTGGTCGTGACCGCATTGGCGACGCCAACCAGCTGTCCCTCGGCCTGGGTTCGCGCTTCATCGAGGACGACGGCTTTGAGCGCGCCTACATCGCCGCCGGCCAGATCTACTACTTCAGCGACCGCCGCGTACAGTTGCCGGGCCTGACCGAAGACGATCTGCGTGCCAGCGGCGCGAAGAACCCGGACGCCGATACCTGGCGCTCGCCGTACGCACTCACCGGCATCTACCGCTTCAACCACGACTGGTACGCCAGCTCGGACTTCAACTGGAACCCGAACACGCACCACACCGACAACGGCAACCTGATGTTCCACTATCAGCCCGAAGCCGATCCTCGCAAGGTGCTGAACGCTGGCTACCGCTACCGCGCCGACAGCAAGCGCTTCAACCCCAACACCGGGCAGTTCGAGTACGGCAGCGACGAGTACAAGATCGAACAGCACGACTTCTCGTTCATCTGGCCGGTCCTGCCGCAGTGGGCCGCCATCGGCCGCTGGCAGTTCGACTACAACCAGAGCCGCACACTGGAAGCATTCGGTGGCTTCGAGTACGACAGCTGCTGCTGGAAGCTGCGCCTGATCAATCGCTACTGGGTCGACTACGACGATGAGGAATTCGTGACCTCCACGTCCAAGGCCGACCGCGGTGTATTCCTTCAAATCATCTTGAAAGGCCTTGGCGGCGTGGTTGGCAACCAGGTGGAAGGCTTCCTCGACCAAGGTATCCAGGGTTATCGTCAACGTGAAGACAATGCTATGTAAGGCCCTGCGCCCGCTGATGCTGGGCGCGCTGTTGGCAAGTTCCGTCGTGCACGCCGAAGTGGTTCCGCTGGACCGCGTGGTCGCCATCGTCGATAACGACGTGGTGATGCAGAGCCAGCTGGACCAGCGCCTGCGCGAAGTCCGTGCAACCATCCAGAAGCGTGGTGCGCCGCTGCCGCCCGAGCACGTGCTGACCCAGCAGGTGCTCGAGCGTCTGATCATCGAGAACATCCAGCTGCAGATCGGCGACCGCTCCGGCGTTCGCATCACCGACGAAGAGCTGAACCAGGCCATGGGCACCATTGCCCAGCGCAACAACATGAGCCTGGAGCAGTTCCGCGCCGCCCTCGCCCACGACGGCCTGTCCTATGACGAGGCCCGCGAGCAGGTGCGCCGCGAAATGATCATCAGCCGTGTGCGCCAGCGCCGCGTTGCCGAGCGCATCCAGGTCAGCGAGCAGGAAGTGCAGAACTTCCTGGCTTCGGACCTGGGCAAGATCCAGCTCTCGGAAGAGTATCGCCTGGCCAATATCGTGATCCCGGTTCCGGACAGCGCCTCGCCTGAAACCGTCCAGGCCGCTGCCCGCCAAGCTGCCGAGATGTACCAGCAACTCAAGCAGGGCGCCGACTTCAACCAGATGGCCGTCGCCCGTTCCGCCGGCGACAACGCCCTGGAGGGCGGTGAGATCGGCTGGCGCAAGGCCGCCCAGCTGCCCTCCCCGTTCGACACCATGGTCGGTAGCCTCGCTGTGGGCGACGTCACCGAGCCCCTGCGTGGCCCCGGTGGCTTCATCATCCTCAAGCTGGAAGAGAAGCGCGGTGGCAGCAAGATGCTGCGTGACGAAGTCCACGTCCGCCACATCCTGCTCAAGCCCAGCGAAATTCGCAGCGAAGAAGAGACCCAGCGCCTGGCCGAGAAGCTCTACGAGCGCATCCAGGCTGGCGAAAGCTTCGGCGATCTGGCGAAGAAGTATTCCGAAGACCCGGGCTCCAAGCTCAACGGTGGCGACCTCAACTGGGTCGACCCGGAATCCCTGGTACCGGAATTCCGCGAGGTGATGAACAACGCGCCGCAAGGCCAGGTCACCAAGCCCTTCCGCTCGCCGTTCGGCTGGCACGTGCTGGAAGTCCTTGGCCGTCGCGCCACCGACAGCAGCGACAAGTTCCGCGAACAACAAGCCGCCCAGACCCTCCGCGCACGCAAGTACGACGAGGAGCTGCAGGCCTGGCTGCGCCAGATCCGCGACGAAGCCTACGTCGAGATCAAGCAGTAAGCAGCGCCAGACGCTCCAGAAGAAACCCGGCCTTGGCCGGGTTTCTTTTTGCCCGCCGAAAGCTTCGAAGAACAAGGGCTTCGTCGTAGAGTAGAGCCCTTCGCTGCAAATCCCGATTCGAGAATCCCCGATGAGCACTTCCCACCTTTTCGCCCTCACCCCTGGCGAGCCCGCCGGCATCGGCCCCGACCTCTGCCTGTTGCTTGCCCGAAAAGCGCAGCCGCACCCGCTGGTCGCCGTTGCCAGCCGTGAACTGCTGGAACAGCGCGCCGCTTTGCTGGGGCTGAACATCGACCTGCAGGACGTCCGCCCCGGCCAGTGGCCACGCGCCGCCGCACCGGCCGGCACCCTGTTTGTCTGGGACACCCCGCTGGCAGCCGCCGTCGAGCCGGGCGAGCTGAACCCGGCCAATGCCGCCTATGTGCTGGAAACCCTGACCCGGGCCGGCCAGGGCTGCCTGGACGGGCACTTCGCCGGAATGATCACCGCCCCGGTACACAAGGGCGTGATCAACGAAGCCGGCATCGCCTTCTCCGGCCACACCGAATTCCTCGCCGACCTCACTCATACCGCCCAGGTGGTGATGATGCTCGCCACCCGCGGCCTGCGTGTGGCGCTGGTAACCACCCACCTGCCGTTGCGACAGATCGCCGACGCCATCACAGCCAATCGCCTGGAGCGCGTCACCCGCATCCTGCATGCCGACCTGCGCGACAAGTTC
The DNA here is from genome assembly GCF_000313755.1 of Pseudomonas nitroreducens TX1. Lineage (GTDB taxonomy): Bacteria > Pseudomonadota > Gammaproteobacteria > Pseudomonadales > Pseudomonadaceae > Pseudomonas > Pseudomonas nitroreducens_A. Next base: position 21,288 of record NZ_AMZB01000084.1, on the reverse strand, counting down.
GGCATCGCCAACCCGCGCATCCTGGTCTGCGGCCTGAACCCCCATGCCGGCGAAGGCGGCCACCTGGGCAGCGAGGAAATCGACATCATCGAACCCACCCTGGAGCGCCTACGCACCGAGGGCATGCAACTGATCGGCCCGCTGCCGGCCGATACACTGTTCACCCCCAAGCACCTGGAGCACTGCGACGCCGTGCTGGCGATGTACCATGACCAGGGGCTGCCGGTGCTCAAGTACAAGGGTTTCGGTGCGGCGGTGAACGTGACGCTGGGCCTGCCGATCATCCGCACTTCGGTGGATCACGGCACTGCGCTGGATCTGGCCGGCACGGGTCGGATCGATAGCGGCAGCCTGCAGGTCGCCCTGGAAACGGCCTACCAGATGGCCGAAGCCGGCGCCGGTGCGCGCTGATCCCGGGCACTCCGTTCGGCCAGCGTTTCGTGCTGGCCGCGCCGGGCTGGTAAACTGATGGTTTTTCCGCCTCCAGCCGGCCGCCACCAGCGCCCGGCTGCTCTCCGGAGCCTTCGATGTCCGAACTCTTCCAGCACCGCGCCCGTAAACGCTTTGGGCAGAACTTCCTGCATGACGCCGGGGTGATTCACAAGATCCTGCGCGCCATCGCCGCCAAGGAAGGCCAGCACCTGCTGGAAATCGGCCCGGGCCAGGGCGCCCTGACCGAGGGCCTGGTGGACAGCAACGCGAAGCTCGACGTGATCGAACTCGACCTCGACCTGATTCCCCAGCTGAAATATCGCTTCGGCCTGAAGCCCAACTTCAGCCTGCACCAGGGCGATGCCATGAAGTTCGACTTCTCCAGCCTCGTCGCCGCCCCCGAGGACAAGCTGCGCGTCGTCGGCAACCTGCCCTACAACATCTCCACCCCGCTGATCTTCCACCTCCTGGACCACGCCTCGCTGATCCAGGACATGCACTTCATGCTGCAGAAGGAAGTGGTGGAGCGTCTGGCAGCCGAGCCGGGCAACGGCGACTGGGGCCGCCTGTCGATCATGGTGCAGTACTTCTGCCGCGTGGATTACCTGTTCACCGTCGGCCCCGGCGCGTTCAACCCGCCGCCGAAGGTCGAATCGGCCATTGTGCGCCTGGTGCCCTACGCCGAGCCGCCCCATCCGGCCAAGGACCATCGCGTGCTGGAACGCATCGTCCGCGAAGCCTTCAACCAGCGCCGCAAGACGCTGCGCAACACCCTGCGTACGCTGATGAGCGTCGAGGACATCGAAGCCGCCGGAGTCGATCCGACCCTGCGCCCCGAACAGCTGAGCGTCGCCGACTTCGTGAGCCTGGCCAACCGCTACAGCGACACCCACCCGGAAGCCGAACAAGAGCCGTCCGCATGAGCGATCCGCGCTATCAGGTCAGCGTCAGCGTCACCACCCGCCACCTGCCCGAGCAGTCCCAGCCGGAGCAGCAGCGCTACGTGTTCGCCTACACCGTGACCCTCCACAACCACGGCGAGCTCGCCGCCAAGCTGCTGACGCGTCACTGGATCATCACCGACGGTGACGGCCACGTGCAGGAAGTGCGCGGCGCCGGCGTCGTCGGCGAGAAGCCGCTGATCGAACCGGGCGCCAGCCACACCTACACCAGCGGCACCGTGATGGCGACCAAGGTCGGCAGCATGCACGGCAGCTACCAGATGGTCGCCACCGACGGGCACCACTTCGACGCCGAGATACCGGCATTCCGCCTTGCCGTACCGGGTGCGCTGCACTGATGGCCACCTACGCCGTCGGCGACCTGCAGGGCTGCCTGGAACCGCTCAAGTGCTTGCTCGAGCAGGTAAAGTTCGACCCTGCTCAGGACAAGCTCTGGCTGGTCGGCGACCTGGTCAACCGCGGCCCGGCGTCGCTGGAGACTCTGCGCTTCCTTTATGCCATGCGCGATTCGCTGGTCTGCGTGCTCGGCAACCACGACCTCCACTTGATCGCCGTGGCTTACAACGCCGAGCGCCTGAAGAAGAATGACACCCTGCGCGAGATCGTCGAGGCGCCGGACTGCCCGCAGCTGATCGAATGGCTGCGGCGGATGCCATTGATCCACCACGATTCGCAGCGCGACATCACCCTGGTGCATGCCGGCATTCCGCCGCAATGGACCATCGAGAAGGCGCTGCTGCGCGCCGCCGAGGTCGAGAAGGCCCTGCGCGACGACACCCAGCTGCCGATGTTCCTCGACGGCATGTATGGCAACGAGCCGGCCAAGTGGGACAAGAAGCTCCACGGCATCGGACGCCTGCGGGTGATCACCAACTACTTCACGCGCATGCGCTTCTGCACGCCCGACGGCAAGCTCGACCTGAAATCCAAGGAAGGCCTGGACACCGCGCCGCCCGGCTACGCCCCCTGGTTCAGCTACGCCGAGCGCAAGGCCGCCGGGCGCAAGATCATCTTCGGCCACTGGGCCGCACTGGAAGGCCGGTGTGACGTCCCCGGCCTGTTCGCCCTCGACACCGGCTGTGTGTGGGGCGGCAGCATGACGCTGATGAACGTCGATACCCTCGAGCGCATCCACTGCAGCTGCGCCGATAAACCAGAATGAATGCAGCGGGGCCAAAGGCTCCGCGCCTTGCGAGGTAACCCCATGAGCGACTTCAAGCGCATCGCCCCCGACCAGGCCCAGCAACTGCGCGAAAGCGGCGCCCAGGTCGTCGACATCCGCGACCCGCAAAGCTATGCGTCGGGCCACATCAGCGGCTCCCGACACATCGACAACCACTCGGTGGCCGATTTCATCCGCGAATCCGACATGGACGCACCGCTGGTCGTGGTCTGTTACCACGGCAACTCCAGCCAGAGCGCGGCGGCCTATTTCATCCAGCAGGGTTTCTCCGAGGTCTACAGCCTCGACGGCGGCTTCGAACTGTGGCGCAGCGTCTATCCCGCGCATACCAGCACTGGCGAAGCTGACTGAAAGCCCCTACGAAAGGGGCGGAATAGCCCCTTCAAAAAATCTGTAACTTCTCGCGCTTTCGTCCTTTACACATCAAAGAACGAACTATCCTTTCCCTCAGGCCATCCAAAAAAGGGAGAGCCGGCACACCGGCTTCCGGCTAATCGGCAGTGACCATTGGGGGCGGATCAGGGCAGAGGCCAGGTTCCGTTGGAGTTCTGGGGGATTCTCGCCGGCAGCGCTGGCAGCCCGACCGCACCCGCACAGACCGATCCGGCGCCGGCTCCATGCATCGAGCGAGGAGACGTCATGAGCATTTTCAGTCACTTCCAGGAACGCTTCGAAGCGACCCGCCAAGAGGAATACTCCCTCCAGGAGTACCTGGACATCTGCAAGCAGGACAAGATTGCCTACGCCACCGCCGCCGAGCGGATGCTGATGGCCATCGGCGAGCCTGAACTACTCGACACATCCGTCGATTCCCGCCTGTCGCGAATCTTCTCCAACAAGGTGATCCGCCGCTATCCGGCCTTTGCCGACTTCCATGGCATGGAAGAGTGCATCGACCAGATCGTCTCCTTCTTCCGCCACGCCGCCCAAGGTCTGGAAGAGAAGAAACAGATCCTTTACCTGCTGGGCCCGGTCGGCGGCGGTAAATCCTCCCTTGCCGAAAAGCTCAAGCAACTGATGGAGCACGTGCCCTTTTATGCCATCAAGGGCTCGCCGGTGTTCGAATCGCCCCTGGGGCTGTTCAACCCGGACGAAGACGGCGCAATCCTCGAAGAGGACTACGGCATCCCGCGGCGCTACCTGCGCTCGGTGATGTCGCCCTGGGCGACCAAGCGCCTCAACGAATTCGGCGGCGACATCAGCCAGTTCCGCGTGGTCAAGCTGCATCCCTCGATCCTCAACCAGATCGCCATCGCCAAGACCGAGCCGGGGGACGAGAACAACCAGGACATCTCCGCGCTGGTCGGCAAGGTGGATATCCGCAAGCTGGAAGAATTCCCGCAGAACGACGCCGACGCCTACAGCTACTCGGGCGCGCTGTGCCGGGCCAACCAGGGCCTGATGGAATTCGTCGAGATGTTCAAGGCGCCGATCAAGGTCCTGCACCCCTTGCTCACCGCGACCCAGGAAGGCAACTACAACAGCACCGAAGGCCTCGGTTCGCTGCCCTACAGCGGCATCATCCTCGCCCACTCCAACGAATCGGAGTGGCACAGCTTCCGCAACAACAAGAACAACGAGGCCTTCATCGACCGGATCTACATCGTCAAGGTGCCGTACTGCCTGCGCGTCTCCGACGAGATCAAGATCTATGACAAGTTGCTGATCAACAGCTCCCTGGCACACGCCCATTGCGCGCCGGACACCCTGAAGATGCTCTCGCAGTTCTCCGTGCTGTCGCGCCTGAAGGAGCCGGAGAACTCCAACATCTACTCGAAGATGCGCGTCTACGACGGCGAGAACCTCAAGGACACCGATCCCAAGGCCAAGTCGATCCAGGAGTACCGCGATACCGCAGGCGTCGACGAAGGCATGTCCGGGCTTTCCACCCGCTTCGCCTTCAAGATCCTCTCCAAGGTGTTCAACTTCGACCCGCATGAAGTCGCCGCCAACCCGGTACACCTGCTCTATGTGCTGGAGCAGCAGATCGAGCAGGAGCAGTTCCCGCCGGAGACCCGCGAGCGCTACCTGCGCTTCCTGAAGGAATACCTGGCACCGCGCTACGTCGAGTTCATCGGCAAGGAAATCCAGACCGCGTACCTGGAGTCCTACAGCGAGTACGGCCAGAACATCTTCGACCGCTACGTGCTGTACGCCGACTTCTGGATCCAGGACCAGGAATATCGCGACCCGGAAACCGGCGAAATCCTCAACCGCGCCGCCCTCAACGAGGAACTGGAGAAGATCGAGAAACCGGCCGGCATCAGCAACCCGAAGGATTTCCGCAACGAGATCGTCAACTTCGTGCTGCGCGCCCGCGCCGGCAACAACGGCAAGAATCCCAGCTGGCTGTCGTACGAGAAGCTGCGAGTGGTGATCGAGAAGAAAATGTTCTCCAACACCGAGGACCTGCTGCCGGTCATCAGCTTCAACGCCAAGGCGAGCAAGGAGGATCAGCAGAAGCACAACGACTTCGTCAAACGCATGGTCGAGCGCGGCTACACCGAGAAGCAGGTGCGCCTGTTGTCGGAATGGTATCTGCGGGTTCGCAAGTCGCAGTAGTCTGCCATCGGCGCGGCGGTATTCCGCCGCGCCGGTCGCCGTCGCATTCGGACCTGTCCGTGGCGGCTCCACGCCGCTGCGCAGCAGGCCCTGAGGAGCATTCATGAGCTACGTCATCGACCGGCGTCTGAACGGCAAGAACAAGAGCACGGTGAACCGCCAGCGCTTCCTGCGGCGTTACCGTGAACACATCAAGAAGGCCGTCGAAGAGGCCGTCAGCCGCCGCTCCATCACCGACATGGAACACGGTGAGCAGATCAGTATTCCTGGCCGCGATATCGACGAGCCGGTCCTGCACCATGGCCGTGGCGGCCGCCAGACGGTAATCCACCCCGGCAACAAGGAATTCACCACCGGCGAACATATCCCGCGCCCCCAGGGCGGCGGCGGTGGCCGCGGCGCCGGCAAGGCGAGCAACCAGGGCGACGGGATGGACGATTTCGTCTTCCAGATCACCCAGGAGGAGTTCCTCGACTTCATGTTCGAGGACCTGGAACTGCCCAACCTGGTCAAGCGCCACCTCACCGGCAGCGATACCTTCAAGACCGTGCGCGCCGGCATCAGCAACGAGGGTAACCCCTCGCGCATCAACATCGTCCGCACCCTGCGCTCGGCCCACGCGCGGCGCATCGCCCTGTCCGGCTCCACCCGCGGCAAATTGCGCGCGGCATTGGCGGAACTGGATCGCCTGAAGCGCGAGGAACCGGACAACCTCGGCGATATTCAGGAACTGGAACAGAAGGTCGCCGCCATGCGCGCGCGCATCGACAAGGTACCGTTCCTCGACACCTTCGACCTCAAGTACAACCTGCTGGTGAAGCAGCCCAACCCGACTTCGAAGGCCGTGATGTTCTGCCTGATGGACGTCTCCGGCTCCATGACCCAGGCCACCAAGGACATCGCCAAACGCTTCTTCATCCTTCTGTACCTGTTCCTCAAGCGGAACTACGAGAAGATCGAGGTGGTGTTCATCCGCCACCACACCAGCGCCCGCGAAGTGGACGAGGAAGAATTCTTCTATTCCCGCGAGACCGGCGGGACCATCGTCTCCAGCGCCCTGAAACTGATGCAGGAGGTGATGGTCGAGCGCTATCCCACCAACGAATGGAACATCTATGCCGCCCAGGCGTCGGACGGCGACAACTGGAACGACGACTCGCCGGTCTGCCGCGACATCCTGATGAAGCAGATCATGCCGTTCGTCCAGTACTACACCTACGTCGAGATCACCCCCCGCGAACACCAGGCGCTGTGGTTCGAGTACGACAAGATCCGCGAAACCTTCGAGGACAGTTTTTCCCAGCAGCAGATCGTCTCCGCCTCGGACATCTACCCGGTGTTCCGCGAGCTGTTCCAGAGGAGGCTCGTCGCATGAGCAAGCGTCAGCCCATCGCCACCGGCTCGGAGTGGACCTTCGAGCTGATCCAGCAATACGACCGCGAGATCAGCCGTCTCGCCGAGCGCTACGCGCTGGACACCTACCCCAACCAGATCGAGGTGATCACCGCCGAGCAGATGATGGATGCCTACGCCTCGGTCGGCATGCCCATCGGTTACAACCACTGGTCCTATGGCAAGCACTTCCTCAGCACGGAAAAGAACTACAAGCGCGGCCAGATGGGCCTCGCCTACGAGATCGTGATCAACTCCGATCCGTGCATCGCCTACCTGATGGAAGAAAACACCCAGTGCATGCAGGCGCTGGTGATCGCCCACGCCTGCTACGGGCACAACAGCTTCTTCAAGGGCAACTACCTGTTCCGCACCTGGACTGACGCCACCTCGATCATCGACTACCTGGTGTTCGCCAAGTCCTACATCAACAAGTGCGAGGAGCGCTACGGCATCGATGCGGTGGAGGACCTGCTGGACTCCTGCCACGCCCTCATGAACTACGGCGTGGACCGCTACAAGCGGCCCTACCCGATCTCTGCCGAGGAAGAGAAGCAGCGCCAGAAGGAGCGCGAGGAGCAGATCCAGCGCCAGGTCAACGACCTCTGGCGGACCATCCCCAAGGCAAGCGGCAAGGACAAGGAGCAAGGCCTGGCCCGCTACCCGAGCGAGCCGCAGGAAAACATCCTCTACTTCATCGAGAAGAACGCCCCGCTGCTCGAACCCTGGCAACGCGAGGTGGTACGCATCGTGCGCAAGGTCGCGCAGTACTTCTACCCGCAGCGCCAGACCCAGGTCATGAACGAGGGCTGGGCGACCTTCTGGCACTACACCCTGATCAACGACCTCTATGACGAAGGCCTGGTCAGCGACGGCTTCATGATGGAGTTCCTGCAGTACCACACCAGCGTCGTCTACCAACCCGGCTTCGACAGCCCCTACTACAGCGGCATCAACCCCTATGCGCTGGGTTTCGCCATGTACCGCGATATCCGCCGCATCTGCGAGAACCCCACCGAGGAAGACAAGCGCTGGTTCCCCGACATCGCCGGCAGCGACTGGCTGGCCACCATCAAGTTCGCCATGAAGAGCTTCAAGGACGAGAGCTTCGTCCTGCAGTTCCTCTCGCCCAAGGTGATCCGCGAGTTCAAGCTGTTCAGCATCCTCGACGACGACCAGAAGGACGACATGCTGGTCGACGCCATCCACGACGATGACGGCTACCGCAAGATCCGCGAAACCCTGGCCGCCCAGTACAACCTCGGCAACCGCGAACCGAACGTCCAGATATGGGACGTGGACCGCCGTGGCGACCGCTCGCTGACCCTGCGCCACCAGCAGCACGACCGCAAACCCCTGGGCGAATCCACCGACGACGTGCTCAAGCACCTGCACCGCCTGTGGGGCTTCGACATCCACCTGGAAACCCTTCAGGGCGAGAACATCGTCAATACCTTCCATATGCCCCCAAAGGGTGAACGCGACAGCGAGGAGGGCTACCCGCGTCTCGACCTGATCATCCCACCCATTTGATCGGTTGACCGACGCAGTGGGCGCGACAAGCATGGCGGCAACCCCGCTGGAGACCGCCATGCGACTGTTCGCCATTCTCCTGCTCTGCCTTGCTGTCGCGACCTGCAGCAACCCTGTCCCCCACGCCCAGATCGCGCATCCCGCCGATGCGCGCCTGGCGGGGCTGCGCGATTTCCAGCTGATGCCACCGGAAAACGCCGTCGATGCACTGCCCTACCGCAGCCGTTATCCGTTGATCAACGCCCAGGTGCGCCAGGGCCTGATCGAGCGCGGCTACCGCGAAAGCGCCACACCGCAGTTGCGCGTCTATTACTGGCTGGCACTCCAGGATGCGCCGCTGGAGTTCAAGGTCGACACGCCGCCGCCGAATCCGCTCGGCCCCTACCTCGCCATCCACCGCCTGCGCGATGAAACCGGCACCCTGCGCCTGCGCCTGACCGACGCGCAGGAACAGACGCTCTGGGAAGGCACCGTCAGCACCGGCCTGAGCCCCGCCCACGCCAGCGCGACACTCCTACAAGACGCCATCGGCGCCCTCGTCCAGCAGATTCCTGCCGCCGCGCCGTAATCCCCCGCCGCGATGGCATCCAGCGCGATGCGGACCTATCGCGGACGAAGTCCGCTCCCACGAAAGCCCTGGCCGCGCCTGTAGGAGCGAGCTTGCTCGCGAACCGCCCAAGCACCCTCAGCTTGAAGCGGACGCCCATAACCCCGAAGCTATCCCCAGAACAGGAGACAGCTTCATGCAGATCTACAAAGTGGGCGGCGCCGTGCGCGACCGCCTGCTCGGCATCCCCTTCAGCGACACCGACTGGGTGGTGGTCGGTGCCAGCGCCGACGAGATGCTCGCCCAGGGCTACCGCCCGGTCGGCGCAGACTTCCCGGTATTCCTCCACCCCAAGACCGGCGAGGAATACGCCCTTGCCCGCACCGAACGCAAAAGCGGGCGCGGCTACGGCGGCTTCACCTTCTACGCCAGCCCCGACGTCACACTGGAAGAAGACCTGATCCGCCGCGACCTGACCATCAACGCCATGGCCGAGGACAACGACGGCCAGGTGATCGACCCCTACCACGGCCAGCAAGACCTCGAAGCCCGTCTGCTGCGCCACGTTTCGCCAGCCTTCGCCGAAGACCCGCTACGCGTGCTGCGCGTCGCTCGCTTTGCCGCGCGCTACGCCCCGCTGGGCTTTTCCGTGGCCCCGGAAACCCTGGCGCTGATGCGCGAGCTGTCCGAGTCGGGCGAGCTGCAAGCGCTGACCGCCGAACGCAGCTGGAAGGAAATCTCCCGCGCCCTGATGGAAACCCGCCCCGACGTGTTCATCCAGGTGCTGCGCGACTGTGGCGCCCTGGCCGTGCTGATGCCGGAAGTCGACGCGCTGTTCGGCGTGCCGCAACCGCCGCAGCACCACCCGGAAGTGGATACCGGAGAGCACGTGCTGGCCGTATTGCGTGAGTGTGCGAAATACGAGCAGCCGCTGAGCGTGCGCTGGGCCTGCCTGGTGCACGACGTCGGCAAGGGCAAGACCCGCGAGCAAGAGTGGCCCAGGCATCATGCCCACGAACATCTGGGCCTCCCGCTGATCGATGCGATCAACGCACGCTTCAAGGTCCCGCGGGACTGCCAGGAGCTGGCGCGCCTGGTGGGCGAGTACCACACCCACTGCCACCGCGCGTTGGAATTGCGACCGAACACCCTCCTGGAGCTGCTGCAGTCCTTCGACGTCTACCGCCGGCCGCAACGCTTCGAGGAGTTTCTTGCCGCCAGCGAAATGGACGCCCGTGGCCGGCACGGGCTGGAGGATCGTGCTTATCCTCAGGCCGATTACCTGCGCGGCGCAGCGCAGGCCGCCCGCGAGGTCGCGGTGCAGCCACTGCTGGAAAAGGGATACAAGGGCGCCGAGCTGGGCGAAGCGCTCAAGCGCGAGCGTCTGAATGCCCTGAAGGCCTACAAGGAAGGCAACACCGCCTGAAACAACAGCAGGACTTGTAGGAGCGAGCTTGCTCGCGAACCGCCCAGCGCTGGAGTAGCCGGTAAGCTCCGTTCGCGAGCAAGCTCGCTCCTACAGATAAGCCCTAAGGCGCCGGATGCGCCTCGATCAATGCCGCCGGCGTCAGCTCAACACCGCGCCAGCGGAACCGCACCGGCCAGAGTTTCTGCTCGATCTGAGAATTCGCCCACAGCTCGGCAAACGAACGCTGCACGCCTGGGTGCTGTACCTGCGAAGCCAGCAACGCCAGCGGCCAGAGCACGAAGGCATTCTTCAGCACCTCGGCGCGCGGCAGCGTCAGGCCGTCGAATTCGCCGTGCAGGTCGCCATACAGCAGCACGTCGATGTCCAGCGGCAGGCCCTTGCGCTCTGGTGCATAACGGCCATTGTCCGCCTCGATATGCTTCAGGCGCAGGCTCAGCTCCGCCAGCGGCAGGTCGGTGCGGGCGACAATCACGAAGTTGTAGAAGGGGCCGCTGCGAATGCCCACCGGCTCGCTCTCGAACACCGGCGAACAGCGGATGTCCTCGAGGAAGCCATCCAGCGCCTCCAACCCGGCGAGCAAGTGGCGCTCACGCTCGAAGTTGCTGCCAAGCCCCAGGTAGACCGTGGTCAGCGGCATCCGCGTTCGATCTCCACACCCACGCCGATGGCGGCCGCAACGGCGCCGGGCTTGGTGACTTTCAGGCGCAGCCACTGAATGCCGAACTCCGCCATCAGCAACTCGGCCAGGCGCTCGGCAAAGGTTTCCACCAGCTGAAAGTGCGCATCACGGGCGAACGCCATGACCCGCTCGGAGAGCACGGCGTAGTCCAGGGCCTTGGCGATGTCGTCGTCGGCCGCCGCCGGGCGGTTATCCCAACCCAGCGTCAAGTCCAGGCGCAGGCACTGCCGGATACCCCGCTCCCAGTCGTAGACGCCGATCACGGTGTCCACTTCCAGCCCCTCGATGAAAACTCTGTCCACTGACTGCATGCTCCAAGGCGACACGACAAGCGGCCGGCGCCCCGTTAGAATCGGAAACGACCTCGTCTCCGGTGGAAACCATGTTCTGGTTCTTGGCGATCCTCGCCTACCTGCTCGGATCACTGTCCTTCGCGGTACTCCTCAGTCGCCTGTTCGGCACCGCCGACCCGCGCGCCAGTGGCTCGGGCAACCCCGGCGCTACCAACATGCTGCGCCTGGCCGGCAGGAAGATCGCCATCCTCACCCTGCTCGGCGATCTCGCCAAGGGGCTGTTGCCGGTACTCATCGCCCGGATGATCGGCCTGTCCGACGTGGAACAGGCCTGGGTCGGGCTGGCAGCGGTGATCGGTCACCTCTACCCGCTGTATTTCAACTTCCGTGGCGGCAAGGGCGTCGCCACCGCTGCCGGCATGCTGCTGGCACTGTACCCGCCGGCGGCCCTGCTCGCAGCAGCGGCCTGGCTGGTGACCTTCAAGCTGTCGCGCACCAGCTCGCTGGCTTCCCTGGTGGCCACGCCACTGACCTTGCCGCTATTGGCCTGGCAGGAGCCCTCGGCACTGCTGCCGATGACCGTGCTTACCGGCCTGATCGTCTGGCGTCACCGCAGCAACCTGCGCGACCTGATCGCCGGCCGCGAGCGTCACTTCTAAAGCCGCGAGCTTCCCGGCCCACGTACCGCGCTGCAAGCGAAAAAACGGCCCATGCCGCTCAGAGCATGTGCCGCGTCGTTTGCAGCTTCATTATTCAGATCGCCGGCAGCGACTCCATTGGCCAACGCGCCTGGACGCCGATCGACGGGCCGTCCTGCTGCCCGGCCAGCAGTCGCTGGCAGCCGGCATAGGCAATCATCGCGCCGTTATCGGTACAGAAGCGCGGGCGCGCATAGAACACCTGGCCTTTCATCTCGCCGAGCATCTTTTCCAGGTGCTGGCGCAGCGCCTGGTTGGCACTGACGCCCCCGGCGATTACCAGGCTCTTGAGGTGAGTCTGCTTGAGCGCGCGCTTGCACTTGATGGTCAGGGTCTCGACCACTGCCGTCTGGAACGCCAAGGCGATGTCGCAGCGGGTCTGTTCGCTGTCGTCACCTTCGGCCACGCAGCGCTGCCAGGTATTGAGGGCAAAGGTCTTGAGGCCGCTGAAGCTGAAATCCAGGCCCGGGCGGTCAGTCATCGGCCGTGGGAAGACGAAGCGACCCGCCGTGCCGCTCGCGGCCAGGCGCGCGATCTCCGGTCCGCCGGGATAGGCCAGGCCCAGCAGCTTGGCGGTCTTGTCGAAGGCTTCGCCGGCCGCGTCGTCCACCGACTCGCCGAGCACCTGGTAACGGCCGATGCCATCCACCCGCACCAGCTGGGTGTGGCCGCCGGACACCAACAAGGCGACGAATGGGAACTGCGGCGGCTGCTCTTCGAGCATCGGCGCCAGCAGATGACCTTCCATATGGTGCACGCCGACGGCCGGTATGCCCCAGGCGAACGCCATGGCCTGCGCGCAGGAGGCGCCGACCAGCAACGCGCCCACCAGGCCGGGGCCGGCGGTGTAGGCGATGGCGTCGATGTCCTGGGCGGTGCGGCCAGACTCGGCCAGCACCTGGCGAATCAGCGGCAGCATGCGCTTGACGTGATCACGGGAAGCCAGCTCGGGAACCACGCCGCCGTATACGCGGTGCAGGTCGATCTGGCTGAACAGCGCGTCGGCCAGCAGGCCCTTTTCGCTGTCGTACAGGGCGACGCCGGTCTCGTCGCAGGAGGTTTCCAACCCCAGCACTAGCATGGGTTTGAGCCTTTACTCTGGGCAAAATTGAAGCCGCGCATCATAATCGGCGGCTGGGCTTCGGACCAGTGCTTTTCGATCGGAGGCTTTGCATTCCTCCTTCCGAACGTTTAATATCCGCAACCCTTGAAAACCGCCGACTCCGAACAACCGTCAGGAGCGCGATAAATCCTCCGGTAATCATTGAAGGTACGACCTGGATGCCCGCCGTCAAAGTTAAAGAGAACGAACCCTTCGACGTAGCTCTGCGTCGTTTCAAGCGCTCCTGCGAAAAAGCAGGCGTACTGGCCGAAGTCCGTAGCCGCGAATTCTACGAAAAGCCGACCGCCGAGCGTAAGCGCAAGGCCGCTGCCGCTGTTAAGCGTCACGCCAAGAAAGTGCAGCGCGAACAGCGCCGCCGCGAGCGCCTGTACTGAGTTACAGCGCCTCGTCGCACGCTTTCCGCATCGCCCGGCCCACTCGCCGGGCGAGTGCCTGACTCAAGGCACGACAACTCCGATTCGCGCTCGCGAACTTCGGAGTTTTTGCTTTTTCAAGCCCCATGCTTAGTCTCAAGCCCCGCTCGCGGCCTCATCGCCCCGCGCTATGCTTGGGTCCACCCTGCGTCCCGATGAGTCTATGGCCGGCCTGATTCCACAATCCTTCATCGATGACCTGCTCAACCGCACCGATATTCTCGATGTGGTGAGTTCGCGCATCCAGTTGAAGAAGACCGGCAAGAACTACAGCGCCTGCTGCCCGTTCCACAAGGAGAAGACCCCCTCCTTCACCGTCAGTCCGGACAAGCAGTTCTACTACTGCTTCGGCTGCGGCGCTGGCGGCAACGCGCTCGGCTTCGTCATGGACCACGACCAGCTGGACTTCGTCCAGGCGGTCGAAGACCTGGCCAAGCGCGCCGGCATGGATGTGCCCCGCGAGGAAGGCCGCCGGGGCAACAAGCCGCGCCAACCGGTCGACTCGCCGCTCTACCCGCTGCTCGCCGGTGCCGCCGAGTTCTACCGCCAGGCGCTGAGAAGCCACCCGGCGCGCAAGGCGGCGGTGGAATACCTCAAGGGCCGCGGCCTGACCGGCGAGATCGCCCGTGACTTCGGTCTGGGCTTCGCCCCGCCGGGCTGGGACAACCTGCTGAAGAACCTGGGCGGCGACAACCTGCAGCTCAAGGCCATGCTCGACGCCGGCCTGCTGGTGGAGAACCCCGACAGCGGCAAGCGCTACGACCGCTTCCGCGACCGAGTGATCTTCCCCATCCGCGACAGCCGCGGGCGGGTGATCGCCTTCGGCGGCCGGGTACTGGGCGACGACAAGCCGAAATACCTGAACTCGCCGGAAACCCCGGTCTTCCATAAAGGGCAGGAGCTCTACGGCCTGTACGAGGCAAGGAAGAACAACCGGGATCTCGACGAGATCATGGTGGTCGAAGGCTACATGGACGTCATCGCACTGGCCCAGCAGGGTATCCGCAATGCGGTCGCGACCCTGGGCACGGCCACCAGCGAAGAACACATCAAGCGGTTGTTCCGCATCGTGCCGAACATCCTCTTCTGCTTTGACGGCGACCAGGCCGGCCGCAACGCCGCCTGGCGCGCGCTCGAATCGGCCCTGAGCAACCTGCAGGATGGGCGCAAGGTGCGCTTCCTGTTCCTGCCCGAGGGCGAAGACCCGGACAGCCTGGTACGCGCCGAAGGCCCGGACGCGTTCCGCGCCCGCCTCGCCCACCAGGCCCAGCCGCTGGCGGACTATTTCTTCCAGCAGTTGACCCAGGAAGCCGATCCCAGCACGCTCGAAGGCAAGGCGCACCTGGCGACCCTGGCCGGGCCGCTGCTGGAGAAAATCCCCGGCAACACCCTGCGCCTGCTGATGCGCCAGCGCCTGGGCGAGATCACCGGCCTGTCCGCTGACGCACTCAGCCAGATCAGCGCGCCACGCTCCGGCCTCGCCGGCCAGGCTAAGCCGAGCCATAACCCCGCTCCGGCGCAGGCGCACGGCTCGGACCACGCCCACGAATACGCCGACTACGACATGAGCCAGTTCGCCGGCCAATTCGCGGAGCATGGCGACAGTCACTACCAGGATGCTTCGAATTACTTTGAAGCGCCGCAGGAATTTTCCGCCGGCAATGGCGGTGCCAAACAGGGCAAGAAGCCCTGGAAGGGCGATCGCAAATGGGACGGCAAAGGCAGGAAAGGCGACTTCACGCCACGCCAGCCACGCACCGAGATCAGCGTCGAATCGCCGACCCTGACCGCGCTGCGCACCCTGCTGCACCATCCTCAACTGGCGCAGAGCGTCGAGGATGCGAGCCACTTCGCCAACGAAGGACAAACCTATTCGCAACTGCTCGCCGCACTGGTCGAAGCGTTGCAGAAGAATCCGAAACAGAGCTCGATGCACCTCATCGCGCGCTGGCACGGAACCCCCCAAGGGCGCCTGCTGCAGGTGCTGGCGGGGAAAGAATGGCTGATCGACGACGGCAATCTTGAAAAGCAGTTCGTCGACACCATTACTACACTTGCACACAACCAGCTGCTCAGCAGCCGCGAAGCCCGCCTGCACAGCGTGCTGCGAAAGAATCCCAGTGAACTGACCGACGAAGAGAAAGCGTTACTGCGGGAGCACTACAGCACCCCCTCTTCAACAGGCAGCCAGAGCTGAACTGGCGTCTGAAGCCTCGAATCTGGTATAATCCTCGGCTTATTTCAGCCCGCCAAGACCTTCAGTGGATAGGGTGTTATGTCCGGAAAAGCGCAACAGCAATCTCGTCTCAAAGAGTTGATCACCCGTGGTCGTGAGCAGGGTTACCTGACTTACGCGGAGGTCAACGACCACCTGCCGGAGGATATCTCTGATCCGGAACAGGTAGAAGACATCATCCGCATGATCAACGACATGGGGATCAACGTATTCGAGACAGCCCCGGATGCGGATGCCCTGCTGCTGGCGGAAACCGATACCGATGAAGCTGCCGCCGAAGAAGCTGCTGCCGCCCTCGCTGCGGTAGAGAGCGACGTTGGCCGCACGACCGACCCGGTGCGCATGTACATGCGTGAAATGGGTACCGTGGAACTGCTGACCCGCGAAGGCGAGATCGAAATCGCCAAACGCATCGAGGAAGGCATCCGCGAGGTCATGAGCGCCATCGCCCAGTTCCCGGGTGCGGTGGACGGAATTCTCGAAGAGTACAACCGCATCGTCGCCGAAGGCGGCCGCCTGTCGGACGTCCTCAGTGGCTACATCGACCCGGATGACGGCACCCTGCCGGCCGAGGAAGTCGAGCCGGTCGGCCTGAAAGACGACGCCGAAGCCAAGGACAAGGATAAGGACGAAGAGGACGAAGAGTCCGACGGCGACAGCGAGGAAGAAGAAGGCGACGGTGGTCCGGATCCGGAAGAAGCCGCCCGTCGTTTCGGCGC
This sequence comes from Pseudomonas nitroreducens TX1, assembly GCF_000313755.1. Lineage (GTDB taxonomy): Bacteria > Pseudomonadota > Gammaproteobacteria > Pseudomonadales > Pseudomonadaceae > Pseudomonas > Pseudomonas nitroreducens_A. Next base: position 5,087 of record NZ_AMZB01000084.1, on the reverse strand, counting down.
CGTCTCCGAGCAACTGGAGAAAGCCAAGAAGGCCCTGAAAAAGCATGGCCGTGGCAGCAAGCAGGCAACCGAAGAGCTGGTCGCCCTGGCCGAGCTGTTCATGCCGATCAAGCTCGTGCCCAAGCAGTTCGACGTGCTGGTCGCCAAGGTCCGCGATGCGCTGGACAGCGTGCGTCGCCAGGAACGCGCCATCATGCAGCTGTGCGTGCGTGATGCCCGCATGCCGCGTGCCGACTTCCTGCGCCAGTTCCCCGGCCACGAAACCGACACCGCCTGGGTCGACTCCGTACTCAAGGGCAAGCCCAAGTACGCCGAGGCGATCGAGCGCCTGCGTGACGACATCCTGCGCAACCAGCAGAAGCTGGTCGACCTGGAAACCAGTTCGCAGCTGACCGTTGCCGAGATCAAGGACGTCAACCGCGCCATGTCCATCGGCGAGGCGAAAGCCCGTCGTGCGAAGAAGGAGATGGTGGAGGCGAACCTGCGTCTGGTGATCTCCATCGCCAAGAAGTACACCAACCGCGGCCTGCAATTCCTCGACCTGATCCAGGAAGGCAACATCGGCCTGATGAAGGCCGTGGACAAGTTCGAATACCGTCGCGGCTACAAGTTCTCGACCTACGCCACCTGGTGGATTCGCCAGGCGATCACCCGCTCGATCGCCGACCAGGCCCGCACCATCCGTATCCCGGTGCACATGATCGAGACCATCAACAAGCTCAACCGTATCTCCCGCCAGATGCTGCAGGAGATGGGTCGCGAACCGACCCCGGAAGAGCTGGGCGAACGCATGGACATGCCGGAAGACAAGATCCGCAAGGTCCTGAAGATCGCCAAGGAACCGATCTCCATGGAAACGCCGATCGGTGACGACGAAGACTCGCACCTGGGCGACTTCATCGAGGACTCCACCATGCAGTCGCCGATCGAAGTGGCGACCAGCGAGAGCCTCAAGGAAGCCACCCGCGAAGTCCTCGCCGGCCTCACCGCTCGCGAAGCCAAGGTCCTGCGCATGCGCTTCGGCATCGACATGAATACCGACCATACCCTCGAGGAAGTGGGTAAGCAGTTCGATGTAACCCGCGAGCGGATCCGCCAGATCGAAGCCAAGGCGCTGCGCAAGCTGCGCCACCCGTCGCGAAGCGAGCATCTGCGCTCCTTCCTCGACGAGTGACGAAAAACCCCCGGCCAGAACCGGGGGTTTTTCTTTGGGCCTTCCACTGGGCAAAGTGCCACGTCTACACTTCGGCGTAGTCTTTCCCAGGAGTGAGGCCCTTCATGCCGCGTCTGCAGGCAGTTCTACTGTGGTGCCTTGCATTCTGGGCAGGTCAGGCGTTCGCCCTGAGCCTCACGCCCGAGGAACAGCGCTGGCTGCAGGAGCACCCCAGCCTGCGCCTGGGCATCGACACCTCCTGGCCGCCCTTTGAATTCCGCGATGCCGACGGTAGCTACCAGGGGCTCGCCGCCAGCTATGTGCAGCTCATCAGCGAGCAGCTCAAGGTGCAGCTGCAGCCGGTCGAGCCGACCAGTTGGAGCGAAGTGCTGCAGCAGGCACGCGACAACCGCATCGACCTGTTGCCGGGAGTCATGGCCACCCCCAGGCGCCTCGACTACCTGACTTTCACCCGCCCCTACCTCGACTTCCCGATCATCATTCTTGCCCGCAAGGACGGCCCCGCCCCCGGTAGTCTCAAGGAGCTGTACGGACTCAAGGTCGGTGTCGTGGCCAACTACGCGGCCCATGAACTGCTGGTTGCCAAGCACCCCGACCTGAACCTGCAACCCCTGCCCAGCGTCGCCGCCGGGCTGCAGGCGCTGGCCACCGGGCAAGTGGATGCGTTCGTCGGGGATCTCGCCTCCGCGGTCTGGAATCTGCGTCAACTCAGACTCGACGGTGTGCAAATCAGCGGCGAAACACCCTATCGCTACCAACTGGCAATGGCCGTGCCGAAGGGCCAGGCGATCCTCGCCGGCCTCATCGACAAAGTCCTGGCCGACCTGACGACCGAGCAGATCGATACCCTCCAGGCACCCTGGGTCGGCGGCCTGGTGGATAGCCGCAGTATCTGGCCCGCCGTGCTGCGGGTGGTCGTCCCCATCGTCCTGCTCACCGCCCTCACGCTGCTGGTGCTGTTCACCATGAACCGCCGACTGCGTGGCGAAATGCAGCGCCGCGAGAAGCTCGAACAGGCCCTGCGCGACAGCGAACAACATTACCGCGGCCTGGTCGAAAGCCTGACCGCCATTGCCTGGGAAATGCGCCTGGCGGAAAACCGCTTCACCTACGTCTCCCCCCATGCCCAGCGCCTGCTTGGCTATCCGATCAAGGACTGGCTCGAGCCAGGCTTCTGGCAACGCACGCTGCACCCCGAAGACGCCGAACACGCGATCAATTTCTGCCTCAGCGAAAGCCAGGCCGGGCGCAACCACAGCTTCGACTACCGAATGCTCGCGGCCGACGGGCGCATGGTGTGGATTCGCGACATCGTCACGCTGATCCGCCACGGCGACGACCTGATCCTGCGTGGCCTGATGATTGACATCACCGATGCCAAGTCCACCGAGCAGGCCCTGCGCCTGTCCGAGCAGAAATTCGCCTCGGTGTTCCACCACTGCCCGGACATCATCGTCCTTGCCCGCCGCGTCGACGGGCAACTGCTGGCGGTGAACAGCACCTTCGAGCAGCAGATCGGCATTCCCGCCAGCGAGGCGCTGGGCAAGACTTCCACCGAACTGGGCATCTGGGGCGAACCGGGCATGGGCCCGGCGATGCTGGCGCGCCTGCAGGGCGAACCGCTGAACAACGTCGAGATCCCGCTCAACCGCCGCGATGGCACGCGCTTTACTGCGCTGCTCTCGGCCCAGCACATCGTCCTCGACGACACCCCGGCGCTGGTCGTGGTAGTGCGCAATATCTCCCAGGTCAAGGAAACCCAGGAGCAACTGCGCGTCTCCGAGGAGAAATTCGCCAAGGCCTTCCACGCCTCCCCGGACGGCATGCTCATCTCGCGTATCAGCGATGGCCGGTTGGTGGAGGTGAACCGGGGTTTCAGCCGAATCACCGGCTACAGCCGCGAAGAAGCCGCCGAGCGCTCCACCCTGGACCTGCGCCTGTGGGCCAACCCGGCCGACCGCACCAGGCTACTGGGCATCCTCGCCAATGAACCCAGCGCACCGGAGTTCACCGCCCAGATTCGCACCCGTGACGGCAGCCTGCGCCTGTGCGAGCTCTCCGCCCACCGCATCACCATCGGCAACGACGATTGCATGCTGACCGTCGCCCGCGACATCACCGAGCGCCAGCAGATGCAGGAAAAACTCCAGCTGGCCGCGACCGTATTCGAAAGCACCGCCGAAGGTGTAATGATCACCGACGCTCGTCAGCGGATAGTTGCCGTCAACCGCGCCTTCAGCGAGATCACCGGCTACAGCGAACAGGAAGCCCTCGGCAGCTCGCCGCGCCTGCTCGCTTCCGGCCAGCACGACAGCAGCTTCTACGTCGCCCTCTGGCACCAGTTGAACGCAGAAGGCCACTGGCAAGGCGAAATCTGGAACCGCCGGAAGAACCAGGAGCTGTATCCGGAGTGGCTGACCGTCAGCGCCGTGCGCAACGCCGATGGCGAACTGTCGCACTATGTCGGCGTCTTCGCCGACATTTCCACCCTCAAGTACGCCCAGGCGCGTCTCGACTACCAGGCCCATCATGACCCGCTCACCGGCCTGCCCAATCGCCTGCTGTTCGAGAGCCGCCTCACCGCCTCGCTCAAGGAAGCCCAGGAAGACCATCAACAGGGCGCCGTGCTGTTCCTTGACCTCGACCGCTTCAAGCACATCAACGACAGCCTCGGCCACCCGGTGGGCGACCTGCTGCTGAAATCCATCGCCACCCGCCTGCGCGAGCAGCTTCGCGACGTCGACACCGTGGCCCGCCAGGGCGGCGACGAGTTCATCATCCTGCTGCCCGGCCTGCACCACGCGCTGGACGCCGAGCATGTCGCCAACAAGCTGCTGCTCTGCTTCGGCAAGCCGTTCATCGCCGGCGAACAGGAATTCTTCGTCAGCGCCAGCATCGGCATCTGCCTCTATCCCGGCGATGGCAGCGACGTCGCCACCCTGGTGAAGAACGCCGACGCAGCCATGTACCGGGCCAAGGCCCAGGGCCGCAACCGCGTCGAGTTCTACACCCGCGAGCTGACCTTCCAGGCCACCGAGCGCATGGCCCTGGAGCACGAACTGCGCCGCGCCCTGGAGAGCGACCAGCTGCAGCTCTACTACCAACCCAAGCTCTCCCTCGCCAGTGGGCAACTTGTAGGAGCAGAGGCGCTGATCCGCTGGAAGCATCCTCAGTTCGGTGCGATTTCTCCGGACCGCTTCATCCCCCTGGCCGAGGAAAACGGCCTGATCCTCCCGCTGGGCGACTGGGTGCTGCGCGAAGCCTGTCGACAGATGAGCCACTGGCAGGACAGCCACGCCGCCTTCGGCCCGCTGTCGGTCAACCTCGCCGGTGCGCAGCTGCGCCAGACCAACCTGGTCGAACGCATCCGCGAACTGCTCGCCCACTACAACCTGCAGTCCTCGCGGCTGCAGTTGGAAATCACCGAAAGCTTCCTCATGCACCAGACCGAGGAAGCCCTGTCGATCCTGCACAGCCTCAAGCACCTCGGTGTGCAACTGGCCATCGACGACTTCGGCACCGGCTACTCCTCGCTCAGCTACCTCAAGCAGCTGCCCCTGGACACCCTGAAGATCGACCAGTCCTTCGTCCACGGCCTGCCAGACGATCCACACGACGCCGCCATCGCCCGCGCCATCATCGCCCTGGGCCGCAGCATGAACCTCACGGTGATCGCCGAAGGCGTGGAACACGAAGCCCAGGAGCGCTTCCTCGAAGCCGAAGGCTGCGACCAGATCCAGGGCTACGCCCTCAGCGCACCGCTGCCGGCCGACGCCTTTGCCAACCGCTTCCTGGTCCCGCTGCACCCGGTTGGCGCAAGCCAGAACGCCCCGGTATAATCCGCCCGCCTTCTGGGGGCCTATAGCTCAGTTGGTTAGAGCAGAGGACTCATAATCCTTTGGTCCACGGTTCA
>NZ_AMZB01000083.1 GCF_000313755.1 Pseudomonas nitroreducens TX1 | reverse complement strand
GTTCGCGAGCAAGCTCGCTCCTACCAAGGGCATGTCCTTCCCGAGCGCCCTTCCCCCCATGCGCTACCTTTTCTGATGCAGCCCCGCCCTTCAGGTAGCCAGCAGCATGACCACAGCCGTCCAGTTCACCGACGTCAGCCGTCACTACGGCGAGGTGCGCGCCGTCGATGCGGTGTCCATCGAGATCCGTGACGGCGAGTTCTTCTCCATGCTCGGCCCGTCCGGCTCAGGCAAGACCACCTGCCTGCGCCTGATCGCCGGCTTCGAGCAGCCCACCTCCGGCTCCATCCGCATCCATGGCGCCGAGGCGGCTGGCCTGCCGCCCTACGAGCGCGACGTCAACACGGTGTTCCAGGACTACGCGCTGTTCCCGCACATGAACGTGCTGGACAACGTCGCCTACGGACTGAAGGTAAAAGGCGTGGCCAAGGCCGAACGCTACCACCGCGCGGAAGAGGCCCTGGGCATGGTCGCCCTGGCCGGATACGGCAAGCGCAAGCCGGCGCAGCTCTCCGGCGGCCAGCGCCAGCGCGTGGCCCTGGCCCGCGCGCTGGTCAATCGCCCGCGCGTGCTGCTGCTGGACGAACCCCTCGGCGCCCTGGACCTGAAGCTGCGCGAGCAGATGCAGGTGGAACTGAAGAAGCTGCAGCGCCAGCTGGGCATCACCTTCATCTTCGTCACCCACGACCAGGGCGAGGCACTGTCCATGTCCGACCGCGTGGCGGTGTTCAACAAGGGCCGCATCGAGCAGGTCGACACCCCGCGCAACCTCTACATGAAGCCAGCCACGCGCTTCGTCGCCGAGTTCGTCGGCACCGCCAACGTGCTGCGCGGGGACCTGGCCCAGCGCCTGCTAGGCGAGGCCCGGCCGCACTCGCTGCGCCCCGAACACGTGCGCTTCGGCCGTGCCGGCGAGGGCGAACTGGAAGTCAGCGGCACCCTGTTCGACGTGCAGTACATGGGCGCCAGCAGCCGCTACGAGATCGAACTGGACAACGGCGGCCGCCTGGTCGCCGCGCTGCCCAACGGCGAACGCGAGGAACGCCGGCCGCAACCGGGCGAGCCGGTCACCGCCTGCTGGGCACGCAGCGCGCTGGTGCCGTTGCTGGAGGAACCGGCGCCATGAGCCCGATGCGCGGCATCTCCAGCTTCCTCTACCGACGCAGCACGCTGTACCTGCTGATGCTGCTGATACCGCCGCTGCTGTGGTTCGGGGTGATCTACATCGGCTCGCTGTTCGCCCTGCTCTGGCAGAGCTTCTACACCTTCGACGACTTCACCATGGCGGTGACGCCGGAGCTGACCCTGGCCAACTACCAGGCGCTGTTCAACCCGGCCAACTACGACATCGTCCTGCGCACCTTCAGCATGGCGATTGCCGTGTCGGTGGCCAGCGCCATCCTTGCCTTCCCCATCGCCTACTACATGGCGCGCTATGCCGGGCCCAAGGAGAAGGCCTTCTTCTACATCGCGGTGATGCTGCCGATGTGGGCCAGCTACATCGTCAAGGCCTACGCCTGGACGGTGATCCTGGCCAAGGGCGGCATCCTCTACTGGGTGATCGAGCGCCTGCACCTGCTCGGCGCGCTGGGCCTGCTGCTGGACGTGCCCGGCGTGGGCGGCAACACCCTGTCCACCTCGCACATCGGGCGTTTCTGGGTGTTCACCTACATCTGGCTGCCGTTCATGATCCTGCCGATCCAGGCCTCCCTGGAGCGCCTGCCGCCGTCGCTGCTGCAGGCCTCGGCGGACCTCGGCGCGCACCCGCGGCAGACGTTCTTCCAGGTGGTGCTACCACTCGCCTTCCCCGGCGTGGTGGCCGGCTCGATCTTCACCTTCAGCCTGACCCTGGGCGACTTCATCATTCCTCAACTGGTGGGCCCCAGTGGGCTGTTCATCGGCACCATGGTCTACGTGCAACAGGGCGCGATCGGCAACATGCCCCTGGCGGCGGCCTTCACCCTGGTGCCCATCGTGCTGATCGCCGTCTACCTGTCCATCGCCAAGCGACTGGGGGCCTTCGATGCGCTCTGACGCCCGATCCACCGACCGCCCCTCCTGGCTCCTGCGCCTGGCGGCCTGGGGCGGGCTGGTGTTCCTGCATTTCCCGATCCTGGTGATCCTGCTGTACGCCTTCAACACCGAGGAGTCGGCCTATAGCTTCCCACTGCAGGGCTTCACCCTGAAGTGGTTCAGCATCGCCTTCGGGCGCGGCGACGTGCTCGACGCCATCTGGCTGTCGGTGAAGATCGCCTGCGTGGCCACGCTGATCGCCATGGTCCTCGGCACCCTGGCCGCCGGCGCGCTGTACCGCCGCGACTTCTTCGGCAAGGAAAGCATCTCGCTGATGCTGATCCTGCCCATCGCCCTGCCTGGCATCATCACCGGTATCGCCCTGCTCTCGGCATTCAAGACGCTGGGGATCGAGCCAGGTTTCCTGACCATCGTCATCGGCCACGCCACCTTCTGCGTGGTGATCGTCTACAACAACGTCATCGCGCGCTTCCGCCGCACGTCCTTCAGCCTGATCGAGGCGAGCATGGACCTGGGCGCCGACGGCTGGCAGACCTTCCGCTACATCATCCTGCCGAACATCGCCACGGCGCTGCTGGCCGGCGGCATGCTGGCCTTCGCCCTGTCGTTCGACGAGATCATCGTCACCACCTTCACCGCCGGCCACGAGCGCACCCTGCCGCTGTGGTTGCTCAACCAGTTGAGCCGCCCGCGCGACGTGCCGGTCACCAACGTGGTGGCGATGCTGGTGATGCTCGCCACCATGCTGCCGATCCTCGGCGCGTACTACCTGACGCGCGGGACCAGTGATGTGGCGGGGAGCGGGAAATGACCGTGTGCCATGCGCCCCCTCCCTAGCCCTCCCCCTGAAGGGAGAGGGAGTTGTCCGCGCAGGAGGAAACCACGGTTTCAGCCGGCACGGACAACTCCCTTTCTCTTCAGGGAGAGGGCTGGGGAGAGGGAAACCCACTCAAGAAAAGGAGCCCGAAATGCAAACCAAACTCCTGATCAACGGCCAGTTCGTCGCCGGCGAAGGCGCAAAGCTGGACATCCTCAACCCCGCCACCGGCGAAGTGCTCGGCCAGGTCGCCGAAGCCAGCGAAGCCCAGGTGGACAGCGCTGTGCGCGCCGCCGATGCGGCCTTCGACGGCTGGTCGCAGACCGCGCCGAAAGACCGCGCCCTGCTCCTGCTGCGCCTGGCCGACCGCATCGAGGAACACGGCGAGGAGCTGGCCCGGCTGGAGTCGGACAACTGTGGCAAACCTTATGCTGCCGCGTTGAACGATGAGATCCCGGCCATCGCCGACGTGTTCCGCTTCTTCGCCGGCGCCTGTCGTGTGCTGCCCGGTTCCGCCGCTGGCGAGTACCTGCCCGGCTTCACCTCGATGATCCGCCGCGACCCGGTGGGCGTTGTCGCCTCCATAGCGCCGTGGAACTACCCGCTGATGATGGCCGCATGGAAACTCGGCCCCGCTCTGGCCGCCGGGAACTGCGTGGTGCTCAAACCTTCCGAGCAGACGCCGCTCACGGCCCTGCGGGTGGCCGAATTCATTGCCGAGCTGTTCCCCGCCGGCGTGGTCAACCTGGTGTGCGGCCGCGGCCCGAGCGTAGGTGCGCCGCTGGTGAGCCACGATCTGGTGCGCATGGTCTCGCTGACCGGCTCCATAGGCACCGGCAAGGCCATCATCAAGAGCGCCGCCGAAAGCGTGAAGCGCCTGCATATGGAGTTGGGCGGCAAGGCTCCGGTGATCGTCTTCGACGACGCCGACCTGGAAGATGTGATCGCCGGTATCCGTACCTTCGGCTTCTACAACGCCGGGCAGGACTGCACCGCGGCCTGTCGCATCTATGCCGGCAAGAAAATCTACGACAACTTCGTCGCCGACCTCGCCAGCGCGGTTTCGAGCCTCAAGACGGGTCTGCAGGACGACCCCGACACCGAACTCGGCCCGCTGATCACCGCCGCCCAGCGCGACCGCGTGTCCGGATTCGTCGAGCGCGCCAAGGCCAGCCCGCACATCCAGATCGCCACCGGCGGCAAGGTGGTCAGCGGCAACGGCTTCTTCTACGAACCCACCGTGGTGGCCAACGCCCAGCAGGATGACGAGATCGTCCGCCGCGAAGTGTTCGGCCCGGTGGTGTCGGTGACGCCATTCAGCGATGCCGACGAGGCGGTGCGCTGGGCAAACGACTCCGACTATGGCCTTGCCTCGTCGGTGTGGACCCGGGATGTCGGCCGCGCCTCACGGGTGGCGGCGCGCCTGCAATACGGCTGCACCTGGGTAAACACCCACTTCATGCTGTGCAGCGAGATGCCCCATGGCGGCTTCAAGCAGTCCGGCTACGGCAAGGACCTGTCCATGTACGGCCTGGAGGACTACACCGTGGCGCGGCACATCATGTTCAAGCACTGAGCGCACGGACGTGCATTACCTGTAGGAGCGAGCTTGCTCGCGAACCCCAGCCCCGCAGCGGGGTTTGTTCGCGAGCAAGCTCGCTCCTGCGAAGAACAACCAGTCCGGCACGGACTCACGGAATCAGACCAGCCCGGCCAGCGTCAGCCAGTGCTGGTAGAACCCTTCCGCCACGCGGTTCATCGCAGCCACCTTCTGCGGCAGGTCGGCCAGCATCGACTCCGCGCTTTCCTGGCTGGGCTGGCTGGGGTCCTGGTACTCCGGGAAGCCATTGACCCAGCCGCTGACCAGCTCCTCGGTCATCTCCGGGTGGCCCTGCAGGCCGAGGATGCGTTCGCCGAAGCTGAAGCCCTGGTTCTCGCACCAGGGGCTGGACAGCAGGCGGGTGGCGCCTTCGGGAATGTCGAAGGTATCGCCGTGCCACTGGTAGATCGGGAACTCCTCGGGCAGGTGCGCCAGCCAGCGGCTTTGCGTTTCCTGGCGACGCATCGGCTGCCAGCCCATCTCGGTGAACGGCAGGCGATGAATGTCGGCGCCCAGTGCCTTGGCCAGCAGCTGGCCGCCCAGGCAATGGCCGATCATCGGCACGTCGCGCTCGATGAAGCGGCGGATCGCGGCGATCTCATCGCGCAGCCATTGCAGGTCATCATTCACGCTCATGGGCCCGCCCATGATGGCGACGGCTTTCGGCCGCTCCAGGTCGTAGCCTTCCAGCTCGCCCAAATCGACGCGGCGTACGTCGAATGGCAATTGCAGACGGTCGAGCAGCGCGCCCAGGTGGCCGGGCGGGCAGAAATCGACGTGGGTCAGGATCAGGATATCGGTCATGGTCACCTCCGCGCGGCAGTCTGCCGCATCGGTGACTCTGGGGGAACCTGGCGTGTCCGCAAGCTCGTGCTTGCACGGTTGCCGCGCTGCCCCCTTTGCCGGGCGAAGAAAGGCGCGCCGTCACTGGCGACGGCGCGCATTTTCCTTTTTCGCGATTGAGAAGACGCGGGTAGAAGATCGACCGTCGGCAGACGGCTCAACGATGTGTTGCGCTCAACGCAGGGAGGTGACCTCCTGGGTCACACCCCATCCATCGAGCGTACCGCCCAGTGGCACCACGACTTCCTCAAGGTCGTGTTCGAAATCGCCGATGGCGGCATGGGTGGCGAACATCACCTTGCTGATCTGCAGGTTCCAGCCGCCGTCATCGCGTGCCTCGACCTGCGTTCTCAGCGACTCTCCGCGAAACTGCCGGGCAGCTTGGCGGGCGTTCTGTTCATCGGAAAAGATGGCGAAAAAATCGATGGGATGAATGCGAGCGAAATCGAAGCCACCTTCCTTCATCCGGCGCAACACGTTGACGCTGATATCCTCCGAGAGGGGCTTTTCCATGGTACGCACCTCCTTTCGAGACGTTCAGAGTGTATTCCCCGCCAACGAACACGCCCTGGGCGGGCGCGTTCCGGGCACTTGAGTGTGCCGCCAGGAAACGTCAAATCACGTAACGTCCCCCGAAATGGTGGCCAACTCCGCCGAACGCGACGAATGGCGCCGCGGAAATGTCCCGGCCACATTTCTCAGAGTAGCGCCTGAGCTCGCGACCTGCCGCTCCTTTGGCGCTTCGCGCCGTTCGGCGGCGACGGGCGGCAGAAAGGCGCGCCATCCCGCGCCGCTGGCCGCCCCACGCTATGCACAGGCCTGTCATGGCCACGCCCAGCGCCATGGAACCCAGCGCCCCCGGCCAAGGTGAGTCGCCGGACCAGCGACTGAGCAGCCAGCCCAGGCCGAAGGCTGGGGTTCCGGATCTTGCTGCATGGGATGGCGTCCTTCGCCGCCCCTCCAGTCTCCTCAGGCACGGCTGAGCCAGGCCATCACCCAACGGTTGATCGCCGGTGGCGACAGCTGGCCGGACCAGTACATCGCGCGGAACATCGCGCCGATGGGCCGGTGGACAGCGCCGCTACGGGCCTGCCGCCACGCGGCCAGGGCGATGTCCTCGGCGACCAGGGTGACGCCCAGACGGCGCAGCACCGGCGGCTCGAAGGTCTGGTTGGCGACCATCGGCGTGCGCACGAAGGGCGGCATCAAGTCGGCGACGCGGATGCCCAGCTCGCGCCACTCGAGCTCCAGAGCCTCGGTCAGTCCGCGCACGGCGAACTTCGACGCCGAGTAGCTGGCCATCTGCGGCACGCCATAGAGCCCGGAAGCCGACCCCATGTTCAGCACCTGCGCACCCGGCGTGCGCTTGAGGTAAGGCAGCGCGGCGTAGCAGCAATTGAGTACGCCCTGCACGTTGATGGCGATGATGCGGTTGTGCTCGGCAAGGCTGATGTCCTCGAAGCGGCCGAAGCGCAGGATGCCGGCGCAGTTGAACAACAGGCGCAGATGCCCGCCGTTGGCTTCGGCGAACTCGCGCACTGCCGCCGTTACCGCCTCGGCGTCGGTAACGTCCAACGCCCGCTGCCAGGCGCCACCCAGCTCGGCAGCCAGGGCTGCCAGCGGCTCGGGATTGAGGTCGAGCAGGCCGACGCGCCAGCCGCGCTGGTGGAACAGCTTCGCGGTGGCGGCACCGATGCCCGAGGCCGCCCCGCTGATCAGAAGGGTGTTCATCGCTGCATTCCTTGCATGGAGGCGGGTTGGAGATGGTGGGCGAGGAAGACGGCAACGTCCTGTAGCGCGCGATCTGCCACGTCCAGCAGGCCGGCATGGGCCTGGAACACGTGCCAGCATCCGGGGAAGCGCTGCAGTTGCACCGTGTTGCCGTAGCGCCGCGCGGCGTCGGCGAAACGCAGGCTGTCATTGCGCAGCACCTCGTCTTCGCCGACCTGGATCAGCGGCAGGCCGTTGAGATCGGCGTGCAGCGGCGACAATCGCGCGTCTGCACGGGGCACGCCCGTCGGGCAGAACATCGCCATGGCGCTGTCCATCCAGGCGCGGGTGATCAGCGGGTCGCCCGCCGCCGGCGCATGCAGATGCTCGTTGGAGAGATCGGTCACCGGCGAGAAGGTCACCAGTGCCCCCGGCATCGGCAGGCCCTGCGCCTTGGCTTCCAGCGCCAACTGCAGGGTCAGGTGGCCGCCGGCGGAATCCCCGGCCACCGCGATGGCCGACGCGGGAATGCCCTTGTCCAGCAGCGCGCGGTAGGCCGCCACGGCGTCTTCACGCTGCGCGGGGAAGCGATGTTCGGGCGCCAGGCGATAGTCGATCACCCAGACCTCGGCCTGGCACAGCCGCGCCAGGTTGGCGGTGATCGCCCGGTGGGTGGCCGGCGAGCCGATCAGGTAGGCGCCACCGTGCAGGTAGAGGATCACCCGGCCCTCGCCCGCGCCCTGCGGCCGCCAGACCTCGGCGGGCACGCCGCCCAGGCTCGTCTGCTCGCGATGCACGCCTCGCGGCGTCAGCGTGGCGGCCGTCAGCCCACGCAGCAGCGCACGCTGCGCCTTCACCGGCAACGGCGGGCCCATCAGCCCGCGGAACAGCAGGTTCAGCGCGCCGCGCAAAGTGGCGGTCAGCAGTTTCTGGCGGGTCGACAGCGTTACCACGGGTTCAACGGATGCAGTCATAGTCGGCAAACTCCGGCTGACGGGTCTGTTGGCGGTAGCGGAAGGTGAAGCCCGGCCAGTTCACGGTATTGCGGCCACTTGCGGTCTTGTACCAGCTGCTGCAACCGCGCTCCCAGATGGTGTGCTGCAGGTCGTGCTGCAACTGGCGGTTGAAGCCCTGCTGCGCCTGTGGCTTGAGGTCCAGGTACTTCAGGCCGTCGCGCTGGATCCGCTGCAGGCAGCCGAGCACGTAGGGGAACTGGCTTTCCAGCATGTAGAGGATGGAGTTGTGCCCCAGGTTGGTGTTGGGCCCGTAGAGGATGAAGAAGTTGGGGAAGCCGCTGACGCTGATGCCCTTGTAGGCCTCGGCGCCGTCGCTCCAGGCCTGGTTCAGCTCACGTCCGCCGAGGCCGGTGATGCGCATCGGTGCGAGGAACTCGGTGGCGGCGAAACCGGTGCCGTAGATGATCGTATCCACCGGATGGCGTACCCCGTCGCGGGTGACGATGGCGTCCTCGGTAACCTCGCGGATACCGGTGTCCACCAGCTTCACATTGCTGCGCGCCAGCGCCGGGTAGTAGTCGTTGCTGATCAGGATGCGCTTGCAGCCCATGGGGTAATCGGGCTCCAGCCGCGCGCGCAGTTGCGGATCACGGATGCTCTTGCGCATATGCAGATGGAAGCTGATCCGCATGATCTTCATCAGCGGCGGGAACACCGTGAAGGCCAGCGCGCGCGCCTCGTGCTGGATGTACTTCAGGCCGCGGTCCAGGCGCTGCAGCCAGGGCAGCCGTGATTTGATGCGGCGCTCCCAGTCGGCATAGGGACGGTCCGGCTTGGGAATCACGTAGGCCGCGCTGCGCTGGAACAGCAACAGCTCGCTGACCCTCGGCGCAATCTGCGGGACGAACTGGATGGCGCTGGCACCGGTGCCGACCACCGCGACACGCTTGCCCTCCAGCGGCGTGCCGTGGTCCCACTGCGCGGAGTGAAAGGCCTTGCCCTGGAAGCGCTCGATACCCGGCAGCTTCGGGATCAGCGGGCGGCTCAGCTGGCCAAGGGCGCAGACCAGCGACTGGGCGCGCAGCTCCTCGCCGTCGGCGCAGGTCACCCGCCACTCGCCGGCGCCTTCGTCAAAGCTCGCCTCGCTCACTTCGCAGTGGAAGCGGATGCGCTCGCGCAGGCGGTACTTGTCCGCGCAGTGCCGGGCGTAGTCGAGGATTTCCGCCTGGGGCGCGAACTTGCGCGACCAGTCGGCCTTGGGTTCGAAGGAAAAGGAATACAGATGCGAAGGCACGTCGCAGGCGGCGCCCGGATAGACGTTCTCGCGCCAGCAACCACCGACGTCGGCGGCCTTTTCGAGGATCAGGAAGTCCTGGATGCCCGCTTGCTGCAGGCGGATCGCCAGGCCCAGGCCGGCGAAGCCGGCACCGATGATCAGCACGCGCGGGGCGGCCGATCGACGGGATGATGTTGTCATTGTTGTGCTCCCGGTTTCGAGGTCCGCGCAGCGGCGGATGACACCATCCTAGTGCGACTTCCCGCCGCGGGTTATGGCATAGTCGGACATAAAATTGTGACTTTCGGTCACCCCTGATTTTCGGTCATTTGAAAGCCGAGGCCCCGATGCCAGCCCTCCCAACCTGGTCGCCCAGGCGCAGTGCCATCAGCGTGCAGCTCATGACCCAGTTCGGCCTCGACCACGGCATGACCCTGGAACAGTGCCTGGACGGCACGGGCCTGGACATCGGGGTGCTCGCCGACCCCGGCGCCGAAGTGGAAGCCGCCCAGGAGCTGGAGCTGCTGCGCAACGTCAACCGGCAGATCGGCCAGCGCCCGGGTATCGGCCTCAAGGCCGGCCTGCGCTATCACCTCAACACCTATGGCATCTGGGGCTTCGCCCTGCTCAGCAGCTCGACCTTCCTCAGCGCGGCGCACCTGGGCCTGCGCTACCTCGACCTGACATACGCCTTCCACCGCATGACGCTGGAGGAACACGACGGCGAGGCGCATCTGGTACTGGACGATGCGGCCGTGCCGGAAGACCTGCGCGATTTCCTCATCGACCGCGACGGCGGCGGCGTGCTGCGCATCCAGCGCGACCTGACCAACCAGCCTCCGCCGATCCGCCAGGCGCTGTTTCGCCGCGAGGCGCCGGCCGATCTGCAGCCGTACGTCGATGAACTGGGCGTGATGCCGCTGTTTGCCCAGGCGGAAAACCGCATCGTCTTCGACAGCCGCATCCTGGAAATGCCGCTGCCCGGGGCCAACCCGGAGGTGGCGCGCCGCTGCGAGGAGCAGTGCCGCGCCCTGCTCGCCCGGCGCCGGGTGCGTACCGGGTTGTCCGGGCAGATCCGGGATCGCCTGCTGGGCACGCCGGGGCGGCTGCCGGACATGGAACAACTGGCGGATGAACTGCACATGACGTCGCGCACGCTGCGCCGCCGGCTGGAAACCGAAGGCAGCAGCTATCGCGCCCTGCTGGACGAGGTGCGCCAGGCCCTGGCCGAGGAGTTGCTGGCCACTGGGGCGATTCGTCTGGAGGAGATCGCCGAGCGGCTCGGCTATGGCGAGGTGTCGAACTTCATCCACGCCTTCCGACGCTGGAAAGGCGTGACGCCCGGGCGTTTCCGCCGCGGCTGAGCGCTCGGGAAAGAGACTTAGAAGACCAGCTTGTAACCGATCATCGCCAGCATGATCGCCAGGCACGGGCGCAGCATGCCATCCGGGATGCGCCCGGCCAGGTGGCTGCCGATGTAGATGCCCGGCAGCGAGCCGATCAGCAGGTAACCGAGCAGGCCCCAGTCCATGTTGCCCATGCTGGCGTGCCCCAGGCCGGCGATCAGGGTGAGCGGCACGGCGTGGGCGATCTCGGTGCCCACCAGACGGCGGGTGGCGAGGAAGGGATAGAGAATGAAGAGTGCCACGGTGCCCAGTGCGCCGGCACCGATGGAGGTCAGCGCGACCATCGCACCGAGGATGGCGCCGGTGACGACGGTCAGAGTATTCAGGCGCGGGCCGCTGAAGTGGAAGCTGTCGCCGGCATGACGCTGGGCGAAGGCCAGTACCTGCTTCTTGAACAGCACGGCCAGGGCGGTGAGCAGCAGCACGACACCCAGGGCGTTCTTGATTACCGCGTTCATCGCCGCGGTATCAGTGTGCAGGCTATGCAGGAACAGCAGCGTCAGCGCCGCCGCCGGGACGCTGCCCAGGGCCAGCCAGCCGGTGATGCGCCAGTCGATGTTGTCGTTCTTGCGGTGAACCAGGACGCCGCCGGACTTGGTGATGGCGGCATAGAGCAGGTCGGTGCCTACCGCGGCGGCGGGGTTGATACCGAACCAGAGGAGAATCGGCGTCATCAGCGAACCGCCGCCGACACCGGTCATTCCCACGATAAAGCCAACGACAAGACCCGCGATTACGAAACCGATATTGCCAACATCCATCTACGCGTCCTGACTGGCGAAACTGATCACCTCGTGGTGTGGGCGGCAGGATAACGGCTTTTCTTATAATCCATTAGATCGATGTGGTCTTACTTTATAACCTCTTCTTACTGAAGATTCTGTCGTCCATTCCGACACCAAGCCCTCTGGCCCGGCGTTTTCTGTCGGAGCGAGCTTGCTCGCGGACAATTCCCAGACCACCAGGCCAGAGCGGTTCGCGAGCAAGCTCGCTCCTACAAAAGGCAAAACCCTCGCCCATGAAAAAAGGGGCCCGAAGGCCCCTTTTCACTTACCGCTCGATCACTTCACGCCAGGCTTGCCGTCCACCACCCCAGCGGTGTTGTCCAGCAGGCTCTTGGTAGCGGTCTGGATGAAGGACTCCAGGCGCAGGCGCAAGGCTTCCTGGTCCGGCGCGTTGTCCACACGGGTCACGCCGAAATCCTTGCCGAGTTTGTAGTCATAAACGCGGATGTCGCCTTCCTTGGGCTTGATCAGGATGCGGTTGCCGGAAATCACCGCCACCACCTGTTCGCTGCCCGACGGCTTGATCACACCGATGCCCTTGTCGCCGGCCGGCAGGTTCAGCAGATCGCGGCCCCAGCACTGGTGGCGGGTTTCACCGCCCAGGCGGCCCATGATGGTCGGGGCGATGTCGACCTGGGTGCCTACGGTATCGCGGGTGGCGCCGAACTTTTCCTGGATGCCCGGAGCGATCAGCAGCAGCGGCACGTTGAAACGGAACAGGTCCATCTCGGTGAGCTGCTCCGGCGCGCCGAAGCCGTGGTCGCCAACGACCACGAACAGGGTGTCCTTGTAGTACGGCGACTTCTTCGCCTTCTCGAAGAACTGCCCCAGCGCCCAATCGGAATAACGCATCGCCGTCAGGTGCTCGTCCAGGCTGCCGAAACCGGTCACCGGCTTCACCGGCAGGTCCTTGGGCAGCGCGTACGGGACGTGGTTGGAGAGCGTCTGCAGCAAGGCATAGAACGGCTTGCCGGTGGCCTCGAGCTTGTCCAGTTCCTCGTTGCCGCGGGCGAACATGTCCTGGTCGGACACGCCCCAGGTCGGATCGGAGAACACCGGGTTGACGAAGTCGTTACGGCCAATGAACGAGGTCATGCCCTGGTTGGCGAAGAAGCCGGACTGGTTGTCCCAGGCAAAATCGCCGTTGTAGACGTAGACGTCCTCGAACTGGCGCGCCGACAGCAACTGCGGAATACCGGAGAACTTGTGACCGCCCTCGGGCGTCTGCATCAGGTATTCGAAGCCCGGCAGGTTGGGGAAGCATGCCATGGTGGCGAACATGCCCTGGTGGGTGTGGGTGCCATTGGAGAAGTACTGAGTGAACAGCAGGCCTTCTTTCGACAACTGGTCGAAGTACGGTGTGATGTCGCCCTTGCCGCCCAGCGCACCGACGAAGTGGCCGGCGAAGCTTTCCATCAGGATCACCACGACGTTCTTGATCGGCAGCGTACCGTCAGCCGGCGGGGTGTAATCGCGGCGGATGGCGGCATCGTCGGCGTCGACCAGCTTGTCGTCGGGTACCAGCAGCATGTTGCGGACGGTGTCACGAGCCTGCTCGACCGGCAGGGTAGCCTTCCAGATGTTGTCGCGGTCCTCGCCGAAGCGGTCCTCGGCGGCCTTGATAAGCGTCATCGTGCCGTTCAGGCCCAGGTGGTTGGCGAACATCGAGTCAGTGGTGAAGGCATCGCCCCAACGCAGCGGCGGCCCCTGACGCAGGGTGC
Source organism: Pseudomonas nitroreducens TX1 (assembly GCF_000313755.1). Lineage (GTDB taxonomy): Bacteria > Pseudomonadota > Gammaproteobacteria > Pseudomonadales > Pseudomonadaceae > Pseudomonas > Pseudomonas nitroreducens_A. The sequence goes on along the minus strand of NZ_AMZB01000083.1, from coordinate 32,370 downwards.
CACGGGCGGCGACCACGCAGACCACGATCACCACCAGCATCACCGCGACTCGGATGTACCAGGCGGCGACGGCAGCGCCGGAAGCACTCGGGCGGGTCGCCCGGTCGATGCCACGGAACACGAGGTACAGCAGCCAGGTGGCAACGGCCCAGGCCAACAGATAACGGACGACCGGGTAGCCGTACCAGATCATGCTCATGACCGTCTTCGGGTCTTCGGACATGTACTGGAATACCAGGCTGTTCAGGCGCTGGTGGAACTCACGATAGAAGTCCATCTCCAGCACGCCGAGGAACAGCGTGAGGCTGGCGGTGATGGTCAGCCAGGCTTTCCACAGCCAGCGCCAGCCCATGGCGCGAGCGCTGGCCATGGCGAACACCAGCGGGGCGATGAGATAGACCACCACGCGGATATCGAAGCGCATGCCGGTGATGAAGGCCTCGACGAAGGTGGACGCCGGGGTGCTGCCGATCAGCTCGCGGTTATAGATGAGCAGTGCCAGGCGCAGCAGGGAGAACATCACCATCAGCGCAACGACGCTGAGCGCGGTGAACGCCAGGTGGCTGGACACGGTGGGCCGCGTAAGGCTCGCACCGGTCTGGCGGTTGGTCAGGACTTCTGATTGGCCCATTTCTTGGTTCCGTTGTGAACGTTCAGGGTTCGAAGGTGCGTCGCCGTGCCGGACAGCAATACCACCCGCACGAGCGCGAAAGGCTGCGGCATTACACCGCAAAAGCAGCGGCGTCGCATTCTATTGTGCGCGCCTTAAGCAGGCATTAAGCCTGGCCGGGGATTCGTTTCGGGATGATGCAAGCGTGAACCGGCGCAGGTCGGACCGCCTGAGGGCGGGGATAGTGCCGGACGGCCTGTGAAGAAAATGTCCCGACAGGCGGGAAATCCAGGGACATCGTGCCCCTGCCCGCCGCGCGCAGCGCGCGACGGGCAGCGTTGCATCAGTCGTTGGCCGGCTTGCCGATGGCCTGCAGCACATACTGCGGCAGGGCGAAGGCGCCCTGGTGGATGGCCGGGTTGTAATAGCGGGTCTGGATGCCGCTGGCAGCGAAGCGCTGGGCCAGGGTGGCGGCGTCGACCTTGCGCAGCGCCGGGTTGGTCGAGCCCCAGGCGAAGGTCATCGAGCCGCCGATGTAGGTCGGCACGGCCGCCTGGTAGAAGTGCCAATCGGCGAACAGGCCGTTCATCCGGCCGGCGGTGTTGCGCACGGTGTCCAGTTGCATGAAGGGCGTACCGTTCTGGGTCACCAGCACGCCGCCCTCGTTCAGGCAGCGGTGGCAGGCCTGGTAGAAGTTTTCCGAGAACAGCACTTCGCCCGGACCGATCGGGTCGGTGGAGTCGGAGATGATGACGTCGAACTTCTCCGTGGTGGTGGCGACGAAGCGCATGCCGTCGTCGATCACCAGGTTCAGGCGTGCATCGTCGAAGGCACCCCGGGAATGATTCGGCAGGAATTCCTTGCACATGTCGACCACGGTGCCGTCGATCTCGACCATGGTGATGTGCTCGACGCTGGCGTGCTTGGACACCTCGCGCAGCATGCCGCCGTCGCCGCCACCGATGATCAGCACACGCTTGGCCGCACCATGGGCGAGGATCGGCACGTGGGTGAGCATCTCGTGGTAGATGAACTCGTCAGCCTCGGTGGTCTGGATCACGCCGTCCAGCGCCATCACCCGCCCCATGCGGGCGTTCTCGAAGATCACCAGGTGCTGGTGCTCGGTGCGCACCTCGTGGAGCATCCTGTCGACGCTGAAACGCTGGCCATAGCCGTCGTAGAGGGTTTCCTGGTAATCGTGCATGGGCTGGGCTCCCGTCGGGACAAGACAATAGGAGGGGACGGCCGCGCCGCCCCGAAAGAGGCGCGCATTCTACGTGCCCGACGATGACAGGTCGAACCCTGCCGTCGGCGCCCTCCACCTGAGGAGCCGGGCATACCCGTTTGAAAGTCAGGCGCGGGAGGACAGCCCGGCGCGCAACAGGTAAGGTCGCAGCATGAAAAGCACAGCCCCCGCTTCCCGGATCATCCGCCTGCCCTACCACGCCCCCTGGGACTGGCAGCAGTTCCACGACCACTTCGCCCTGCGCAGCCTGGCGGGCGTCGAATGCCTATCCCCGCGGCGCTACGCCCGCAGCGTGCGGCTGGGCGCGGATAATGGCTGGTTCAGCGTGGAGCCCATGGATGACTGCGCTGAACTCGAACTGCAGTTGCACCTGCCTGCCCCGCACGCCGAAGCGCTGACGGCACGGGTGCGCAAGATGTTCGACCTCGACAGTGACCCCGCCCATGTCGCCCGCCACCTGAGCGACGACACCGTCCTCGGCCCGCTCCTGCTGCAAGCCCCCGGGCTGCGCCTGCCCACCGCATTCGACCCGTTCGAACAGGCCGTGCGCGCCATCGTCGGCCAGCAGGTCACGGTGAAAGCCGCGGTGACCATAGTCGGGCGGTTGGTGCAGCGCCTGGGCGAGCCCTTGCCGGGAGGCGCAGAAGTCGAAGGCCAGCCAAGCCGCCTGTTCCCGACGCCCGAGGCCCTGGCCGAAGCCGACCTCGCCGGCATCGGCATGCCCGGCAAGCGCGTGGAAACCCTGCAACGCTTCTCCGCCGCCTGTGCCAGCGGTGCACTGGCACTGCACGTGGACGACGGCGCCGAGGACCTGGTGAAACGCCTCTGCGCCCTCCCCGGCATCGGCCCGTGGACCGCGGAATACGTCGCCCTACGCGCCTTCGGCGACCCGGACGCCTTCCCCGCCGCCGACCTGGGCCTGCTCAAGTCGCCGGTCTGGGGCCCCACCGGCATCACCGCCCGCGAACTGCAACGCCGCGCCGAAGCCTGGCGGCCCTGGCGCGCCTACGCCGCGGTCTACCTATGGCACGCTTACTCCCAGGCCGGCCGCACCGGAGGATGATCATGCGCTACCGCTATCACGACAGCCCCACCGGCCGTCTGCTGCTGGCCGGCGACGAAGGCGGCCTGCGAATGCTCTACATGGACCTGGAAGTGCGGCATTACCCGCAGCCGGAATGGCAACAGGGCAGCCCGCTGCTGGATGACGTGGCGCGACAGCTGGACGAATACTTCGCCGGCAAGCGCCAGCGCTTCGATGTGCGCCTGAACACCGGCGGCACCGCGTTCCAGCGCCAGGTCTGGCAGGCATTGCTGGATATCCCCTACGGCTTCACCACCGTCTATGCCGAACTGGCGCGGCGCATCGGTCGGCCCACGGCAATCCGCGCGGTGGGCGCGGCCAATGGCGCCAATCCCATCAGCATCATCGTCCCGTGCCACCGGGTGATCGGCAGCAACGGCAGCCTCACCGGCTACGCCGGCGGCCTGCCGCGCAAGGAACTGCTGTTGCGCCTGGAAGGCGCGCTGGAAAGGGCCTAGCCGTTCGCCCTAGAAAAAGTCGAAGGCGGTCTGCGCGGCTTGAGGGTCCTCGTAGCCTTCCAGGGCCAGCAGGCGCATTTTCGAGATGCTGCCGCCCGGCGCGGAGAATCCGCCGGTCTTGCCGCCGCTGGCGAGCACGCGGTGGCAGGGAATGATCAGCGGGATCGGATTGCTGCCCATCGCCTGCCCCACCGCGCGGGACAAGCCGACATCGCCCAGGCGCCGGGCGATCTCGCCGTAGGTCGTGGTTTCGCCGCGTCCCAGCTGGAGAATGTCGTCGTAGACGCGGCGGTGGAAATCGCTGACTGCGGACAGGTCCAGCGGCAGATCGTCGAAGGACACCGCCTCACCCCGCGCATACCCCAGAATCAGCTGGCGCGCCTCGTCGATGAACGGCGGCCAGTAGGCGGTTTCGCTGCCGAGCGGGTCGAAACGCTCGCGCAGGCTGTGCACCGGGTCGCCCGGCAGATAGACGCGCGTGATTCCCTGCGGGCTCCAGGCGAGCCCGAACCAGCCGAGGTCTGTTTCGATCAGGCAATAATGCATCAGGCGAGTCTCCATCCCGGCGCCTTATCCCGCAACCTTTTCCGCCTTCAGCACGACTTCGCACCAGCGCCGCAGCTCGGCACCAACGGCGCTGGCCGGGTCGTCCTGACGCTCGAAGGCCCACCACAGCTGCGCGCCCTGCCATTGGCTGGCCATCAGGCGACCGAGGATCGGCTGACGCTGCGGATCATCGCTCAAGCGCCGCCCCAACGCCCCGGCCAGCGCGGCGCCCCACTGCGCACCACGCTCGCGAAGCAGCGGGTCACGCATGTCCTCGCGCAGGATCAGCAACCCCTCCGCGTAATCGGTCTCGCCCTCGCCCACCGGGAACATCGCCACCAGCATCTGTACCGCGCCTTCCGGGCTCAGCTCGGCGCTCGCATCGAGCTGCGCGGTCTGCTCATCCAGCCGGTCCCAGGCACGCAACAGTACGGCACGAAGGAACTCGGCCTTGGTGGCATGGCGCTGCACCAGCGTCGCGGCGGATAGCCCTACTTCACGGCCTACCGCGGCAAAAGTCACCGCATCGGGCCCTTCACGCACCATCAGCGCCATGGCGGCGTCGAGTATCGCTTCGTCACTCACCGTCTTGGTTCGAGCCATGCCTCCCTCTTTTATAAATGAACATTCATTTATATATTGATGCATAGATTACCCAAGGAGACTCAGCATGGCCAGGATTCTCGGCTACATCGCCACCAGCCTCGACGGCTTCATCGCCACACCGGAACACGGGCTGGACTGGCTGTTTAGAAATGACCAGCTACAACTGGGCGAGCACGACTACAACCTGTTCCTCCAGCGCATTCGTACCGTCGTCATGGGCCGAGCGACCTACGAGTTCCTCGCCGCCGATCCCGGCCCCTGGCCCTACGGTGCACAGCGGGTAGTGGTGGTGACTTCCCGCCCCATCGTCGCCCCGAAGGGCCCGCTGGAAACCCGCCAGGATGTCGACGCACTGATTGCGGAACTGCGCGCGCTGGACGACGGTGACGTGTGGATGCTCGGCGGCGGCCAGCTGCAGATGGCCTTCCTGGAGCGCGGGGCGCTGGATGAGCTGGAAATCTATGTGATGCCGGAGATCATCGGTGGCGGCTTTCCACTTTTCCCCGCGACCGGCCTGCGGGTCTCGCCGACGCTGCTGTCGGCCAAGGTCATCGAGCCGGGGTGCGTGCGGATGCATTATCGGTTTGAGTGAGCGGCGGCCGGGCGTTGACGTGCGGTCGGCGGGATTTCGCGGACAAGGTCCGCTCCTACGGGCAAGACCGTGCCTCCGGTTTGGCTTTGGCTTCGTAAGACGTCCAGAGAAATACCCGCACACTTGGAACGCCCCGTTCAGGAGGCCTCGTTGAGGTGGAGTTTCAGGGGTTGAGCGACATGGATGTCGCGCGAGCGCTGTCGGGCCAGGGATGGCCCGTCAAGGGGGACGCCTGGTTCGTGCCCCTGAAACTGCGCTTCAACGAGAGTATTTTTCGCCCCAAGCGAAAAACCGGATGTCCGGGACAAGACCTTTGCGCTCTTTGGGGCGTTTGCCAAAGAAGGTCGCCCGAGGTGGCGAAACACAGAGTCCACGCCACGCCGAAGCAGCGCTGAAATCCCCCGAGCCGAAGCAGAAAGAACCTCCACCTTTGGAGCCAGGACAAACGCCGTCCTGCCGGGGGATCGCGGGCATGGCCCGCTCCTGTTAGGCGTTAGACCCTCACATTCCCCCGCGGCCCGGCGACAGCCCAGATGATCAAGCCCAGCACCGGCAGGATGACGATCACCAGAATCCAGATGATCTTCAGCCCCATCTCGGCGTTGCTTTTCACCACGTTGATGATCGCCCAGATATCCAGGGCGAAGATGATCAGACTGATCAGGCCACTCAGGGTCGAACCCATGTAGAAAATCCCTTTGGATGATGGAGGTCTGATCAGCATAGCCGCCCGCGCCGCATTGGCACGGGCATGGTCTCAGACCCGCGCCGGGTCGATCACCGCGAAGCTGGCCACGGTGTCATGGCCCTCCAGCACGCCGCCCTCGCGGGCCAGGCCAATGGTCTGCAGGCCGGCCTGCTGGGCGGCGTCCAGCTCCTGCACCACGTCGGAAAGGAAGAGGATTTCCTCGCCCGGCAAGCCCACGGCGGCAGCGATACGCTGGTAGGACCCGGCCTCGCGCTTGGGCCCGCTGGTGGTATCGAAGTAACCGGAGAACAGCGGCGACAGGTCGCCCGCCTCGGAACAGCCGAAGATCAGCTTCTGCGCCTGGATCGAGCCGGAGGAATAGACGTACAGCCGGTAACCCTCGGCGTGCCAGTGGCGCAGCGCATCGACGGCGTCCGGGTAGACGTGGCCCTTGAGCTGGCCGGCGCGGTAGCCCTGCTCCCAGACCATGCCCTGCAGCGCCTTGAGCGGCGTCGCCTTGCGGTCTTCGGCGATCCAGCCGAGGAGAATCTCGATGCAGCGTTCGGTGTCGGCATTCGCTTCGCCGCTGTCGGCGCGCACGGCAGCCAGTTGCTCAGCTACGGCTGGCTCGGCGGCGTGCTCGCGCACGTAGTCCGGCAGGTGCGCGGCGGCGTAGGGAAAGAGCACGTCGAAGACGAAGCTGACCGCGCTGGTGGTGCCTTCGATGTCGGTGAGGATGGCTTTGATGGGCATGGGGACTCCAGGAAAGCAAAACGGCTCGGGCAAGAACCCCTCGCCCTGAAGGGAGAGGGCGCTTATCGGGTATCCGGTAAGACAGGTGCTTCCCGATAACTCCGGACACTCCCCTCTCCCTTCAGGGAGAGGGTCAGGGAGAGGGTGGTTCAGGTAACGACCGTGGGTGGGTGCACACACGGCCATCGTTCTTTATCAGGCTCCGCCGCGGGACTCGTTCGCGAGCAAGGACTAGGCGTCCCTCTTGGTCCTACGAAGAGCAGGAAACGCCCGGCAACGCCGGGGCGGGAAAATCAGTCTTCCAGCAACGGAAAGCGCTTGGCGATCTCGTCGCCGGTGAACTTCGCGACCCAGCCCTCGGCATTGTTGAACAGGCGGATGGCGACGAAATGCGGGCGCTCGCCCATGTCGAACCAGTGGCGGGTGCCGGCGGGCACCGAGATCAGGTCGTTCTTCTCACATTGCACGGCGTAGACGTGGTCCTCGATGTGCAGGGTGAACAGTCCGCGGCCGGCGACGAAGAAGCGCACTTCGTCCTCGCCGTGGCGGTGTTCGTCGAGGAACTTCGCGCGCAGCTCGTCCTTCTGCGGATGATCCGCGGTGAGGCTGACCACATCGACGGTGACGTAGCCCTCCTCTTCCTGCAAACGGCGAATCTCGTGCTGGTAGGCGGCGATCACTTCTTCCTGGCTGGCGCCGGGCACGATGGGGGCGTTGGCCGCCCAGCGCTGGAAGCGCACGCCCAGCTCGCCGAGGGTGGCGGCGATGTCCTCGGCGTGGGTCAGCAGCTTCAGTGGCTGCTCGGGATTGGATTCGTGGTAGACGGTCAGGCTGCTCATGGTCGTTGTCCTTCTGGGCTTTTTTCTCAAAAGCGGGCCGGATTCGCTCAGCGCGTGCCGCCGCGAAGGCTCAGTACTTTCAGTTCGCATTCGAAGAGGAATTCGAAGGCTTCGATCTGGCGCAGGGCATCGGCCATGCGTGGCCCCCAAGTGTACAGGCCGTGGCCGCGGATCAGGTAACCGGGGCAGTCCGGATGCGCATCGAGCCAGGGCTGCACCTTGGCGGCCAGGCGGGCGATGTCCTGGTCGTTGTCGAAGATCGGCACGGTGACGCGGCCTTCATGGGTGGTGACGCCGCTGAAGGCCTTCTGCAGTTCGTAGTCTTCCAGCTCCAGGCGGTCGCCGGCGGTCAGGCGCGACAGCACGGTGGCGTTCACCGAATGGGTGTGCAGCACCGCGCCGATCTCCGGTCGCCAGGCATAAAGCTGGGTGTGCAGCAGCGTTTCCGCCGAGGGCTTCTTGCCCGGCTCCAGGCTGTTGCCGGCGAGGTCGGTTTCCAGCACGTCGTCCTCGCCGAGCTGCCCCTTGTGCTTGCCCGAAACGGTGAGCAGCGCGCGGTCGGCAGCCAGGCGCGCCGAATAATTGCTACTGGTGGCCGGCGACCAGCCGCGGCCATAGAGGAAGCGGCCGGCGTCGATGATCTGCCGGGTCAGCTGTTCACGGGTGTCGTTCATGCGGGTCCTCGTTCAGACGGGTCCAGATGATGAAGGTGGCGGCCAGCGCGGCGATGCTGGCAATGGCGAAGGTCCAGGCCGGGCCAAGGCTACCCCAGCTGTAGCCGGAGTAAAGCGCACCCAGCGCGCCGCCGGTCCCCGCCAGCGCTGCATAAAGCGCTTGCCCCTGGCCCTGCTGGCGCGCCTGGAAGCTGCGCTGGACGAAATGGATGGCGGCGGCGTGGAAGCTGCCGAACGTAGCGGCGTGCAGGAGCTGGGCGAACAGCAGTATCGGCAGGTACCCGGCCAGCGTTCCCAATAGCAGCCAGCGCAAGGCAGCCAGCAGGAAGCTCGCCGCCAACACCTGACGCAGGGTGAAGCGCTTGAGCAGGCGCGGCATGACCAGGAACAGCAGCACCTCGGCCACCACGCCCAGCGCCCAGAGCTGGCCGATCAAGCCACGGGCATAGCCGAGCGCCTCCAGGTGCAGGGTCAGGAAGGTGTAGTAGGGGCCGTGGGATAGCTGCATCAGGCACACGCAGACGTAAAACGCGAGCACGCCGGGGCTGAGCAGTTGCTTGAGAAAACCGCCGGCGCTGGCCTCGTCCTGCCGCGCCGGCGGCTGGGCGTTCGGCACCCACCAACTGGCGCCGACGATGCCGAGCATGATCGCCAGCAGCGCCAGCGGGTAAGCGTCCAGGCTGGCGAACTCGAACAGCCAGCCCAGGCCAACCACGGTGCAGATGAAACCGATGGAGCCCCACAGGCGTACCCGGCTGTAGGTTTCCGTGCGGCCCTTGAGGTGCGCAAGTGTGATGACTTCGAACTGCGGCAACACCGCGTGCCAGAAGAACGCGTGCCCGGCCATGATCAGCGCCAGCCAGGCGTAGCTGTGGCCGAGGAAGATGCCGGCAAAGCACAGCGCCGTGCACACCGCGCCAAAGCGCACGATGGCCAGACGTTGGCCGCTGCGGTCGCCCAGCCAGCCCCACAGGTTCGGCGCCACGCAGCGCATCAGCATGGGGATAGCGACCAGCTCGCCGATACGCGGCGCCGGGAAGCCCAGGTGATGGAAATACAGCGCGAGGAACGGGGCCGTCCCGCCCAGCAGGCAGAAGTAGAAGAAGTAGAAACTGGACAGCCGCCAGTAGGGAACCTGAGCCATCAGCGGCAGGAGGCACGTGACGCTCCCGCGGACCAGGCGGCTCGCGGGAGGTTCAGGTCACTCAAAGCTGGCCGAGGACCGGGGTACCGACCTTCACGTCGGCGTTCTGCGCGCGATGGCGCAGCAGGTGGTCGAGCAGCACGATGGCCATCATCGCCTCGGCGATGGGGGTCGCGCGGATGCCCACGCAGGGGTCGTGGCGGCCCTTGGTGATCACGTCCACCGGGTTGCCGTCCACATCGATGGAACGGCCGGGGGTGGTGATGCTGGACGTCGGCTTGAGCGCCAGGTGAGCGATGATCGGCTGGCCGGAGGAGATACCGCCGAGGATGCCGCCAGCGTTGTTCGACAGGAAGCCTTCCGGGGTCAGCTCATCGCGGTGCTCGGTGCCACGCTGGGCGACGCTGGCAAAACCGGCGCCGATTTCCACGCCCTTGACCGCGTTGATGCTCATCAGCGCATGGGCCAGTTCGGCGTCCAGGCGGTCGAAGATCGGCTCGCCCAGACCCGGCGGCACGCCTTCGGCGACCACGGTGATCTTCGCGCCGACCGAATCCTGGTCACGGCGCAGCTGGTCCATGTAGGCCTCCAGCTCCGGCACCTTGTCCGGGTCGGGGCTGAAGAAGGCGTTGTCTTCGACGCTGTCCCAGGTCTTGAAGGGAATTTCGATCGGGCCGAGCTGGCTCATGTAGCCGCGCACGCGGATGCCCATGCCCGCCAGGACCTTCTTGGCGATGGCGCCGGCGGCCACGCGCATGGCGGTCTCGCGCGCCGAGGAACGGCCGCCGCCACGGTAGTCGCGGATGCCGTACTTGTGGTGGTAGGTGTAGTCGGCGTGGGCCGGGCGGAACAGGTCCTTGATCGCCGAGTAGTCCTTGGACTTCTGGTCGGTGTTGCGGATCAGCAGACCGATCGGCGTGCCGGTGGTCTTGCCCTCGAACACGCCGGAGAGGATCTCCACCTCGTCGGCTTCCTGGCGCTGGGTGGTGTGGCGGCTGGTGCCGGGCTTGCGGCGGTCCAGATCGCGCTGCAGGTCTTCCAGGGAAATCTCCAGGCCGGGCGGGCAGCCGTCGACGATGGCGACCAGCGCCGGGCCGTGGCTTTCGCCAGCGGTGGTGACGGTGAACAGCTTGCCGTAGGTGTTGCCGGACATGCGAGGCTCCGCGAAAAGACTTGGTTTGCAAAAGGCCGAGCAGTATACCTGCGTCAATCCGCCCTGCGAACCTTCGCCGCCTGCGAGGATCAAAGCGCCATCAGCCCCATCGCGAAGTCCTCGATGCGCCGTCTTGCCCTGCTCTGCCTCTGCCTGTTCGCCGGCCTCGCCTCGTCAGTGACCCTGGCCGCCCCCTCCAGCATCCTGCAACGCCCCTATGACCTGGATACCGGCCACGGCGTTCTGCGCGGCACCCTGCTGCTGCCGCAGGCCCCGGCTTCCCAGCCACAGAACCCGCCGCCCGTGGCCCTGCTGATCGCCGGCTCCGGCCCCACCGACCGCGACGGCAACAACCCCGAGGGCGGACAGAACGCCTATCTGCGCAAGCTGGCCGAGGCGCTGGCGGAAAACGGCATCGCCAGCGTGCGCTACGACAAGCGCGGTGTAGCCCGCAGCCTGCCGGCGGCGCCGCGCGAGGAAGAGCTCAGCGTCGAGGCCTACGTCAGCGACGTGGTGGCCTGGAGCGACAAACTCGCCCACGACCCGCGGTTCGGCCCACAGATTCTCATCGGCCACAGCGAGGGCGCGCTGATCGCCAGCCTGGCTGCACCGAAAACCCACGCCGAAGCGCTGGTTTCCCTCGCCGGCAGCGCCCGTCCCATCGGCGTCGTGCTGCGCGAGCAGTTGCAGGGCCGACTGCCTCCGCCGCTACTGGCCCAGGCCGACCAGTTGATCGACGGCCTGCAGGCGGGGCGGTTGCAGCCCCGCGTGCCGGAACCGCTGAAAGTGCTGTTCCGCCCCAGTGTGCAGCCCTACCTGATCTCGCTGTTCCGCCAGGACCCGGCCCGAGCATTCGCCATGCTCAAGCTGCCCACCCTGATCCTGCAGGGCACCAACGACATCCAGGTCGGCATCGAGGATGCCCAGGCGCTCAAGAGCGCCAAGCCCGACAGCGACTTCCACCTGATCTCGGGAATGAACCACATCCTGCGCATCGTTCCGACCAGCGGCCCGCAGCAACTCGCCTCCTACAACAACCCCAACCTGCCGCTGGCCCGCGAGCTGGTGCAGCACGTCACGACTTTCATCCGGCAGGTGCAGACCCTGCCCGGTGGCACGCTGGCGTCATCTGGAGCGATCGTCTCAAGAAATCCGCCGGTGCGTCGATAAACCACGGGAGAGCACTGGCCACGCCCGCCAGGCCCCGAGGTAGCCCCAATGACCGAAGCCGAACAGACCGCCGTCGCCGCCGACGAGGCCGCCGCCCGCCCGCACCCCTGGGCGGAGCTTGCGCCGGAACACTATCGCCTGCTGCGCCTGGCGCCATTGCCCACCGACCGCACCACCGGTGCCCGGCCACTGCGTTTCGTCCAACTCGGCCGGGTGGAACGCCACAACGCCGAGCAGAGCCTGCTGCGCCTGACCATCCAGGTGCCCGGCCAGGTGCTGCGCAAGGAAGTGAACCTGCTGGAGGTCTGGGCGGACCACCGCAACAAGGAAGTGCGCTTTGGCGCCGATTCAGGCTTTGCCACCGAACCGCTGAACCGTGGCCTTGGGCGCTTCCTGCTGGCCCAGGGCGTGGCGTGGGCGAAGAGGAAGTGGTCGCACTACCGCGTCGAGGGCGGCGCGCTGGCGATGAAGGACGTGCCCAACGAAGAGGCCCGGCAGCGCCGCGACCACTTCCTGCGCGCCCAGGGCTTCGACGTGATCTACGAGGATTCGCGGCTGCTGAAGGCGCGCTACAGCGTCGGCCGGGTCAGCGAGTTGTATGACGACTGGCACAAGGACAAGGTGCAGATACTCCCATTGCTGGAAGCCGGCGCCATGCTCGAACAGGCCGACCAGAACCTCGCCACCCAGGCCAACGAGATCCGCCGGCTGGAGCAGCGCATCGAGACCTTCCGCCGCGACGACACCAGCCTGCGTTTCACCATTGCCTGCCTGACGGTGTTCGCCGTGTTCCAGGCAGGACTGCTGATCTGGATCGCCACGCACTGAGGCGCGGCCGGCGTGCGATCGCGGACGAAGTCCGCTTCTACCCAAAGCTCACCCTCGCGTAAGAGCAACGGTCTTTCTCAGAATTCGTACCTGCGATTTCCCTCTCCCTGAAGAGAGAGGGGACTGGATCGGTGCCGGCTGAAACGACAGTGTCAGCCGGCATGGATAGCGCCCTATCCCTTCAGGGAGAGGGCTGCCCCGCACAGAAATTCGCCTAGGAGCGGACTTCGTCCGCGACCGGCCAAGCCCCGCGCTGAACCCATCCGAAGCCGCTTTTCGTAGGAGAGAGCTTGCTCGCGAACCGCCCAGCCTCGTCGTGGCCGGTGAGCACTGTTCTCGAGCAAGCTCGCTCCTACAGCTTCGAATTCAGGCGTTTACGCGGGACTTGAACAGCGCCTGGTGCTCCCGGCACTGCTGCGCCGAGAGGAGGAACACGCCGTGGCCGCCGTACTCGAACTCCAGCCAAGTGAAGTCCACCTCCGGATAGAGCGCCGCCACATGCACCTGGCTATTGCCCACTTCCACCACCAAGGTGCCGCGCTCGGTCAGGTGATCCGCGGCTTCGGCCAGCATCCGCCGCACCAGGTCCAGGCCGTCATTACCGCAGGCCAGGCCCAGCTCGGGCTCGTGGTGGTACTCGGCAGGCATGTCGGCGAAGTCTTCGGCGTCGACATAAGGCGGGTTCGACACGATCAGGTCGAAACGCTGGCCCGGCAGGCCGGCAAAGCCGTCGCCCTGAACGGTGTAGACGCGCTCGCCCAGCTCGTGGCGCTCGATATTGATGTTGGCCACTTCCAGCGCATCGAACGACAGGTCGCCCAGCACCACCTCGGACTCCGGGAAGGCGCTGGCGCAGGCGATGCCGATGCAGCCCGAACCCGTGCACAGGTCGAGGATTCGCGCAGGGTCAGCCGCCAGCCAGGGCTCGAAGCGGCGCTCGATCAGCTCGGCGATGGGGGAACGCGGCACCAGCACGCGCTCGTCCACCACGAACGGCATGCCGCAGAACCAGGCTTCGCCCAGCAGGTAGGCGGTGGGCACGCGCTCCTCGATGCGCCGGCGCAGCAGGTGCATCAGGTACTCGCGCTCCTCGTCCTCGAGGCGGCAGTCCAGGTAGGCATCGGCCATTTCCCACGGCAGGTGCAGCGCGCCCAGCACCAGCTGGCGGGCTTCGTCCCAGGCGTTGTCGGTACCATGGCCAAAGAACAGTTCCTCGGCGTGGAAGCGGCTGACGGCCCAGCGGATGTGGTCACGCAGGGTCAGCAAACGGGATTGGGTCACGGCAGCAGTCCTCGCAGCTCGCAAAAAGGGGCGCATTCTAGCGGAACGCGGGGGCTCTGGGGTGCCTCCGGGCAGTTCCTCAGAAGAATGCCAATACCACTTTGGCGCGAGTTCGCAAAGATTCACAGCGGACGCGTTACGGCCCACAATGAGTGAACATGCATTTACAGGAGTCCAGACATGTCCCATCCGCTCAGCATGCTGCAGATCAGTGGGCGCGGATATCCGCCGGCCACCCTGCGCCAGAGCACTCTGTTGATCATCGACGCCCAGGAGGAGTACCGCAGCGGCGTGCTCGCGCTGCCTGACCTGGACGCCGCTGTGGCGCAGATTCGCCTGCTGCTGGAGACGGCCCGGAGCATGGGCACTCCCATCGTCCACGTGCACCACCTGGGCGTGGTCGGCGGCCTGCTCGACCCGCAGGGCCCGCGCGGCCGCTTCCTGCCCGAACTGGCCCCGCTGCCGGGCGAGGCGGTGGTGGACAAGCGCCTGCCCAATGCCTTCGCCGGCACCGACCTGCATGACCGCCTGCAGGCCAGCGGCCGCCTGGACCTGATCGTCTGCGGGTTCATGACCCACTCCAGCATCAGCACCACGGTGCGTGCCGCCAAGGACTACGGCTACCGCTGCACCCTGGTGGACGCGGCCTGCGCCACCCGCGACATTCCCACTCCCGAAGGTGGCGTGCTTGCCGCCCGCGACCTGCACCGTGCGGAAATCGCCGCCCTGGGCGACAACTTCGCCGCCGTGGTCGCGCAGGCCCAGGCGCTGGTCTGACGCCACTCGTCCCGACGGGCAGCAACGACAAGCGTCCGGGGTTAGGCTCAGCTTAGGCGCGCAAGCCCGCGAACCCGTTCACCCCGCGGGTTCGCCGCGCTTCCCGACCCTGGGGTTGGAACCCCACCCATCCCCACCGGTCATAGCCTCGTTCAACAGATGAGGAAGTCGGGATGAAGATGACCGAGAAGTTCGACCCACCCAGCCTGCGCCCGAAACGTCCGGGCCGCTGGCGCTGGCGCTTCGCCGCCGCGATCGCCGCGGTGATCGCCACTTTCGGCATCCTGTCCAGCATGGCCGGCGTCGCCGCCCTGCTCCGCCGCCAGCCCGCCGTGGGCGTGCTGCACATCGAACCGGGCGCCGGCGCCGTGCTGCTGGTGATCGGCCTGCTCTGCCTGTGGCTGGGCATCACCTTCTGGCGCGCTGCTCGCCGCCGTGCCCGTGGCCGCGACGGCCTGAGCCTGTCGCCGCGACTGATGAAGCGCCGCAACTGATGTGTTGGGTGAATTTCCGTAGGACCTGCATGATCCGTTAGACTGCGCGGCTCTTCGAGGAGGTGCGCATGCAAGACGACGACTTTTCCCAATTCGCCCGCGAGATGCGCGGCGTCAAGCGCATCACCGTGGACCAGGCCGACACCGGCAAACCCAAGGCCGACCGCAAGCAGCTCAAGGAGCTGCGGCAGAACGCGACCGTGCGCACCGAGAACATCCGGGTGGATGGCCTGTCCGACCAGTTCGTCATCGACGTCGGCCCGGAAGACGAACTCTACTGGGCCCGCGACGGCGTCCAGGAAGGCCAGATGCGCAAGCTGAAGGCCGGCCAGATCCCCTTCGAGGGCAGCCTCGACCTGCACGGCATGAAGATCGAGACCGCCCGCGAAACCCTCTGGGATTTCATCGCCGAAGCCACTCGCTTCGAAATCCGCTGCGTGCGCGTCACCCACGGCAAGGCCGCGCGCGTCGACGGCCGCAGCCCGATGGTGAAAAGCCACGTGAACACCTGGCTGCGCCAGCATCCGCAGGTGCTGGGCTTCGCCTCCTGCCTGCCGCGCCACGGCGGCACCGGGGCGATCTACGTGATGTTGCGGCGCACCATGCTCGAAGGCCGCGACGAGTAATCAGGCCGGAAAACGCGCGCCGTAGCTTTCGCGCTGCACCTTCAGGCCGTTCACCAGGAACGATACCGAGTGGTAGAAACCCACCACCATCAGGCATTCGATCAGCTGCTCGGCGCTGAAATGCTCGCTCAGCCGAGACCACAACTCGTCATCCACACTCGAGCTGTCGTGCAGGTCGTCCGCCAGCGCCAGCAGAGCCAGCTGCGCAGGACGCCACAGCGCGGCGTCGGGTATCGCGCGGCAGGTGTCGACCAGTTGTTCGTCACTGAAGCCGGTCTTGCCGGTATAGAACGCCACATGCACGCCCCACTCGTATTCCGCACCGCAGCGCGCGGTGGTCCGCAGGATCAGCAGCTCACGGTCCTCCAGGGCAATGCTGCCGCGGTCCAGCAAGCCGCCGGCGAAGAAGCGCTGCAGTACCCGCGGGTTGTGCGCCAGCGTCCGGAACAGCTTCAGCGGCTCGACTCCCGGCGGCATGATCCGCGTGAAGGCGGCCTGCATGTCTTCGGGAAAAGGCGGTTGCAACGGTTCGATACGCGGCTGTGTCATGATGCGCCTCCGGCTGCTATCAATTAAGTAGCACTCAAGCTAGACCGCTACTGAAAAAGTAGCAAGGAGAAACGATGACGCTTCCCCTCCCCGGCAACCCCGTACGCGGCTCCGACAGTGGCCGGCCGATCATGGCGCTGCTCGACCTGCTCGGCCGCCGCTGGAGCCTGCGCGTGCTCTGGGAACTGCACCAGGGGCCGGCGAGTTTTCGCGAGCTGCAGGCGCGCTGCGAAGGCCTCTCGCCCTCGGTGCTCAATACCCGTCTGGGCGAACTGCGGGAGGCGCAACTGGTGGAAAACGGCGCGGATGGCTACCAGCTTTCCGAGCAGGGCCGAGAGCTGGCGCTGCACTGCCTGCCGCTGGCGCAATGGGCCGAAGGCTGGGCGCAACGCCTGGCGACAAACCACCCGCCATAACGCGCCAACCGGCAGCAGGCGCTTGCCAGAGGGGGCCGCGCGCCCTACCCTGCGCCACGGTTTTTATTTTTGTCATTGCCACAGGTAGATCATGTCCCTGGAACAAAACTACTCCGCGATCCTCAGCCAGCTCGGTGAGGACGTCACCCGCGAAGGTCTGGTCGACACGCCCAAGCGTGCCGCCAAGGCCATGCAGTACCTTTGCCGCGGCTACCAGCAGACGCTGGAGGAGATCGTCAACGGCGCCCTGTTCAGCTCCGATAACAGCGAAATGGTGCTGGTCAAGGACATCGAGCTTTACTCGCTGTGCGAACACCACCTGCTGCCGTTCATTGGCAAGGCGCACGTCGCCTACATCCCCAATGGCAAGGTACTGGGCCTGTCCAAGGTCGCGCGCATCGTCGACATGTATGCCCGCCGCCTGCAGATCCAGGAGAACATGTCCCGGCAGATCGCCGAGGCCGTGCAGCAGGTCACCGGCGCGCTGGGCGTGGCCGTGGTGATCGAGGCCAAGCACATGTGCATGATGATGCGCGGTGTGGAGAAACAGAACTCCTCCATGGTCACCTCCGTGATGCTCGGCGAGTTCCGCGAGAACTCCGCCACTCGCAGCGAGTTCCTCAGCCTGATCCGCTGATCGCGAACCGCCGCCATGAAAAAACCGGCCAGAGGGCCGGTTTTTTGTGCCTGCCACCGGCAGGTCAGCGGGTGTAGTAACCCACCGCGACCAGATAGTGCCCAGCCTTGCGCAGGAAAGCGTGCTTGTTCTCCACCTTGCTGGTCACCGGGTTACGCCACTGGTATTCGAACTCCGCTTCACCCTTGGCCTTCACCAGCTCCAGCATGGCGTGGCCGATGGGGTTGCCGCCCGGGTCCTTGAGCGAGTCGAAATCGGTACCGACCATGCGCGTGTTGAAGCCGTGGGCGACAAACTTCGAAGTATCCAGGTCGACCACGAAGACATAGAGGTCATCCTCGATGAACGCCTTGTCCCGCGCGGTGATCTGCTTGAAGGTGCCTTCCGGGTCGGCCTCCACGGCCTTCACCGCCTTATCCAGCATGGCTGCCGCCTGCTGTGCCGAAGCGCGCGGGATGTAGTAGCCCACCGCGAGGAAGCGCTCGCCGACACGCTGGTAATACACGTGCTTGCGCTCGACCTTGCCGTCTGCCCAGTTCTTCCAGCGGTAGTCTGCCTGCTGCACCTTGCCGGTTTCCGGCGATTTCAATGCCTTGGCGAACTGCGCCTGGAGCGAGGGATCGAGCGTCGAGGAAACGTCGCGGTCGATCAGCACCACCGACGGGCCGCCACTGGCCAGCATGGTGCCATTGCTGTCTACCACGAAGACGTAGAGGTCGCCATCGACGAACTCGCCCTGGCGACTGAACGCGGCAAAGGCCTTGTCGCCTTGCTGCTTGTAGGCGGCCACCGCCTTGGATAGCAGCGCCTTGGCGCGCTGGTCGTCGGAGGTCGACGAGGCGGCCGGCTGAGCGGCGAACAGTGAAAAGGACGACAGCAAAGAAAGCAGCAGCAGTGACTTCAACAACGTCTTCATGCGCGAATACCCCCGTGGCATTGCTTTTAGTTGTGCAAGGAGCATAGCCAGCCGGGGGCGATTCGCGCTGGCATTCACTGCCCAAACAGGGGGCGATTCAGCCGAAGAATCGCTTCATCGAGCGCGATAGCCAGCCGCCATGGCTCTGGTCGCGGGTGAGTTCGTGCATGGTGGCCTTTACGGCCTCGACGTAGTTGGCGTCGTCATTGCGGATATGGTTGAACAGCCAACGGCCGAGCAGGCCCTTGAGCTCCTCGGCAACGTCCTCGCCGGCATCGAAGCGCGTGCGGTAGTCGGAAACGCGCTTGATGAAGAGTTCATGGACCTTCTTGTGCGCCCGGGTGAACTGGTAGCCGGAGTCCTCCAGCAGGGTCTCCTCGAAGGCGAAGTGCGAGATGGTGTAGTCGACCAGCTCCTCGATCACGCCGCCGAGCATGGCCCGGTCGTGATGGGCCTGGGCCTCGTGCAGCTGGTTGATCATTTCGACGATGCGCTTGTGCTGTGCGTCGATCACTCCGATCCCGGTATCGAGATCCGCCTGCCAGACCAGATAGGCCATCTTTTCCCTCCCCACGCCGGACGACGACACTGCCTGCCGCTCGCGCCCGGCCACATCGGTACATCCCGCATGGCAGCGCGCCCAGATTAGGGATGGCGACAAAACGCCGCCATGATGCTGGTCAACCCCAAAGCCACGAAATGCGCGGTTTAGAGAGGTTCTTTCGGATTTTTCTGATAGCAAATTGCCTGTTTCACACAGAAGTTCGGATCGACCTGTAGGAGCGAGCTTGCTCGCGAACCACCTAGCGGCCGGACATTCCGTTCGCGAGCAAGCTCGCTCCTACAAAAATGCTCGGCACACAATGAAAAACGCCGCTTCCAGGGAAGCGGCGTTTTCAAGGGCAAGGTGCAGATCAGTCCTGCATCCCCACATGCCGCGGGTGATCCGCCACCCGCGCCAGCCAGGCGTTGATCGCCGGGAAGTTCGACAGGTCGAAGCCGCCCTGGTGGGCCACATGGGTGTAGGCGTACAGGGTGATATCGGCGATGGAATACTGGTCGCCCACCAGATAGGGCGTCTGCTCCAGTTGCTTCTCCATCACCTTCAGCGCCTTGTAGCCGCCCTTGTGGCAGCGCGTGTATTCTTCGCGGCGCTCCTCGGGCAGGCCGAGGTAGAACTCGATGAAGCGCGCCACCGCCACGTAGGGCTCATGGCTGTACTGCTCGAAGAACTGCCACTGCAGCACCTGGGTGCGCAGGCGCGGTTCGCTGGGCAGCAACTCGCTGCCATCGGCGAGGAAGTTGAGGATGGCATTGGACTCCCACAGGCAGGTGCCGTCCTCCAGTTGCAGCACCGGCACCTTGCCGTTGGGGTTCATCGCCAGGAACTCGGCGGTCTGCGTCTCGCCCTTGATGATGTCGATCTCGCGCCACTGGTAAGGCAGGTCGAGCAGGTGCAGGGCCAGCTTGACCTTGTAGCAGTTGCCGGACAGTTGATCGCCGTAAACGGTGTACATGCTCATCTCCTCACTGGGGCTGGGCGTCGCGGATTACCGCGGCCAGGCGGCGCAAACCTTCGCCGGCACGTTCCGGCGCCACGTGGCTGAAGTTAAGCCGCAAATAGCCGGGATTGGCGTCAGGTTGCGTAAAGAAAGGCTCGCCGGGCATGAAGGCCACGTTCTGCGACAGCGCCTTATCCAGCAAGGTACGGGTGTCCAGCGGCTGCTTGAGCTTGAGCCAGAAGAACAAACCGCCCTGGGGCACGTTCCATTCGGCCAACTCGCCAAAATGCTCTTCAAGTTGCTTCTGCATTGCATCGCGGCGTATGCGGTAGAAATCACGCAGCTCGGCCAGGTGGCCTCGGTAAGCCTCGGTGCCGAACCACTGCAGCGCCTGCCACTGGCCGACGCGGTTGGTGTGCAGATCAGCAGATTGCTTCAGACGCAGCAGATGCGGGAACAGGTCCGGCGTGGCGATCAGGAAACCGACGCGCAGGCCTGGCAGCAGTGTTTTTGAGACAGTGCCGGTGTAGATCCAGCTGGCGCGCTTCAGGCGGCTGACCAGCGGGGTCGCGGTGCCGGCATCGAACACCAGCTCGCGGTAGGGCTCGTCCTCGATCAGGGTCACGCCGAACTCGTCGAGCACGGCGGCCACCTCATCGCGGCGCTGTTCGCTGTAGCGCACGCCGGACGGATTCTGGAAAGTCGGGATCAGGTAGGCGAAGGCCGGTTTGCTGGTTTCAAGGCGCTGGCGCAGCGCGGCGACGTCCGGACCTTCGGCGCCCAGTGGCACCGTCAGGCAGTTCGCACCGAACAGCTGGAAGGCCTGCAGCGCAGCGAGGTAAGTCGGCGCTTCGAGCAGCACCTCGGTGCCCGGGTCGATGAACAGCTTGCTGGCCAGGTCCAGCGTCTGCTGCGAGCCGCTGACGATCAGTACCTGGCTCGCCTCGCAGGGCACGCCCAGCGCCCGCGCTTCGGCAGCGATGGCTTCGCGCAGCGCCGGCTCCCCTTCGCTCATGCCGTACTGGCCCATGCTCGCCGGCATGTCGTCCCAGTTCACCTTTGGCAGCATCGGCTCGGCGGGCAACCCGCCAGCGAAGGACATCACCTCCGGGCGCTGCGCCGCAGCGAGGATTTCACGGATCAGAGAGCTTTTCAGTCGGGCGATGCGTTCGGAGAAGGCCATGGGGTCACCGGTAGCGGGAGCACGGAAGAATGAGTCAAACTGCTTGACCGAAGCTACGACGCCCGAGACTGATACGTCAATATGCCTGACCTAATAAAAAATGCCCTGCAACTCCAGGCCATGGAAGCCTTCTTCTTCAGCTATCGCGCCTTCACCGCGAAACCTGACGAGATGCTGGCGCGCCGAGGCCTGAGCCGGGTGCACCACCGCATCCTGTTCTTCATCGCGCGTAATCCGGGGCTTTCCGTCAGCCAGCTACTGTCCGCCCTGGGGGTGACCAAGCAGGCACTGAACCTGCCGCTGCGCCAGTTGCTGGAGCGCGACCTGATCCGCAGCGAAGCCTGCGACAACGACAAGCGCCGGCGCCTACTGGCGCTGACGGCCGAAGGCGGCAAGCTGGAAAAGGCCCTGCGCCAGGAACAGGGGCGCCTGCTGCAACGGGCCTTCGACGAAGCCGGCGAGGACGCCGTGCGCGGCTGGCTGGCGGTCAACCAGGCCATCGCCTGGTCACAGGACGAAGACTAGCGGGCAGCGGCTTCCAGCTCGCGGGCGGCGCGCAGGAACATCAGCGCCAGCGGCAGCAGGCTGGCCATCGCCAGGGCGGTCCCGGGCAGGAACAGCAGGACGCTGAGCAGGCAAACGCCAGAGGCGACCTCCAGCCAGCCCATGACCTTCACCGACGGGTACGGCAACTCGATCTTCAGCAGGCGAACGCCGTACCACAGGGTGACGACGCCGGTGGGCACGAACAGTCCCATGAAGCCCATCAGCGCCCCGTTGAATTCGCCGCTGAGCTGCTCGTCGAAAATCAGGCTGTAGACCTGCATCACCAACGCAATGGCAATCGACAGCCCGACCGGCCAGGCCAGCCCGCGGGCGTTGAAGCGGTCCTCGAGAAAACTGCGGGTGCGCCACAGCAGGAAGCAGCCGAGCACCGTGCTGAGCACGCCAACCCAGAGTTCATAGCGCTGCCAGGTGCTCGACTCGTGCAGCGCGGCGGCGAAGGACAGGACGAACAGCACCACATCGCACAGCAGTAGCGCCAGGCTCAGCCAGCCAAGCAGACGCAGAAAGCCGGGATTCCAGCGCCCGGCGAGGAATACCCCCGGAGCACTCTGATCCACCAGCTCGACCTTGGGGGCGGCATAGGGATTCTGTTCCATGGTGGCGATCTTCCATCAGTCATGCGGCTTTCCCGCACCATACCGGCGCACTCCCGCGCACGCCACTGCCGCTCGCACTGTACGGGCCGTTCGGCGACTGGCTGTTATGGGACAGCTCGGAGCCTGCGGGATTAGGCTGGTTCAACTTGAGATTCTGCGTGGGGCCGCCCTCTCCCTAACCCTCTCCCTGAAGGGAGAGGGGACCGTAAGGTGCCGGATGAAACCCCGGCTTCAGCCGGCACGGATGGCTCCCTCTCCCTTCAGGGAGAGGGCGGGGGAGAGGGAAGCCCAGGCACAAAGCTTCAGAAAAACAGTAGTCCCCAGAACAAGACCGGTACCCCGCCATGCCCCTCGAACTCCTCGGCGCCTTCGTGCTGTTCGCCTTCGTCACCTCCATCACTCCCGGCCCCAACAACATGATGTTGCTGGCCTCGGGCGTGAACTTCGGCGTGCGCCGCACCATCCCGCACATGCTCGGCATCAGCATCGGCTTCCTGCTGTTGGTGGTCGCCGTCGGCCTGGGCCTGCACCAGCTGTTCGCGCGCTTCCCGGCCACCTATACCGCGCTGCGCTACGCCGGCGGCGCGTATCTCCTGTACCTGGCATGGAAGATCGCCCGCTCCGGCGCGCCCGAGGCGAAAGGCGAGCACAGCGCCAGGCCGATGACCTTCCTCCAGGCCGCTGCCTTCCAGTGGGTCAACCCCAAGGCCTGGGTGATGGCCGTGGGCGCCATCGCCACCTACCTGCCGGCCAACAGCTGGATCGGCAACGTGGTGCTGATCGCCACCCTGTTCGCCGTGGTCAACCTGCCCAGCGTGGGCGTCTGGACCATACTGGGCAGTCTGTTGCGGCGCTGGCTGGAGGACCCGCTGCGGCTTCGCCTGTTCAACTTCGGCATGGCGGCGCTGCTGGTCGCCTCGCTCTACCCTTTGCTCACCCGTACCTGATGGAAGTTCGTGCATGACTGACACCACACCCGCCAGCGCGCCGCTGCGCCCGTTGGCAGACTCCTCCCCCGCCGCCATCGTCGCCGGGTTCGTCGCCATGCTCACCGGCTATACCAGTTCGCTGGTGCTGATGTTCCAGGCCGGCCAGGCGGCGGGGCTCAGCACCGCGCAGATTTCCTCATGGATCTGGGCGCTGTCCATCGGCATGGCCCTGACGACCATCGGCCTGACCCTGCGCTACCGCACCCCCATCGTCATCGCCTGGTCCACCCCAGGCGCCGCGCTGCTGATCAGCAGCCTGCCCGGCGTGCCCTATGGCGAGGCCATCGGCGCGTTCATCGTCTGCGCCGCGCTGATCACGATCTGCGGCGTCACCGGCAGCTTCGACCGCCTGATGCGCCAGGTGCCCGGCTCGCTGGCCTCGGCCTTGCTGGCCGGCGTGCTGTTCCGCATCTGCATCGAGATCTGCAACGCCGCGCAGCAGCAGACCGCGCTGGTGGTGGCGATGTTCGTCAGTTACCTCGTCGCCAAGCGCCTGTCGCCGCGCTACGCCGTATTCGCCGCCTTGCTGGTGGGCATCGCCCTGGCCGGATTCCTCGGTCTGCTCAACTTCAGCCACTTCCAGCTGGAGATCGCCCGCCCGGTGTGGACCACGCCAAGCTTCTCGCTGGCCGCCACCATCAGCATCGCCGTCCCCCTGTTCATCGTCGCCATGGCCTCGCAGAACATGCCCGGCCTCGCCGTGCTGCGCGCCGACGGCTACCAGGTGCCCGCCTCGCCGCTGATCTCCACCACCGGCATCGCCTCGCTGCTGCTGGCGCCGTTCGGCTCCCACGGCATCAACCTGGCGGCCATCAGCGCGGCCATCTGCACCGGCCCGGAAGCCCACGAAAACCCGCACAAGCGCTACACCGCCGCGCTCTGGTGCGGGCTGTTCTACGGCATCGCCGGCATCTTCGGCGCCACCCTGGCCGCGCTGTTCGCCGCGCTGCCCAAGGCGCTGGTGCTGTCCATCGCCGCGCTGGCCCTGCTCGGCTCGATCACCAACGGCCTGACCAACGCCATGGCCGACGCCCGTCAGCGCGAAGCGGCGATGGTGACCTTCCTGGTCACCGCCTCGGGCTTCACCCTGTTCTCCGTCGGTTCGGCCTTCTGGGGACTGGTCGCAGGCCTGCTGACCCAGCTGGTGCTGAACTGGCGCCGCGCGCCGTAAGACCCTTCTGCTAGCATGCGGGCGTTTCCCGCCCACGGATCGCCTCGAATGCTGCACACCCTGGCCGTCGCCAACTACCGCTCGATCAACTCGCTGGTGCTGCCGCTGGGCCGGCTGAACCTGATCACCGGCGCCAACGGCAGCGGCAAGTCCAACCTCTACCGCGCCCTGCGCCTGCTCGCCGAGACGGCACAAGGCGGCGTGGTGAATGCACTGGCCCGCGAAGGCGGGCTGGAATCTACCTTCTGGGCCGGGCCGGAAAGCCATTCCCGGCGCATGCGCACGGGCGAGGTGGAAGTCCAGGGCGGCCCGCGCAACGAAGTAAAGCGTCTGCGCCTGGGTTTTGCCGGTGAAGACTTCGGCTACGCCATCGCCCTCGGCCTGCCGCCACCCCCGGTGACCAGCGCCTTCGGCCTGGACCCGGAGATCAAGCACGAAAGCATCTGGGCCGGTCCCTGGTATCGCCCCGCTTCACAGCTGGTGGAACGCAACGGGCCGGTGCTGCGCGCCCGCGAGGGCCGCAGCTGGCAGGTACTGGAGCAGCACATTCCGACCTTCGACAGCCTGTTCACGCAGATCGGCAGCAGCTCGGACTGCCCCGAGGCGCTGCTGCTGCGCGAGCAGATTCGCGGCTGGCGTTTCTACGACCACTTCCGCACCGACGCCGACGCCCCTGCGCGCCAGCCACAGCTGGGCACACGCACGCCGGTGCTGCACCACGACGGCCGCGACCTCGCCGCCGCGCTGCAGACCATCCGCGAAATCGGCGACGCCCGCGCACTGGAAACCGCCATCAGCGACGCCTTCCCCGGCGCCGAACTGCTGATCGACTGCCAACCCGGCGGACGCTTCGCCGTGGCGCTGAAGCAATACGGCCTGCTGCGCCCGCTGAGCGCGGCAGAACTCTCCGACGGCACCCTGCGCTACCTGCTGCTGGTCGCCGCCCTGCTCACCCCGCGCCCGCCGTCGCTGATGGTGCTCAACGAACCGGAAACCAGCCTGCACCCGGACCTGCTGCCCGCACTGGGACGGTTGATCATCGCCGCCTCGAAGCACACCCAGGTCTGGGTCGTGTCCCACGCCAGCCGGCTGATCACCACGCTGGAGGAATACCCCGAGTGCAACTGCCTGCACCTGGACAAGGAACTGGGCCAGACGCGCATCCGCGACCAGGGCATGTTCGACGCGCCAGCGTGGCATTGGGCGGATTGAGCAAGCCATCGCAGCCGGTAGGAATCGCCCCGGCCACTTTCCAACGCGCACCTGCGCCAGCCGATTCGGGAATATTGCACTGGCGGCCTATCCCGGATCGGAAGCGGATCGTGCTCACAGGTACGTCAGGGTATAGGCAGCGTTGGCAATCACCGTGCCCGGCGCGACCGAATCGTTCACCTGCACATACCTTGCTATCAGCGGAATGACGACTGCCTGCGCGGTCGAGTTGGTGAGTATGCTCAGCACGGTGCCCGTCGAGCCGCCGGCCGGGGTGTACTGCACAACGCTCCCCTGGCTGAGCAACTGAACGCCCAGTCCCGCCGCAGTGGAGGCGGTGGCGAGCCTCAGGCTGTTGCCGGCGTTACCCGGATTGCTCATATCACTGAAGGAAAGCTGGGCCCGAACGTTCGCCTCACAGTGAAGACCCAGGTTGAACGCCTGCGCCCCTGCAGTTGCACCCATCGCGCGAAAAGTCTGTTTCCCCACGTTGGGCAAGGTGACCTCGAGACTGGGCGTATCCACCGAGCAGGTGGGAATGCTGGGGCGGGAGACAGTGTAATTGTAGGTCAGCGTACTTTTGACATCGGTCTGGTTGGCCCACTGCTGGTTCGGAACGTGGAACCACCACTGGGTGCTCTGCGCCACCGTGCTGATGGTGTTACTGAGCTTGACCAGCTCGAAGGCTCCACTGAGAGCATCGTTGCCGGTCGCCGTCTTCAGCCTGAACCCCACGCTCGACGACTCCAGGGTCAAGGCGGTACCCGATGCACCCAGCACGCGCAAACCGAGTCCGGAAGCAGCCAGGCCCGGGTAGGTGTAGACATTGGCATACGGCGTTGTACTGAAGGCCTGTCCATTGGCGAACAGGTACCAGCCATCCGTAGGGGCGAAGGTGAAATTACAGCTCACTTGGAGGGAGAAGCTCGTGCGGGTTCCCGGAATGGTTTGCCCAACCGGCAGGGATGACAGCACACCGACATTCGGCGTCGAAAGCGTCATCGGGAGGGGGGCTGTGCAGTCTGAGTAGCGTGCGAATGCAGGGAGCGCTGCGATGGATAGGCAGAAGCTCAAGATGCAGGTAGCGAGTATGTGGATCGGTTTCATGCCTGTGCTGCCTCGTCGTCAGGTAAGGGCGTCGCCGGGCTTCATCGCTCAGTGGACGCAGGGGGCCTGCTGGGATTCGAGAAATGCCTGGGAACGGGCGGCCCCATCCCTTGGGCGCTGATAGTCAATCTCACAGCTGAATGGGTCATCGGTGACCTTGAGCTTGCCGTGGTCCTTCTCGACTCGGACAAAGACCTTTCCGCCCTGCCCCACCACACCAACTTCGGCGCCCTTCTCATCCAGCACCCTGGCACCGAAGGGCAATGGGCTGCCATCGGCCTTGCGGCTCTGGATGATTAGCGCGCGACCACTCACGGCTTCGAACGGGACCATGACCACCGCCCCGCTACGAGGCACTACATCCTGTGCGGTGCTTTTCAGCTCGATGTCATCGGATAGCCCTTTGGGGTCCAGTTCCAGGGTGTTGATACGGTAGGGCGTGAGGTAAGGCACGACGGCCTGCCCACGGCCATCGAGCGTGAGGTTGTTCGCATTGCCGACCTGGGCGCCGGCTGCGCCGGGGGCATCGATGATGGCGATGCTGTCACCCAGGGACTGGCCGAAAGTGACACCGTTGGGGTGGGCGACCACGGACCCTGCAACGCCTGCGGAGGCCTGGCGGTAATCGCTGCCCTGGCTCACCGATCCGCTCACCGTGCCAAAAGAGCTGCGGTACTGGGCATTGCCGCTGAGGCTGGCGGCGCTCTGGCCAGCGGCCGGGCGGTCATAGGCGCTGGTGACGCCGTAGTTGATCTGGCCTTCCTTCCCGGCGGTGCCGCTCAGGGTGCTCTGCAGGTTGCTCGCACCACTGCTGCTGCGGCTGACGCTGCTGGTGAGATACGGGCGGTTGCTGCCGGTCTTGCCGATGGGCAGCGAGACGCTGAGCAGGACCTGGCTGTCCGAGGCTCCGAAGGCATCCTGGGTGCGCGAGGCGCTGACCGAGGTGCTGCCCCAGCTCCAGTGGTGGTTGTAACCGGCCTGGTACTGGGTATCGAAGCCTTCGTCGTTCCAGTAGTTCTGGACCGACCCACTGGCGAACAGGTAGCCACTCCCGATGTTCTGGCTGATGTTGATTTCGCTGCGGCTGCGGGCGCGGCGGACAGCATCGGCACCACCCTTTTCGTCGCCGTACTCGCGGATCTGGTCACGAGCGTTCAGGGCATCGTTGAGACCGAAATAGCCATCGGTGGAATACCGATAGGCCGCGACGGTGAAGTGCGTGCCGGTGCTCTGCAGGATCTTGTTGTAGCTGATGCGCAACGAGCGGCCGCTGTACTGCTGTCCCTCCAGGTCTGTGCTGGCCTGGGTCAGGTCCGCGCCGAAGGCGCCGTACTCGGTGGTGAGCACGCCTCCCAGGAGCGCGGAGGTGTAGCCATCGGAGATCGAACTGCCAGTGTAGGCGGTGATGCTGTTGGTAATCCCGCGCTGGTAGGTGGCCTGGGCGACGTAGGGGCTGTAGCCATAGGTGAGGTCCCGCACCTGGCCGACGCTTGCGGTGTAGCGCGAGACGCCGGGGCGCAGGGAACGAGCCACCGAGGAGAATGGCACGGTGAAATGGTTTTCCTGGCCGCCGGCTTCGGTCACCGTCACATCCAGGTCACCGTTGTCGCTGGTGGGGTTGAGATCGCGGATCTCGAAGGCCCCTGGGGCAACGGTTTCCTCGTGGATGATGTAGCCGTTCTGGCGGATGGTGACGCGGGCATTGGTGGCGGCGATACCGCGAACGATCGGCGCATAGCCACGCTGGGAGTCGGGCAGCATGCGCTCGTCGCTGTTCAGGCGGACCCCGCGCAGGGGAACCGAGTCGAACAGGTCGCCATCGGTATAGGCATCGCCGAGGGTCAGTTGAGAGCGGAGCGAGTCGACATCGCGCTGGGCGAAGGTGGCGAGGTTCTCCAGGGACTTGCCGTCCTGCCCCCAGTTGAGCGACGAGCGCTGGCGCAGGCGCCAGTCGCCCAGGTTCAGCCCGCCAATGAGGCTGGCATAGGCGCTCTGCTGATCGCGACCCTGGCTGTTGCTCTGGTAGCCGCTGAGGTTGTAGTCGAGGAAGCCGGCGTTGACGCCGCGGTCCCAGCGCTCGGGGCTGACGTAGCCACGCGGATTGCGCCGCAGCATGGCCTGGGGAATGCTCAGGTTCAGGCGCTGCTCGCCCACGTCGACGACTGCGCTGGCGCCTTCGATGAGGGCCGTTGGATCAAGACAATCAGCGCTGAGCTTGTCCGGCGGCAGTTGGTCGAGCTTCACGCCGAACTGCTCCAGTTGCAGAGGCGAGAAGCACGCCTTGGCATGGCTGGGCCGCTCACCGGCGACGAAGCGGATGTCCTGCGGACCCAGCGCCGTGCCATTGAGCTGCACATCGAGGTTGTAGGTACCGGGCTCGATCTGGTTGCTCTGGCGAAAGCGCGACAGGTTCATGGAACGCGCGCCCTGCCCCCACAACATGTCGCTCTCGAAGGTGGTCACCGCACTTTCATCCGGCTCCGCCAGCACAACGCCGCTGTACAGACCACCCAGCAGGCAGACAGCCAGTGCCAGGGGTTTGAGCGAGAACGCCAGGCGTTCCTGCAACGGATAGCGGAAGGTGCTGTTCATGGCTGAACCTCGCCAGTGTCCTGCGGACCGCCCCGGGGGTGCGAGCATGCCGATCCCCTCCCGGCGCGGTGCGGGTGTTAGAAGAGGTCGGGTGGATAGCGCCGGTAGCGGCAGAGCTACCGGATCAGGTGTGCGTCGATCCGAAACCTGCGACGCGGTGGCGGCTGTCCTGGAACGACTTTCAGCGGCGTTTTCATGGGCTGAGACCTGCGGTAGTGGTGCTCTGCGCCGGGGTGCCGGTGCGGAGGCGATGGAACGAGTTTCCGTCCCGCACCGGAATTGCCCTACCGTATAAAACCGACATGCTTGTAGGAATTATCCCAACAGATAGCGAGCTATCGATCTGGACAACGAGAAGAAGCGATGTGCCCGATTGCCCGTCTGGGCCACTTGCCTTGACCGCGGGGCAACCGAGCGAGGGTCCGCCGTCGACCACGCTGGGCGGCCCGGGACCGAGCGATCAGGGTTTCAGGGGCTGGGAATACTCGAGCACGGCGCCCAGGTCGGAGATGCTCGTGTAGTCAACCTTGCCCGTCGTGACGGGAGCGCCCTTGAGTGGAATCATCTTGCGTTCGCCAGGCGCCAGCATGGAGGAATTGATGTCGAGCGTCGGGCTGATGCCGTTCACGCTGACTTTGCCCAGGGTGACGTAGTAGGGACTGTCATTGCGACATTCCAGCGCCCATTCCGAACCATTGCGCAGCACGCGCCATTGCAACTGCTCGGCGGCCGCCGCGGGATTGCCGGGCAAATTGGCGGGGCGATAGAAGAACTTCACGCGGCTGCGGAAGGCGATCTTCAAACGATTCTGTCCTTGCGCCGAGGACGGCGGGACCTCCAGCACATTCAGCCAGAACAGCGACTCCTTGTCCTGCGGCAGGGCCTTCTGCCCGGTGAAACGAACCCGCAGCGCCTGGCCCTTGTTCGGGTCTATCCGGGCGATGGGCGGGGTAAGCACGAAGGGTGCCGTGGAGGTATCGGGCGTTGCCTGGAGGTTGCCTTCGTCGATCCAGGACTGCACCAGCATCGGTGACTGTCCGTCATTATTGAGCTTGACCGTCACTTCCCGCTGGGCCGCGTCGTAGACCACACGAGTACCGGTGATCACGATAGAGGCCTGAGCCTGACCGATCACCAGACAGGCCGACAGCAACAACCCCAAGCCAAGAAAAGCGCGCTTCATGGAGACCTCGTCATTGAAGTAGATGAGCCGCCGCCCGCGAGAGCTGATCGCCAGCCCTCGCTTGCCATTGCCGGTGGCGCGTCCGGATTACGGATAAACAATGGAGTAGGTCACGCTGGACCTCACTTCGCCCGCGCTCGGCGTGGCCGAGTTGGAGTAGTACTTCACGGTGAAGGGAATGGTGACGCCGGTTCCGGTGATATTGGTGAAGGCCGTGGCCGGTGCGGCCCCCAACTGCAAGGGGGAGCCGTTGCGGAAGATAGCCAGGTCGACTTCCTGAGCGCCGCTGCCGGTGTTTGTCAGGCGCCCCTGGGCGTTGACGTTGGCGCCCGGTTCGAAGAACACGGCGACACCAGGGTTGCCGCTGACGTCGCTGCCGCTGCAGCCGGACAGGTCGATCGTGAAGTGGGTATCACCCCCGGTAGTGCCGACACCCGCCAGGGACGACTTCGAGACGGTCGGCAGGGTGACGGTGCCGTCGCCGGTACCTGCACCGTTGATCTGGATGGTGCAGGTGACGTCCTGGACCTTGCCGTTGAAGGTGATGGTGCCGTCGGATGCCTGGGCCTGCATCGCCGAAGCGGCAAGAGCGAGCAGAGTGGAGAGGGAGATCAGGGACTTTTTCATCGGAGTTTCCTACATGAGTGAACTGGCTCCCAACCACCGTCATTGATGGAGGAGATAGCCAAATTCTGTTCTCACGTAGGAAATAGCCCTGCCGTAATGTCCCTATCACCGTGTAGGAAAAATCCTTTTAAGAGCACTGATCGTGCGCTCCCTTTTGCAGGAAGGGAGCGCACGATCAGTCAGGCAGTCGCCCGCTCCGGCGCTGCCTTGCCCACGCCCCGGCTGACCCACCAGCCGAAGAGGCCGGCAGTGAAGAACATCAGCACGCCATAGATCGCCGCCGGAATGGCCATCGTGCTGTTGTTCAGCAGCATGGGGCTGAGCGCCAGTGCGATGGCAAGCGTGCCGTTGTGGATACCGATCTCCATGCCGATGGCAATGGATTGCGGCTTCGACAGCTTGAGCAGGCGCGGCACGCAATAGCCGACGGCGAGGCTGAGCAGGTTGAAGCTCAGGGCCGCGGCGCCGACGATGGGCGCATAGGTCAGGAAGGTCTGCCAGTCCTTGGTCACGGCCACGCCGATGATCACCGCCAGCAGCAACGCGGAGAGAATCTTCACCGGCTTCTGCAGCGCCGCCGCCACGCTGGGCAGCAGCCGCCGCACGAGCATGCCGATGGCCACGGGGCCCAGCACGATGACGAACACCTGCAGCACCTTGCCGAATTGCAGCGGGATGGTCTGGCCGTCGTTCATGAAGTACAGCAGCGAAAGATTGACGATCAGCGGCATGGTGAGGATGGCGATCACCGAGTTCACCGCGGTCAGCGTGATGTTCAGCGCCACGTCGCCGTGGGCCAGGTGGCTGTAGAGGTTCGCCGTGGTGCCGCCGGGGGACGCGGCGAGCAGCATCATGCCCACGGCCAGCGCGGCTTCGAGAGCAAAGCCCACAGTGATGAGGAAGCATGCCAGGGGCAGCAGGATGATCTGGCAGACCAGGCCGATGAGCACGGGCTTGGGATAGCGCACCACGCGGGCGAAGTCGGCGACGGTCAGGGACAGGCCGAGGCCCAGCATGATGATGCCCAGGGCAATGGGCATGAAGAGCGTCAGCAAGGGATCGTTGGTCATTGTCATTATTCTCCAACTGGGATGGGCCGATTGTTTCGGCCTCTTGGGCGCTTGTAACTGGCCTTGCGGGCCAAAACCACTTCATCCTGTAACTGAATGCGAAATTTTGCAGCGATCGGGGTGGGAGCTTCAGGCAATTTCGCCCCTACAGGCTTCACGGAAGACGTGGTGCGGGGGCTGCCCTCTCCCCCGCCCTCTCCCTGAAGGGAGAGGGAGCCGTTCGGCGTGCCCGGAAATTTCCGAGTTCGCCGGCCAGCCAACGAATCCTGTAAAGCCGCCGGGCCTTCAGTAAAGCAACGTAATCACCACCGCAGAGGACAGCCCCCTCTCCCTGAAGGGAGAGGGAGCCGTTCGGCGTGCCTGGAAATTTCTGAGTTCGCCTGCCAGCCAACGAATCCTGTAAAGCCGCCGGGCCTTCAGTAAAGCAACGTAATCACCACCGCAGAGGACAGCTCCATCTCCCTGAAGGGAGAGGGAGCCGTTC
>NZ_AMZB01000082.1 GCF_000313755.1 Pseudomonas nitroreducens TX1 | reverse complement strand
CGAGCAAGCTCGCTCCTACAGGGGGCGGAGCGCTGGCTCTTCGTAGGAGCGAGCTTGCTCGCGAACAGCCGCCACGCCGAACGCCGCTCAGCGATAAAGCCGCTTCCCCTGCGCCTCCAGCACCAGCAGGCGCATGTCCGCCTCGGCCCGGATCGCCTCCTGGCCCAGGTGATCGACGCGCTTCCACGCCTTGATTTCCTCGCGGCTGCGGCCGCAGCCCAGGCAGATGCCTTCTTCGAACTCGCAAATATTGATGCACGGACTCTTCACGGACTTCCTCTCGACGGGGTGGATGAGCGTCAGTGGGCCTGGACAATGGACACCCGCGCGGCGCCAAGGTCCAACTCGATTTGCCCATCGGTGCCATCGACCCAGGCAATCGAAGCGCTAGAATCCGCCCTCCACGCTTTCCGACTGCGCCCATGCTCGCCCTCAAGCTCACCCTGGTTCCGCTATTCCTGCTGCTGGTCTCCCTTTCCGGGCGCTGGTGGGGGCCGACCGTTGCCGGCTGTCTCGCCGCCCTGCCCGCCATCGCGGGGCCGATCCTCTACCTGATCACCGTGGCGCACGGCCATGCGTTCGGCGCACAGGCCGCAGTGCTGGCGCTGGCAGCGATCTTCGCTTCGGAAGCGTTCAACTTCGCCTATGCCTGGCTGTGCCGAGGACATGCCTGGCCGCTGGCCCTGAGCGGCGCAATGCTGGCTTGGCTGGTCGCCGCCTGGGGGCTGACGCAACTGCCAGCCCTCCCCATCTGGGCACTGGCCGCTGCGGCCCTGGGTACGCTGACCAGCCAGCTGTTCATGCCCCGCGCCGAACTGCCGGCCAGCGTCGCCGCACTGGGCCGCTTGGAACTGGGCCTGCGCATGCTCGCCGGCGCGCTGCTCACCCTGGCCGTCACCGCGCTCGCCGGCTGGGCCGGACCGAGTTGGAGCGGTCTGCTGGCCGTGTTTCCGCTGCTCTCCATCGTGCTCTGCGTGTCGTCGCAGCGGCTGCACGGCGCAGGCTTCGTCATCGCCCTGCTGCGCGGCATGGTCAGCGGGCGACCGGCCTTCGCGGCGTTCTGCCTGTGGCTGGCGCTGCGCTTGCCGGACAATGACACCCTGCCCAGCTTTGCCGAGGCGGCGCTGCTTGCCGTGTTGGTACAAGCCGCAGTGCGTTGGCTGATCGGGCTTCGCTCCCGCAGGACAGCCAAAACCGCCTGAAAGCAAAACGCCACGGCTGGGTCAGCCGTGGCGTTTTCTGTTGCAACCCGTCGGTAGCACTTAGAGCAGCGTGAAGCTCTGCTCCTTCACGTTGTCCGAATCCAGGCCGACGTAGACCCTGAACTCGCCCGGCTCGGAAGCGTAGCGCAGCTGGCTGTCGTAGAAGCGCAGGTCTTCCTCGCGGATCGGGAACTGCACTACCTTCGATTCTCCCGGCTTGAGCATGATCTTCTCGAAACCCTTGAGCTCCTTGACCGGGCGGCTGATGGACGCGGCGACGTCGCGCAGGTAGAGCTGCACGGTGGTCTCGCCGGCGAGCTTTCCGGTGTTCTTCACGGTCACGCTGGCGGTCAGCTGGTCGCCCTTCTTCAGCTTGCTGCCCGACATCGTCACGTCCGAGACGCTGAACTCGGTGTAGCTCAGGCCGTAGCCGAAGGGGTACAGCGGGCCATTCTGCGAGTCGAAGTAGCGCGAGGTGTACTTGTTCGGGTGCTCGTGATCGAACGGGCGGCCGGTGTTCAGGTGGTTGTAGTAGATCGGCACCTGGCCCACCGAGCGCGGGAAGGTCATGGTCAGCTTGCCCGAGGGGTTGTAGTCGCCGAACAGCACATCGGCGATGGCGTTGCCGCCTTCGGTGCCGCTGAACCAGGTTTCCAGCACGGCGTCGGCGTTGGCGCTTTCCCAGCGCAGGTCCATCGGCCGGCCGTTCATCAGCACCAGCACCAGGGGCTTGCCGGTCGCCTTGAGGGCCTTGAGCAGCTCGACCTGGCTCTGCGCGATGTGCAGGTTGGTCTTGCTCGACGCCTCGTGGGCCATGCCCTGGGATTCGCCGACCACAGCCACCACCACGTCGGCCTGCTTCGCCTTCTCGACGGCTTCCTCGATCATGGCTTGCGGGCTGCGCGGGTCGACCTTGACGTCTTCGCTGTACTCGTTGAGGTATTTGACGATTTCCGGATCGTCGGTGACGTTGGCCCCCTTGGCATACAGCAGCGCGGCGTGGCCGCGGGTGGCGGCGCCCATGCCTTCGAGCACGGTCACGGCCTGGAAGGCCTTACCGGCGGCGGACCAGCTACCCATCACGTCGCGCTTGCTGTCGGCCAGCGGACCGATCAGGGCGATCACGCCGTCACGCTTGAGCGGCAGCACGCCGCCTTCGTTCTTCAGCAGGACCATGCCCTTGCGCGCGATCTCGCGGGCGTCGGCGCGGTGCAGGCGCTCCTCGGCGTCGGTGTCCACCGGGTCCTTGCCCTGCAGGTAGCGGTACGGGTCCTGGAACAGGCCCATGTCCCACTTGGCGGCGAGCACGTCGCGGCAGGCACGGTCGATCTCGTCCTGGCTGATCAGCCCGGCCTTGAGCAGCTCGGGCATGTGCTTGCCGTAGAGGTCGTCGTTCATGTTCATCTCGACCCCGGCGTTGATCGCCGCCTGGGTGGCGTCGCGCTCGGTGGCGGCCACGCCGTGCTTGATCAGCTCCAGCACCGCGCCGTGGTCGCTCAGGGTCAGGCCCTTGTAGCCCCACTGGCCGCGCAGCAGGTCCTGCAGCAGCCACTTGTTGGCGGTGGCCGGCACGCCGTTGATGCTGTTCAGCGAGACCATCACCGCGCCGGCGCCGGCGTCGATGGCCGCGCGGTACGGCGGCAGGTAGTCCTGGAACATGCGCTGCGGGCTCATGTCCACGGTGTTGTAGTCGCGTCCGCCTTCGCCGGCTCCATACAGGGCGAAGTGCTTGACCCCGGCCATGATGGTTTCCGGCTGGTTCAGCCCCTTGCCCTGGTAGCCCTTGACCACCGCGGCGGCGACCTTGCTGGTCAGCCAGGCGTCTTCGCCGAAGCCTTCGGAAACCCGGCCCCAGCGTGGGTCGCGGGCGATGTCGACGGTGGGCGAATAGGTCAGGTTGAGGCCGTCGGCGCTGGCCTCGATGGCCGAGACGCGGGCGCTGCGCTCGATGGCCGCCAGGTCCCAGCTCGCCGCCAGGCCCAGGCCGATGGGGAACACGGTGCGATGGCCGTGGACCACGTCATAGGCGAAGAACAGCGGAATCTTCAGCCGGCTCTTCATGGCCGCATCCTGCAGGTCGCGGATGCCCGGGCGGACGACGGTGTTGAACACCGCGCCCGTGGTGCCTTCGGCAATTTCCTTCAGCAAAACCGGCTTGGGATGGTCCGGTCCGACGCTGACCAGGCGCAGCTGGCCGATCTTCTCTTCCAGCGTCATGCGCTGCATCAGGCTGTCGATGAAGGCGTCCTTCGACTGCCCGGCCAGCGGCACGGCAGGTGCGGCGGCGGGCGCCTGGGCGGCGGAAAGCGAAGCGCTGCTCAGGCCCAGCAGGAGGCCGAGCCAGCAGATACGGCTGATTGGAGTTCTTTTCATATGGGTACTCAGCAGCCTGCGCGAGGCGCCAGCTCACTGTGGAATGTGGTTAAGAGGCGTCGTCAGGGCGGTTGTTCGGGCGGCATCCCCGGGTGTTGCCGCCAGCGCCTTGCGAACGCGGCACATAAGGTCGTCGCGCCGCGGGCGGAAGTCAATCACCGAACGGCTGGAAAGCCTGGGGCAAATGCGCCAGAGCCTGGTATCAATGGTCGCGATTGCGCGCGTTGAACTCCATTTCCTCGAGCATGGCTTCGCGCAGGGCACGCTCCTCGTCCCATTCGTCTTGCGCCGGTACAGGCGGTGCGGGGGCCGTCGGTGGCGCGGGCAGGTCAGGCATGGCCTCCGTTTCAGGCTGGCCTTGCGCACCGGATTGGACAGGCACTCGGGCTTCGTCCTGCGGCTCGACTTCCGGGAGCCCATGCACGCCGCTGAAGTCGGCATCCACGCCGGTGTCCTCGTCGTCGCTCGGCGGACGATCGATCAGATCGTCGAAGTCGGTTTTCAGCCCCTGCTCCATTTCGTCCAGCTCGGCGAGCAGGCTGCGGAAGCTGGTCTCCTCCTTCGGCTCTTCCGGCGGCGCGGGTTCCGGTTCCTCGCCGGCGTCGCGCACTGCCTGGTCGGCCAGCGCCTGCAGCGATGGCGGGATGTAGTCCTCGTCGTACTCCTCGGGGTCCGGCAGGCTGGCCACCGGCGCCATGTCCTCGAGGATCGGCTGCGGCTCGGGCTCCATCAGTTTCAGCTCGGCCAGCGGCGGCAGGTCCTCCAGGCTTTTCAGGTTGAAGTAGTCGAGGAAGGTGCGGGTGGTGGCGAGCATGGCCGGGCGACCGGGAACTTCGCGGTAACCGACGATGCGGATCCACTCGCGCTCCATGAGCGTCTTGACGATCTGGGTGTTCACCGCGACGCCACGGATTTCCTCGATCTCGCCACGGGTGATGGGCTGGCGGTAGGCGATCAGCGCCAGGGTTTCCAGCAGTGCACGGGAATAGCGCTGCGGGCGCTCCTCCCAGAGCCGGCCGACCCACGGGGCGAATTTCTCGCGCACCTGCAGGCGGTAGCCGGTGGCGACTTCCTTCAACTCGAAGGCGCGTCCGGAACAGGACAGGCTCAGCACCGCCAGCGCATCGCGGAACTGCTGCGGCTCGGGGCGCTCGGCCTCCTCGAACAGCTCGCCGAGGCGCTCCAGCGACATGGGCTTGCCGGCAGCCAGGAGGATGCCTTCGAGCAGGGTCGCCAGTTCTTGCGGGTCGGAGAGATTCATCGGTGGCTCGGGTCGGAGTTGAAGGTTAAGCGGTTCAGCCGGGAAAGCTACTCAAAGCGCGCCGCCAGGGCAACGATCAGAGCGACTCGTCGTCCGGCTCGCCATCCAGTGCCTGGTCGAGCGCCGCCTCGCCTTCGGGGCCGTCGAAATGACCGTCCTCGAAGGTCAGCTCGGGCGGCGGCTCCTCGCGCGGCTCGAAGACGTCTTCGTCGCCCTCTTCCAGCACGTCTTCCGATGCTTCCCCGAAACGTGCGGCGCCTTCCTGCACTTCCGTGCGGGCGCGGACGTGGATGGGCGCGAAGGCTTCGTTCTGCACCAGTTCCACCAGTTGTTCCTTGACTAGTTCCAGCACCGCCATGAAGGTCACCACTACGCCGAGCTTGCCTTCCTCGACACGGAACAGCGTGATGAAGGGCACGAAGCCTTCGCCCTTCAGGCGTTCGAGGATTTCGGTCATGCGCTCGCGGGTGGACAGCATCTCGCGGGTGACCTGGTGGCTTTCGAACAGGTCGGCGCGGCGCAGTACCTCGGCCATGCACAGCATCAGCTCCTGCATGTCCACTTCCGGCAGCAGCCGGCGCGCCCGCGCATCCGGTGCGGCGACGGTGGGGACCACGTAGTCGCGGCCCAGGCGCGGCAGGTCGTCGAGGTCCTCGGCGGCCTTCTTGAAGCGCTCGTACTCCTGCAGGCGGCGGATCAACTCGGCGCGCGGGTCTTCCTCGTCTTCCTCGGCCTCGGCCGAGCGCGGCAGCAGCATGCGCGACTTGATCTCGGCGAGCATGGCGGCCATCACCAGGTATTCGGCGGCGAGTTCCAGGCGCACGGATTTCATCAGCTCGACGTACCCCATGTACTGGCGGGTGATCTCCGCCACGGGGATGTCGAGGATGTTGATGTTCTGCTTGCGGATGAGATAAAGCAGCAGGTCGAGCGGGCCTTCGAAGGCTTCGAGGAAAACCTCCAGGGCGTCCGGCGGAATGTACAGGTCCTGCGGCATCTCCGTCAGGGCCTCGCCGTAGACGAGCGCCAGCTGCACCGGCACCTGGTATTCAGGGGCAGCGGCGGGGGCTTCCGGCTCGGTCAGGTCACTCATCGGCCACTCGTCAGGCGCTGGGGTTGGAAGGCGGCATTATCCCTGCTTTTGCCGGCGGCGCGAGGGGGTTTTGGCGGATTTGCATCGCACGCGGCATGCCTTGGGGTAGGAGCGGACTTTGTCCGCGATAGGTCCGAATCGCGCCGATGGCCGATCGCGGACGAAGTCCGCTCCTACGGAATCGGCAAGGCCGCATGATCAGCGGTACGACAGCCCCATCGCATGCCGCACTTCCACCAAGGTCTCCCGCGCCGCCTCGCGGGCGCGCTCGGCGCCTTCGGCAAGGATGCTGCGCACCAGCTCGGGGTTGTCCTCGTAGTCCAGCGCCCGCTCCTGGATCGGCGCCAACTCGTGGAGGATCGCCTCGATCACCGGCCGCTTGCAGTCAAGGCAACCGATCCCGGCGCTGCGGCAGCCTTCCTGCACCCACTGGCGGCAGCCGTCGTCGGAGTAGATCAGGTGCCACTGCCACACCGGGCAACGCTCCGGCTCGCCGGGATCGCGGCGGTGCACGCGCGCCGGGTCGGTGGGCATGCGTGCAATCTTCTCTTCGATCACTGCCGGGCTGTCGCGCAGGGCGATGGTGTTGTGGTGTGACTTGGACATCTTCTGCCCATCCAGCCCCGGCATCCTCGGCGCGTGACTGGTCAGGGTCTGCGGCTCGGGCAGCAGCATCCGGCTGCTGCCTTCGAGATAGCCGAACAGGCGGTCACGGTCACCCAGGGTCAGGCTCTGCTGCTCCATGAGCAGCGCGCGGGCAGTTTCCAGCGCCTGGGCGTCGCCCTGTTCCTGCCAGGCGCGGCGCAGATTGCTGTAGAGCTTGCCGGTCTTCTTGCCCAGGCGGGCGATGGCGGTCTGGGCGCGGTCCTCGAAGTCCACCTCGCCGCCGTACAGGTGGTTGAAGCGGCGGGCGATCTCGCGGGTGAATTCGACATGGGGGAACTGGTCCGAGCCCACTGGCACCAGGCCTGCGCGATAGATCAGGATGTCCGCGGCCTGCAACAGCGGGTAGCCGAGGAAACCGAAGGTGGAGAGGTCCTTGTGGCTGAGCTTCTCCTGCAGTTCCTTGTAGGTGGGCACGCGTTCCAGCCAGGACAGCGGGCAGATCATCGACAGCAGCAGGTTCAGCTCGGCGTGCTCGGGCACCTGGGACTGGATGAACAGCGTGGCGGCGCTGGGGCTGACGCCCACCGCCAGCCAGTCGATGGCCATGTCGCGCACGTGCTGGCGGATGCTGGCGGTCTCGTCGTACTCGGTGGTCAGGGCGTGCCAGTCGACGATGGAGAAGTAGCATTCGTACTCGTGTTGCAGTTTCACCCAGTTCTGCAGCACACCGTGGTAATGCCCCAGGTGCAGGCGCCCGGTGGGGCGCATGCCGGACAGCACACGGCGCAGGGATTCGACGCTGGTCAAGCGGTCAACCTCGCGGGTTCAGCGATGGAACGAGGGAGTATAGCCAGCACGCCGGGCGGGTTCAGGCGTTGACCATGAAGGGTTCCGGGTCGCCACAGCCGACGCGTACCACTACCGGGTCTTCATCGGTCAGGGCGATCACGGTGGAGGCCTCGCCGCCGCCGAAACCGCCATCGATGATCAGGTCGACCAGGTGCTCCAGCGAATCGCGCATCTCGTACGGATCGTTCAGCGGCTCACTCTGACCGGGCAGGATCAGGCTGACGCTCATCAGCGGCTCGCCCAGTTCTTCCAGCAGCGCCAGGGCGATCGGGCAGGCCGGCACGCGCAGGCCGATGGTGCGCCGTTTGGGATGCAAAAGCATGCGCGGCACTTCGCGGGTGGCGTTGAGAATGAAGGTGTACGGGCCGGGCGTGTGCGCCTTGAGCAGGCGGAACAGGCCGGTGTCGACCTTGGCGTAGAGGCCGAGTTCGGACAGGTCGCGGCAGACCAGGGTGAAGTTGTGCTTGTCGTCCAGCCGGCGGATGTGGCGGATGCGCTCCACCGCCGATTTCTCGCCGATGCGGCAACCCAGGGCGTAGGACGAGTCGGTGGGATAGGCGATTACCCCACCCTGCCGGACGATCTCCACCGCCTGCTTGATCAGGCGCGGCTGGGGATTTTCCGGGTGGATCTGAAAGAACTGGCTCATGGAGTCTCCTTGATCCCGATGGCGTTCTCGGCGCTGGCGAAGCGCGGCCAGAGCGGCGCCAGGTCGTCCGGCACGCTCCGGTAAAGGCCCAGCTCCGACCAGTCGCTGGGGCCGTGGAAGTCACTGCCGGCGGTGACCATCAGGCCGAACTCACGGGCAAGGATGCTCAGCACGCCGACCTGCTCGGCCGGTTGCGGGCCGTTGCAGACTTCCAGCGCATGGCCGCCGGCAGCAATGAAGTCGCCCACCAGCTTGCGCCGCTTGGTGCGGGTGAAGTCGTACTGGTACGGGTGCGCCAGGCTGATCCAGGCGCCTGCCGCTCGCAAGGTGCCGACGGCGTCGGCGAGGCTCGGCCAGTGCTGCTTGACGTCGCCCAGCTTGCCGGCGCCCAGCCACTTGCGAAAGGCCTCGGCGCGGTCCTTGACATGGCCCTGGCGCAGCAGGAACTCGGCGAAGTGCGGGCGCGCCGGGGCGTTCTCGCTGTCGCCCAGCTCGGCCTGGATCGCCCGCGCACCCTCGAAGGCGCCGGGCATGCCCTTGGCTTCCAGGCGCCGGCCGATCTCTTCGGCACGGGTCCAGCGGGCGCGGTGCAGGTCGTCCAACGCCCTGACCAGCGGCTCGGCTTTTACATCGAAGCCGTAGCCCAGCACGTGAATGGTCGCCCCACCCCAGGTGCAGGACACCTCGACCCCGTCCACCAGCTCCATGCCCAGCGCCTGCGCGGCGCGGCGGGCCTCCGCCAGGCCATCGAGGGTGTCGTGGTCGGTCAGCGCCAGCACGCGCACGCCGCGCCCATGGGCACGCTCGACCAGGGCCGTCGGGCTGAGCTGTCCGTCGGACGCGGTGCTGTGGCAGTGCAGGTCGACTCGCATGGGGCTCCCAGGGGATGCAGGATGAATTTGTGTCGGAGCAGCTTTGTGTCGGGATAGCTTTCTGTATAGACGCTTCTGTGCCACCGCTCCCGCGGCAATGCATTGAAACCATGATCTGACGCAGCGTTGGGCGGATGGCTCTTTCAGTTCATCCGCGGCTTGGTATTATGCCGGCTCTACTGGGCTCTGGCTGCCGTAATGAAGCAATTCATCGATTTCATCCCCCTCATCCTTTTCTTCATCGTCTACAAGCTCGACCCGCGCAACGTCGAACTCGCCGGCCAGAGCTTCTCGGTCGGGGGAATCTACAGCGCCACGGCCGTACTGATCGCGGCGTCCGTGGTGGTCTACGGCGCCCTGCTGATCAAGCAGCGCAAGCTGGACAAGGGCCAGTGGGTGACGCTCGCCGCCTGCCTGGTGTTCGGCGGCATGACCCTGGCCTTCCACAGCGAAACCTTCCTCAAATGGAAGGCGCCGGTGGTGAACTGGCTGTTCGCCCTGGCCTTCGCCGGCAGTCACTTCATTGGCGGCCAGCCGTTGATCCAGCGCATCATGGGCCACGCGGTGCACCTGAGCGATTCCCTCTGGGCGAAACTGAACCTCGCCTGGGTACTGTTCTTCCTGATCTGCGGTTGCGTCCAGCTGTTCGTCGCCTTCACCTTCCAGGACTACTGGGTGGACTTCAAGGTGTTCGGCAGCCTGGGCATGACCCTGCTGTTCCTGATCGGCCAGGGCGTGTTCCTGGCCCGCCACATGCACGATGAGCCTACCGGCGAAAAACCCAAGGACTGACATGCTCTACGCGATCATTGCCCGTGATATCACCGCATCCCAAGAACGCCGCCTGGCCGCCCGTCCCGCGCACATCGCTCGTCTTGAGCA
The DNA here is from genome assembly GCF_000313755.1 of Pseudomonas nitroreducens TX1. GTDB lineage: Bacteria > Pseudomonadota > Gammaproteobacteria > Pseudomonadales > Pseudomonadaceae > Pseudomonas > Pseudomonas nitroreducens_A. Next base: position 38,597 of record NZ_AMZB01000082.1, on the reverse strand, counting down.
ACTGAAGGAAGAAGGCCGCCTGGTGCTGGCCGGCCCGCACCCGGCCATCGACAGCAACGACCCGGGCGCCGCCGGCTTCACCGGCAGCCTGATCGTTGCCGAGTTCGACTCCCTGGCCGCCGCGCAGGCCTGGGCCGACACCGACCCGTACCGCGCCGCGGGCGTCTACGCCGAAGTCGTGGTCAAGCCATTCAAGAAAGTCCTGCCCTAACAGCGCGCAAGCGTTGCACCCCGCGGCACGGAGCGCCACGGGGCATCGCAGCCGGACAGCGCCGGGATGGCCATGGACGGCGGCACATCATCGAACAAGGAGTCCCGATGCGCCGTTTGCCCCTGCTCGCCTGCCTCGCCCTGCCGCTGGCCGCCCTCGCCGAAGAGCCCGTCGCGGAGCAACCGGCGCCAAGCGCTGTCCAGCCCCTTGCCCAGGCGCCCGCCGTCCCCTCCGAACTGGAACTGCGCCTGGCCGAAAGTGAACGGCAGCGTGCCGAATTGGCCGCACAACTGGCCAACCCGGATAACAGCCAGGACGAAGCCCGCATCGCCCGCCTGACCCAGGAAAACCAGCGCCTGAAACTGCAGCTGCGCGAGGCCCAGGCCAACCAGCCGCCACGCCTGCTCACCGAGCAGCAGACCTGGTACGTGAGCGGTGCCGGCACCGCCCTGCTGGCGTTCGTCCTGGGCATGTTGAGCCGCGGTCGCCGCCGCTCGCGCCGAGAATGGATCAACTGAAAGAAGCCTCTTCATGAGTGAACTGCTGCTGATCGACGACGATGTCGAACTCTGCGAACTGCTGACCACCTGGCTGACCCAGGAAGGCTTCAGCATCCGCGCCGCCCACGATGGCGCGCAGGCCCGCGCCGCGCTGGGCAGCCACGCGCCGGACGCAGTCGTGCTCGACGTCATGCTGCCCGACGGCAGCGGCCTGGAACTGCTCAAGTCACTGCGCAGCGACCACCCGGACCTGCCCGTACTGATGCTCTCCGCCCGCGGCGAGCCGCTGGATCGCATCCTAGGCCTGGAACTGGGCGCCGACGACTACCTGGCCAAACCCTGCGACCCACGCGAGCTGACCGCACGCCTGCGCGCCGTGCTGCGCCGCAGCCACCCGGCGCAACCTGCCGCGCAGCTGGAGCTGGGCGACCTGGCGCTGAACCTGTCGCGCGGCGTGGCCACCATCGGCGCCGAGGAAATCAGCCTGACCCTCTCCGAGAGCCGCATCCTCGAAGCCCTGCTGCGCCAGCCGGGCGAGCCGCTGGACAAGCAGGCCCTGGCGCAGCTCGCGCTGGGCCGCAAGCTGACGCTATATGACCGCAGCCTGGACATGCACGTCAGCAACCTGCGCAAGAAGCTCGGCAGCCACCCCGATGGCCGCCCGCGCATCCTCGCCCTGCGCGGGCGCGGCTACTTCTACGCGGCCTGAACCTCGCCCTGCAGGACGTCCGGGCCGCTCTGGCCCGGGCTTCGTAAATGTTCCGGCAGGGCCTCACGTAATCTTTACCCAAGCTTTACGTGGGCCTGACCGCCCTTGACCTTGCCGACCCTAGACTGGGCTCATCCGGTAACGACCGGCCCCTGAAAGGAGAAACACCATGCGCAAGACCCTGACCGCCCTGCTGATCGCTGCCGCCCTGCCGACCGTCGCGCTGGCAGCCACTCCGGCGCCGACCGACGCTCCGCCGCCGGCCCCGTTCATGAAAGACCACGGCCCGGGCATGCACCGCGGCGAACACGGTGGCGCGCTGCGCGAGCTGAACCTGACCCAGGAGCAGCGCCAGCAGGTCGGCAAGCTGATGGGCGACTCGATGAAGGATCGCCGCGCGATCACCGAGAAGTACTGGAACAAGCTGCCCGAGGCCGACCGCAAGGCCATGCAGGAAGAACTCAAGGCCAACCGCGACAAGGCCGATGCCGGCATCCGCGGCATCCTCACTCCCGAACAGCAGAAAAAGTTCGACGAGCTGAAGCAGCAGCGCGAGCAGCGCAAGGCCGAATGGGCTGAATTCCAGAGCTGGAAGGCCCAGAAGGACGGCGCCAAGACCAACTGATTCGCTCCGCAGAGCGCAGGCGCCGGGTTCTACCCGGCGCCTTGCCGTGGAGCCCCTGACAACGGATAGACCATGCGGCTGAACAGGAAGACCATGCGCTCACTCTTCTGGCGGATCCTCGCCGCCTTCTGGCTCGCCCTGCTGCTGGTGGCCGGACTGTCGATCCTGCTGGGCCGCGCCCTGAACCAGGACACCTGGGTCATCGCCCGCTATCCCGGGCTGCACGACATCGCCAAGCAGTGGACGCTGCTCTACGAAACGCAAGGGCCCGCCGCCGCGCAACAGTTACTGGAAAGCCGGCGGCAGCAATTCGAACTCTCGGTGCAGGTACTCGACGAGACCGGCCAGCGCCTGGTCAACGGCACCTACCTGCCCCGCCCGCCGCGTCCGCACGGCAACTTCGACCGCGAGAACCTGCCGCGCTTCCCCTGGCGCCAGCTGAGCCAGGAATACACCAGCAGCCGCACCGACCAGACCTACCTGTTCATCTACCGCATCCCGCACCCGACGCTGCAGGCCTGGCACCGCAGCAGCCTGCTCTGGCCGCTGAGCGCCCTGGGCATCGCCCTGGTAGTGCTGACGGTGTTCAGCCTGCTGGTAACACTGTCCATCACCCGCCCGCTGAATCGCCTGCGCCGCGCGGTGCATGACCTGGGCCAGACCAGTTATCAACAGGACAGCCTGGCTCGCCTCTCTCGTCGTGGCGACGAGCTGGGCGTGCTGGCCCGCGACTTCAACCGAATGGGCGCCCGCCTGCAGGGCCTGATCGGCAGCCAGCGCCAGCTGCTGCGCGATGTGTCCCACGAACTGCGCTCACCGCTGGCGCGCCTGCGTATCGCCCTGGCCCTGGCCGAACGCGCAGACCCGGAGCAGCGCGCCGCCATGTGGCCGCGCCTGGAGCAGGAATGCGACCGCCTGGAAGCGTTGATCGGCGAAATCCTCGCCCTCGCCCGCCTCGACGCCGAACCCGGTCCGACCAGCCGCATCGACCTGCTGCCGCTGTTCGAGCGTCTGCGCAACGACGCACAACTGCTTTACCCGGAACAGGACATCCAGCTCGACGTCGCCCCGCAGCTGGCGCTCGATGGTTGGCCGGACATGCTCGAACGCGCCCTCGACAACCTGCTGCGCAACGCCCTGCGCTTCAACCCGGCGGAGCAGCCGCTTCAGGTGCAGGCGCGGATCGATGGCGAACGCCTGCACATCAGCGTGCGCGACCACGGCCCCGGCGCCGGCGAAGATCACCTGGCGCAATTGGGCGAACCCTTCTTCCGCGCGCCCAACCAGAGCAGCCCCGGCCATGGCCTGGGCCTGGCCATCGCCCGCCGCGCCATCGAGCGCCACCACGGTCGGCTGCGCTTGAGCAACCATCCCGACGGCGGTTTCCTGGCCAGCATCGACCTGCCGCTGCACCGCCAGGCCGCCTGAATTGAGCGCACTTTCGGAGAGCACCATGAGCCTTCCCGCCTTCGCTACCCCGATTCCCGCCCTGCAACGGCCGCTACTGCCGGCCGCCCTGCTGCGCAGCGAACCCTATGACGATCCGCAATACCTGGTGCTGGCGGTTGAACTGGCGCGCCTCGCCACTCAGTGGCGGGCACGTTGGCCGGGCCTGACGCTGAGCCTGCCGCTGAGCGGCACCTGGCCGCTGGAAAGCTGGCCGGATGCGCTGGGCGAAGCACTGGATGCCTTGCTGGAAGGGGCGCTGAGGCGCCATCCGCATGCTGCGCTGGAACTGTCGCTCAGCTCCGCGCACGGCGAACTGCGCCTGGAATTGCAAGGCTACGACCCGCAGGCGCGGGTCTGGCTGCCAGACGCCCTGCCTGCGGCACGACGCCTGGCCGCCTGGCAGGGCGGCCAACTGCTCTGGCGCGCCCGCGCCAGCGGTTGGACGGTGCGCCTGGAACTGCCGCTCAGCCCCGCCAGGCGCTGACGAACCCGGCCGGGTCCAGCGGCGCCGGGCGGCGCAGCTCGCCGACCGGCGTGCCGAGGTAGATGAAACCGACGATGCGCTCGTTCTCGGCCAGGCCCAGGCCTTCGCGCACCAGCGGATCGAATGCCATGGCGCCGGTGCGCCACATCGCGCCCAATCCTTCGACGTAGGCCGCCTGGATGATGCCGTGGGCGGCGCAACCCGCTGCCAGCCACTGCTCGATTTCCGGCACCTTGGGGTGATCCTGCAGCCGCGCTACGGCCACCACCAGCAACGGCGCGCGCAGCGGCATGGCGCGCGCCTTGTCCAGCGCCTCGGGCTTGCCGTCCGGCTCATTGGCCGCCACGGCGCGGGCGAACAACTCGCCCAGTTCCTTGCGCGCCTCGCCTTCCACGGTGAGGAAACGCCAGGGGCGCAGTTGCCCATGGTCCGGGGCGCGCAAGGCACTGCGGAACAGGCGGTCCAGTTGCTCGGCGGACGGCGCCGGCTCGCTCAGGCGGGCATGGGACACACGGTTGAGCAACGCGTCGAGAGCCTCCATGGGCTGCCTCCAGTCAATCTCGAAAGCCGCCATTGTAGACGCAAAGGGTTCGCATTTGTCCGGGAAAGACCAAGCCCGCGCTCGCCGCGCATCTTGTAAAGGGGAACGGCGTCACGCGGTTTACTCTCGGCAGGCGGCAGGTAAAATGGTCGATTCCCACAGGATTCAGACCTCAGCGCATGGCCCTGCCGACACTTCGTACTCTCGGATTCATCATCGGCATCTTCGTGATCACGCTGGCGGTCGCCATGCTGGTCCCCATGGCCACCTTGCTGTATTACGGCCGCGCCAACGAGCTGCACCCGTTCATCTGGTCGGCGATCATCACCTTCACCTGCGGCCTGGGCCTGGTCATCCCCGGCCGCCCGGAGCAAGTACACCTGCGCCCGCGGGACATGTACATGCTCACGGTGTCGAGCTGGGTGATCGTCTGCTTCTTCTCCTCCCTGCCCTTCATGTTCGCGAGGCACATCAGCTTCACCGACGCGATCTTCGAGAGCATGTCGGGCATCACCGCCACCGGCTCGACCGTGTTATCCGGGCTGGACAAGATGTCGCCGGGCATCCTCATCTGGCGCTCGCTACTGCACTGGCTGGGCGGTATCGGCTTCATCGCCATGGCGGTGGCGATCCTGCCCATGCTGCGCATCGGTGGCATGCGCCTGTTCCAGACCGAATCCTCCGACCGCTCCGACAAGGTCATGCCGCGCTCGCACATGGTGGCCAAGTACATAGTCGGGGTGTACGTCGCCATCACCATCGCGGGTACCCTGGCCTTCTGGTGGGCCGGCATGGGCCTGTTCGACTCGCTCAACCACGCCATGTCGGCGATCTCCACCGGCGGCTTCTCCACTTCCGACCAGTCGCTGGCCAAGTGGCACCAACCGGCGGTCCACTGGGTCGCGGTGATGGTGATGATCCTGGGCAGCATTCCCTTCGTGCTCTATGTCTCCACCCTGCGCGGCAATCGCAGGGCACTGATCCGCGACCACCAGGTGCATGGTTTCCTCGGTCTGCTGGTGTTCACCTGGCTGGTGATGGGCACCTGGTATTCGGTGAATTCGGGCCTGGCCTGGTTCGACGCCTTCCGTATCGTGGCGGTGAACGTGACCTCCGTGATGACGACCACCGGTTTCGCCCTGGGCGACTACGGCCTTTGGGGTCACTTCTCGATCATGCTGTTCTTCTACCTGGGCTTCATCGGCGGCTGTTCCGGCTCCACCGCCGGCGGTATCAAGATATTCCGCTTCCAGGTGGCCTACACCCTGCTGCGCGCCAGCCTGTACCAGCTGATCCACCCGCGCGCGGTGCTCAAGCAGAGCTACAACGGCCATCGCCTGGACGAAGAGATCGTGCGCTCGATCCTGACCTTCTCGTTCTTCTTCGGCGCCACCGTCGGCGGCCTGGCGCTGGGCCTGTCGTTCCTCGGCCTGGACTGGATGACCTCGCTCACCGGCGCGGCCAGCACCGTAGCCGGCGTCGGCCCGGGCATGGGCCCGATCATCGGCCCCTCGGGCAACTTCGCCTCGCTGCCGGATGCCGCCAAGTGGCTGCTCTGCGGCGGCATGCTGCTGGGGCGTCTGGAGATCATCACCGTGCTGGTGCTGTTCACCCCGGCGTTCTGGCGGCATTGATCGTCCCTGCCACAAAATTTGCAGGATGAATACGCCATAGGATGGTGTGGAGCGCAGCGATACCCCTCATTCCCAGGCGCCGTCTACGCTAGCCGGCTGCGGCAGGCTCGCTCCTACGAAGAGCCGCCGGAGCGTTGCGCCCGCTTACAACCCTTCCCGATACTCCCCCGGCGTCTTGCCGAACCAGCGGCGGAAGGCGCGGAAGAAGTTACTTGGCTCCGAGAACCCCAGCAGGTAGGCGATCTCCAGCAGCGTCATGCGCGGCGTGGCGAGGTACTGCTGGGCCAGCTCGCGGCGGGTATCGTCGAGCAGTTGCTGGTAGCTCGTGCCCTCTTCCTGTAAACGGCGCTGGAGGGTTCGCTCGGACAGGTGCAGCGCCTGCGCCACGCTCTCGCGCTTGGGCTCGCCCTGGGGCAGCAGGCGGCACAGCACCTGGCGCGTCTGGTGGCTGAAGCGGCTGCTGACGAAGCGCGCCAGGTATTCCCCGGCAAAACGGTCGTGCAGGCGCGCCAGCTCCTCATTGGCAGTGGGCAGTGGCGCGCTCATGTCCTCGTGGGAGAACAGCATCGCGCAGTCCGCATGGCCGAAGCTCAGCGGCGCCTGGAACAGCTCGCGGTAGGGTTCACTGTCCGGCGGTGCCTCGCCCGCCAGGCGCACCTGCAGCGGCTTGATCGTCCGCCCGGTGATCCAGCGCAGCATCGCGATCAGGCTCGCCAGCGAGCACTCCGCGCTCTGGCGTGGCACCGGCAGGCGATCACCATGCACCACGATACGGTACAGGCAGCCCTCGGGCAGGCGGCGGAAGGTCAGGTCCGCGCCCTCGGCGATGATCCGCTGGTAGCGCTCCAGGCGCTCGAAGCCCTCGCCCAGGTTGCGGCTGGACATCAGCGCATAGCCCACCACGGGAAATGCCGGGGTATGCACGCGGGCGATGTTCAGGCCGATGGCCGTATTGCCGGACAGCTCCACGGCGCGGTTCCACAGGCGGCTCATGGCATCCTGCGGAAAGCGCGCATCAGGGTCGTCGAGGGCAGCAAAATCCAGCCCCAGTTCGGCGAACAGCGCTCGGCTGTCGAGACCCTCCAGTTCCAGGGACTGGACGATTCCCCGCACCCAGCTGGACAGGGTTGTACGCTCAGGCATGCGTTTTCTTCTGGTTATGGTGGACTTGCGCGCCGCCTCGCTCGGGCGCGTGCGGCGCACGGGGATACTAAACTGGCACCCTATGTCATCCGCAAGTCCGAAGGACACGGCCTACACTGGCGTCATCACAACAACAGGAGGTGCGCCATGAGCACCCAGACCGCCGATCGATTCCAGAGTTTTGCCGAGTTCTACCCCTACTACCTGCAGGAACACAGCAATGCCGTGTGCCGGCGCCTGCATTACGTGGGCAGCCTGCTGGTACTGTCGATCCTCGCCTATGCCCTGTTCAGCGGGCACTGGCTGTGGCTGCTGGCCATGCCGCTGGCCGGCTACGGCTTCGCCTGGGTGGGCCACTTCGTATTCGAGAAGAACCGCCCGGCCACCTTCAAATATCCGCTGTGGTCGCTGATGGGCGACTGGGTAATGCTCAAGGATGCGTTCACCGGGCGTATTCGCTTCTGAGGTTTCAGCGGCGAATCAGCAGTTCCCGCGCGCGGGCCTGGTCGTCCGACGCCAGCTCCGCGAACAGCTCCACTTCGCCGGCGATCAACGCGCCCGCCGGCGTGCCATCGCGGTAGAGCACACGGTTGCCGCTCACCGCCGGCACCTTGCGCCCCGGCAGCAGCGTGCCAGCCAGGTTCAGCGGGTCGACCGCGGAGACCACCACCCATTCGCCGTTCGCCTCGCGGCGACGCACCTCGCGCAGCAGGCCGACGGCTTCGGGCAGGGCGAACTGCTCGCCGGTCAGCCCGGCGACGAAGCGCCCGCCACGGATTTCCCCGCGCGCTTCCAGGCGATGGTAGACCCGCAGCAGGTCGCGCCAGGGCGGCAGCCAGTCGGCCTCGCGGTCCAGCAGGCGCCAGCAGACCACACCGTAGCGGCGCAGCAGGGTCATGGCGACGTGTTCGAGCACTTCCACAGGCAACCGAGCGCCCGGCTCCAGCGAAGCGCGGCGCAGCAGAGCCCAGCGCCCGGCGTCGGCCATGCCGAACAGCGGCGTGCGCGAGCGCCGTTGCGGATGACGCCGCGCCGCCGGCATCAGTAACGCGCGCAGGCCGGCGAAGCTGTCGGCATTCACCCGCCCCGCCGCTACCAACTCGCCCAGTACGGTTTCCAGCTCCGTGCGCAACAGGTGACTGTCGCTGGCCAGCTCTTCGAAGAAGGACGCGCCGTGCTCCTTGAGCACGTCCAGTACCTTGTGGCCCTTGGCGGAAAGCCCGGCATCCGCTTGACCCGCGCAAAGCATGCTCCATTGCGCCATCTGCGCGCGCGGCAGCAGCACGATGGGCGTGCTCTTCAGCGGCCCTCCCCGCCCTCTCACCGCCGTTCGGCCCGGCAGGCGCACCCAGACGATACGACCGGCGCGGCACAGGTCGTCCAGCCAGTTGATCCCGTAGTCGGCCACACGGCTGGGCAGGATGTCGCTTTCCCAGGCGCTGGCGGCGGCCTGGAAGCCCTCCAGCTGGCTGAGCACACCGGCCAGCGACTCCGCCCCGCGAGTCCGCGTTCCGGCAGAGACGCGCTGCCAGTCGAACAGGAAGCGCATGAAATCCGCCCGCGCCACCGGTTCGATCTCCCGGCGCAGACGCTTGACCGTGTAACGATGGATGCGCGCCAGCAGGTGGCGCTCGCACCATTCTTCCTCGGCGGCGCCGGGTGTAAAGCGCCCGCGCAGCACGTAGCCTTCCCGCTCCAGGCTGGCCAGGGCGAAGCTGGCATCGCCTGCGGAAATGCCCAGGTCCTGCGCCAGTTCATGCACCCGCCGCGGGCCGAAACCGGTCAGGCGCGCCCGCACCAGTTCGACTTGCGCCTCGTCGGCCGTGCAGGTTTCCCGCAGCGCTGGCGGCAGGTCGAGCACGGGTTCGGCCGTGGCCTGCGGATGTATTGCATGCCATTGGCTCACCCGCTCCGCTGCCACCCAAACGGCGCCGGCGGGCAACTGCAGGCAAGTCGCCCGGCCGGCCTTGGTCAACCCGTCGAGCAGCCGCGGCCAGCCCTCATTGGCCTGTGCTTCGCTATCGCGGATACCGCCCAGGCCGGTCAGCGCCTCGTGCATTTCATCGGCATCGCGCGCCTGCGGCCAGACCTCGGCGCGCACCGCGGCGATGGCTTCGGCATCCAGCGCGCCAAGGTCATCGGCGCTTTCCGGGTCGGTCCAACGGCGGCTCTGCACGGCCTGGGTGCGGCGCTCTTCCAGCGGCGCATCGTCAAGAAAAGCGTAGGGACTGGCCGACAACACTTCCGCCGCCAGCGGCGACGGCGCCGGCAGGTCGCGCGCCAACAAGGTGATTTCGCCACGCTCCATGCGCCGCAGCAGCGCCAGCCAGCCTTCGCTGTCCATGGCCTCGTGCAGGCAGTCGTCGAGGGTCTGCGCCACCAGTGGATGATCGGGAATCTCGCGCTCGCCGACGATGTTCTCCAGGCACGCGACCTGATCGGGGAACACCGAGGCCAGCAGGTCTTCGCTGCGCATGCGCTGCAGCGGCGGCGGTACCTTGCGGCCACCGGAAAACCGCGGCAAGGCCAGCGCGGTGGCGGCGTTCCAGCGCCAGCGCACGCCGAACAGCGGCGCATCGAGCAGCGCCTGGATCAGTACCTGCTCGGCAGTATGGGAGTGCAGGTAGCGCCACACTTCGTCCAGCGCGAAGCTGTGGCTGGTGGCCAGGGAGAGAACGATGGCGTCCTCGGTGGCAGCGGCCTGAAGCTCGAAATTGAAAGTGCGGCAGAAGCGCTTGCGCAGTGCCAGGCCCCAGGCGCGGTTCACACGACTGCCGTAGGGCGAATGAAGAACCAGCTGCATGCCGCCGGACTCGTCAAAGAAACGCTCCAGAATCAGCGTCCTGCGCGTGGGCAGCGCGCCCAGGGCGTGACGGGCGCGCGCCAGGTACTCCACCAACTGCCGCGCCGCGCCCTCGCCGAGGCCCAACTGGCCCTGCAGCCAGTCGATGGCGCGTGCCAGCGGTTCGGCTTCGTCCTGCCCCTGCGCAAGCAGTTCGTCCAGTTGTCCGCGCAGGCGTGCAACGCTGGCCGACAACTCGTCGCTGCGCCCAGGCGCCTCGCCGAGCCAGAAAGGAATGTTCGGCGGCTGGCCGTGGGCGTCCTCGACCCGCACCCGCCCCGGCTCGACGCGCATGATGCGATAGGAGACATTGCCCAGTTGGAACACGTCGCCGGCCAGGCTTTCCACGGCGAAGTCCTCGTTCACCGTGCCGACGTTGAGCCCCTGGGGTTCCAGCACCACGCTGTAATCACCCGACTCGGGGATGGTGCCGCCCGAGGTCACGGCCGCCAGCCTGGCGCCACGTCGGCCACGCAGGCGCTGGTGCACGGCGTCGCGGTGCAGATAGGCGCCACGCTGGCCGCTGCGGCTGGCGTAACCCTCGGCCAGGGTGCGCAGCAGGGCGTCGAAGCTTTCCCGGTCGAGGTCGGCATAGGGCTGCGCCGCGGTGAAAAGTACGAACAGCGCATCCTCCTGCCATTCCCGGCAGGCCACCTCGGCGATGATCTGCTGGGCCAGGACATCCAGCGGCGCATGGGGAATGCTCAACGTATCGAGCTCGTTGCGACGGACGCTGTCGAGCAGCGCCACGCACTCGATCAGGTCGTCCCGCGAGGTCGGGAACAGCCGCCCCTTGGGCGTCCCGCCGACACTGTGGCCGGAGCGTCCGACACGCTGCAGGAAGGCCGCGATGGAGCGCGGCGAGCTGATCTGGCAGACCAGCTCCACGTCGCCGATATCGATGCCCAATTCCAGCGAGGCGGTGGCGACCAGCACGCGCAGCTGACCGGCCTTGAGCCGCCGCTCGGCTCCCAGGCGCTGCTCCTTGGACAGGCTGCCATGGTGCGCCGCCACCCAGCCGGCACCGATGCGCTCGGCCAGGTGCCGGGTGATGCGTTCGGACAGACGCCGGGTGTTGACGAAGATGAGCGTGGTGCGGTGCTGGTTGGCCAGCTCGGCCAGGCGGTCATAGACCTTGTCCCAGACATCGTGGGACATCACCGCTTCCAGCGGCGCCGCAGGCACTTCCAGACCCAGGTCGCGCTGGCGGGTATAGCCGATGTCGACGATGCGGCAGGCCTGGTGACGACCTACGAGGAAGCGCGCCACCGCCTCGATGGGCTTCTGCGTGGCAGACAGGCCGATCCGCACCAGCGGCCCCTCGCACAGCGCCTGCAGGCGCTCCAGCGACAGCGCCAGGTGGCTGCCGCGCTTGCTCGCGGCGATGGCATGGATTTCATCGACTATCACGCTGCGCGCGCCGGCCAGCATGGCCCGGCCGGATTCCGAGCCGAGCAGTACGTAGAGCGATTCCGGCGTGGTGACCAGGATGTGCGGCACGCGCCGGCGCATGGCCTCGCGCTCGCTGGACGTCGTGTCGCCCGTACGCACCGCGGTGCGGATGTCCACTTCCGGCAGGCCCCGCTCCACGAGGGACGCTCGAATGCCCGCCAGGGGTTCTTCGAGGTTGATGCGGATATCGTTGGACAGCGCCTTGAGCGGCGAGACATAGACCACCGTGGTCCGGTCCGGCAGCGCACCGCCGTTCGCCAGTCCCTCGCGAACCAGCGCGTCGATGGCCGAGAGGAACGCCGTGAGCGTCTTGCCTGACCCGGTGGGCGCCGCCACCAGCGTCGATTCCCCGGCCTGGATCGCCGGCCAGGCCTCGATCTGCGCCTGGGTCGGCGCGGAAAAGTGCGCACGGAACCAGCCGGCCACCGCCGGATGGAAAGCGGTCAGCACATCGGCTCGCCGGGCGCGGGAAGAGGTTCGAGGGGCAGTCATGCAGACCAATATGGTGCTGCGCGAAGCCCGTCACAAGGACCGCTGATCGCGCCTCGCCGCGGGCCGCGCCAGCCATTACTCTTCAGTCATCCACCCGGCGGAATGACATTCGATGAGCGACCGCGATCGCGACTATTACTGGGAGCAGGTCCGGCAACAGAACCGGCAGACGCCGCCCGAAGGCCCGAAACGCAACTGGCGGATGCTGGTCAAGCCGCTGCTGTGGTTTCTCGTTCCGTTGCTGATCCTCGCCGCCGGCACCGCCCTGTGGCGCGATCCGGCCAGCCATGCCTGGCTGGCGGAGCGCTGGGTGGTGCTGCAAAGCCGGCTGGGCCTTTCTCCGACCGAAGTCGGCGCGGCGCCCGCGGCCTCGCCCTATAGCGACAGCCCACGTAAGCTGTCCGACTGCATCAAGCCGGGGAATGTGATCGACGATGAGGTACGGGCTTGCGTGAAGGGGTACCGGCCCAGGACCTGGTGACAGAAGTCCCGCAACCCTAAGAACGGATCGCGGATAAGATCTCTACGCGAAGTACGTCATGCTGCCACGTGAAGTATTCCAGAGAAACATCCGCACGCACCAGACGGCCCCTTTCAGGAGGCCTCGTTGGATTGGAGTTTCAGGGGTTGAGCGGCATGGATGCCGCGAGATCCACGATGGGCCAGGGATGGCCCGTCGTGGCGTGCCCCTGAAACTTCGATCCAACGAGGGGATTTTTCGCCTAAGCGAAAAACCGGATGGAGGGGCAAGACCTTTGGTTACTTTGCGTCGCTTGGCAAAGTAACTCGCCCGAGGGGGCGAAACACAAAGGTCATGCGTACGCCGAAGCGACGCAGAAACACCCAAGTCACAGTGCGCTGGCCTTTCCGGCGGATCGCAGGCAGGGCTCGCCCCTACAGGGGAGCGCGGTCAGGACTCCTCGTTCTGTCCCAACCCATGCTGCCGCAACTTGTTGGCAATGGTGGTGTGCGACACCCCCAGGCGCTTGCCCAGTTGCCGGCTGCTCGGATGTTCTCGATAGAGCCGCTCCAGAACGGCCCTCTCGAACCGCCCGACGATGGCATCCAGCCCGCCTTCCAGGGAGAAATCCCCCAGCGGATGCGGTGCGCCATAGTCCGGCAGGCGGATGTGCTCGGGGCGGATGGTGCCGCCTTCGCACAGCGAGACCGCCTGGAACAGCGCGTTCTCCAGCTGCCGTACGTTACCCGGCCAGTGGTAGCGGCCCAGGCGATCCAGTGCCTGCGGCGAGAGCTTGGGCAGCGCACAGCCGATCTGCCGGCTGGCCTGGTCGAGGAAGTGCTCCACCAGCGGCTCCAGGCCGTCCAGGCATTCGCGCAGCGGCGGAATGTGCAGCGACAGCACGTTGAGACGGTGGTAGAGGTCCTGGCGGAATTCGCCCTTGGTGCAGAGCTCGGACAGGTCCACCTGGGTCGCGCAGATCACCCGCACATCCAGGTACACCTCCTCGTCGCTGCCCACGCGGCGGAAGCAGCCGTCCTGCAGGAAGCGCAACAGCTTGGCCTGCAGGCGCGGGCTCATCTCGCCGACACCGTCGAGGAACAGCGTGCCGCCGGCGGTCAGCTCCAGCAGGCCGAGCTTGCCTTCCGGGCGCGCGCCCTCAAAGGCGCCGGGGCCGTAGCCGAACAGTTCGGTCTCGGCCATGGATTCGGGCAGGCCGGCGCAGTTCAGCGCCATGAATGGCGACTGCCCGCGCGGGCTGGCGAGGTGGCAGGCGCGGGCCAGCAGCTCCTTGCCGGTGCCGGTCTCGCCTTCGATCAGCAGTGGCGCGTCCAGCGGCGCCATGCGACGTGCCTCGCGCACCACGGCAGCCATCACCCGCGAACTCTGGAAGATGCTGTCGAAGCCGCGCAGCTCCAGGCGCCGTACGTTGTAGATGCGCTCGCCGACGCGGTCGGCACGGTGCAGGGTGAGCACGGCGCCGGCCAATGCTTCGCTTTCGTCGTGTTCAGTCTGCAGCGGCGCGATGTCGGCGAGGAACACATCGCCCTTCACCTTCACCCGCAGGCCATTGATGCGTGCCTTGTTGGCCCGCACCAGTTCCGGCAGGTCGAGGTCCTCGACGTAGCGCGACAGCGGTATGCCCGGCACTTCGTCGACGCGAACGCCCAGCAACTGGGCGGCGGCGCGGTTGCCCGCGACTATCTGCCCGGCCATGTCGATGGACAGCACCGGGAATTCCAGCGCCGCCAGCAGCGCATTCAATTCCAGGTGACGGCGCTCGCTGGGCATCAGGCCGACGCGCTTGACGCCGAAGACACCGGGCACCGCTTCGAGCTTGGGCTTGAGCGACTGGAACTGCAGGTTGATGAGGTTCGGGCACAGCAGGTAGATGGCGTTGCCCTGCTCGCCGCCGACCTCGCCGCGATTGACGTTGATGCCGTAGTCGACCAGCAGGTTGAGGATGTCGCGCAGGATGCCGACGCGGTTCTGGCAGTGCACTTTGATGCGCATGGCGGGCCCGTGGTTGTCATTGTGGTGGGCGCTCCGGCACGGATTTTCGCCAGTTGGCCGGAATTTACCGTCAAGAATATGTGACAGATGACCGCACCTTCAAGCCATTGCCGGGTGCGCTCGCCGCGCAGCGTAATTATTTCTTTACGAATTACCGCGCATGGTGCTTGCCAGAGCCGCACCGAGGGGGCTGTTCGCCGGCACGCGCCGCGCTATTTGTGAGTCATCACAAGAACAGGCAGCTCGACGCCGGAGGCTCCATGAAGACAACGCAGTACGTGGCCCGCCAACCTGACGAAGACGGTTTCATCCACTATCCGGAAACCGAGCATCAGGTCTGGAACACCCTGATCACCCGTCAATTGAAAGTGATCGAGGGCCGCGCTTGTCAGGAATACCTGGACGGCATCGAGCAGCTCGGACTGCCCCATGAGCGCATCCCGCAACTGGGCGAAGTCAACCGGGTGCTCCAGGCCGCCACCGGCTGGCGTGTGGCGCGGGTGCCGGCGCTGATCCCCTTCCAGACCTTCTTCGAACTGCTGGCCAGCCAGCAGTTCCCCGTCGCCACCTTCATCCGCACCCCGGAAGAGCTGGACTACCTGCAGGAGCCGGACATCTTCCACGAGATATTCGGCCACTGCCCGCTGCTCACCAACCCCTGGTTCGCCGAGTTCACCCACACCTACGGCAAGCTCGGCCTGGCCGCCAGCAAGGAGGAACGGGTATTCCTCGCCCGCCTCTACTGGATGACCATCGAATTTGGCCTGCTGGATACCCCGCAGGGCCTGCGCATCTACGGCGGAGGTATCCTCTCGTCGCCCAAGGAGACGGTCTACAGCCTCTCCGGCGAACCCGAGCACAAGGCCTTCGACCCGCTGGAATGCATGCGCACGCCGTACCGCATTGACATCCTGCAGCCCCTGTATTTCGTGCTGCCCGAGCTCAAGCGCCTGTTCGACCTGGCCCATGAGGACATCATGGCGCTGGTGCGCGAAGCCATGCGCCTGGGCCTGCACGCGCCGAAGTTTCCGCCGAAGCAGGCCGCCTGATCCGCTGCAATCGATCCCATCTGTGCCTAGGATGAGACAGGCTCGCGAGCCTAAGATGGTTCGCGGGCGCACTCCTATGCCACCCCACGACAAGGAGAACCTTTGATGACCGCACTCACCCAAGCCCATTGCGAAGCCTGCCGCGCCGACGCCCCGAAGGTGTCCGACGAAGAACTGGCGGTGCTGATCAAGCAGATTCCGGACTGGAACATCGAGGTCCGCGACAATCACATGGAACTGGAGCGGGTCTTCCTGTTCAAGAACTTCAGGCACGCCCTGGCCTTCACCAACGCGGTGGGCGCCATTGCCGAGGAAGAAGGCCACCACCCCGACCTGCTGACCCAATGGGGCAAGGTCACCGTCACCTGGTGGAGCCACGAGCTCAAGGGCCTGCACCGTAACGACTTCATCATGGCCGCACGCACCGACGAGCTGGCCGCGAAAGCAGAGGGACGCAAATGAGCCATTTCGCCAAGGTCACCCGCGTACCGGGCGACCCGATCCTGGGCCTGCTCGAAGCCTACCGGGCGGACCCCAATCCCGCGCGGCTCGACCTTGGCGTGGGCGTCTACAAGGACGCCCAGGGCCTCACGCCGATCCCGCGCGCGGTGAAGCTCGCCGAACAGCGCCTGGTGGACAGCGAGACGACCAAGAGCTACGTCGGTAGCCACGGAGATGCACTGTTCGCCGCGCGCCTGTGCGAGCTGGTACTGGGCGTCACCTCGCCGCTGCTGGCCGACTCCCGCGCCGATGCCACGCAGACGCCCGGCGGCACCGGCGCCCTGCGCCTGGCGGCGGAGTTCATCGCCCACTGCCTGCCGGGCAAGAACATCTGGCTGAGCGACCCGACCTGGCCGATCCACGAAACGCTGTTCGCCGCCGCCGGCGTGCCGATCAAGCACTACCCCTACGTCGGCGCGGACAATCGCCTCGACGCGGACGCCATGTTCGCCATGCTGGAGAAGATCCCCCAGGGCGACGTGGTGCTGCTGCATGCCTGCTGCCACAACCCCACCGGCTTCGACCTCGATCACACGCAGTGGCAGCGCGTGCTGGAGATCGTCCGCCGCCGCGAACTGCTGCCGCTGCTGGATTTCGCCTACCAGGGCTTGGGCGACGGGCTGGAAGAGGACGCCTACTCCGTGCGCCTGTTCGCCCAGAGCCTGCCGGAGGTGCTGATCACCAGCTCCTGCTCGAAGAACTTCGGCCTCTACCGCGACCGCGTCGGCGCGCTGATCGTCTGCGCCGAGAACGCCGACAAGCTCACCGACATCCGCAGCCAGCTGGCGCTGTTCGCCCGCAACCTGTGGTCCACCCCGCCGGCACACGGCGCGGAAGTGGTCGCCACCATCCTGGGCGACCCGGAACTGAAGAACCTCTGGCTGGACGAGCTGGACGGCATGCGCGGGCGCATCGCCGACCTGCGCGTCGGCCTGGTGGAAGCCCTGCGCCCCCACGGGCTGGCGGAGCGCTTCGCACACATCGCCCTCCAGCGCGGCATGTTCTCCTACACCGGCCTGCAGGCCGAGCAGGTGCGCATCCTGCGCGAGGAGCACAGCATCTACCTGGTGAGCAGCGGCCGCGCCAACATCGCCGGGCTCGACGGCGAGCGCCTGGATCACCTGGCGGCAGCCATCGCCCGCGTCTGCCGCTGACGACGAATTCTTCCCCCTCGACCGGCCATTGGGCCGGTCTTTTTTTGCCCGGAAATCGGGGCCCTGCCTTACCTGTAGGAGCGAGCTTGCTCGCGAACGGTATCAACCGGCTGCTCTGGTGCCGGGGTTGTTCGCGAGCACGCTTGCTCCTGCAAAGTGCCCCTGCCGACGCTGGTCAGTAATCGTCGCGCTTGCGGAACGCCCAGCGCCCGGCCAGGGCGGTGAAGCTGGCCACCAGCACGACCAGAATCCAGAACCCCTCCGGGTCGCTGGAGAAGGGAATACCGCCGACGTTCATGCCGAAGAAGCCGGCGATGATATTGATCGGCAACGCCAGCACCGTGACCACGGTGAGGGTGAACAGCGTGCGGTTGCTCTGCTCGTTGATCTTCGCGGCGATCTCTTCCTGCAGCAGCTTGATGCGTTCGCCCAGCGCGGTAAGGTCGTTGATCACCAGGGAAAACTCCTCGGTGGCCTCGCGCAGCACGCGCACGTCGTCCTCCGTCAGCCACACCGGCGGGCGGTTGAGCAGGCGCATCAGCGAGCCCGGCTCCAGCGCCAGCAGGCGTTGCAGGCGCACCAGCACGCGACGCATGGCGCCCAGGTCGGCGCGGCTGGCGGAGAGGCGGGAAGACAGCAGTTGGTCTTCGATGCGGTCCACGCTGATGCTGGTCTCGCGGACGATGCGGGTGAGGATTTCGCCCTGGTCGCGCAGCAGGTGAACCAGCAGCTCCAGCGGCGAATTGAAGCGCTCGCCGTGCTTCACCGAGGAGCGCAGCGTATCCACCGAGCGCAGCGGCTGCGCACGGGCGGTGACCAGCAGGCGGCCACGGGCGCAGACCCAGAGGGTGGCGACGTCCGAGGACATGCGGCTGCCGAAATCGAACACCACATCGTTGACCACCGCCAGCAGCGCGCCATCCACATGCTCGATGCGGGTGGAACGCGAGCCTTCGCGCAGGGTCTCGAAGAAGTAGTCGGGCAGCTCCAGGTGCGACTTCATCCAGCGCTCGCAGGCCGCGTGCGCGAGGTTCAAATGCAGCCAGAGGAATTCATCTGCCGCGCGTGGCTCCCGCAGGCGTTGCAGGGCGGTGGGTGAGTCGATCTCCAGGCCGGGCTGGTCGGGGCGGAAGCTGAAGCCATAAAGCAGGCCGAACAGGTCGGAATCCTGATGGCTCTGGACGATGCTGTGGTTCATGGGGCTGCGGTTCTGGAGGCCGTAATGCGGGCTTGAAACCGGCCCTGTAGGAGCGAGCTAGCTCGCGAACCCGCACGGCACGGACTGTTCGCGAGCAAGCTCGCTCCTACGAAGAGCAGATCACGCCCGCCCTCTGGTGTTATCAGAGGCCCATGACCGACGGATGACAGCCATGTGACAGGCCTCCGCCAAACAGGCCGGCGACAGTCCGTTCGCCCAGCGCCGGACCGATGCTCATGCCCACGCCGGTATGCATCAGCACGGCGGTGACGCGGTCGGCGGCCTGCAGCACCGAGAACGGCCCCGGCCCGCGTGAGCCATACACGCCCTGCCAGCGCTCGACCACCTCCACACGCATGCCCAGGGTGTCCTCGGCCAGCTCCAGCAGCAGCCGGTCGACGAACTCGGCGTTGAACGGCGCGGCATCGCTGCCGTAGTGGTGGGAGTCGCCGATGATCAGCTCGCCATGGGGCGTCGGGCTGATCAGCAGGTGGATGCCCTGCTCTTCCAGCTCCGGTGTCTCGCGGCGGATCTGCTCGCGCACCGCCTCGGCTTCGGGCAGATCGGAGAAGGCGCCGTAATGCACGCAACTCAGGCCGGTGAGGATCGAATGGGCGAGACCGAAGTCGACCTGCGGACGGGCGCGCAGCATCTGCAGGCGGCACACCTGCGGTTCCAGCGGCGCGATGGCCTCGGCCAGCAGCGTCTGGTAGTCATGCCCGGAGCAGACGATCACCTGCCCGGCGGTGAAGGTGCCCGCCGTCGTGCGCAGCACGCCGGTGTCGACGTCACGCACCAGGGTGGAGAAGTGGAACGCCACGCCATACTCGCGGCGCAGGTAGTCGATCAAGCTTGGCAGCGCCTCGCGGGAATACAGCTGCTGGTCGTCGAAGCCGAGCAGCGCGGCGCGGTGATGGCGGAAGTGCCCCTGGTAGAGGTCGTTCAGCTCGCTGCCGCGCAGCAGGCCCACCCGGTAGTCCAGCGCCTTCGCGCGGCCGGCGCAGAAGGCTTCCAGCAGATGCTCTTCGGCCTCGGTGCGAGCGAACAGCAACGAACCGTTGCGCCGCAGGGAGAACCCGGCGCCTTCCGCCCATTGCGCCCAGATCGGCCGGCTGGCCCGTGCCAGGTCGGACATCACGCCCGGCGGCTGGCCGGTGACCAGCGCCTGGCCGAAGTTGCGTATCGAGGCGCCCAGGGGAGTGGCGGTGCGTTCGAAGACACGCACGGAAAGCCCGCGACGGGCGGCGGCATAGGCGTGGGAAAGGCCGAGGATACCGGCGCCGACGATGGCGACGTCGCAGTGGGTGTGGCTCATGGGGGTATTTCCTGCGTGGCGAAGAGCCCCTCTCCCCCGCCCTCTCCCTGAAGGGAGAGGGAGCTCTCCTCTGCGAAGAGAAACCCTGAGTTCATCCTGAAACCATCAAAGGCACAGGCAGACGCTGAAACCGAACCAACACACCGAACAGCCCCCTCTCCCTTCAGGGAGAGGGTTGGGGAGAGGGAGCCATCGGTGTCAAACCTTACTTCTGCGCCACTTTCTCCGACTTGCCGTCATAGCGCTTGCGCCACTCGGCGAGGATCTCGTCGCGGTTCTTCGAGGCCCAGGCGAAGTCGTTCTTGATCAGGCGCTGCTCATAGTCGGCCGGCAGTTCGGTCTGCGGCTTGGCGATGCCCGGCTGGGCCAGCACGGCGAAGTTTTCCTTGTACAGCTCCATGGCTTTCGGGCTGGCGGAGAAGTCGGCGAGTTTCTTCGCGGCGGCTTCATGCTGGGTGCCTTTCACGATACCCGTGGCTTCGATTTCCCAGCCCAGGCCTTCCTTGGGCAGGACGATGTCCAGCGGCGCGCCCTGGCGCTTGAGCTGCACGGCCGGGTACTCGAAGGAGATGCCGATCGGGAACTCGCCGGCGGCGGCCAGCTTGCACGGCTTGGAGCCGGAGTGGACGTACTGGCCGATGTTCTCGTGCAAGGCGTCCATGTAGGCCCAGCCCTGCTTCTCGCCGAAGGTCTGCAGCCAGGCGGAGACATCGAGGAAGCCGGTGCCGGAGGACGCCGGGTTGGGCATGACGATCTTGCCCTTGTACTCGGGCTTGGTCAGGTCCTGCCAGCTCACCGGCTTCTCCAGGCCCAGCTTCTCGGCCTCGACCGTGTTGAAGCAGATGGTCGCGGCCCAGACGTCCATGCCGACCCACGCCGGCGGGTTGGCCGGGTCGCGGTAGTTCTTGCCGATGGCGTCCAGGTGCTTGGGCGCGTATTTCTCCAGCATGCCCTGCTGATCGAGGATGGCCAGGCTGGAAGCAGCCAGGCCCCAGACGGCGTCGGCCTGCGGACGGTCCTTCTCGGCCAGCAGCTTGGCGGTGACGATGCCGGTGGAGTCGCGCACCCACTTGATCTTGATGTCCGGGTTCTCGGCTTCGAAGGCCTGCTTGTAGGCGGTCAGCTGTTCCGGCTCCAGGGCGGTGTAGACGGTCAGTTCGGTGTCGGCGGCGTGGGCCTGGGCGGCGAAACCGGCCACCACGGCGGCGGCGAGGGCAAGACGTTTGAACATGTGGAGCTCCTTGGCAGTGTGGGTCTCCCGCTCGGGGCGGGTTTGTCAGGGGTTGAGCCCGGCAGAGTGGATGCCAGGCGACAGCGTCCAGCGGTGTTACGGGTTCGCGCCCTTCCTCCAGGCCTGGGAGCGGCGCAACAGGCCGCGCGAGGTGCCGGCCAGCAGCAGCGACACGGCCGCGGAGGTGAGCAGGATCAGGGTCGACATGGCGGCGGCGCCGCCGACGTTGCCGGAGTCGTCCATGTTCAGCACGGCGACGGCGGCGAGGATGGTGTCCGGGTTGTAGAGGAAGATCGCCGCCGACACCGTGGTCATCGCCGAGACGAACAGGTAGCGGGTGATGTCCAGCAGCGCCGGCAGGCAGATCGGCACGGTGACGCGCAGGTAGTGGCGCCACAGCGGCATCTTCAGCGACAGCGCGGCAGCCTCGAACTCGCCGTCGAGCTGGCGCAGCGCGGCGGTGGCGGTCATCTGCGCGGTGGTCAGGTAGTGGGCGATGGTGCACACCACCAGCAGCGCCATGCTGCCGTAGAACACATGCAGCGGGTTGCCCGGCAGGTTGAAGAAGAACACGTAGCCCAGGCCCAGCACGAGGCCCGGCACGGCCATCGGCACGAAGCACAACATGCGCAGCAGTTGGCTCAGCCAGCGCTGCTCGCGGGTCTTCTCGATCAGGTAGGCGCCGGTGAAGATCAGCGCGCTGCCGATGATCGCGGTGCACGCGGCCAGGGTCAGGCTGTTGCGGTAGGCCAGCCAGCCGCCGCCGGCGGTGGTGTTGAAGTCGTAGTGGTTGAGCGACAACGAGAGGTTGTAGGGCCAGAACTTCACCAGCGAGGAGTACACGGCCATGCCCAGCACGCCCAGCAGCACCGCGCTGATCAGCGCGACGATGGCGAGGAAGGCGGCATCGCGGCGACGCGACGGCTTGGGATGGTAGACCTGTGCACGGCCGCTCATGGCGTCGCCCTGGCGGCGGCGCAGCCAGGTGTCGACGGCGAAGCTGAGCAGCGCCGGCAGCAGGAGGATCATGCCGATCTGCGCGCCACGGCCGAACTGCTGCTGGCCGACCACCGCCTTGTAGGCTTCCAGCGCCAGCACCTGATAGTCGCCGCCCACCACGACCGGCACGCCGAAGTCGGTGATGGTCAGGGTGAACACCAGGCAGAAGGCCGCGAACACGCCCTGGCGCGACGCCGGCCAGGTGATGCTGCGGAAGGCTTTCCACGGACCGGCGCCCATGCTGGAGGCAGCGTCGAACAGGCGCGCATCGGCCAGCGACAGCGCGGACAACAGGATCATCAGCGCATGGGGGAAGGTGTAGATGGCCTCGCCGAGGACGATGCCCCAGAAACCATAGATATTGTCCGGCAGCAGATGGCGCAGCAGGCCCTGGTTACCGAACAGGTAGATCAGCGCGATGCCCGGCAGCATCGACGGCGCCAGCAGCGGCAGCAGGGAAATCCCGCGCCACAGGCCCTTGGCCGGGATCAGCGTGCGTTGCAGCGCGTAGGCGAACAGGTACGCCGCCGGCACGACGATGCACGCTACGCTCAGCGAAACCTTCAGGCTGTTGCCCAGCAGCCAGTGGAAGTTGTCGCTGCGCAGCAACTCGCCCATGGCGCCGACACCACCGCCCTGCCCCGCTTCGCCGCTGAAGCCGCGCCAGAAAATGGCCAGCAGCGGCATCAATACCGCGAGCGTCAGCAGGACCAGCAGCAGGTACTTGCCGCCCCGGACGAACAGGCGATCCCCCAGATCGCCGCGAATCTTGCCGGCGGTCAACGCCGGGCTGTGTTTCACCACCGCTTCCATCTCAGGCGAACACCTGCAGGCTGCGCGGTGGCAGCGACACCCAGATGTCCGGCGTGCCCAGGCGCGGCATGTCTTCGGGCGCGAGCTCCGCCAGCAACGCGTGGCCGGGCAGTTGCTCCAGCTCGAAGCTCATGCGGCAACGGTTACCGAGGAAGGTGATCTCGCGGACCTGCGCGCGGAACAGGTTTTCCTGATGCACGGCGGGGTTCACGCTGATCGCCTCCGGGCGGCAGAACAGCCGGCCCGAGGCGCTCGACGCCTGGCTGTGCAGGCGCAGGTTGAGGCTGCCAACACGAGCATGGCCATCGCTGCCGCGCTCGAACGGCAGCCAGTTGCCCTGGCCGACGAACTCGGCGACGAAGGGTGTGCTCGGGGTGCTGTAGATTTCCTGGGCAGTGCCGTACTGCTCGATGCGCCCGTGGTTCATCACCGCGATGCGATCGGCCATCAGCATGGCCTCGTCCTGGTTGTGGGTGACCATCACGGTGGTGATGCCCAGGCGCTTCTGCAGCTGGCGCAGCTCGCCGCACAGGTGCTCGCGGACACGGGCGTCCAGCGCCGACATGGGTTCGTCGAGCAGCAGTAACGAAGGGCTCGGCGCCAGCGCACGGGCCATGGCAACGCGCTGCTGCTGGCCGCCGGAGAGTTGGCCGGGGTACTTCTTCTCGCTGCCGGTGAGACCGACCAGTTCGAGCATCTCGGCAACACGGCGGCGCGCTTCGTCCTTGCTGGCGTTGGTCAGGCCATAGGCGATGTTCTGCTCGACCGTGAGGTTGGGGAACAGTGCATAGGACTGGAACAGGATGCCGTAGTCCCGCGCCTGCGGCGGCAAGTTCGAGACATCGCGCTCGCCCAGATGCAGGCTGCCATCGTCCTGTTGCTCCAGGCCCGCGATGCAGCGCAGCAGCGTGGTCTTGCCGCACCCGGAAGGACCGAGCAGGCAGACCAGCTCACCGGCCTTGACGTCCAGCGACACGCCGGCGAGGGCGACGAACTGGCCGAAGCGCTTGCGGATGTGGCGCACGCTGAGCGGTGTGCCGGTGAGGGTGGGATGCATGGCGGTACCTCGTCTTCTTGTGGTCCACGCCGCGTGAGCCATGGCGTGAAGGAACGAGGTCCATGCTAGGGACGGATTGCGACGGCACTATTGCCAAAGGGCCAAGTGCGCCGATAGATCCATAGGCAGATTTGGGTATGGGGGTGAAAAAATTTTCGTAGATGCGCCTCGCCCAGGAGTCCCTCCTACAGGAAAGACATGCTCCGGCTACGGCTTATAAAAGACTTCCAGAGAAACAGCCGCACACTCCGGACCGCCCCGTTCAACGAGAGAATTTTTCGCCTAGGCGAAAAACCGGATGACAGGGGCAAGACCTTTGCCTCCTTTGGATCTTTCCAAAGGAGGTCGCCCGAGGGGGCGAAACAAGATCTCACCGCGGACGCCAAAGCGGCGCTGAAATACAAAAGCCGAAGCAGGAAAGCCTGTGGGCACGCACCGGCTCCGCCAACGAATCGGGGGTATGGCCTGTGCCAGGAATCAGCCTCTACACCTGCGCCAACGCCAGAAACGCACTCGGCAACCGCGCCTGTCGCCGATCCTTCAGGCAATACAGGTACTCATCGATCAGGCTCGCGCCCTTGATCTGAAGCACGCACAACTGCGGGTTATCCGGCACCTCCTGGCGGGCGATGATGCTCACGCCGAGGTTGCGGATCACCGCCTCGCGGATCGACTCGCGGCTGCCGATCTCCAGCATGGACGCCGGCGTCACCCCCGCCTGCTGCAACATCGCCTCGGTCAGCTGACGGGTCGTCGAGCCCGCCTCGCGCATCAGCAGGCAATGATTGCGCAAGTCGCCCAGGCACACCGACTGCAGCGCCGCCAGCGGATGGCTGCGGTGCACCGCCAGCACCAGCGGATCGCTCCCCAGCACCACGCGGGTCAGGCGCGCATCGTCCACCTGCTGCGAGGAAGCGGCGAGGTCCACCCGGCATTCGATCAGCGACTCGAGCACCTGCTGGGAGTTACCGATCTCCACCGACACTTCGATCTGCGGGAAGCGCTCGCGGAAGCTCTTGATCAGCCCGAGCACGTAATAAGGTGAGGTGGCGCCGATGCGCAGGGCCCCCTGCAACTGCCCGCAGTTGCGCAGGTAGAACTCGATGTCGGCTTCCTGCTGCAGCAACGCCTCGACCATTGGCAACAGGCGCACACCCTCGTCGCTCAGGGTCAGGCGTCGTCCGCCGCGATAGAACAGCTCCACCGCGTACTGGCTTTCCAGGTTGCGGATCTGCGTGGTCACGGTCGGCTGGCTGAGACCGAGCTTCTTTGCCGCCTGAGTGATACTTCCGAGCTTTGCAACTCGATAAAACGCCTTCAGTTCCGCGCTGAGCATCTACTTGACCGGCCTCTCGAAAAATTTGCCCATAATTTTCCTGCACGACGGCGGAAATTCGGCGCCAGCCCACTGACGACGGGGCCTGCAGCGGGGCGACAGAAGACCTTGAAAGGTCAATATACCTGACCTGAATCACTGGCGCGCTCCATTGCGGCTGGACAGCCCGGACTTGAGCGACTTTCATTGCCCTTGGAAAAATCCCACACGGAAAACCGAAGGCGGCCTCACAAGGGTGCGCCCAAGGAGCAATTGATGAAGTACAAAGTCACCATGGTTTTCGGAACCCGCCCGGAAGCCATCAAGATGGCCCCCCTCGCCCGCGTCCTCCGCCGCACTCCCGAAATCGAACTGCGCATCTGTTCGACCGGCCAGCACCGCGAGATGCTACAGCAAGTGCTGGACTCCTTCGAACTGCAGGTGGACGAAGACCTCGACGTCATGACCCAGGGGCAGACGCTCAATAGCCTGTCCCTGCAGATGATGGGCAAGCTGGACGACAGCTACGACCGTCATCGGCCGGACATCGTGCTGGTCCACGGTGATACCACCACCAGTTTCATCGCCGCCCTCACCGCCTTTCACCGGCAGATCCCGGTGGGGCACGTCGAGGCCGGCCTGCGTACCGGCAACATCCACCAGCCCTGGCCGGAAGAAGCCAACCGCCGCCTCACCGCGGTGATCGCCGACCTGCATTTCCCGCCGACCAAGGCCTCGCGCGACAACCTCCTGCGCGAAGGGGTGAACATCGACCAGATCGAGGTCACCGGCAACACGGTGATCGACGCCCTGCTGTGGATGCGCGAGCACCTGCACGAAACCCAGTGGACACCTGCTGCCGACTCGCCCCTGGCCCAGTTCACCGGGGATCGCCGCGTGGTGCTGATCACCGGCCACCGCCGGGAGAACTTCGGCAAGGGTTTCGAACGCATCTGCCAGGCCCTGGCCGAGCTTGCCCAGCGCTTCCCCGACGTGGACTTCGTCTATCCGGTACACCTCAATCCGCAAGTGCAGAAAGCCGTCTACGGCCTGCTCTCGGACAAGCCCAACATCCACCTGATCGCCCCGCAGGACTACCAGCACTTCGTCTGGCTGATGGACCGCGCCTACATCATCCTCACCGACTCGGGCGGCATCCAGGAAGAAGCCCCGGCGCTGGGCAAACCGCTGCTGGTACTGCGCCGCGTCACCGAGCGCCCGGCCGTGCTGGAAGGCGGCACCGTGGTGCTGGTGGGCACCAACACCAGCCGCATCGTCAGCGAAGCCAGCCATCTGCTGCGCGACGAGGAAGTCTACGAGCAGATGAGCCGGGTCTTCAGTCCTTACGGCGACGGCCACGCCAGCGAGAAGATCGTTGCCCGGCTGCTCTCCTGGTTCGGTGAAACGCGCACAGCAAGCGAGTTCGAATGAGCCTGGAACTGGTCGATATCCTCACTTACGTTCTCTATGCCCTGAAGTACCTGGCGATCATCCTGGCCGCGCTGATGTTCCTGCTCGGCCTGGACGACCTGTTCATCGACCTGGTGTATTGGGGCCGGGTGCTGGTGCGGCGCTTCCGCATCTACAACCGTTTCGACCGGGCCGACGAGGAACGTCTCTTTGCCGCCCCGGAGAAGCCGCTGGCGATCATGGTGCCAGCCTGGAACGAGGTCGGCGTGGTGGGCGAGATGGCCCGCCTGGCGGCCTCCACCCTGGACTACGAGAACTACCAGATCTTCGTCGGTACCTACCCCAACGATCCGCAGACCCAGGCCGACGTGGACGCGGTGTGCCTGCACTACCCCAACGTGCACAAGGTGGTCTGCGCGCGCCCCGGGCCCACCAGCAAGGCGGACTGCCTGAACAACATCATCGACGCGATCCTGCGCTTCGAGGCCGATGCCCGCATCGAGTTCTCCGGCTTCATTTTGCATGACGCCGAAGACGTCATCTCGCCGCTGGAACTGCGCCTGTTCAACTACCTGTTGCCGGCCAAGGACCTGATCCAGATCCCGGTGTACCCCTATGCCCCGGAGTGGACCGGCTTCACCGCCGGCCACTACGTCGACGAGTTCGCCGAGAACCACGGCAAGGACGTGCCGGTGCGCGAGGCGCTGACCGGCCAGGTGCCCAGCGCCGGCGTCGGTACCTGCTTCAGTCGCCGCGCCATCGCCGCGCTGCTGGAAGATGGCGACGGCATTGCCTTCGACGTGCAGAGTCTCACCGAGGACTACGACATCGGCTTCCGCCTCAAGCAGAAGGGCATGAAGTGCATCTTCGCCCGCTACTCCATCACCGACCCGCAGCTGGCGCTGAAAAGCGACTGGGTGCCGGGCATGGACCGGCGTTTCTCCCAGGTCATCTGCGTGCGCGAACACTTCCCGCGCACCTGGCAGCACGCCATCCGGCAGAAATCCCGGTGGATCACCGGCATCGTCTTCCAGGGCACGCGCAACCTGGGCTGGAGCAGCAAGACCATGCTCAACTACTTCCTCTGGCGCGACCGCCGAGGGCTGATCGCCTATCTGCTGAGCTTCCTGGTCAACCTGTTGTTCCTGGTACTGATCACCCTGTGGCTGATCACCACCCTGGCGCCCAACGCCTGGCACTTCCCGTCGATCCTCGAGGGCAGCCGGTTGCTGGTGGTACTGCTGTTCCTCAACGGGCTGATGCTGCTCAACCGGCTGTTCCAGCGCTTCTGGTTCGTCACCCGCTTCTACGGCATCTTCGAGGGGCTGCTGTCGGCGCCGCGGATGATGTGGAGCAACTTCGTCAACTTCTTCGCCAACCTGCGCGCCCTCAAGCAGGTGATGGAAATGGGCGACTCGCGCCGGGTGGCCTGGGACAAGACCACCCACGAGTTCCCCGCGCTCGCCGGCCCACAGCGCACGCCGCTGGGCCAACGCCTGATCCAGCAGGGGCTGATCACCGAGGAACAGCTGCAATCGGCACTGACCAGCCCGGTGCGCCGGCGCCTGGGCCGCGAACTGCTGCTGCGCGAGTTGATCACCAGCACCCAGTTGGTGGAAACCCTGGCTGAGGAACTGGGCGAGGAATGGGCGCCCCTCAACCCCTTCACCCTCGACGAGAAGCTGATCCAGGCGCTGCCGCGCAAGCTGGCCCTGCGCTACGCGGTGCTGCCGGTGGCCATCGAAGGCGACACCCTGGTGCTGGCCAGCGAACAGCAGATCAGCCAGGTCTCACTTGGCGCCATCAGTCGTCAGCTCAAGCGCCCGGTACGCGGCCGCCTGGCTCCCCAGGGGCGCGTCACCCTCGGTTTGCGGCACTGGTACGGCGGCCGTAACCAGACCGACGAAACCCGCGCCATCATCGACGTGCTCAGGCAGCGCCAGGGCGACGAAGCCCTGATGGAGCGCCTCAGCGGGCACGTGGTGATGTTCGGCGCCCTGCTGCAGGTGCGCGGGATGGTCCCGCCCAGCCTGTTCAACCAGGCTTTGATCGACTTCGACCCGGAGCAGGACTCCCTTGGCGAGCACCTGATCAGGCGCGGAATGATTACCCAGCAGGTGCTCGAGGAAGCGCTCCAGGAACAGGCCAGCGAGCAGCACGAGGCCTATCGCATCGCCCGGGAGGCCGTGTGAAACCGCAACATCCCCTGCTTTATTGCCTGATCCTGGCGAGCATCGCCGCGCCACTGGCGCAGGCCGCCGACGATCAGCTCAGCGAATTCCAGCGTTTCCGCAGCTTTCCCTACCTCGACAAGGGCTACAAGGAAGCGAAGAAGAACAACTGGGCGGAAGTCGAACGCCTGATGCGCCACCTGCTGGACCGTGTGCCGAACAACACCGAGGCGCGCTCCCTTCTGATCCAATCCCTGGCCAAGCAGCAGCGTTTCGCCGAGGCCGAGCAGGAAGCCCAGTCCCTGGCCGGCACCGTCACTGGCGCGCAAGCCCTGACCGAACTGCGCCTGGACCTGATCGAGAACGGCCCGCCGCCTGAAGCCCAGGTCAACCAGTGGCTGGCTCACACCAGCAACGCCAATGAGCGTGTGCGCCTGTGGCAGGCCTACAGCCTCAAGCTCGGCCAGACCCAGGGCGCCGCCAAGGCGCTGGACTGGCTCGGCACCCTGCCGCCGGGCAACGACGGTCGGGTGCTGCGCGAGGCCCGCGCCAACTGGGCCGAACAGCTGCGCGACTGGGACACCACCATCGCCCAGCTCGCCCCGCTGGCCACGGCCCATCAGCTTTCGACCGAGGATTGGCGGCGCCTGGCCAATGCCTACGCCCAGCGCCTGGATGAAAAAGCGCTGGAGCAGCTGATCCAGCAGGCTCCGGATGCCAAGGCCGCACGCCAGGCGCGACTGGCGATCATCGACCGGGCCATCGCCGTCGAGCAGACTGAGGTCGCCAAGCGCTGGCTGCTCACCCTGCCCGAGCAGGACCGCAACGACCCGGCACGCCAGGCGCAACTGCTGGAGGTCGCCCGTGACAGCAGCGACACGGCGCTGGTGGAAAAACTCAGTGACGCACAGAACCGCCCCTGTCTGGAAACCACCGAATGGCTGTCGCGCCATGACCAGGCCGCAGCGCTGCAGAAACTTGCGCAGTGCAAGCCCGCTGACGACCCGAAGACTTGGCTGGTGCTGGCCCAACGCCTGGACGCTACCGGCCTGCTGGAAACCACCCGCCTGCCCGAGCCCTGGGACACGACCCGGCGCAACCAACTGGTGGACTCCTGGCGCCGCCAGGGGCGCACCGACCTGGCACTGGCCTGGCTTTCGCGCCAGCCGCAGACACCCGATACCGTACGCCAGCGCGCCGAGCTACTGCAGGCCCGTGGCCGCACCGGCGAAGCAGCGGCACTGTGGGAGCAACGCTACCGCCAGACCGGCGACCTCAAGGCGCTTGATCAGGCCAGTTACCTCGCCCTCAACGCCGGGCGAACCGAGCGCGCCAGGCAATTGCTGGAAAGCGCCTACGACCGCCGCGGCGGCAACCTGCCGCCTGCGCTGCTGCAACGCCTGGCCAGCATCCACGCGCGCAGCGAGACACCTCTGGATGTCGCGCGCATCGAAGCCCTGCTGCCCAAGGCCGACCCGGTCTCGCGCGGCTACCTGCTCGGTCGTCTGGCCGAAGCCGGGCGCTGCGACGCCCTGCAACGCTATCTGAGCCCGGATTCGAACACCCCCGGCGAACTGCGAGCCCTGGGCCGCTGTTCCATGCCCGCGCGCCCCGGCGAAGCGGTGGTCTACTACCAGGCCGCCCTCGCCCACGGCGACAAACAAAGCCAGCTGCCACTGGCCTACGCCCTGGAAGCCGCCGGTGACCCGGCCGGTGCGCTGCGCATCTTCAACGCCCTGCCCGCCAACGAACTCAACGACAACGCGCGCCTCACCGCCAGCCGCGCCGCGCTGCTCACCCACGACAATGCCGGCGCCGAGCGCTACTGGCAGCAGGCGAAGAAGGGCAGCGCGGATGACTGGGCCCTGGGCGCCAACATCGCCGACGCCCGCGGCGACTATTCTCAGGCACTTTCGCGACACCGCGAGGCGCTCAAACACGAGCCCGGCGGCCAGCATTTCTACAACGCCGCCGGCAGCGCACAGAAGGCCGGCGACAAGCAGCAGAGCAAGCTCTGGCTGGCCGAGGCAGTACGCCGCGAACCGGACAACCCACGTTTCCGCGCCGACTACGGCATGCGCCTGGCCGGCACCGACACGCCGGAAGAGCGGCGTACCGCAATCCCCTATCTGGAGCGCGCCACCCGCGACTACCCCGAGGACTTCCGCCTGGGCGAAACCCTCGCCTGGCGCTACGACGAGGCTGAGGACAGCTTCGCCGCCCGGCGTGAACTGCGCCGGGTGATCGACCTGGAACAGGACCCGGTCGCCGCCGACGACGAATATGGCAGCCTGGAAGCCCGTCGCTTCCGCCAGCGCCGCGCACACCAGGTGATGTCCCAGCGCGACAACCTGACTATTGCCAGCACCTGGTCGCCCGCTGGCGTCACCACGGTGCCGATCCTCTATGGCGATAACCAGACCGGCGACCGCCGACGCGCGCAATCGCAGAACCTGCAGACGTTCATCTGGGATCATGCGCTGGGCGAGGAACCGACCCGCAATGGCAGCACCCTGTCGGTGTATGGCCGGGCGATTGCCGGAAATGAAGGGCGCAAGCAATACACCCAGACCCTCGCCGCCGGTTTCGGCCTGCGCTACAAGCCCTTCGGCGACTACAACCTCAACCTCTACAGCGAGCTGTACAAGCAGAATACGGTGAAGAACGACGGCGACTCCGAAGACGCCTTCGACGGCATCCGCCTGCACGAGATCGGTACGCCGGAGAAGTTCGAGCGCTACGTACGCCAGCGTGACAAGTACGGCCAGACCTCCACCGACTTCCTGCTGCGCGCCACCGCCTCCTTCCTCGATCAGGGCGAGTACCGCAACGACTGGCGCGTGGACGAGAGCGACTGGGGCGAGCGCTTCCTCTACACCGACTTCGCCTGGTGGACCCATGCCGGCGATCACCAGTGGGTCTCGCGCTACCAGCAGGGCCACACCTGGAAGCTGCCCGTGGATTCGCCGCAGACGATCATGCCCTACGGCTTTGCCGAATTCTCCGCCCAGGACCCGAGCAACGACTGGCGCCAGGACCTGCGCAGCGGCGTCGGCCTGCGCTGGCAGTACTGGTACGGCGAGGACCGCTACAACGCCTACCGCGCCCACGTCACCGTGCGCACCGAATACCAGCTGGGCATGGCCGGCAATCTCTATGAACAGGCCAACGGCTGGCTGGTGGGATTGGAGGTGAACTTCTGATGCGCCGTCTGATTTTCGCGCTCGCCCTGCTCTTTTCCACTGTCTCGGCGCAGGCCGATGAACGCCTGTTCTATCAGCCGCTGAATGTCGATGCCGCGTTGAGCGACACGCAGTGGCAGCAGGTCTGGCGCGCCAGCGCGGCGCAGGGTGCAAAGACCCTGATCGTGCAATGGACCGCCTATGGTGACTCCGACTTCGGTGGCGCCAACGGCTGGCTCGCACGCTCTCTGAAAAGCGCCCACGACAACGGCCTGCAACTGGTCCTCGGGCTGTACATGGATCCGGCCTACTACCAGCGCCAGAGCGAGCTGGACACGCCCAGCCTGGAAGCCTACTGGCAGCACCAGCTGGGCCGCTCCCTGGCGCAGCAGCGCAAGATCAGCGAGCAATGGAAACTGCCGGTTTCCGCCTGGTACCTGCCGATGGAGCTGGACGACTGGAACTTCCAGGCCGTCGAGCGCCGCCAGGCCCTGCAGCGTCAGCTCAAGGACTTCGCCGGACAACTCAAGGCGCCGCTGCAATTGAGCGCGTTCTCCGGCGGCAAACTGGCGCCGCAGGTGTATGGCGACTGGCTGGGGCAGATCGCCGGGCTTGGCGTGCAGGTGTTGTGGCAGGACGGCGCCGGCACCGGTGCGCTGCCCGAGCGCGTGCGCCAGGCCTACGCCGGTGCCCTGCCTTGCTCGGTCGGCATCGTCCGCGAAGCCTTCCGCCAGACCAGCACCGCCGACCAGCCGTTCCGCGCCGAGCCTGCCGCGCCTTCCAGCGCGTCCACCGGCTGCCACGCCAGCGCCGTATTCGAGGTGCGCT
Source organism: Pseudomonas nitroreducens TX1 (assembly GCF_000313755.1). Classification (GTDB taxonomy): domain Bacteria; phylum Pseudomonadota; class Gammaproteobacteria; order Pseudomonadales; family Pseudomonadaceae; genus Pseudomonas; species Pseudomonas nitroreducens_A. Next base: position 5,819 of record NZ_AMZB01000082.1, on the reverse strand, counting down.
ACCGGCCCTGGGGCAAGGTGCTGCTGGACAACCAGCGCGCCCACCCCAGTCCTTCCGCCACGCCCTGAAACATTGCCGAAAAATTGCCCCCACGATTCGCCCCGCCCGCTTGGGCGGGGCGATTGGGGTTCGGCTATGCTCGCGCCAGCGACCCCACACCCCCAGGGCGGTTCATGTTCAAGACCATTGAATCCGAAGTACTCAAGCAAAGCGTCCCGGCCGGGATCAGGGCTGAATTCCTTCAGCACGATTTCGAGCGACTCCATGGGCTCAGCCTGCTGATCTTTGCCGTGAGCGCCGGCATGTGGCTGCTCTTCGACCTCATCGTGAGCTTCCAGGCCGGCCAGGGCTTCACCTATGTCTCGGTGATCTTCCTCGGCATGTTCTTCCTCATCACCGTGATGGCCAGTTTCGTGCGCAAGGCCACGCACTTCCATTGGCTCAACCTGGCCTTCGTCATCACCTTCAGCTTCGGCGCGCGGCTGGTGATCGACGGCCTGCCGGAAATCCTCCGGCCGGCCTGGCTGGTGATCGCCGCCGCCACGGTGCTCTATAGCGCCACCGCTATGCCACTCAACGCTGTCGCTTTCTACTCGGTGTTGGCAGTGACCTGGACCTTCCTCAACCCACTGCTGGGCGACGTGCCGGCCCTGGACGCACGGCGCAGCATGCTGGTCTGCTACCCGCTGTTCATCAGTGCGCTGTCGATCTACATCTTCCACCACCTGAGCAAGGCCAAGCTGTACAACTACGCCATGGCAAGGCTGCTGCTGGATCAGGCCTACCTCGACGTGCTCACCAACATCCCCAACCGCCGCTCCTTCCTGACTCGCGTAGGCCAGCGCCTGGAGGGTGACGGCGAGCAGCGCTACCTGGCGATGGTCGACATCGACCACTTCAAGCGGGTCAACGACACCTATGGGCACGACGTAGGCGATGAAGTGCTTGCCCGGGTCGCGCGCACCATCAAGGAGGAAATGCAGGACTTCGAGTTCGCGCGCCTGGGCGGCGAGGAGTTCGGCCTGTACCTGTGGGGGATCAGCGCGGAGGACGCACAGTCGCGGGTCGAGAAATTGCGCCGCCTCACAGCCGAGCTGCCCGGCACGCCCAAGGTCACCATCAGCCTGGGCCTGGCCCATGTCACGGCCGATGGAACCCTGAGCCAGGCCCTGATCAAGGCCGACCAGGCGCTCTACGAGGCCAAGCACAAAGGGCGCAACCGGGTGACCTACTCGCCTTGAGCGACAGCCGGAAACGACAAAGGCCCGCAGATGCGGGCCTTGGCGTTCTGGTGTCCCGGAGAGGGGTCGAACCTCCAACCTTCCCCTTAGGAGGGGGACGCTCTATCCAATTGAGCTACCGGGACAATCGGGTCGGCATGTTAACCACCGACGGACGATTTGTCATGCCGCCGCCACCGACCCGGTTCATAATTTCGCCGTCAGCCGGAGAAAGACCATGACCACAGACGACGGCGTCCTGCCCGATTCCCCCTTTGCCACCTTCGATGTACGCGTCGCTTCGGCCGGTGATGCGGCGGCCCTCGCGCCGCTGCTCCAGCAGTTGGGCACGAGCGACCCGCTGCCCGACACCGCACTGCTGGCGCTTGCGCTGGACAACCAACAGCCGTCGCGGGTGACGCTGGTCGCCGAGCGCGATGGCGCCCTGCTGGGCACCTGCACCCTGCACCTGATCGAACACATCGCCCACGGTTTCGCCCGCTCGGCGATCCTCGAGGACATGGTGGTGGACAGCCGCGCGCGCGGCCAGGGCATCGGCCAGGCGCTCATTGGCCGGGCCGTGGAATGGGCGCGGGACTGGAAGTGCTACAAGCTGGCGCTTTCCAGCCACCAGGACCGGGAAATGGCGCACCGCTTCTACGCAGCGATGGGTTTCGAGCCCCACGGCGTCAGTCTGTCGCTGAGCCTGGGCTGACCTCAGCCGGCCTGGGCGTCCGGCGGGGCGAGCAGATCGAGCAAATGGCTGACCGTCACCTGCAGGGACACCGAGTTGTCCAACTCCACCAGCGGCCCGGGCAGGCCATCGGCGAAGTGCGCATTGCGCGCGAGGCGCTCTTCGATTTCCACCGGCGTCTCCCGGCCTCGCCTGATCAGGCGTTGACGCAACACTGCGGAATCGACCCTCAGCAGCACCGCGATCAACTGTGGGTAACGACGGCGCGCCTCGGGCAAGTATTTCCGCGAGCCATTGACCAGCACGTCGTGGCCCGCGGCGAGCCAGTCGTCGATGTCGCGAGGAATGCCATAGTGCAGGCCGTTGGCGCGCCAGCTCATGGCGAAGGCGCCGGAGCGCTCCAGGGCGTTGAATTCTTCGGCGCTCACCGAATGCGCTTCTTCCCCGCGCGCCTCGGCAGAGCGGGTGATGACACGTCGGACGATCCGGCAATCCATCTGCGCCAGCGGAACGCTGGCGGCTTGCAACACGCTGTCCTTGCCGGAGCCGGAAGGGCCCATCAGGTAAATCAGTCTGCCAGGGATCATATGACTCTCGGTTCGCCGGCGGCTCGGCACTACTTCAATTCTGACCCGCGCGGGGGATAATACTCCGCGCCTTGTGCGATATCGGTGAAAACATCCTGCCAAATCCCCCTTCGAATGGCTGCCCACCTCGCTGTTTCGAGCTGTGCCATCATGCCCATCCGCGACGAAATACCCTTATCAGACTGCCCAACGGCAGACAGGGGCTTTACACCTATCGACTACGCTGAGGGAAGCGGCATATCGCCATTTTTCCCTTCAGGTCCCATCCAAAGAAGGGTCTGCCTAAGCGGTCTCATTTCGGACGATTGGTGCTGGCATTTAGCCTTCACCCGAGACACAATATGCCGAAGGTTTGACGTCAAGTTATTGGATTATTTTTCAAAAGCTTTGACGACGCGCTGAACGGCCATTGGAAATCGCTGTCAAAGGGCCTGAACCAACGCTGACCCATGGCATCGGCCTCCCTGACTTACAGGTTTAAAGTATGCGCCCATTGAAACAGGCAACCCCCACCTACTCCAGCCGTACTGCTGACAAATTCGTCGTACGTCTGCCCGAAGGCATGCGTGAGCGTATCGCCGACGTCGCTCGCAGCCACCACCGCAGCATGAACTCCGAGATCATTGCGCGTCTCGAACAGAGCCTGCTGCAGGAAGGCGCGCTGCAGGACAACCTCGGTATCCGTCTGGACAGCCCCGAACTCAGTCTGCACGAACGTGAACTGCTGCAACGCTTCCGCCAGCTGACCCACCGCCAGCAGAACGCGCTGATCGCCCTGATCGCGCACGATGCCGAAATGGCACAGAACGACGCCTGAGTCCTTCGCGACACTCGAAACAGCCGGCCTCGAGCCGGCTTTTTCATGCTCGCGGTTTACGGCTGCCACGGGAACGCGAGGCACAAAAAAGCCGCCTGGCAGGCGGCTTTTCGGCGGAGCTGGCGTCACATCAGGAACAGCGTGGCCAGTCCGAGGAAGATGAAGAAACCGCCGCTGTCGGTCATGGCGGTGATCATCACGCTGGAACCCATCGCCGGATCGCGCCCCAGACGCAGCAGTGTCATCGGAATCAACACGCCCATCAGCGCCGCGAGCAGCAGGTTCAGCGTCATGGCGCCGGTCATGACCGCGCCCAGTTCCCAGTTGCCGTACAGGTAGAACGCAACCAGGCCGATCACACCGCCCCATACCAGGCCATTCACCAGCGCTACACCGAGCTCCTTGCGCAGCAGGCGGTTGGCGCTGCTGGTCTGGATCTGGTCCAGAGCCATGGCACGGACGATCATGGTGATGGTCTGGTTGCCGGAGTTGCCGCCGATGCCGGCGACTATGGGCATCAGCGCGGCCAACGCCACCAGTTTCTCGATCGATCCTTCGAACAGGCCGATCACCCGCGAAGCGATGAAGGCGGTCACCAGGTTGGTGGCCAGCCAGGCCCAGCGGTTGCCGACCGACTTCCACACCGAGGCGAAGATGTCTTCCTCCTCGCGCAGACCGGCCATGTTGAGGACTTCGCTTTCGCTTTCCTCACGAATGAGGTCGACCATCTCGTCGATGGTCAGTCGGCCGATCAGCTTGCCGTTCTTGTCCACCACCGGGGCGGAAATCAGGTCGTAACGTTCGAACGCCTGGGCGGCGTCGTAGCCGTCTTCGTCGGGGCTGAAGGTCACCGGGTCGGTGGCCATGACTTCGGCTACGTCCTTGTCCGGATCGTTTACCAGCAGGCGCTTGATCGGCAACACACCCTTGAGCACGCCGTCATAGTCGACCACGAAGAGCTTGTCGGTATGGCCAGGCAGTTCCTTCAGGCGGCGCAGGTAGCGCAGCACCACTTCCAGGCTGACGTCATCGCGGATGGTGACCATCTCGAAGTCCATCAGCGCGCCGACCTGATCCTCCTCGTAGGACAGAGCTGAACGAACACGCTCGCGCTGCTGCTGATCGAGGGTCTCCATGAGCTCATGAACGACGTCGCGAGGCAGTTCCGGCGCCAGGTCCGCCAGTTCGTCGGCGTCCATCTCCCTGGCTGCGGCAAGGATCTCGTGATCGTCCATGTCGGCGATCAGGGTTTCCCGCACGGAATCCGATACTTCGAGAAGGATGTCGCCGTCGCGCTCGGCCTTGACCAACTGCCAGACCGTCAGGCGGTCGTCCAGCGGAAGGGATTCGAGGATATGGGCGATGTCGGCCGGGTGCAGCTCGTCCAGCTTGCGCTGGAGCTCCGCCAGGTTCTGGCGGTGCACGAGGTTTTCGACGAGGTCTTGATGCTGGCCTTCCTGACGGTGCGTCAGGTCTTCCACCAGCTTGTGCTTGTGCAGCAGGTCGACCACCTGGTTGAGGCGGTCCTGCAGGCTTTCCTGCGGCTTCTTGGCTTCTACTTCGGTCATAGCACGCTCCACCCCCAGTGGCAGAACGGGCCAGAGGGGATCAATACATCAGGTCGTGTGTACGCAATCGGGGTTCTGAGTAACTACTGGGTAAGTCCATGGTGGTGTCCCATGCGCCCATCGAGGGCAGATGCGGGAAATGATAACACTCCGGGGTGTATTAGGCGTTACAAAATGGCGGCAAGAACAATCGCTTGCAGGCGAAAGTTCACTGCTGAATCACTGCCCGGTTCGACGCCCGAAAGCTCCCACAGGACACCCGGCCCCGACTGACAAATTCCACTCCTAGGCTCCAGGCAGGCCCGCCATCCCGGAGGAAACCATGCGCCTGCCCGCCTTGCTCTGCTCACTCCTGATTCCTCTGGTACCGACCAGCGAGGCGGCCTCGGTGTTCCGCTGCACGGCGGCCGATGGCAGCGTGCTGTTCAGCCAGTATGGCTGCCCCGTGGAGCGCCAGCAGGAAATCCAGGAAGCAAGCAATCCCACACCCGGCAGCGGCGAATCGGTACCGACGGCGATCCCGCAGAAAATCGTCGTGCAGAAGCCTGTGGCGCGCAGCAGAGGCGCGAGCAAGGTAGTCGAGCGAGCGTCCGTCGTGGTGGTCGGCGAGCAGCAGAACGGCTGCGGCAACCGCGTCACCGGCAGCGCTCGGCGCAAGGCGATCATCGAGGGGCGCATCAGGACAGGCATGACGCGCAGCGACGTGGAGAGCGCCCTGGGACGACCCGACAGGGTCAGCCAGCACAACGAGACGCTGCGCTATCACTACGAAGCGGATAAGAAACACGGCGCTCGCGTCGTCACTTTCGATGAGGACGGCTGCGTGATGGGCAAGGCGAAGCGATGAGCAACCGAGCTTTTTCGAAGGCAAAGAAAAAGGGCCTGCATTTCTGCAGGCCCTTTCGGTATATGGCGCACTCAGGAGGATTCGAA
>NZ_AMZB01000081.1 GCF_000313755.1 Pseudomonas nitroreducens TX1 | reverse complement strand
GAGCAAGCTCGCTCCTACGAAGAGCGCACCGGTGCTTACCTGTAGGAGCGAGCTTGCTCGCGAACCGCTTCCCGCCGTGCTATTTCAACGCCGCATCGATCCGCGTCGCCGCCTCCGCCGTCACCCACTTCGACCAGAGCTCGCGATGCTCGCGGAAGAACTTCGCCCGCACGTCCGCCACGTCCCGGTGGTGCTCGGCCATGTCCGCCAGTAGCGCGTTGAACATCGGCAGCGGCAGCTCGACCTTCTCGAACACCTGCACCAAAGCCGGCGCCTTGTCGTGGAAGTCGCGGGACACGCCGATGCTGATCTTCGCCGGCAGCGAGCGCGAGCCCTTGGGGTTGGGGTCATTGGGATCGGTCAGGGTCTTCCAGGCCGCCTCGTCGAACGGCGGTTCCTCCAGTTGCACCAGCTTGAAGCGCCCCAGCAGCGGAGTCGGCGCCCAATAATAGAAGAGCACCGGCCGGCCCTGAGCGATGGCCGAGCTGATGGCGGCGTCCAGCGCCGGGCCGGCGCCGGTGCGGAAGTTCACGTAGCTGTCCGTCAGGCCGTAGGCCTTGAGCTTCTGCGTGTTGACGATCTCGCAGGTCCAGCCGGTGGGGCAGTTGTAGAAGCGGCCCTTGTCCGGCTCCTCGTCATCCTTGAAAAGCGCCTTGTACCGGGGCAGATCGCTGACCGACTTCAGCTCCGGCGCAGAGGCCTTGATGCCGCGCTTGGCATCGCCGTGCACCATGTAGTCAGGCACCCACCAGCCTTCACTGGCGCCCTTGACCGTCTCGCCCACGGAGAACACCTGGCCGGCCTTCTCCGCCTGCTGCCATACGGTGCTGCGCCCGGCCCACTGCTCGCCGGTGACCTGGATGTCGTTCTGCTTCAGCGCGTTCTCCATGGTCACGGTGTTACCCGGCACCGCGTCGGTCTGGCAGCCGTAGCCCTTCTCCAGAATGAAGCGCAGCACCTGGGTGGTGAACATGCCGCTCTCCCAGTTCAGCCCGGCGAACACCACGGGTTTCGGATAGGGACAGCCAGCGGCAAGGGTTTGCGCGCACAGGCCGAAGGCCAGCAGCAGCGCGAACAGGCAACGGGGGGTGGACATGGGACGGTCTCCGGGCACGTTGGTGTCCATTGGGTTTAGCCGCCGATCCGCAATTTGCCCACGACCATCGGACTGGAAATGCCACCGGCGGTGACATTCACTGCCTACAGAGCGGCCCTACGCACCGGCGAATCGCCTGGGTTCCGGCCCCGTCGCACCATGGCACAGCGATTGCTATACCTGTATATACAGGAACAATCCACGGTAACACTTCACCGCTCCCAGGATGCCGCCATGCCCGAAACCCTGCTCCTGACGCCCGGCCAGTTCGACCTCGACCAGCTGCGCGCCATCTACCAGTCCCAGCCCGACCTGCAGCTCGCGGACCAATGCCGCGAGGCCATCCTGCGCAGCGCGCAGACGGTCAGCCAGATCATCGCCGACCAGCGCACCGTGTACGGCATCAACACCGGCTTCGGCCTGCTGGCGCGCACCTCGATCGCCGAGGACCAGCTCGCCACCCTGCAGCGCAACCTGATCCTTTCCCACTGCACCGGCACCGGCCCGCTGCTGGATGACGCCAGCGTGGCACTGATCATGGCGCTGAAGATCGGCTCCCTGGCGCGCGGCTTCTCCGGCGTCGGCCTGCCGGTGATCGAGACGCTGCTCAAGCTCTACCGGGCGCGGGTCTATCCCTGCATCCCGTCCCAGGGGTCGGTGGGCGCTTCCGGCGACCTCGCGCCGCTGGCGCACCTGTCCGCGACCCTGCTGGGCGTCGGCCAGGTGCGCCATGAAGGGCGCATCCTCGAAGCCCCCGAGGGCCTTGCCATTGCCGGCGCCGAACCACTGGTGCTGGGCCCGAAGGAAGGCCTGGCGCTGATCAACGGCACCCAGGTGTCCACCGCGCTGGCCCTGCGCGGACTGTTCGCGGCGGAAAAGCTGTTCATCTCGGCAGTGGTCGCCGGCAGCCTGACGGTGGAGGCGCTGAAGGGCTCGTTCGTCCCCTTCGATGCGCGTATCCAGGAAGTGCGCGGCCAACCGGGGCAGATCGCGGTTGCCGCGCTGTACCGCGAGCTGCTGCACGACAGCCCGATCAACCAGTCGCACATCGACTGCAAGCGCGTGCAGGACCCGTACTCCCTGCGCTGCCAGCCCCAGGTGATGGGCGCCTGCCTCGATCACCTGCGCTTCGCCGCAGGCGTTTTCCTGCGCGAGGCCAATGCCGTTTCCGACAACCCGCTGGTATTCAGCGCTGACGGCGACGTGCTGTCAGGCGGTAACTTCCACGCGGAGCCGGTGGCCATGGCCTCCGACGTGCTGGCGCTGGCGATCTCGGAGATCGGCGCGCTGTCCGAGCGGCGCATCGCCCAGTTGGTGGACCCGGCGATGTCCGGGCTGCCGGCCTTCCTGGTGAAGGAAGGCGGGCTGAACTCCGGCTTCATGATCGCCCAGGTCACCTCGGCGGCCCTGGCCTCGGAGAACAAGACCTGGGCCCACCCGGCCTCGGTGGACAGCCTGCCGACCTCGGCGAACCAGGAAGACCACGTGTCCATGGCCACCTTCGCCGCCCGCCGTCTGCAGGACATGGCCGGCAACAGTGCCGGCGTGGTCGCCATCGAGCTGCTCGCCGCCGCGCAGGGCGTGGACTTCCATGCGCCGCTGCAAAGCTCGCCGCAGCTGCAGGAAGTGCGCACGCTGATCCGCAGCCAGGTGCCGCACTACGAGCAGGACCGCTACTTCGCCCCGGACATCGCCGCCGCGCGGGCCTGGGTGGAAGAAGGGGTGATGAGCCGGTGGATCGAGTATTCGCGGTTGTACGAGTGACGGGGCGTTTTACGCCATCGCGGGCATGACCCGCTTATGAAATCGTACACGAAGCCTTACCCTCTCCCTGAAGGGAGAGGGGACTGGTTTTCTGCCGGCTGGAACTACAACGTCAGCCGACACGGATTGCTCCCTCTCCCTTCGGAGCGGGGCGCGTAGCCAGGGCGGCGGAGCGGGAAAACTCAGGCACGGATTTTCAGGGGAAGACAGAGTGACCTGTAGGAGCGGGCCAAGCCCGCGAACAGCGCCTGCAAGGCGCTTTTCACACAAACGAAAAGGGCGCCCCGACGGCGCCCTTTTCTATTCAGCGTGGCTCAAGCTCGATCACGCAGATATCCGCCCTACTCTTCACCATCAGCCGCCACTCGCGCAGCGCGCCGTCGCCTTCGGCGATCAGCGTGTCATGCAGCCCCAGCACCCCGCGGGCGTCACCGTCCAATCCCACATGGATGCCCTCGCCCGCGCTGAACAACAGCACTGTCGATGCGCTGCTGAAGAAGTGCGCTGCCCCCTCCAGCGCCAGCCATTGCAGCCGCGCCCGGTAGCGAGCGGGCGAATAGATCAGGTTGAAGTCGCGAATCGCGCCGCCCAGCAAGGTGCACTCCACCGCACTGGCGCCATCGAAGGCGAAGGCATCGAGTGCGCGCAGGTCGCGGGAATCGGCGCCTTCCACGTTCAGGCGCATGCCCTCGCCTTCCAGCACGCTGATCACGCGCTGATAACCGGTGAACGCGGAGAACGGCCCCGGTGCGCCGACATCGGCGATGGACACTCGCCAGCCGAAGCCTTCCAGGCCGTCGCCGGCGTCGCGGACGATCTCGCGGGTGGTGCCCGCGCCGTTCTTCCAGGGCATCGCCGGGTAGTCGGCGGCGCGCAGCAATCTGGTTGCAGTCATGAACTGAAACGTCCTTCCAGGCGGTAGCGCGAGCCCGGGTACAGCAGGCGCGCGCTGGTGACGGTGTTGCGCCCCGACCAGGTGCGCCGACGGATCAGCAGGCACGGCTCGTGGCGGTCAACGGAGAGCAGCTTGCATTCCTCGGGGCTGGGCAGCACCGCCTCGACCACGTGCTCGCCCTCGCTCAGCGGCGCGACCTGGGTCAGGTAGGCGAACGGCGTCTGCCCGGTGAAATCCTGCTTCAGGTAATCCGGCGCCACGGCCGCATTGACGTAGCGGTCTTCGATCTGCACCGGGATATCGTTCTCGTAGTGCACGATCACCGAGTGGAAGATGCGCTGGCCTTCGCGCACGTCCAGCGCCAAGGCGCGTTCGGCACTGGCCAGTTCCTCCAGCAGGCTGATCACCACCAGATGATGCTTGTGCCCGCGGGCGGTGATCTCCTCGGCGATGTTCTGCACCTGGAACAGCGCCGACTGGCCCTTGGGCTCGGCGACGAACGTGCCCACGCCCTGCATGCGCACCAGCAGGCCGTCGGCGGTCAGCTCGCGCAGGGCGCGGTTGATGGTCATGCGGCTGACGCCCAGTTCATCCACCAGCTCCGCCTCGGACGGCACGCGGTGGTGCGGCGGCCAGGTGCCGGACTGGATCTGCTGGACGATCAGCTGCTTGACGCGGGCATACAGCGGCGCGGGAATTTCCCCCATCTGCGCGGCGAGCGACGAACCCTCGGCGGGCTGGGTTGGCGTGGGCGATGCGGGCACGGGAAACTCCTTGTCTGGGCGACGGTGGGCGAAGGCCTGGGTCTGACTCCGGCATGTACCGGATTCGACCGGTGCATACAAGTCCTCTGGCGACCGTCGGGTGCCTGGCAGTTTACGGTTTCGACAAACGTCTGTATATGTATATACAAATTCCAAGAACCCCGCGAGGCCTCCGCGCATGCCCGTTCTCTTCGCCGAATCCGCCCTGCTGCCCTCCGGCTGGGCGCGCAATGTCCGTTTCGAGATCGATGCCGACGGCCTGTTCACCGCGATCACCCCGGACGCCAGCGCGGAAGGCGCCGAGCACGTCGCCGGGCCGCTGCTGGCGGGTATGCCGAACCTGCACTCGCATGCCTTCCAGCGCGCCATGGCAGGCCTGGCGGAGGTGGCCGGCAACCCCAACGACAGCTTCTGGACCTGGCGCGACCTGATGTATCGCCTGGTCGGACGCCTGTCGCCCGAGCAGGTGGGCGTCATCGCCCGCCAGCTGTACATCGAGATGCTCAAGGCCGGTTACACCGGGGTCGCCGAATTCCATTACGTGCACCACGACGTCGATGGCAATCCCTACGCCAACCCCGCGGAACTGGCCCTGCGCGTCAGCCAGGCGGCAATGGACGCCGGCATCGGCCTGACCCTGCTGCCGGTGCTCTACTCCCATGCCGGTTTCGGCGGCCAGGCTCCCAGCGAAGGCCAGCGTCGCTTCATCAACAGCACCGAAAGCTATCTGAAGCTGATCGACGGCCTGCGCGCGCACCTGGCGATGCAGCCGCAGCAGAGCCTCGGCCTCTGCTTCCACTCCCTGCGCGCGGTGACGCCGCAGCAGATCAGCGAAGTGCTGGGCGCCGACTCCAGCGATTGCCCGGTGCACATCCACATTGCCGAGCAGCAGAAGGAGGTCGACGACTGCCTGGCCTGGAGCGGTCGCCGTCCGTTGCAATGGCTGCACGAGAACGTCGCGGTAGACCCCCGCTGGTGCCTGGTCCACGCCACCCACGCGCAAGCCGATGAAGTGACCGCCATGGCCCGCAGCGGCGCAGTCGCAGGTCTCTGCCTGACCACCGAGGCGAACCTGGGCGACGGCATCTTCCCGGCGGTGGACTACCTCGCCCAACAGGGTCGCTTCGGCATCGGCTCGGACAGCCATGTGTCACTCAGCGTGGTCGAGGAACTGCGCTGGCTGGAATACGGCCAGCGCCTGCGCGACCAGCGCCGTAACCGTCTCTACGGGCAGGATCAACCCATGGTCGGTCGCACCCTGTTCGACGCGGCGCTGTCCGGCGGCGCCCAGGCCCTTGGTCAGCCCACCGGCGAACTGGCGGTGGGCAAACGCGCCGACCTGCTGGTGCTGGACGGCGGTGATCCTTACCTGCAGACCGCCCGTGGCGACGCCATTCTCAACCGCTGGCTGTTCGCCGGCGGCGATCGTCAGGTCCGTGATGTGATGGTTGCCGGGCAATGGCGGGTACGCGAGGGCCGGCATGCGCTGGAAGAACAGAGCGCCCGCGAGTTCGCCAACGTGCTGCACGAGCTGCTGGGCTGATCTGCCTTTGTAGGAGCGAGCTTGCTCGCGAACGATCTCTGCAGCGACGCTGATTCGCGAGCAAGCTCGCTCCTACGAAAACCCGCGCCGGTCATACCGTGCGAGCTGGCCGCAATGAAAAAACGCCCCGAGGGGCGTTTTTTCATTGGGTCGTCGAACTGGAATCGGCTGCTCGCCAGATCAGGTCATCCGTCTGGTAACCTCGCGCATGGGCCAGCTCCAACAGCTTCTGCCGCGTCGCATCGGGCACCACCGGTTGGCGCGAGAGCAGCCAGAGGTATTCACGGTTGGGATTGCCCACCAGTGCAGTCTGATAGTCGTCGTCGACATAGAGCACCCAGTAATCACCCTTGGCGAGGCCGGGAAATATCCGCGAGAAGGTGTTGTCGAAACGCACCCAGAGCTTGTCGGTGCGGCCTGGCACCTGCGCCTCGGCACGGCCGGTGGCCTGGTCCCATTCGCCGTCCCTGGTCAGGCAGCGGTTGGTCACCGCAATGCTGGCGTCTTCCTGCAGGCGGTAGCGGGCCTCGGATTGTGCGCACTGGCGCTGGAAGAACATCGGCTTGCGCGCCAGCTCGTACCAGGTGCCCTCGTAGCGCTTGAGGTCCACCTGCACGGTCTGCGGCGGTTGCTGGGCCGAGCCGGCGCAACCACTCAAAGCGGCCAGGCAGGCCAGCCAGGTGATGGATCGACTGATGTATCGACTCGTATATCGACGCATTCGCTCCTCCTTGGCTGCCCTGCCCGGCGCGCTTATTTCAGACCCTGGGCGGAGAACAGCAGCACTTTGTCGCCAGCGTACTGGATGCTGATGAAGGCTTTCTGGTCGCCCCAGGTGCAGCTGGAAACGCCCAGGGCGCCAGAGCATTCGGTGGGTTTGCCGAGCAGGTCTTCGACTTCGGCCTTGCTCATGCCGGTTTTGATCTTCGAATAGTTCTCCTGGTTCACTTTGCTGCAAGCGGCCAGGACGACACAGAACGCGACGAGCGCGAGGCGGCGGAAGGACATCGACAACTCCATTTTTTGAGGGGCCCAGCCCACAGCTTGGCACAGGGCAGCCGGAAAGGCCGCCGGCTTGGAGTCAGAAACGTGAGCCAGGTTCCGTGAGGAACACAGCTTCTTCAGCGGTGGACTCACGGCCGAGGATCGCGTTGCGATGGGGGAAGCGGCCGAAGCGCTCGATCACCACCTGATGCTTGCGCGCATAGGCGAGGTACCCGGCGAACACGACCTTCTCGCTGTCGCTGGATTCCGCCTGCAGGGATTCGAACAAGCGCACCGCCTCGTTCTGGCTGGCCAGGTCTTCGGCGTGCTCCAGCACGATGTAGACGAACACACGCTCGATACGCGGCAAATGGCGGTCGAAACCGGCCTCCAGCCCCTGGCGCACCAGTTGCTGGGCGCGGGCGTCGCCGGCGTAGGCTCGCGGAGAATCGCGGAAGACCATGCGTGGCAACTGGTCCAGCAGCAGGATCAGGGCCAGCCAGCTCTGTGGCTCGCGCTCCCACTCCTGCAGACCACCGTCCAGGGCTTGGCGCACCAGGCCGCCGAAACGGTTTTCCGAGTCCACGTCCTGGCAGGCGCTCTTGCCGAACCACAGCGCGTTGCGCTGGGCGGCGACCTCATTGGCATCCAGCGCAGTGCCGAACCACCAGTCGAGCAGCACCTGCCAGGGCGTAGTGGTCATCAGCCTTCCTTGTGGTAGGCGGTGGCGCGCTCGACTTCTTCCTTGGAGCCCAGGAACACCGCGACGCGCTGGTGCAGGTTCTCCGGCTGGATGTCGAGGATGCGCTGGTGACCGTTGGTGGCGGCGCCGCCAGCCTGCTCGATGATGAAGGACATCGGGTTGGCTTCGTACATCAGGCGCAGCTTGCCGGGCTTCTCCGGCTCGCGGGAATCGCGCGGATACATGAACACGCCGCCACGGGTCAGGATGCGGTGCACGTCGGCCACCATGGAGGCGATCCAGCGCATGTTGTAGTTCTTGCCCAGCGGGCCTTCCTTGCCGGCCAGCAGTTCGTTGACGTAGCGCTTCACCGGGGCTTCCCAGTGGCGCTCGTTGGACATGTTGATGGCGAATTCGGCGGTGCTGGTGGGGACGGTGATGTTCTCGTGGGTCAGCACGAAGCTGCCCAGCTCGCGGTCCAGGGTGAAGCCCTTGACGCCGTTGCCCAGGGTCAGGATCAGCATGGTCTGCGGGCCGTAGATGGCGTAGCCGGCGGCAACCTGGGTGGTGCCCGGCTGGAGGAAGGCCTCCTCGCGCAGGCTGTCGTTCTGGCTCAGGTACTCATGGGGGCAGCGCAGCACGGAGAAGATGGTGCCGACCGAGACGTTGACGTCGATGTTGGAGGAGCCGTCCAGCGGATCGAAGACCAGCAGGTAGGCGCCCTTGGGGTACTTGCCGGGGATCTGGTAGGGGTGATCCATCTCCTCCGAAGCCATGCCAGCCAGGTTGCCGGCCCACTCGTTGGCTTCAAGGAGGATCTCGTTGGAGATCACGTCCAGCTTCTTCTGCACCTCACCCTGCACGTTTTCGGTGCCCATGCTGCCCAGCACGCCGCCCAGGGCGCCCTTGGAAACGGCATGGCTGATTTCCTTGCAGGCGCGCGCGACCACCTCGACGAGGAAGCGCAAGTCGGCCGGGGTATTGTGACTGCGGGTCTGCTCGATCAGATAGCGGCTCAGGGTAACGCGGGACATGGAAGGCTCCAGGGGAGAAGGTAGAAAAAATCAGGGCGCATTCTAGCGTGGAAAAGACCGCGACGCCTCCTGCACGGTGGGGTCGCCGAATGCTTGGAGCCCGCCGCGCACGGGCAGTTCCCCAAAGGCGGTCGGCCCCGCGACCTTCGGCCGCGCGGCGAGCAGTACAGTGGAAAGAAAACGGGGCGACGGCCGCAACCGCCCGTCACCCCGCGACGCTTGGATCAGCCGATCAGAAGTCCAGGCTCAGCGCCAGGTTCACGCCCTGGGCCAGGTCGTCGCTGCTGCGGTGCGCACTGTAGCCGCCGCGCAGCGAGAGTTCCGGGGTCAGCTTCTGGGCGAAGCCAATGGTGGCGCGCTGCAGGTGGCTCTGCGGGGTATAGCCCTGCAGGCTGAAACCGACGTCCGGCAGGCTGGTGAAGTTCATCCCGACATTCTGCGTGTCGTCGGCATATTCGCGCTCCACGGCGACCTCGCCGAACAGCTGGGTTTCCTGCGACAGGTCCAGCTTGCCCTGCAGGCCGACGCCCAGGCGGCGGGAGTAGCGCTTCTGCTCGTCATAGGCCAGCGCGGTGGAACGGCCGCTGTCCTCTTCGTAGCCGTCCACTTTCACCCGCGCCCAGTCGGCGCTGACGAAGGGCGAGAGGTGCCAGCTCTCGCCGCCCTGGGCGATGTCGTAACCCAGTCGACCGCTGAAGGCCAGCAGGCTGCCGTCGGTGTCGGCCTTTTCCTCGACCTCGTGGTTGATGATGGTGAACTTGCGGTTGGCGTCTTCATAGTCGAGCTTGCCACCGGTCACGGAGGCGTCGGCCCACCAGCGGTTCTGCTGGAACTGCACGAACAGGCTGCCCAGGTAGCTGCCCAGCTTGTAGTCCGAGTCATCCGCGCCCAGCTCCAGCTTCTGCCGGTAGAAACCCAGCGAACCGCCCACTCGCCAGGCGTCGTCGAGTCGATAGCTGGTGCCCAGGGTCAGGTTGGCGCCATAGCCGTCGCCATCGGCCGCGCTGTCCTGGTCATCGTAGTCGAGGTGCTGCGCTCCCCCGGTGACGAAGCCGCGCCACTGGTTGACACCCTGCCAGTTTTCCCAGTCCGCCAGCCACTGGCTGCGCAGTTGGTCCTGGTAGGCGTTGTACGTGCCCAGGGCCATTTCCGGCAGCAGGGTCGCTTCCCAGGGGGCGGAGAGCACCGAATAGGCGTAGTCGGCGATCAGGCTCTGGCCGGCGATGGTCGGGTGCACGCCATCGTTGAAGATCAGCTTGGTCGGGTCGGGTTGGGTGCCGTGGCGGCCGTACACCGGGTTCTCCGGGCAGTTGTTGCCGCTGAAGCAGGTGCCGATCAGGTTCTGGTCGGTCGCCAGGCCATAGGCGCCCGGCGTGGCCAGCACCTCCTTGAACATCGCCGGGATATTCAGCGGGATGACGTTGGCGTTGGAGGCGGCGAGCTGGCTGACCAGCTCCTCGTTGAAGATGCCCGACAGCTGGGTGCCGAAGGATTGCAGCGCGGTTCCGTTGGTGGCCGGCGTCTGCCCAAGGTCGGGCAGCAACCAGACCATGATGTAGCGCGCACCGGCGTTGTGCAGCGCATCCACGCTATCCACCAGGCGGCCGGCCGCAGCACGGGCCGTCGGGTCGTTGGTGATGCGCAACTGGAGGAAGTCGTTGCCGCCACCGGTGAGGTAGTACAGCGCATTCGGATCGGCGCGGTTGTTCACCAGGTAGCCATCACGGGTGCGGCTGGTGGAGCCGGAAGTCACCACCGAGCCGCCGGCAGCGGTGATCGAATCGTAGATCTGGTCGGTGCGGTAGCCGCCGACCGCCCAGTTGTTGCCGTCCACCGTACCGGGAACCAACGAAGTCGAAGGGTTCAGGTCGGTGCCGCCGATACCCAGCTTGCCGCCCAGGATCATCGGCGCGGTGGGGCCGAAGATCTCGCCGCTGCCGTCCAGGTAGGTCGGGCCGACGCGGTTGGTGAAACGGGTACTGGCACCGGCGGGGCCGCCGGCATCGGCGAACTGGCCGGAATCGCTCAGGCTGTCGCCGAAGACGACCAGGGTGGAATACGGCGAAGGGGCTGCGGAGGCCTGCGTGGCAACGGCCATCGCGCATGCAGCCGCCAGCGGGGTGAGCGCCTTTCTGATCATTCTGCTACTCCATGCTTTGTTGTTATTCGGGCAATCAGAACAGGCAAGACAGTATCAGAATTTCTACAAGCGACACCCCTATCGTGCGGCGATCCGCGTCGATCAGCCGGTTTGACGACTGCTCCGCAACAGGCTCAGCGCCATCAGCGCGAGCAGGCCGACGCCCGCCAGCAGCAGCGCCCAAAGGCCGTATCGTTTCCAGTGGGTATCGGATTTCGCGACATCGGCAGGCAATGGCGACGCGGGCGCTTGCAGAGTGCCCTTGAGCCGCGCCTCGCCCATGCTCGCCAGGCGCCTGGGTTCGTAACCGGGCACCAGGGTGGTCAGCGGCAGGCTGGCATCGCTGAGGGAGCCGCTGCCCACCGCCAGTTCATAAGGCGCGCCGCCGCGGGCGAGGAACACCAGCTCGCTGGCACGAACACCCACGCTCAGGTGCGCTGTCGA
Organism: Pseudomonas nitroreducens TX1; assembly: GCF_000313755.1. Classification (GTDB taxonomy): domain Bacteria; phylum Pseudomonadota; class Gammaproteobacteria; order Pseudomonadales; family Pseudomonadaceae; genus Pseudomonas; species Pseudomonas nitroreducens_A. The sequence goes on along the minus strand of NZ_AMZB01000081.1, from coordinate 75,963 downwards.
ACCGCCCAGGCCACCGCCGCGCGCATCCACCTGCAGACGCAGCTGGCCAAGGGTGGTGCCGGGCAGTTGCAGCTCCTCCTGGGTGATCTCACCGCCCTGCCCCGGCAGGCGATACAGCACGCCGCGCGCCAGCGGCGTCCATTGCACGTTGCCGTCGTGGCGGCCGGAGATCACCACTGGCGCCAGGGTGTTGTCCTGTTGCAGGGGAATCCGCACGCGTTCCACCGGCAGCGCCAACGGCAGGCTCCAGCTGAAGTCGCCGTTGTTGTCGGCCTTGGCCGCCAGCGGCTCGGACCAGAGCATCGGCACCGGGCCGCTGCTGCTGCGACTACCGCTGAGCGTGGCGCCGACCAATTGCGCGGCCTGCTCCGGCGATTCCCACCACAGGCGCAGATAGCGTGCCTTCTCGCCGGGCAATGCAATGTCGTTCTGCTCGATGCGCTCGCCGTTGAAGTCCAGCCGCGCCAGCTGCCCCTCGCCAAGGGAGCGCCAGTGCTCCAGGTCGTCGCTGGCTTCGACGCGCAAGCGCTGGAAGCCGTCGCTGTCCGCCGTCCAGTCCAGTTGCAGGCGATCCAGCGGCAGGTCGCCGGAACCGGTTTCCAGCAGCCAGCCGCGCAGCACCTGGGTCTTGTCCTGGGCAGGTGCATTCGGAGTGATTTCAAGGATGGTGCCGGTGGTGCTGCGGACGATTTTCAGGTTGTCGCCGGCCGCGCTGCCTGAGGCGCCGCGCAACGGGAAGATGCGCGCCTGCACTTCACTGCGTACCTGCTGCTCACTGGCCGCACTGGTGCGCAGGCTGTAGGGCAGCGCCTCGCCTTCGGCGTTGAAGATGCGCACGTCGCGCAGGTCGCCATGGCGGGCGGCGAACAGCACCTCGATGGGCAGCTGCACGCGGTACCACGGGCCGTTGCCGGACACCTCCAGCGGAACGCGATGGGCGAAGTCCGCCGGAGTGGGCGCGGCGCTGGCCTGGTTGCCCAGCAGGCAGGCACCTGCAAGCAGGACAAGGGGGATGAGCTTCATGCGGAGGGTTGCTCCTGTTGCGAAAGTTCTTCGGTCGCTGGCCGGCGCGGCGGCAGCGGCGCGAAGTAGCCGACGATCAGCATCAGCACGCCGACGCCGATGAAGGAAATGATGCGTTCCAGGCTGCCGCCGCTGGCGCGGTCGACAAGGAACAGCTTGATCACCACGACCACCAGCAGCAACGCCCCGACCAGCCAGAAGTCGCGGCGACCGCGCAGGTGCCCGGCGATCATCAGGCCCAGCGCAATCAGCGCCCAGACGATGGACAACCCGGCCTGTACCAGCATGGACTGGCTCAGGGAATCGAACTCGAACACCACGCCACCCCAATGGTGCGCGGTGCGGCACACGGCCATGGTCAGCAGGGCGAACAGCGAAGCACCGAGCACCGCCTGCACCGGCAGGCGCAGGGTCGACTCGGCGACGCCCAGTTGCGGCAGGCCCAGGCGCGTCCATTGGAAGATCGCCGCCAGCACGATGAGCATGCCCAGCTCCAGCGGGTTCACCAAGGGCAGGTACGGCAGCGGGTCGGCGGCGCCGTTGCTGAACAGGTTGACCAACCAGAACCAGCCCAGCAGCGCCAGGGCCACCGGCGCGGCCGCGATCGCGCGGTACTCGCGCTCGAAGGCCGCCACCGGCCACGGCAGACGCGCCACGCCCCCCATGAGGATCAGGAACAGGCTCGGCACCAGCGCCCAGCCCAGCCAGCGCCAGGCGTTGTAATGCTCGGCCAGGGCGAAGAACAGGTAGCGCAGCTCCAGCGCCAGCACGCCGAGGATCAGCCAGCAACCCAGAACATGGGCTGCCTGTGCCGCACGCTGCGGCAGCATGGCGTCGAGTCGGCGCAGAGTGAAGAAGTGCACCGCGAATACCGCCAGCCAGCCGAGCCAGCCCAGTTGTGCCAATGGGTGATAGTCCAGGTTCCAGGCACTGGCCAGCGCCACCAGCGACACCGGCACCAGCGTTAGGCACAGCAGAGCCAGCGCGCGCCACTGCTCACGGCGCGCCAGCAGCGACCAGAGACCGGCGCTGACCGCCGCCACCAGCAGCGCCACATGCTCGCGCATCTCGGCGGGCACGAAGCGGGCAATTTCCCAGACAGTGGTCAGCGCCCACCAGCCAGCGCCCCACACGAGCAGCAATTGCGACAGTTGCTCCAGTCCAAGGCCGCCGAGCGCCAGGTTGTGCTCACGCTCACTGGCGCGATGCAGGCGCCAGGCGCCGATCAACGCGGCCAGCGCCAGCACCGCAGGGGTCCAGAAGCCCATGTGCGCCAAGGGTGTCAGCCCCTCGCCGGGCAGGTCGCCGAACAACACCGAGCCGCCGAGCAGGAAGGCCCCGGCGCCGATCACCTGCAGCACCAGGCCGAAGACGAACGCGGCGCGCTGCTGCAATTGCACGCTCAGCCAAAGGATCAGCAGGCCGCTGCCGGCCCAGACGGCGGCGGCGGTCTGCCACGGCAGCACGAAAAGTACAGCTAGGTTGATGAAGGCCAGGCCCAGCAGCAGGACGACGCTCAGGCCGAGCATCAGCCGGCGGTCATCGCGCACCATCGAATCACGTGCCGCGATGAGCATGGCGGCGATCAGCGCCAGACCGATCAGCGAGGCGGTGACCAGCCCGCGCCAGCCGGAACCGAGCACGCCACTACCCTCCTGGGCGCCGTGCAGATGCAGCAGGAACACCGCACCACCCAGCAGCTGCACCGCAAAGGCGCAAGCCAGGAAGGTGCGCGAACGCAGGCGCAGCGCGGCAAACAGGGTCGCCAGCCCGGCGACGGCCCAGGTCATGGCCGTGCCGTCCGCGCCCATCAGCAGGGGTGCGATCAGGTAGAGGAACGCCAGACCGAAGGCCGCCAGCAGCGGGCGGGCGTTCGCCTCCCAACTGCGCAGGGTCTGCGGATCGGCATTGCGCAGGTTCCAGAAGCTGAACAGCAGCGCCACGCCGAGCATCAGTGCGCCTAGCGGTGCGCCGTCGAGCAGGGTCAGCGACAGCGGGTTCATCTCCAGGCCGGCAAGGAAGGCCAGCGCCGCGCCAACTTGCAGCAACAAGGCAAAGATCCGAGCCAATGGCCGCTGCTGGCGCAAGCCGAGCCAGAAGATGCCGGCGCCTTCCACGGCCCAGGCGGCCGAGGTCCAGCGCGCATCCAGCCCCAGCGGGATCGCCAGCGTGCCGAATACCACGCCCAGCGCCAGGCAGGTTTCCACCAGCAGCAGCGCGCGGCCGGCGGTGCGCCCGGCCAGCAGGCGGGCGAGCACCATGTAAAACAGGCCCAGCGCCAGGGCGCTGAACGCCGCGCCGAACTCCAGGTGCTGGATGATCGCGTATTGCAGGCCGAACCCCACCAGCGGCGTGCCGAACAGCACGGTCCCGTCGACGTAGTCGGTCTGCCGCGCCGACCAGCGCAGCAGCGCTTCGCGGGAATCGTCCTCCGGCGCACCCGCCGCCTGGCGCAGGCGACGGCGGGCGAACAGCAGGCCGATGGCGACGTAGGTGAGGAAGAACAGGATCAGGAACGGCTCGGTCGTCCCGAACAGCTCCGGCTTGTACGAGCGCAGCCCCCAGGCGAGGCCGATGCCGAAGGTGCCGAAGAAGCCGATCAGGTTGAGCATCCGCCAGGCCTTGAACCAGGCAATGGCGAAGATGCCGGCGTTGAGCAGGGCGAAGTAGCTGAACAGCGCGACATGGCTGCCACCGCCGGTGGACGCCAGGATCGGCGCGGCGAAACCGCCCAGTGCGGCAGCGGCGGCGAGCCCCACGGCATCCTGCAGGACGGCGAGGATCGCCGAGAACAGGGTAACCGCCACCAGCAGCACGAAGCCGGCCTTCGGGTCGATCAGCACTTCACCGTGGTTCATCGCCGGGTACAGCTTGATGCTGGCGAACACCGTCAGGTAGAGCACGGCGACGCCGGTGCCCTGGAGGATCAGCGCATAGGCCGGGCGCCGGTGGCGCAGCCACCAGCCGAGCCCGAGCAGCGCCAGCGCGGCGGCGGCGGTGCCGAGGTACGGACCTTGCGGCGGCATGGTCATGCCTTCGGTGGCGTAGCGCAGCAGGAAGGCCAGGCCGAGGAACAGCAGCACCACGCCGACGCGCAGCACGGTGTTGCCACCCAGCAGCCAGTCACGGGCAGCGCCGAAGGCACGGTCGAACAAGGATGGAACGGGTGGCGGCGGTGGCAGCGCAGGAGCGGCAGGAGCCGGCTGCGGCTGAGCCATGGGCTCCTCGTCGCGGGCCTGGGCAACTGACTTTTCCATCGGCTCGAGCACCAGATCGGACCACTCGATGGGCGCTTCCACCCGTGCGGCAGCCAACGGGGCCGGCGCCAGCTCGTCGGCGGGCAGTTCGATGTTCCAGTCCGGTTCGGTGGCTGCGGTTTCGCTGGCGGGAGCTTCGACCTCGGGCTCGGCTTCAACCGGTGCGACCGGGTCAACGGACTCGACGCTGGGCGGCAGTGCCTGCGCGGCGGCGCCACGCTCCACCTGCAGCAACCGTTCGTAAAGGGCCTTGGTGCCCTGATCGAAGCGCTCGCCAAAAGCCTTCAGCTCAGCTCGAAGGCTGGCGTTCTCCCGCTGCAGGCTCTGCAGCGCGAGTGTCTGCCCCAGAGCAAGGCCCACTACCGCGCCCAACACCGCCCCGGTGATCGACTCGCCCGCAGCGGCGCCGATGACCAGGCCGACCAGCATGAAAATCCATTGCATGCTTTCGAATCCTTGAGGTTCTTTGCGAATCCATCCCGAACCGGACGCGAGCGCCCGGAAAGCTGAGTATATCGGCCCGGCTCCCTGGCCTGCGTCCACGATCTCACAGCTTCGAAGGATAAGACGCCGCAGGAGGCCCTTCAGCCACGCCTCACGGGAAAAGGCAGACATTTCCTACCTTGCGACTCTTGCTGTAGGAGCGAGCTTGCTCGCGAGCCGTCCAGCCTCAATGCCGCCGGAGAATCCGTTCGCGAGCAAGCTCGCTCCTACAGCCCCGGTGAGACTGCGCGGAAGAAGGGCAAAAAAAAGCCGGGCAGGTGCCCGGCTTTTTTCGTATTGCTGGTCGAGTTAGACCTTGGCGCGCTCGTAGCGCTTGCGGTCGTTCTCGTTGAGCAGTTTCTTGCGCAGACGGATCGACTTCGGCGTCACTTCCACCAGCTCGTCATCGGCGATGAATTCCAGCGCCTGCTCCAGGGTGAAGCGGATCGGCGGAACCAGAGCGATGACTTCGTCCTTGCCCGAAGCGCGCATGTTGTCGAGCTTCTTGCCTTTGGTGGGGTTGATCACCAGGTCGTTGTCGCGGCTGTTGATGCCGGCCAGCTGGCCTTCGTAGATCTCGTCGCCCGGGCCGAGGAACAGCTTGCCGCGGCTTTGCAGGGTTTCCAGCGAGTAGGTCAGCGCGGTGCCGGTGGCCATGGAGACCAGTACGCCGTTCTGACGGTTGGTCACTTCACCGGCCTTGATCGGGCCGTAGTGGCTGAAGGTCGAGGTCAGGATGCCGGTGCCCGAGGTCAGGGTCAGGAAGTTGTTACGGAAGCCGATCAGGCCACGCGCCGGGATGGTGTATTCCAGGCGCACGCGGCCCTTGCCGTCGGGGATCATGTTGGTCAGATCGCCCTTGCGCAGGCCCATCTGCTCCATCACCGAGCCCTGGTGCTGCTCTTCGATGTCGATGGTGACGTTCTCGTAAGGCTCCTGCTTCTCGCCTTCGGCGGTCTCGATGATGACCACTTCCGGACGGCCCACGGCCAGCTCGAAGCCTTCACGGCGCATGGTTTCGATCAGTACCGAGAGGTGCAGTTCGCCACGGCCGGAGACCTTGAACTTCTCCGGGGAGTCGCCTTGCTCGACGCGCAGGGCCACGTTGTGCAGCAGTTCCTTGTCCAGACGATCCTTGATGTTGCGGCTGGTGACGAACTTGCCTTCCTTACCGGCGAACGGCGAGTCGTTGACCTGGAAGGTCATGCTCACGGTCGGCTGGTCGACGGTCAGCGGCGGGCGCGCTTCGACATTCTGCGGGTCGCACAGGGTGTCGGAGATGTACAGCTCGTCCATGCCCGAGACGCAGACGATATCGCCGGCTTCGGCTTCGGCGACTTCGATGCGCTGCAGACCGGAGTGACCCATGATCTTCAGGATGCGGCCGTTGCGCTTGGTGCCGTCGTCGCTGATGGCCACGACCGGGGTGTTGGTCTTGACCTTGCCGCGGGCGATACGGCCGATGCCGATCACGCCGAGGAAGCTGTTGTAGTCCAGCTGGGAGATCTGCATCTGGAACGGGCCGTCGACGTCGACTTTCGGCGCCGGGACGTGGTCGATGATCGCCTGGAACAGCGCGTCCATGTTGTCGTCCATCTTCTCGTGGTCCATGCCGGCGATGCCGTTCAGGGCACTGGCGTAGACGATCGGGAAATCCAGCTGCTCGTCGGTGGCGCCGAGGTTGTCGAACAGGTCGAAGATCTGGTCGATGACCCAGTCAGGACGCGCGCCCGGACGGTCGATCTTGTTCACCACGACGATCGGACGCAGGCCGGCCTTGAAGGCCTTCTGGGTCACGAAGCGGGTCTGCGGCATGGGGCCGTCCTGGGCGTCGACCACCAGCAGTACGGAGTCGACCATGGACATCACGCGCTCAACCTCGCCACCGAAGTCGGCGTGGCCGGGGGTGTCGACGATGTTGATGCTGTAGTCGTTCCATTTCAGGGCGGTGTTCTTCGCCAGGATGGTGATGCCACGCTCTTTTTCCTGGTCGTTGGAGTCCATCACGCGCTCGTTTTCCGCTTCTTTGCGGTCGAGGGTGCCGGACAGGCGCAGGAGCTTGTCTACGAGGGTGGTCTTGCCATGGTCGACGTGGGCGATGATGGCGATGTTGCGCAGTTTTTCGATCACAGTGTCAGTCTCGATAGTGAATCTTCGGCTGCCGTTTTCGGCAGCGGGGGCCGGGCCGTGGCGCGGCGGTGCAAAAGGTCAGGGCGTGAGCCTACGCACCGAATGTGTCGGGAGGTCGGTGGCGGATACTGCCGCCGAACAGTCCGGGCTGGCGGCGTTGGTCCGCGCCTTTATTGCGGACGGTAAACACGCACATTGGTGTGCCCTTCGTTGACCAGGTGGTGGGCGTGCAGGCGACTCATGACGCCCTTGTCGCAATACAGGAGGTACTGGCGGTTGGGGTCCAGTTCCTTGAACTTGCTGTTGATCGCATAGAACGGCATGGCCAGGACTTCGATGCCCTCAATGGCCAGCGGTTCATCGTCCTGGGCATCCGGGTGGCGGATGTCCACCACGATCTGGCCGGCCAACACTTCGTCGACCATTTCCACCGACAGGTCCTTGCCCAGCTCGTCGATCACGCGATCCACGGTCATCTGGGTGGAACGCTCCAGGGCGCGGTCGAGCACGGCCATGTCGAACTTGGTTTCTTCGTGGTCGACGCGGTACGGCTTGGCCTGGGTGGTCGGGTTCACCGAAATCACACCGCAATACTCCGGCATGTGCTTGGCGAACTCGGCGGTGCCGATCTGCGTCGCGGTGTCGATGATGTCCTGCTTGTGGCTGACGATCAGCGGACGCAGCACCAGGGTGTCGGTCACCCGGTCGATCACCGAGAGGTTCGGCAGGGTCTGGCTGGACACCTGGGAAATCGCCTCGCCGGTCACCAGCGCGTCGATCTCCAGGCGCTCGGCCACTCGACTGGCGGCGCGCAGCATCATGCGCTTCAGGGTCACGCCCATGTAGCTGTCGTCGACCTTGGTGAGAATCTCGCCGACCACTTCCTCGAAGGGCACGCTGACGAACAGCACGCGCTGGGAGCTGCCGTACTTCTTCCACAGGTAGTGCGCGACTTCCATCACGCCCAGTTCGTGGGCACGGCCGCCGAGGTTGAAGAACACGAAGTGGCTGATCATGCCGCGGCGCATCATCTGGTAGGCCGCCACGGTGGAGTCGAAGCCGCCGGACATCAGCACCAGCACCTGCTCCAGCGCGCCCAGCGGGTAGCCGCCCAGGCCATCGTGCTGGGCGTGGATCACATAGAGGCGGTCATGGCGGATTTCCACGCGCACTTCCACTTCCGGGTTCTTCAACGAGACGCCCGCCGCGCCGCAGTGCTGGCGCAGGCCACCGCCGACGTAGCGCTCCACATCTATGGAGGTGAAGGGATGCTTGCCGGCGCGCTTGCAGCGCATGGAGAAGACCTTGCCCGGCAGCTTGTCGCCGAAGTGGGCCTTGCACTTTTCGAGGATGTCGTCGAAATCGCCCAGCGGGTACTCGTGCACTTCCAGGAAGTGGCCGATGCCCGGCGTGCAGGTCAGGCGCTCGATCATCTCGCGCAGGGACTTGGGATCGGTGACTTTGGTCTCGACCTCGAGGTTGTCCCACTCGCCTTCGACCAGCAGCTCGGGGTCGAGGTCGCGGAGCACCGTGCGAATGTTCTTCGCCAGCTGCCGGATGAAGCGCTTGCGCACCGGCCGGCTCTTGATGGTGATTTCCTGGAAGACCTTGACGATGAGTTTCATGCGGATCGGGCGATTGCCATGGGACTGAAAAAAAGGGGCGGAATTATATCCGAAATTGCTCAAGACTTGAGCAGAAATCGGAGACTTTCTTTTTAGTGCACCAAAATGGACTCACGCACCACGATCAGGCACCAAAGCAGTGCACCCCCTGTCGCGCATTTCCCTATAACACCTGCTACAGCCCATGATTTCAGGGCCCCTGCCCATTTATGGGCACTGGCACGCAACTTGCTCTCTTGTGAGGCAGGTTGCCCTGGCGGAGTATTCCGGCCGGCATCACCCGATACTGGGGCACAAAAAAGCTCCCAGCTCTAATCCCTCCTGGAGGACAGCATGTCGTACAAGTCGCAACAACTGATCAAAGATCATGACGTGAAGTGGGTTGACCTGCGCTTCACCGATACCAAAGGCAAGCAGCAGCACGTCACCATGCCCGCCCGCGACGCGCTGGACGACGAGTTCTTCGAAGCCGGCAAGATGTTCGATGGCTCCTCCATCGAAGGCTGGAAGGGCATCGAAGCCTCCGACATGATCCTGCTCCCGGACGACAGCACCGCCGTGCTCGACCCGTTCACCGAAGAGCCGACCCTGATCATCGTTTGCGACATCATCGAGCCGAGCACCATGCAAGGCTACGAGCGCGACCCGCGCAACATTGCCAAGCGCGCCGAGGAATACCTGAAGTCCACCGGTATCGGCGACACCGTATTCGTCGGTCCGGAGCCGGAGTTCTTCATCTTCGACGAAGTGAAGTTCAAGTCCGACATCTCCGGCTCGATGTTCAAGATCTTCTCCGAGCAGGCTTCCTGGAACACCGACGCCGACATCGAGACCGGCAACAAAGGTCACCGTCCGGGCGTCAAGGGCGGCTACTTCCCGGTACCGCCGGTCGATCACGACCACGAAATCCGTACCGCCATGTGCAACGCCCTGGAAGAAATGGGCCTGGTCGTGGAAGTTCACCACCACGAAGTGGCCACCGCTGGCCAGAACGAGATCGGTGTGAAGTTCAACACCCTCGTTGCCAAGGCTGACGAAGTCCAGACCCTGAAGTACTGCGTGCACAACGTTGCCGACGCCTACGGCAAGACCGTGACCTTCATGCCGAAACCGCTGTACGGCGACAACGGCTCGGGCATGCACGTGCACATGTCCATCTCCAAGGATGGCAAGAACACCTTCGCTGGCGAAGGCTATGCCGGCCTGTCCGACACCGCCCTGTACTTCATCGGCGGCATCATCAAGCACGGCAAGGCGCTGAACGGCTTCACCAACCCGGCCACCAACTCCTACAAGCGTCTGGTTCCGGGCTTCGAAGCTCCGGTCATGCTGGCCTACTCGGCCCGCAACCGTTCCGCCTCGATCCGCATTCCGTACGTCTCCAGCCCGAAAGCCCGCCGCATCGAAGCGCGCTTCCCGGACCCGGCTGCCAACCCCTACCTGTGCTTCGCCGCTCTGCTGATGGCGGGCCTGGACGGCATCCAGAACAAGATCCACCCCGGCGACGCCGCCGACAAGAACCTGTACGACCTGCCGCCGGAAGAGGCGAAGGAAATCCCGCAGGTTTGCGGCAGCCTGAAAGAGGCGCTGGAAGAACTCGACAAGGGCCGCGCGTTCCTGACCAAGGGCGGCGTGTTCACCGACGAGTTCATCGATGCCTACATCGAGCTGAAGTCGGAAGAAGAAATCAAGGTGCGCACCTTCGTGCACCCGCTGGAATACGACCTGTACTACAGCGTCTGATCCACGAATACCTATAAATAGCGACAGTATTAAGGCCTCCTTCGGGAGGCCTTTTTTATGCGCTCATGAAAGCGGACAGGCGCCTTGGAAGCGCGCGCCCTGCGCGCGATCGCGGGCGTGGCGCGCTCCTACGAAGAGCCGCAGGATCAGATGCCGCCGTCCGCCGGCACGCCTTGCTCCTCGTCGTCTTCGCGGCGCGGCTTGCGCATGCGTGAGAGCTGCACGTTCAGGCGCGGCATGGAGAGTTCCAGCCCGGCCTTGTCGAGCTTCTGCCGCAGGCGCAGGTTGAAGGCGCGCTGCACCTCCCACTGGCGGATCGGCGCTGTCTTGAAGCGGAAGCGCAGGATCGCCTGGCCGGCGTCGAAGCTCTCGATGCCCTGGATTTCCAGCGGCGACCAGATGGCCCGGTTGATGGTGCGGTCGCCGCGCAGCTCGCCGGAGACTTCCTTGACCAGCGCCAGGGCATCATCGATGGGCATGCTCGCCGGCACCGGCCAGCGGAACATGGCGTAGCCGAACTGCCGCGAGTAGTTCTTGATGCTCTTGATCTCGCTGAACGGGATGGTGTGCACCACGCCATCCAGGTCGCGCAGGCGCACGGTGCGGATGGTCAGTCCTTCCACCGTACCGAGGTGGCCGCCGACGTCGACGTAGTCGTCGATGGACAGCGAGTCCTCGATGATGATGAACAGGCCGGTGATCAGATCCGCCACCAGCGACTGCGCGCCGAAGCCGATGGCCAGGCCGATCACGCCGGCACCGGCGAGCAGCGGCGTGACGTTCATGCCCATGTTGGCCAGGGCGACGATCAGGGCGATCACCGCGATGGTCACGAACAACACGTTGCGGATCAGCGGCAGCATGGTCAGCGCGCGGGCATTGGCGCTCTTCTTGCCACCCAGGCCGAGGCTGTGCTGTACCGCGGTGTCGGTGAGGATCCAGACCAGCCAGGCGACCAGCAGGGTGGTACCGAAGCTGAACAGCTTGAGACTGATCTGCGAGCCATCGCCTTCGGCGAAACGAATCAGCGACATGCCCCAGACGCGCAGGCCGATCTCCAGGAAGATCAGCAGGCTGGCAATGTGCAGCAGTGTGTAGCCGAAGCTCTGCAACTGTTCGATGTACGGCGCGTGGCGACGCGCACCGCGCCGAGCCGAGCGCTGATGGGCGCGGCGGATCAAGCCGTTGACGGTCATCGCCACCACCGCTACGGCGGCGCAGACCAGGGCGCGACGCAGGGCATAGCTGCTGTCGCCGGCGGTGACTATGGTGGCGAACAGCGAGATGCCCACCAGCACCAGCACCGGCAGGAACCAGATCGAGCCGATCAGCTCCACCAGGTCGCTCAGCCCGCGGCGCTTCAGGCGGCGCTCCAGCGGCTGGTTGCGGATCAGGTGGGCAATGGGCCGGCGGAACTGCAGGACGAACAGCGCAGTGAGCAGCGCCGCACAGATGTTCGCCACCGAGCCGACGAACAGCGAGATGTTCATCCCCAGGCTGTCGATGACGCGTGGGTCGTGCATCACTTCGCCCAGCGCGGCGAGGCTGCCGATCAGCCAGAGCGGGCGGAACGCGCGGCGCCGCAGGATGTCCAGCGCACGCATGCGGTGCGGGCCGCTGAGCAGCGACAGGGAGATCACACAGAGCGCGGAGAACAGCGTGCCGCACACCAGGGTGTAGGCAATCACCATCGCCACCAGCTTGCCCAGTGAGCTGGGCAGCACCACCGAGAGGTAGACGGTGATCAGGAAGGCCACCAGCCACGGGCCGAGCTTGCGCAGGGCGAACAGCAGCAGGTCGCGGGTCTTGGGGTGTTGCGGCAGTTCGTCTTCCAGGCCGAAGCGCTTGCGCATGCGCCCGGCAATCCAGCGCAGACCAAGGGCGACGCAGGCCCAGATCAGGATGACCAGGGCGAAATCGAGGACCATTCCCGGCCATTCCGCCAGCGACGGGGTGCGCGCGTCCAGTTCGAAGCCGGCGCCCTGGAACAGTTCGGACCAGCGCACCAGCGGGCTGTTGGCGCCCTCGAACTGACGCTCCAGGCTGCCCAGGGTGTCGCCGATCAGGCCGAGCACGCCGCCCTGGTCGTCCGAACTCTTCTTCGTCGCGTCGCGCAGTTGCTTGAGCTTCTTCAGCAGATCGGCGCGCTGCTGATCGTTCTCCAGGGTCTTGATCACCTGGTTCAGCGACTGTTCCAACTGGGCGTCACTGACCTTCGCCTCGCCACCACCCGTCACCCCGGCCAGCGGCCCGGGAAGCGCCGCCAGCGCGGGCCCGGCGACGGACAAGCCGAGGCCCAGGCAGCACAGCAGCAGCCATTGACGAAACAGGTCACGAATCGGACTCACAGGCATACCCCACCAGGATGGAAAATCAAGCTCGGGCGCATCATACAGACGCCAGCGCCACGCTCGGACCCGTCCCGCGCAGGAAAGGTCCCCCACGAGCAGCAGCGCACAACGTGCGGCGCCCTGCTGAAAGACAATAGGCAACTTGCCAGCCGCCGTCGGCAGTGCAAGGCTTGGCAGACCATCCGGAGGTTCTTCATGCGCCTGATACTCACCGCCCTGCTGCTCGCCGCCGCATTGCCAGCCAGCGCGCAGATCTACAAGTACACCGATGCCAACGGCAAGACGGTGTTCACCAATCAGCCGCCGACCAATGTCGACGCCAAGCCGGTGGAGCTGCCGCCAACCAACACCGTAGGCCCGCAGGCGCCGGTCGCCGCACCCGCTACCAGCGGCACCGAGAACCAGGCCACCGGCGCCTACCAGATTCTCGCGCTGAGCAACCTGCCCGACGATGAATCGATGCGCCAGAACAACGGTACCTTCATCGTCAACGTCGTGGTGCAGCCTGCCCTGGCGCCCGAGCACCAACTTCAGTTGCTGCTGGACGGCCAACCCTACGGTGCGCCGACCAGCAGCACCGACATCGGCTTGCAGGAGATCGACCGGGGCGATCACACCCTGGCCGTACAGGTGCTGCAGGGCAGCCGTGTAATCCAGGCCAGCTCGCCGGTGAGCTTCACCCTGCAGCGCATCAGCACCAACAGCCCGCAGCGACCCCGGGTCCAACCCAGGACGGGCGGCTGACGATGCGCTGGCTGCTGACTCTCCTGTCGGTGCCCCTGTTGTCGGCGCTGTGCTGCCTGCCGGCCAGCGCCGAGGTCTACACCTACATCGACAAGGACGGTAACCGCGTCTTCACCGACCAGCCGCCGCGCGGCAATGCGCAGAAGATCGACATGACGCCGCGCAACGACCCGCTCAAGTCGCCCAATGGCTTTCGTATGCCGCCGCCGCTCTACGCGCCGGCCGCACCTGCGCTGCCACCGGGCCCGCCGGCCTACCAGCTGCTGCGTATCATCGTGCCGGAACCCGATGCCACGGTGCGGGCCAACGATGGTGCACTGATCGTTTCCGCCACCAGCGACCCGGCACTGCTGCCCGGCCATCTCTACCGCCTGCTGCTGGATGGCAAGCCCGTCGGCGAGCCTGGCCGCAGCCCGGTGTTCCCGTTGAACAACGTCGAGCGAGGCACGCACCAGCTGTCGGTGGAAATCATCGATACCCTCGGCCGCACCATCGAACAGACCCCCAGCCAACCCTTCCACATGTTCCGTGTTTCGGTGGCAGAAGCGGCCGACCTGGACACCTCCCACCCGCTGGCCGCCGCCGACCGCTGACGCGGTGTGCGGCCGGCACAAACGCACCATGTCGGTGCATGCGCCTGCACCACTTTCTATACTCTCCCCATTTCGGGTCACTTCCGCTCACCGGATCGGCTGCTTGCGCACCGCAAATCAGCGCGATGCCGCGAAATACGCGTCTTTTCAGGGCCTGGTTTGCTTTTTGCATTTTCCCGCACAGTCTTGGGACATCTCTTACGCCATGCCTACAGAAACCCAGCTCCGCCTGTTGCTCGACAACCTCACCACGGCGGTGATCCTGCTCAATGCCGAGCTGCGCCTGGAATACATGAACCCGGCGGCGGAAATGCTCTTGGCGGTCAGCGGCCAGCGCAGCCATGGGCAGTTCATCAGCGAGCTGTTCACCGAATCGCCCGAGGCGCTGCAGTCGCTGCGCCAGGCGGTGGAAGAGGCACACCCCTTCACCAAGCGCGAAGCGACCCTGACCTCGCTGACCGGCCAGACCATCACTGTGGACTACGCAGTGACGCCGATTCTCGACCGCCGCAATACCCTGCTGCTGCTGGAGGTGCACCCGCGCGACCGGCTACTGCGGATCACCAAGGAAGAGGCGCAGCTGTCCAAGCAGGAAACCACCAAGTTGCTGGTGCGCGGCCTGGCCCACGAGATCAAGAACCCGCTGGGCGGCATTCGCGGCGCGGCGCAGCTGCTTTCCCGCGAGCTGCCGGACGAATCGCTGAAGGACTACACCAACGTCATCATTGAAGAAGCCGACCGCCTGAGGAATCTGGTGGACCGCATGCTCGGCTCCAACAAACTGCCGCAGCTCTCGGTGACCAACGTCCACGAGGTGCTGGAGCGTGTGTGCAGCCTGGTGGAGGCCGAAACCCAGGGCAGCATCCCGCTGGTGCGCGACTACGACCCGAGCATCCCTGACCTGCTGATCGACCGCGAGCAGATGATCCAGGCGGTACTCAACATCGTGCGCAACGCCATGCAGGCGATCGCCGCGCAGAACGAACTCCGGCTGGGCCGCATCACCCTGCGCACCCGCACCCTGCGCCAGTTCACCATCGGCCACACGCGCCATCGCCTGGTGTGCAAGGTGGAGATCATCGACAACGGCCCCGGCATCCCGGCCGAACTGCAGGACACCATCTTCTATCCCATGGTCAGCGGCCGCGCCGACGGCACCGGCCTGGGCCTCGCCATTACCCAGAACATCATCAGCCAGCACCAGGGCTTGATCGAATGCGACAGCCATCCGGGCCACACCGTATTCAGTCTGTTCCTGCCCCTGGAACAAGGAGTCCATTGACCATGAGCCGATCAGAGACCGTCTGGATCGTCGACGACGACCGCTCCATCCGCTGGGTACTGGAAAAAGCCCTGCAGCAGGAAGGCATGACCACCGTCAGCTTCGACAGCGCCGACAGCGTGATGAGCCGCCTGGGCCGGCAACAGCCGGACGTCATCATCTCCGACATCCGCATGCCCGGCTCCAGCGGCCTGGACCTGTTGGCGCAGATCCGCGAAGTACACCCGCGCCTGCCGGTGATCATCATGACCGCGCACTCGGACCTGGACAGCGCCGTAGCCTCCTACCAGGGCGGCGCCTTCGAGTACCTGCCCAAGCCCTTCGACGTCGACGAGGCCGTCTCCCTGGTCAAGCGCGCCAACCAGCACGCCCAGGAGCAGCAGGGCCTGGAAGCGCCGGCCAACCAGACACGCACTCCGGAGATCATCGGCGAGGCGCCGGCGATGCAGGAGGTGTTCCGCGCCATCGGCCGCCTCTCCCACTCCAACATCACGGTGCTGATCAACGGCGAGTCGGGTACCGGCAAGGAGTTGGTCGCCCACGCCCTGCATCGCCACAGCCCGCGCGCGGCTTCGCCGTTCATTGCGCTGAACATGGCGGCGATCCCCAAGGACCTGATGGAATCCGAGCTGTTCGGCCACGAGAAAGGCGCCTTTACCGGCGCGGCCAATCAGCGCCGGGGACGCTTCGAGCAGGCCGACGGCGGCTCGCTGTTCCTCGACGAGATCGGCGACATGCCGGCCGACACCCAGACCCGCCTGCTGCGCGTGCTGGCGGACGGCGAGTTCTACCGCGTGGGCGGCCATACGCCGGTGAAAGTGGACGTGCGGATTATCGCTGCGACCCACCAGAACCTGGAGAACCTGGTGCGCGAAGGCAAGTTCCGCGAGGACCTGTTCCACCGCCTGAACGTCATCCGCGTGCACATTCCGCGCCTGGCGGACCGCCGCGAGGACATCCCGGCGCTGGCCCGGCACTTCCTCTCCCGCGCCGCGCAGGAACTGGCGGTGGAGCCCAAGCTGCTCAAGCCGGAAACCGAGGAATATCTGAAGCATCTCGGCTGGCCGGGCAACGTGCGCCAACTGGAGAACACCTGCCGCTGGATCACCGTCATGGCATCCGGGCGCGAGGTGCACATCGATGACCTGCCGCCGGAGCTGATGACCCAGCCGCAGGACAGCCTGCCGGCCGCCAATTGGGAACAGGCCCTACGCCACTGGGCCGACCAGGCTCTGGGGCGCGGCCAATCCAACCTGTTGGACACCGCCGTGCCGGCCTTCGAACGGATCATGATCGAGACCGCCCTCAAGCACACCGCCGGCCGCCGCCGCGATGCCGCCGTGCTGCTGGGTTGGGGCCGCAATACCCTGACCCGCAAGATCAAGGAACTGGGCATGAAGATCGACGGCCCGGACGACGACGGCGAGGACTGAGGTCCTTTAGCGAAAAAGGGGCCGAAAGGCCCCTTTTTTCTTGCCTCGAAGAAACCATCGATCCCTGAGAACTCGTGCTGTGCCCCCTCTCCCCCGCCCTCTCCCTAAAGGGAGAGGGAGCTGATCGTGCCGGCTGACGTAATGGACTCAACCTGCTCCGAACATTCCCCTCTCCCTTCAGGGAGAGGGCTAGGGAGAGGGAAACCAACGCGACGAAGCCTGGGAAGGACCGCAGGAACAGACTTCATCCGGGATTTCACGCGACAACATCCATCCCCAAAACCTGTGGATAACACTGTGCACGGCACGGGGAAGGAACGTGCTACAGCCCAGAGCACGCGCGGTCTGCGGGTTTGCCTGGTTTCTGTGCAGGAATTTTCGGCTTGCCCACATCCACTGTGCGCCCGCCTGTGGATAAGCTTGGGGCAAGCCGCTGCGCTCCGCGCCGGGCGCGGGTTTGCGCGGATCGATCAGAAAACGCTCAATCCATCGAGAAACCGTGCTGGCGCCAGGCTTCGTAGACGGTCACAGCCACGGTGTTGGACAGATTCAGGCTGCGGCAGCCGGGGCGCATGGGCAGGCGCACGCGCTGTTCCGGCGGCAGGGCGTCGCGTAGCTCTTCCGGCAAGCCACGGCTTTCCGGGCCGAACAGGAAGGCATCGCCGCGCTCGTAGGCCACTTCGTGGAACGGCTGCGAACCCTTGGTGGTGAAGGCGAACAGGCGCGGCTGGCCGAGCAGCTCCAGGCATTCTTCGAGGCTCGCATAGCGGCGGACGCTGGCGTATTCGTGGTAGTCCAGCCCGGCGCGGCGCAAGCGCTTGTCGTCCAGCTCGAAGCCCAGCGGCTCGATCAGGTGCAGGCTGCAGCCCGCATTGGCGCACAGCCTGATAATGTTGCCGGTGTTGGGGGGGATTTCCGGTTGAAAAAGGATTACATGGAACATGCAGCGCTCCGAGCCTGAGAACGGCGGGCATTCTACCTCCGCCAAGGAGCAAATGCGGCCCAGGCCCTGGCTGAAGGTGCTGCTTTCCTTGGCCGTGCTGGGCCTGCTGCTGGGGCTGATGCTGGGCCGGCTGGTCAACCCGCCACGGGAAGGGCCACCGCTGATCCTTGCCCTGGAGCCTTCTACAGAGGGATTGGTACTCACCCTTGACGCACAGCCCGCCGTACGCGCCGGCCATCTGGAAGGCGCCCTGGCGCTGCAGATAGAGGCCAGCGGCAAGGCCCAGCAGGGTCAGCTGCGAATCGACGACGCGCCGGTGCGCTGGAAGCTGGAGCCGCAAGGGACGGGAGTTCTGCTGACGCTGCTGTCGACCCGCCGCCTGCAGGGCGCCTGGGACAGCGCCGAGGTCGAGGGCCGTTGGCGACTGACCATCCGCGCACGGCCGGAATAAAAGCGGGGTGTTCCCGGCCTGCCTGGTCCGGGGCCCCGAAGCGGGAAGCGAACCCTTCGGAAGGGGTTCACGGACATAAAAGAGGGGTTTACCCGGCCTGCCTGTACCAGGACCCCTAACGGGTGCGCGGCTCGCCATCGCGTGCCTGCGGGCATAAAAAGGGGGCTTTCCCGGCCTGCCTGTACCAGGACCCCCGAACCGGCTGCGTCGGCCGCCGCTCCGGGCGGCACGCTCGCACGTTGTAAAAGAGGGGTTCCCCAGCCTGCCTGTACCGAGGCCCCTGAAATCGCTGTTGTCAGGGATATTGCAGAGGGCGTGCCAAGATGGCCCTCTGTTTCGGACAGCGCCTCGGCTGACCGGCTGAAAGCCAGTAACGGCGGGACTTTCGGCGTATTTCCAAGAGCGGTTGTGCACACAGCGAAGCGGCCAATACCGAGGCTGCAGACCACCACCCGCCTGCGCCCCTCTAGTGCGCACGCACCAAACTTGAACGCCGCGCGGTTGCGTTTTTCCTGTAGGAGAGCATGAGGCTTACTCACAGCATTCCTGGGCAACTGCGGGAACAGTCTGTGGATAAATGCGCGGAACCGAAGGGGCACATGGCTTGCGCGAGAGCGATCAAAAATTGACCAAACAAAATGCCAGGCAAAGAAAAAGGCGCCCGAAGGCGCCTTTCTCGTTCGGCGTCAGTGATTACTGGGCCGGGATCTCGCCGGAAGCCTGCATGCGGGCGATTTCCTGGGCATACAGCGCATCGAAGTTCACCGGGGACAGCATCAGCGCCGGGAACGAACCACGGACAACCAGGCTGTCCAGGGTTTCACGGGCGTACGGGAAGAGGATGTTCGGGCAGAAGGCACCCAGGGTGTGGCTCATGCTGGACGCGTCCAGGCCCTTGATCAGGAAGATGCCAGCCTGCTGCACTTCAACGATGAAAGCGGTTTCTTCGTTGTTCTTCACGGTCACCGAAACGGTCAGGACCACTTCGTAGAAGTCGCCATCGAGCTGCTTCTGACGGGTGTTGAGGTCCATGGCAATGCTCGGCTGCCACTCCTGACGGAAGATTTCCGGCGCCTTGGGGGCCTCGAAGGAGAGATCGCGCACGTAGATGCGCTGCAGCGAGAACTGCGGGTTGTTGTCTTGTTCGGCTGCGCCGTTGCTGGCTTGTTCAGTCATTTCGGGACCTTCTTGTGCATCGTTTCAGAATGAGGGATCACGCCGAGAGCAGCGCATCCAGCTTGCCCGCGCGTTCCAGCGCGTAGAGATCGTCGCAGCCGCCGACGTGGACGGAGTCGATCCAGATCTGCGGCACCGAGGTGCGGCCCGCCTTGCTGGTCATCTCGGCGCGCACGCCAGGCTTGCCGTCCACGGAGATTTCCTCGTAGGCGACACCCTTCTTGTCCAGCAGGGCTTTGGCGCGGATGCAATAAGGGCACCACGCGCTGGTATAGATCAAGATCGACGACATCTCATTTCACCAGAGGCAGGTTGTCACCACGCCAGCTGCCGATGCCGCCGGAGAGTTTGGCGGCGGTGAAACCGGCTTTCTGCAGCACACTGCACCAGGTTCCCGAATGCTGGCCCATGCCGTCGACCACGATGATGGTCTTGGCCTTGTGTTTGTCCAGCTCAGAAAGACGCGCGTTCAGTTTGTCCGCCGGAATGTTCAGCGCGCCGACGATATGGCCGGTGGAGAACTCCTTGGCCGGGCGGATATCCAGCACCACGGCCTGCTCGGCGTTGACCATCGCGGTCAGCTCGCGGGTGGACAGCGCGCGGCCACCCTTGCGCATTTCGTGCAGGGCCAGCAGCACCAGCAGGATGACCAGGGCACCCACCAGCAGGTAGTGGTGGGTGGCGAATTCGATCAGACGAGGGAGAAACGAAGACATGGCACAGGACATCCAGACGTAAAAATGCCGGCCAGTATACACGCGCGTATCTGACGGCTGAACCCTGCCGCTCATGGCGTCTGTCGGCACCAATCGGTAAAATGTTGGTCCTTTTCTGACCCCTATTCTCGGAAAGAGCCGTACCTATGACTGCAACGCGCAAACCGCTGGTCCTGATCATTCTGGACGGCTTCGGCCATAGCGATAGCCCTGAATTCAACGCCATCTACGCTGCGAAGAAGCCCAATTGGGATCGCCTGCTGGCCAGCCAGCCGCACGGCCTGATCTCCGGCTCGGGCATGGACGTCGGCTTGCCCGACGGCCAGATGGGCAACTCCGAGGTGGGCCACATGAACCTGGGCGCCGGCCGCGTCGTCTACCAGGACTTCACTCGCGTCACCAAGGCCATCCGCGACGGCGAGTTCTTCCAGAACCCGGTGCTGACCGGCGCGGTCGACAAGGCCGCGAGTGCCGGCAAGGCCGTGCACATCCTCGGCCTGCTCTCCGACGGCGGCGTGCACAGCCACCAGGACCACCTGATCGCCATGGCCGAACTGGCCGCACAGCGTGGCGCCGGGAAAATCTACCTGCACGCCTTCCTCGACGGCCGCGACACGCCGCCCAAGAGCGCCGAGCCTTCGCTGAAGCTGCTCGACGACGCCTTCGCACGCATCGGCAAGGGCCGCACAGCCAGCATCATCGGCCGCTACTTCGCCATGGACCGCGACAACCGCTGGGACCGCGTCGAAGCCGCCTACAACCTGATCACCGAAGGCACCGCCGAATTCACCGCCGACACCGCCGTGGGCGCGCTGAACGCCGCCTATGAGCGCGGCGAGAGCGATGAATTCGTCAAGGCCACCCGCATTGGCGAACAGGTGCGCGTGGAAGACGGCGACGCCGTGGTCTTCATGAACTTCCGCGCCGACCGGGCCCGCGAACTGTCGCGCGCCTTCGTCGAGCCGGGCTTCAAGGAGTTCCCGCGCCAGCGCGAACTGCACCTGGCCGAGTACGTGATGCTGACGCAGTACGCCGCGAGCATCCCGGCGCCCAGCGCGTTCAAGCCCGAGTCCCTGGACAACGTGCTGGGCGAGTACCTGGCCAAGAACGGCAAGACCCAGCTGCGCATCGCCGAGACCGAGAAGTACGCCCACGTGACCTTCTTCTTCTCCGGCGGCCGCGAAGAGCCGTTCGAAGGCGAAGAGCGCATCCTCATCCCTTCGCCCAAAGTCGCCACCTATGACCTGCAGCCGGAAATGAGCGCGCCGAAAGTCACCGACAAGATCGTCGACGCCATCGAGAACCAGCGTTTCGACGTGATCATCGTCAACTACGCCAACGGCGACATGGTCGGCCACACCGGTGTGTTCGAAGCTGCGGTGAAGGCCGTCGAGTGCCTGGATACCTGCGTCGGTCGGATCGTCGAGGCGCTGGATAAGGTCGGCGGCGAAGCCCTGATCACCGCCGACCACGGCAACGTCGAGCAGATGGAAGACGCCATGACCGGCCAGGCGCACACTGCGCACACCTGCGAGCCAGTGCCCTTCGTCTATGTCGGCAAGCGCAAGGTCAGCCTCCGCGAGGGCGGCGTGCTCGCCGATGTGGCCCCGACCCTGCTGAATCTGATGGGCATGGAGCAACCCAAGGAGATGACCGGCAAGTCGATCGTTACCCTTCTTTAAGGGGATGGATGGCGGGGGAACGTGAACCTGCTCCCGCCGGTCAGAGCAAACGCCCCATGCCATGCGGTCTGGGGCGTTTTTTTTAGCGCCCGCCACGGGCATACTAGCCCGGTCCAGAATCCAGGTGCCCGCCACCCAATGCCTCGCGCCCTCCTCCCGCTGCTGCTGATCTGCCTCCTGAGCCCGCTCACGGTCGTTGCCGACGAGCGCGCCGACGCCCAACGTCAGCTGGAGCAGACGCAGAAAGACATCAATGAGCTGAAGAAGAACCTGAAGAACATCCAGGACGAGAAGTCCGGGGTGCAGAAGCAGCTCAAGTCCACCGAAACCCAGATGGGCGACCTGGAAAAGCAGATCCGGCAGATCCAGGACGAGATGAAGAAGAACGAGGAAGAGCTGCAGCGCCTCGATTCGGAGAAAAAAAAACTCCAGGGCGCACGCCTTGAGCAGCAGCGCCTGATCGCCATCCAGGCCCGCGCCGCCTACCAGAGCGGCCGCCAGGAATACCTGAAGCTGCTGCTGAACCAGGAACACCCGGAGAAGTTCAGCCGTACCCTCACCTACTACGAGTACATCAACAAGGCGCGCCTGGAGCAGCTCTCGGCCTTCAACGAGACCCTGCGCCAGCTGAGCAACGTCGAGCAGGAAATCACCTCGCAGAAGGACGAGCAGGTCGCCCAGCAGGCCGCCCTCGAAGCCCGCCGCCAGGAACTGGCCGACGCCCGCAAGGCGCGCCAGGAGACCCTGGCCAAGCTCAACAGCGACCTGAAGGACAGCAGCAGCAAGCTCAAGGATCGCGAGCAGAGCCAGGAAGACCTCAACAAGGTCCTCAAGACCATCGAGGAAACCCTCGCCCGCCAGGCCCGCGAAGCCGAGGAAGCGCGCCAGCGCGCCCTGGCCGCCGAGCGCGAGCGGGTCAAGCGCGAGCAGGAACTGGCCGCTCGCGGCGAAAAACCTGCCACGCCGTCCAAGCGAGCGGATTACAGCGGCCCGCTGGTTTCCAGCGGCGCTGGATTCGGCGGCGCGTTTGCCGCCACCAAGGGCAAGCTGCCCTGGCCGGTGGATGGCCGCGTCCTGGCGCGTTACGGCAGCCCGCGCGGCGACGACCCCCGCGCCACCTGGGACGGCGTGCTGATCGGCGCTTCCGCCGGCAGCACCGTGCGTGCCGTGCATGGCGGCCGCGTGGTGTTCGCCGACTGGCTGCGCGGCTCAGGCCTGCTGGTGATTCTCGACCACGGTGGTGGCTACCTCAGCCTTTATGGGCATAATCAAAGTCTTCTGAAGGACGCCGGCGATACCGTCAAAGCGGGCGATCCCATTGCAACCGTGGGAGCCAGCGGGGGGCAGAGTACCCCGGCGGTGTATTTTGCCATTCGCCATCAGGGCCGCCCGGCGGACCCTTCGACCTGGTGTCGCACGCAGGGATAAGCGTCGAACACGCATTAGGAGCCAAACATGTCGCATGCTTTCCGTCTCACTACCCTGGCCCTGGCCTTGCTGCTCGGTGTCGGTGCGGTCCAGGCCGCCGACGCGCCGGCCGCATCCCCCGCGGCCAACGGCAAGGAGGCTCCGCTGCCGCTCGACGAGCTGCGCACCTTTGCCGAGGTCCTGGACCGGGTGAAGGCGGCCTACGTCGAACCGGTGGATGACAAGACGCTGCTGGAAAACGCCATCAAGGGCATGCTCAGCAACCTCGACCCGCACTCCGCCTACCTCGGTCCGGAAGAGTTCGCCGAGCTGCAGGAAAGCACCAGCGGTGAGTTCGGTGGCCTGGGCATCGAAGTCGGCAGCGAGGATGGTTTCGTCAAGGTGATCTCGCCGATCGACGACACCCCGGCGGCCAACGCCGGCATCCAGCCGGGCGACCTGATCGTGAAGATCGACGGCAAGCCGACCAAGGGCCAGTCGATGAACGAGGCCGTGGACAGCATGCGCGGCAAGGCCGGCTCGCCGATCACCCTGACCATCGTGCGCGGCGGCG
Source organism: Pseudomonas nitroreducens TX1 (assembly GCF_000313755.1). Taxonomy (GTDB): domain Bacteria; phylum Pseudomonadota; class Gammaproteobacteria; order Pseudomonadales; family Pseudomonadaceae; genus Pseudomonas; species Pseudomonas nitroreducens_A. The sequence continues at coordinate 52,350 of NZ_AMZB01000081.1, read as the reverse complement.
GCAAGCCATTCGACGTCACCCTCAAGCGCGCCATCATCAAGGTCAAGAGCGTGAAGAGCCAGCTGCTCGAACCGGGCTACGGCTACCTGCGCATCACCCAGTTCCAGGTCAACACCGGTGAGGAGACCGTCAAGGCGCTGTCCAAGCTGCGCAACGACAACAAGGGCAAGCTCAAGGGCGTGATCCTGGACCTGCGCAACAACCCCGGCGGCGTATTGCAGTCCGCGGTGGAAGTGGCCGACGCCTTCCTCACCAAGGGGCTGATCGTCTACACCAAGGGCCGCATCCCCAACTCCGAGCTGCGCTTCTCCGCCGACCCGGCCGACCCGAGCGACGGCGTCCCGCTGGTGGTGCTGATCAACGGCGGCAGCGCCTCGGCGGCGGAAATCGTCGCCGGCGCCCTGCAGGACCAGAAGCGCGCGATCCTCATGGGCACCGACAGCTTCGGCAAGGGCTCGGTGCAGACCGTGCTGCCGCTGAACAACGACCGCGCCCTGAAACTCACCACCGCGCTGTACTACACCCCCAACGGCCGCTCGATCCAGGCCCAGGGCATCACCCCCGACATCGAGGTGGAGCGCGCCAAGGTGACCCGCGAGAAGAGCGAGTTCGAGGGGTTCAAGGAAGCCGATCTGCAGGGCCACCTGGCCAACGGCAACGGCGGCCAGGATCGTCCGACCACTTCCGGCAAGGCTCCGGTGGATCGCCCGCAGGATGGCGACTACCAGCTCAGCCAAGCCCTCAGCCTGCTGAAAGGACTCAGCGTCAGCCGCGGCAACAACTGACCGATGCGCCCGGCCCGGCTGCTGTTCGGCCTGTGCCTGGGTGCGCTGCTGTGCCTGCCGGCGGCCGCCGCGCCCCGGCCGGACGGCGGCAGGCCGCTGATCAGCATCGTCATCGACGACCTCGGGCAGAACCTGGTGCGCGACCGCCAGGTGCTCGACATCTCTCCCGCGATAGCGCTGGCGATCATCCCCGACACGCCCCACGCCGCCGAACTGGCGCGCGAGGCGCATCATCGCGGGCGTACCGTGATGCTACACATGCCGATGGACCCGGCCGGCGGTGACTACGCCTGGCGGCCGGAACTGACCCAGGAGGAACGCGCGCATCGCCTCGACGCCGCGCTGGCGAAGGTGCCCTACGTTCAGGGCCTGAACAACCACGAAGGCAGCCGCATGACCGCGGACCGTCCGGCCATGGCCTGGCTGGCGGCGGAACTGCAGCGGCGCCACCTGTTCCTGCTCGACAGCCGCACCAGCGCCGCCACGGTGGCCGCCGCCGAGGCGCAGAAGATCGGCCTCGCCAGCCTGTCGCGGGACGTGTTCCTCGATGACGACCCGAGCGAAGCGGCGGTGATGGAGCAGATGCAGCGCGGCCTCGCACTGGCGCGCAAGCAGGGCACCGTGGTGATGATCGGCCACCCGAAGCCGGCGACCCTGGCCGTGCTCAAGCGCGTGCTGCCGACCTTGAAGGCACAGGGCTTCGAGCTGGTGAAACCGTCGCTGATGATCGCCCAGCGCGGCAACCGCGCCATGGCGGGGCACGGGCGGGACGGGATATACCGCTGATTCAGCAGCCGGCGGGTGCCGAACCTGGGCCTCGCGCGGATAGCTCCCTCTCCCTGAAGGGAGAGGGGGCCCATCGGGGGAGGCGCTGCTTACAAATAGTTATTCGTCGCCTGCTCGACGAAACCCTCGGCGCGCATCTCGTCCAGCGCCTTCTGCAGCTTCGCCACCACCTCGTCGGGGGTGTCCTTGTTGATTGCCAGGTACAGCTGGGCCTCGTTGAAGCGCAGCACGGTCTGCAGGCCGGACACGCCTTCCTGCTTGGCCAGGTAGCGGCCCACCGGGTCGGTGGTGGCCCACAGGTCGATCTCGCCGGTGGTCAGCTTCTTGACGTTTTCCTGGTCGCGCAGCGCGTTGACCACCGCAATGCCCTGGCTTTCCAGGTTCTGGCTGACGGCGTCGTTCTTGTAGGCGCCGAGCTTGTACTTGGCGGCGTCCTTGAGGTCCTTCACCTTGATCGAGCTGCCTGGCGGTGCGAGCAGCACCCAGTGGGTCTTGGCGATCGGCCCGACCCACTTGAACAGCGGCACGCGTTCAGGGGTGTAGGTGGTGGAGAACAATCCATAGTCGGGCTTGTCCAGCGCCAGCTTGTACAGGCGATCCCAGGGGAAGCGCAGGCTCAGGCTGTACTGGATGCCGGCGCGCTTGAACATCTCGCGGACGATATCCGTGCTGATGCCGTCGATCCCGTCGTCGCGGGCGAAGTTCTTGTCGTCCACCGCCATGTTGAAGGGCGGGAAGTTCTCGGTGAGCAGCACCATCTTGTAATCGGCGGGCAACTCGGCGCGGGCCGTGGCGGCCCCCAGCAACAGACCCAGGACCAGGGTCTTGATCAGGACTTTCAGCATGGTCATACCGCTCGCTTGGTTATCGTTATTGGGCTTGCGGCATCCCTGCAGAGGGGACGGAATACTTCGCTCGTCTGCCTTCCGTGGCAAAACCGGCGCCGAGGGATGTCGGCGCCAAACACAAAGACCGGCGAGTGGCCGGCCTTCGGGTATTACAGGTAACTGTTGAGCACGTCGTCGACGAAACCTTCGGCGCGCATCTTGTCCAGCGCCGCCTGCAGCTTCTGCACCACGGCGTCGGGGGTCTCGCGATTCAGCGCGAGGAACAGCTGGTCGCTGTTGAAGCGCAGCACGGTCTTCAGGCCGGTGACACCCACCTGCTTGGCCAGGTAGCGGCCCGCCGGGTCACCGCTGGCCCACAGGTCGATCGAGCCTTCCTGCAGCTTTCCGGCGTTCTCCTGGTCGCGCAGCGCCAGCACCGGCTCGAAGCCGTGCTCGGTCAGGTAGTTCGCCATGGCGTCGCCCTTGTAGGCACCGACGCGGTACTTCTTGGCTTCGTCCAGGTTGTTCAGGGTGATCTTGCTGTCGGCCTTGGCCAGCAGGACCCAGTCGTCCGGACCGATCGGGCCGACCCACTTGAACTGGCTTTCGCGCTCGGGCAGGCGGGCGGTGACGAATACGCCGTAGCCGGGCTTCTCCAGCGCCAGCTTGTAGATGCGATCCCAGGGGAAGCGCAGGGTCAGGCTGTACTGCACACCGGCACGCTTGAACATTTCCTTGACGATATCCACGGCGATGCCGTCGATGCTGTCTTCCTGGGCGAAGTTCTTGCCGTTGATGGCCATGTTGTAAGGGGGAAAGTTCTCGGTGAGCAGCACCACGCTGTAGTCCGAAGAGTCCGTTTCAGCCCTTGCCGCGCTGGCCAGAAGCAGGCCGCAGCCTAGCCATGCGAGCAGAATGCGCTTCAGCATCGAGATATTTCCTGCGTATGACATTTCTGAGAAGCCGCAGAGCTTACTCGGAGAATTGACGCCAATAAACCCTATGAATGTGGCAATGGGACATGAAACCGCCATTACCTTGACTGAAACCTTTGGCTAGCAAGCTTCGTGCGCAGGAAGGGGATGCGGCCACAGGACGCAGGAGAAGGACGGCCCAGCATCGAGCCATCGGGCCGGGAGAACCCCGGCCCGGAAGGGAATCAGCGCACGACGATGCCGCGGCTGGCCAGGTAGGCCTTGGCTTCCGGCACGCTGTACTCGCCGAAGTGGAAGATGCTCGCCGCGAGGACCGCGTCAGCCTTGCCTTCGATGATGCCGGCAGCCAGGTGCTCCAAGTTGCCGACGCCGCCGGAAGCGATCACCGGTACGCCCACCGCCTCGCTGATGGCGCGGGTGACGCCCAGGTCGTAGCCGCTCTTCACGCCGTCCTGGTCCATGCTGGTCAGGAGGATTTCACCGGCGCCCAGGCCTTCCATCTTCTTCGCCCACTCCACCGCATCGAGCCCGGTGGGCTTGCGGCCGCCGTGGGTGAAGATTTCCCAGCGCGGGGCTTCGCCGGGACCCGACACTTTCTTGGCGTCGATGGCGACCACGATGCACTGCGAGCCGAAACGCGCGGCGGCTTCGCCGACGAATTCCGGGGTGAATACCGCGGCGGTGTTGATCGAGACCTTGTCCGCACCGGCATTGAGCAGGTTGCGAATGTCCTGCACCGTCCTGACGCCGCCGCCCACGGTCAGCGGGATGAACACCTGGCTGGCCATGCGCTCGACGGTATGCAGGGTGGTGTCGCGGCCATCGACGCTGGCGGTGATGTCGAGGAAGGTGATCTCGTCCGCGCCCTGCTCGTCGTAGCGGCGGGCGATTTCCACCGGGTCGCCGGCGTCGCGGATGTTCTCGAACTTGACGCCCTTCACCACGCGGCCATTGTCCACGTCGAGGCAGGGGATGATGCGTTTAGCCAGTGCCATAGCAATGCTCTCGTAGGATGGGTGGAGCGCAGCGATACCCATGCTGCCGAACCACCCCAGGTCCTCATCGCCGGGTTACGCCGCATTGCGGCTTACCCAGCCTGCGTTCAGATCAGCCTTGGAAGCTGTCGCACAGTGCCTGGGCCTCGGCGACGTCCAGGGTGCCTTCGTAGATCGCGCGGCCGGTGATGGCGCCGACGATGCCAGGGGTGCGGGCATCCAGCAGCTTCTGGATATCACCCAGGTTGTGGATGCCACCCGAAGCGATCACCGGGATGCGCGTGGCGTTGGCCAGGGCGGCGGTGGCTTCGACGTTGCAGCCCTGCATCATGCCGTCCTTGGAAATGTCGGTGTAGACGATGGCGGAGACGCCGTCGGCCTCGAAGCGCTTGGCCAGGTCGATTACCTGCACTTCGCTCACTTCGGCCCAGCCGTCGGTGGCGACGAAGCCGTCTTTCGCGTCCAGGCCAACGATGACCTTGCCCGGGAATGCCTTGCAGGCTTCGCCGACAAATTCCGGCTGCTTCACTGCCTTGGTGCCGATGATCACGTAGCTGACGCCGGCGCGCACGTAGTGCTCGATGGTTTCCAGCGAGCGGATACCGCCGCCGATCTGGATCGGCAGGTTCGGGTAGCGCCTGGCGATGGCGGTGACCACTTCACCGTTGACCGGCTTGCCTTCGAAGGCGCCGTTCAGGTCCACCAGGTGCAGACGGCGGCAACCGCCCTCCACCCATTTGGCGGCCATGGACACCGGGTCGTCGGAGAACACCGTGGCGTCCTCCATCAGGCCCTGGCGCAGGCGCACGCAGGCGCCGTCTTTCAGATCGATTGCGGGGATGATCAGCATGGGTTGAACCTGCTCGAATCCAAAGATGAATGGGGTCGGGTCAGCTCTTCTCGAGCGCCCACAAGTCGCTTTCGATGCTCTCGAACCGGTCTTTCAGGTGAGATTGCACGTCGAAGATCGCCTTGTTGTAGAACAGCGGGCCGAACTCGCGCAGGAAGAAGTCCAGCGCCTCGTCGGCCTCGAAGGAACCGATATCCAGCTCGAAGCGATCTTCGAGGAAACGCTGGATCGCCCGCGCCGCACTCTGGCGCTGGGCGCCGTCGAGTTCGAGGATCGCGGGCTTGTCCTTCTGGCGGGCCATGGCTTACCAGCGCCCGTCCCAGGCGGCGAAGTTCTGCAGCAACTGCAGGCCGTGGGTGTGGCTCTTCTCCGGGTGGAACTGCACGGCGAAGCGCGAGCCATCGGCCAGCGCGGCGGCAAAGTCGACGCCGTAATGGCCGCGACCAACCACCTGGCGCGGGTTGCCCGCCTGGATGTAGTAGCTGTGCACGAAATAGAAGCGCGCGCGGTCCGGGATGTCGTGCCACAGCGGGTGATCCACGCTCTGTGCCACTTCGTTCCAGCCCATGTGCGGCACTTTCAGGTGCTCGCCGTCCTCATGCAGGTCCTTGCCGAAGAAGCGCACCTGGCCGGGGAACAGGCCGATGCAATCGACGCCGTCGTTCTCTTCGCTGTGCTCCAGCAGCGCCTGCATGCCGACGCAGATGCCGAGGAACGGGCGGTCCTGGCTGACCTCGCGCACCAGGCTGTCGAAGCCCAGGCGCTTGATCTCGGCCATGCAGTCGCGGATCGCGCCGACGCCGGGGAACACCACCCGGTCCGCCTCGCGGATCACGTTGGCGTCGCTGGTCACCAGCACGCGACCGGCGCCCACGCGCTCCAGCGCCTTGGACACCGAGTGCAGGTTGCCCATGCCGTAGTCGATGACGGCTACCGTCTGCATCACAGGCACCCTTTGGTGGACGGCATCTGGCCGGCCATGCGCTCATCCAGCTCGATGGCCATGCGCAGCGCGCGGCCGAAGGCCTTGAACACGGTCTCGATCTGGTGGTGGGTGTTGTGCCCACGCAGGTTGTCGATGTGCAGGGTGACGTTGGCGTGGTTGACGAAGCCCTGGAAGAACTCCATGAACAGGTCCACATCGAAGCCACCAACGCTGGCGCGGGTGAACGGCACGTGCATCTGCAGGCCGGGGCGGCCGGAGAAGTCGATGACCACGCGCGACAGTGCCTCGTCCAGCGGCACGTAGGCGTGGCCGTAGCGGCGGATGCCTTTCTTGTCGCCGATGGCCTTGGCGAAGGCCTGGCCGAGGGTGATGCCGATGTCTTCGACGGTATGGTGGTCGTCGATATGCAGGTCGCCCTTGCACTGGATGTCCAGGTCGATCAGGCCGTGGCGGGCGATCTGGTCCATCATGTGCTCGAGGAAGGGAACCCCGGTATCGAAGCGGGCCTTGCCCGTTCCATCCAGGTCGATGGAAACCTTGATCTGGGTTTCCAGGGTGTCGCGCGCGACGGATGCCTTGCGTTCGGCCATCACCAGCTCCACAGCTAACACTGCACGTAATTATAAGAAGGGGCGGCATTATAGGCGCGCCGGGCGCCGCGCGGCTATGGGCGGTGGTCGGCACCGGCCGATGGCCCTACACTGCGCAGCTCGCCTTTCGAGGAATGCCCATGCCCGTCGTCGTCCAGCACCTGACCCAGCCCAGCGACCAGGACCGCCAGGACCTGTTGAAGATCTACGCCGACGCGCCGCAATGGTTGCTGGCGCCTTTCGCCGATGCCGAGGCGCTGGTCACCCGCGGGCTTGCCGAGGGCCGGCTGTTTACCGGGCGCTTCAACGACCGTCTGCTGGGCGCCGCCTGGATCGAGCATGACAGCTCCAGCTGGCGGCTTTCGCGACTTTGCGTGCGCCAGCTCACACGCAATCGCGGCGTCGCCCGGCGGCTGCTGGAAGAAGTGCAGCGCCTGGCGATCCTGCAGGGCGCTGCACTGCGCCTGAGCGCACCGGATGACCAGCCCGAAGCCATGCGCTTCGCCGAGCATCTGGGCCTGACGCTGGAAACGGCCTGATCGCGGCCCCCTCGGGAACCGCGCGCCAAGTCCCCGTTCAAACCCCGCAGTGCCGGCCTGCGCCTTTCCGGCTGGGGCGCCGCTGCGTCATTGGTATACTTCTTCGCTACTCCACCCGCCGCCTGAACAAGGACCCGTCCATGAAAGCGTTCGGCAAAATCATCGGCATCGTTGCCCTGGTCCTGCTGCTGCTCATCGTCGCCGCCGGCTTCGTGCTGACCCATTTCTTCGACCCGAACGACTACAAGGACGAGATCCGCCAGATCGCCCGGGACAAGGCCAACCTCGAGCTGAACCTCAAGGGCGACATCGGCTGGAGCCTGTTCCCCTGGCTGGGCCTGGAGCTGCACGACACCAGCGTGGCGAGCCTGCAGGCGCCGGACAAGCCATTCGCCGACGCGCAGTTGCTGGCCATGTCGGTGCGCGTGCTGCCGCTGCTGCGCAAGCAGGTGCAGATGAGCGATATCCGCGTCGAGGGCCTGACCCTGTCGCTGAACAAGGACAAGAACGGCGTCGGTAATTGGGAGAGCATCGGCAAGCCCCTCCAACCGGCCAACGGCACGCCACCCGAACAACCGGCGCCCGCACCGACCGAACAGGCCAAGGCTGACGCGCAGCAACCCCACCAGGCGATGAAGCTGGACATCGACAGCCTGAGCGTGAAGAACGCCCGCATCGACTACGCCGACGCCCAGAGCGGCAGGAACTACAGCGTCGAAGGCATCGAGCTGACCACCGGCGCAATCCGCGAAGGCAGCAACATTCCAGTCAAGTTCAGCGCCTACCTGGGCACCAACCAACCGGTGATCCGCGCCCGCACCGAGCTGACCGGCAACCTGCGCTTCGACCGCGCGCTCAAGCGCTACCAGCTCGAAGACGCCAAGCTCGCCGGCGAAGTGTCAGGCGACCCGCTCCAGGGCAAGACCGCCAACTACAGCGCCCAGGGCCAGCTGGTGCTCGACCAGGCTGCCCAGGTCGCCGAATGGAACGGCCTGAAGGTCACCGTCAACCAGCTTCGCGCCCTTGGCGAGATCAAGGCCCGCGAGCTGGACAAGGAGCCCAAGTTCGACGGCGGCCTGTCGCTGGCACCGTTCAACCTGCGTGAATTCCTCGAAGGCATCGGCCAGACCCTGCCGGAAATGGCCGACACTGCCACCTTGACCAAGCTGGAGCTGGCCACCCGTGTCAGCGGCACCCGCAACAGCCTGACCCTGGGCGACATCAAGCTGAAGCTGGACGACTCCAGCTTCAGCGGCAACCTGGGCATCGCCGACTTCGGCAAGCAGGCGATCCGCGCCCAGCTCTCGGGCGACAAGCTCGACCTCGACCGCTACCTGCCGGCCAAGGTCAAGAAAGCCCAGGAAGCCACCAACAGCGCGCGCAAGGCGGAAGTCGCCAGCACCGAACAGAACGCCATCAAGGGCGACACCCCACTGCCCAGCCAGCCGACCCAGCAGGCCTGGAGCGACGCTCCGCTGCTCCCCATCGCCCGCCTGCGCGCACTGGACCTGGACGCCGGCCTGAACCTCGGCCAGCTGACCCTGGACAAGCTGCCTATCGACAACGCCGTGCTCAAGCTGCGCGGCCAAGGCGGCCTGCTCAATCTCGACGATATGCGCGGCGAGCTCTACGACGGCAAGTTCAACGCTACCGCCACCCTCGATGTGCGCCAGGACGTGCCGACCCTGCAGGCGAAGAAGCACATCGCCGACGTACCGGTGGAACGCCTGCTCGAATCCCAGGGCCAGAAGCCGCCGGTGAAGGGCCTGCTGGACCTGGATGCCGATATCACCACCCAGGGCAACAGCCAAAAGGCCTGGATCGACAACCTCAACGGCACGGCGCGCTTCGTCCTCACCCAGGGCGTGCTGCTCAACGCCAACCTCGAACAGCAGCTGTGCCAGGGCATCGCCACGCTCAACCGCAAGTCGCTGACCGCCGAGCATGGCGGCAAGGACACGCCGTTCCGCGAGTTGCAAGGCAACCTGGTGTTCAGGAACGGCGTGGCCAGCAACCCGGACCTCAAGGCCAGCATCCCCGGCCTCACCGTCAAGGGCGACGGCGACCTCGACCTGCGCGTGCTGGGCATGGACTACCGCGTCGGCGTCACCATCGAGGGCGACAAGAGCGACATGCCCGACCCCGCTTGCGAAGTGAACAAGCGCTACGTCGGCATCGAATGGCCGCTGCGCTGCCGTGGCCCGCTGGAGCTGGGGGCCAAGGCCTGCCGCCTGGACAAGGACGGCATTGGCAAGATCGCCGCACGATTGGCCGGGGACCGGCTGAACCAGAAACTCGAAGAGAAGCTCGGCGACAAGGTCAGTCCCGAACTCAAAGACGCACTCAAAGGGCTGTTCAAGAAGTGACCCCGCAAAGCTTCAATTCGGCCGTGCTCGACTGGTTCGACACGCACGGCCGCCATGACCTGCCCTGGCAGCAGAACATCACGCCCTACCGGGTGTGGGTCTCGGAGATCATGCTGCAGCAGACCCAGGTCAGCACCGTGATGGGCTACTACGACCGCTTCATGTCGGCACTGCCGACCGTCGCCGACCTCGCCAACGCGCCGGAAGACGAGGTGCTGCACCTGTGGACGGGCCTGGGCTATTACACCCGCGCCCGTAACCTGCACAAGACCGCGAAGACGGTAATGGAGCAGTATCACGGAGAGTTCCCCCGCGACGTCGAAAAGCTCACCGAACTACCCGGCATCGGCCGCTCCACCGCTGGCGCCATTGCCAGTATCGCCATGGGCCTGCGCGCGCCGATCCTCGACGGCAACGTCAAGCGCGTTCTGGCGCGCTATCTCGCCTGCAACGGCTATCCGGGCGAACCGAAAGTGGCCAAGCAGCTGTGGGACGCCGCCGAGCGCTTCACGCCGCGGGAGAGAGTCAACCACTATACCCAGGCGATGATGGACCTGGGCGCCACCCTCTGCACCCGCAGCAAGCCGAGCTGCCTGCTGTGCCCGCTGCGCCAGGGATGCCGCGCGCATCTGCTCGGCCGCGAGAGGGATTTCCCGGTGCCCAAGCCGCGCAAAGCGCTACCGCAGAAGCGCACGCTGATGCCGATCCTGGCCAACCGCGAGGGCGACATCCTGCTCTATCGCCGCCCGTCGACGGGCCTCTGGGGCGGGTTGTGGAGCTTCCCCGAGCTGGACGACCTGGCAGCCCTCGACCCGCTGGCCGAGCGCCACGCCCTGCGCCTGGGCCAGCGCCGCGAACTGCCCGGCCTGACCCATACCTTCAGCCACTTCCAGCTGGCCATCGAGCCCTGGCTGGTGCGCGTCGAGGACGCAGCGCCCGCCGTGGCCGAGGCCGACTGGCTCTGGTATAACCTCGCCACCCCGCCGCGGCTCGGCCTTGCCGCCCCGGTGAAGAAGCTGCTCAAACGAGCCGCCGACGTGTTGAATGCAGGAGAAATGTCATGACCCGACTGGTGATGTGCCGCAAATACAAAGAAGAGCTGCCCGGCCTCGATCGCGCACCCTACCCCGGAGCCAAGGGCCAGGACATCTACGAGCACGTCTCGAAGAAAGCCTGGGACGAATGGCAGAAGCACCAGACCATGCTGATCAACGAGCGTCGCCTGAACATGATGAACGCCGAGGATCGCAAGTTCCTCACCGCCGAGATGGACAAGTTCCTCTCCGGGGAAGAATACGCGCAGGCCGAGGGCTACGTTCCGCCCAGCGCGTAAGCTTCGGTATTATTTGAAAAATTTTTTAGCGGCACGCTTGACACCCCTTCCGAAAACCCTTTTAATGCGCGCCACGTTGCCCAGGTAGCTCAGTTGGTAGAGCAGGGGATTGAAAATCCCCGTGTCGGCGGTTCGATTCCGTCCCTGGGCACCAAGCCTTCCGAAAGCCCCTGAAATCTTGCGATTTCAGGGGCTTTTTCGTTTCCGCCCGAGCCAGCCAGCGCAAGTCACTCCCCCGCCCCGGAACGCCCCCGCGATTCGTATCGAATGTTTGCCTGACTTCAGTGTCTACTGGCACATAGCACACCGATCTTTCAGAATCATGACCATCCGGACGATTTCCACACTTCAGTGGGATACCCTCCGGGAATCGATGTTTCGTCGCGGAGTCACTGTGCGCAAACTCATAAGCTGGTGGAATTCCTGGGGCAACCTGGTTTGCCTGTCTGCCCTCTTCCTGCTGGTCCCGGTGATCGGCCGCTACAGTATCGGCTGGGGATCCCCCTTGGGCTACCTGTCGGACCTGGCGCTCGGCACTCTGCTGGTCGTCGCGCTGCACAACCGACGGCTGTTCATCGCCATTCCGGTCATGCTGATCTGGGCACTGTCGGTAATCGGCACCGCCGAGTTGGTCAGCGCCGTGGGCCGCATGCCCGCGCCGGAGGACCTGCACTTCCTCGCCGACCCCACTTTCGTCGCCAACTCCACCGAAGGTGGTGGTCTGAACCATCTGCATCTGGCCGTGCTGATTGGCGTTGGCATTCTGCTCTGCGCGCTGCTCTGGCGCCGCCGCGAGAAACCACTGCCGCGCTACGCCTATGCCGTGCCAGCCGCACTGCTGGCCGCGCACGCTGGCGTACAGTACTTCCAGCCCAGCGATGCGGAGATGTGGAAGCAGTTCAACCTGCCTCATCAACTGGTATCCCGCGCCGTGACTGGCGGCGAGATGGCCTACCAGGACTGGCGCGACCGCGACCTGCCGGAAGTTCGCCCGGATGTCACCGGCCTGACCCAGCACGACCTGAGCGGCACTTCGCTGCTGGCCGGACGTGGCGCGGCGAAGAACGTGCTGATCATCGCCATGGAAGGTATTCCGGGCGCCTACGTCGCCACCAACCGTGCCGCCCTGAGCAGCAGCTACGAAGAATCGATGATGCCGCGCCTGAGCACCTGGGCCGAGCGCGCCATGACCACCCCGGACTACGTGGTGCACAGCCATCAGACCATCCGCGGTCTCTATGCCATGCTCTGCGGTGACTACAGCAAGCTGGACAACGGCACGCCCAAGGGCGTCGAACTGCTGGGCAACCCGACCCGCGCCGCCGAATGCCTGCCGGCGCAGATGCATCAGGCGGGCTTCAGCACCCATTTCCTTCAGGGCGCCGGGCTGCGCTTCATGGCCAAGGACAAGGTCATGCCGGCCATGGGTTTCGACAAGACCCTGGGCCGCGACTGGTTCAAGAAGAAGCCATACCTGGAATTCGCCTGGGGCATGGATGACAAGGCCTTCTTCGAAGGTGCGCTGGACTATGTCGGCCAGTTGCGTCAGAAGAAGCAGCCGTGGATGCTCACCCTGCTCACCGTCGGCACCCACCAGCCGTATTCGGCCACCCCGGAGTACCTGGCCAAGTACCCGACACCACGCCAGGCAGCCATCGCCTACCTGGACGACGCCGTCGATGCCTTCCTCAAGGGCCTGGAGGAGAAGGGCGTACTCAAGGACACCCTGGTCATCGTCACCTCCGACGAATCCCACGGTATCGACAACGTTCGCCTTGCCTCGGCGTGGGGCCTGAACCTGATCCTTGCACCGGAACAGGCCGCGCTGCCGCCGGTCAAGGCGGGCGTTTACGGCCATGTCGACCTGGAGTCCTCGGTGCTCGACTACTTTGCCGTCAAGGCACCGCAGGATATCGCCGGCCGCTCGCTGTTCCGCGAATACGCCACCGGACGCGAGATGGTGTCCTTCACCAACGGCATGCAGCGTTATCACGATGGCAAGGGCAACTTCACCGAGTGCGACTTCCAGCAAGTCTGTCGGCGCTACAAGAGCGACGGCTTCATCGCCGACACCGCCAAGTTCGAAGGGCGCTTCAGTGGCCGCGATGCTCGCCTGATGACCGCCCGCGCGGACATTCTCGACCAGTCGGTAACCCAGGCGCAGTCGGCCCGCGAATACCAGTTCGCGACCAAGGAGCGGATCCGCCTGAAGCCGCAAATCGAGAATGAATACACCGACAACCTGATCGGCGCGCAATACCTGGAGTTCCCGGCCAATACCCACACCACGGTGAGCCTGAAGATCCGCGCGGTGCAGATGGACGCCAATGGAGCGAAAGTGACGCTCAAGACACGCTCGTTCGAAAAGCCGGTGCCCATCGAGATACCCGACTTCCCCCTGGTGAAGCGCAACCAGCCCCTGGAAGTGACCTTCGGCTTCGACAACGAGGAGGCACGCAAGGCGTTTTCCTTCCACCTGCTCGCCGAGGGCAAGGGCGTCATCGAGATCACCGACTTCCACGTGCTGACCCAACCGCGCAAGTCGACGATCAACGCCGCCGAAGCTGGCGGTACCGGCCTGGCGGATGCCAAGCCGCTGCCAATTCCGCGCCTGTCCGGGCATCCGAACCTGATGGCCAGCCAGCCGCCGGAATCCCAGGACGACATCACCCCCGCCGAAGCGATCGAAGATCCGAGCCCGCAGCTGCGGCAGATGATGCAGTGATGCGAACCGGCGGCCCCAGGGCCGCCGGACTTTTACTGGCCGGTCTAAACTGGCACTATCCCGCCCCCTCGCCATCCGCCGACGCCCTCATCCGGCGCAGCTAGTTCAGCCCAGGCGACAACGCCGAGCGGCAATGCGACAACTTGCCACTACAGCGGACGAGCGCGGCAGATGGGCGCTTGGCGCACCCCGGAGTGCGTGTTAGGTTGCCCCTCGCCAGGATGGCCCCGATTCTGCAGTGACCTGCTGCGAAAGCGTCCGAATAACAATAGAGGAGCCCCCTATGGCCACGGCCATACCCGCACTGGAAATCCGTAACCTGCACAAGCGTTACGGTGACCTGGAAGTGCTCAAAGGCATTTCCCTGACCGCCCGCGACGGCGATGTGATTTCCATCCTCGGCTCCTCCGGTTCTGGTAAATCCACGTTCCTGCGTTGCATCAACCTGCTGGAGAACCCGCACCAGGGCCAGATCCTGGTCGCCGGCGAGGAACTCAAGCTGAAGAAGTCCAAGGACGGCTCGCTGGTCGCCTCCGACGGCAAACAGATCAACCGCCTGCGCAGCGAGCTGGGCTTCGTCTTCCAGAACTTCAACCTCTGGCCACACATGACCATCCTCGACAACATCATCGAGGCGCCGCGCCGTGTGCTGGGCAAGACCCGCGCCGAAGCTACCGAGATCGCCGAGGCGCTGCTGGCGAAGGTCGGCATCTCCGACAAGCGTCACTGCTTCCCTGCACAGCTTTCCGGCGGCCAGCAGCAACGCGCCGCCATCGCCCGGACCCTGGCGATGCAGCCCAAGGTCATCCTTTTCGACGAGCCGACTTCGGCACTGGACCCGGAAATGGTCCAGGAAGTGCTTAACGTAATCCGCGCGCTCGCCGATGAGGGTCGCACCATGCTGCTGGTGACCCATGAAATGAACTTTGCCCGCCAGGTATCCAGCGAGGTGGTGTTCCTCCACCAGGGCCTGGTAGAAGAGCAGGGACCGCCGCAGCAGGTATTTGACAACCCGCAATCGGCACGCTGTAAACAATTCATGTCCAGCCACCGCTAACGGAGCATCACTGCATGAACAACTATAAGAAAATCGTTCTGGCTATCGCGGCCACCTTTGCACTGGGGAGCCAGGCCATCGCCGCGGACAAACTGCGCATCGGCACCGAAGGCGCCTACCCGCCCTTCAACGGCATCGACGCCAGCGGCCAGGTCGTCGGCTTCGACATCGAGATCGGCAAGGCGCTGTGCGCCAAGATGAAGACCGAGTGCGACGTCGTCACTTCCGACTGGGACGGTATCATTCCGGCCTTGAACGCGAAGAAGTTCGACTTCATTGTCGCGTCCATGTCCATCACCGACGAACGCAAACAGGCGGTGGACTTCACCAACCCCTACTACACCAACAAGCTGCAGTTCGTGGCGCCCAAGTCCACCGACTTCAAGACCGACACCGGCTACCTGAAAGGCAAGGTGATCGGTGCGCAGCGCGCGACCATCGCCGGCACCTGGCTTGAAGACAATATGTCCGATGTGGTCACCATCAAGCTGTACGACACCCAGGAAAACGCCTACCTCGACCTGTCTTCGGGCCGCCTCGACGGCGTGCTGGCCGACAAGTTCGTGCAGTACGACTGGCTCAAGAGCGACGCCGGCAAGGACTTCGAGTTCAAGGGCGAGCCGGTATTCGACAACGACAAGATCGGTATCGCCGTGCGCAAGGGCGATCCGCTGCGTGACAAGCTGAACGCTGCCCTGAAGGAAATCGTCGACGACGGTACCTACAAGAAGATCAACGACAAGTACTTCCCCTTCAGCATCTACTGATGCATGTGCCGCGCCGCCCTCCACCGGGGCGGCGCGCGCCTTCAGGCGTGACTCCCCATGATTTTCGACCTGCACGGCTTTGGCGATCAGCTGATCGCCGGCACCTGGATGACGCTCAAGCTTTCGCTCGCTGCAGTCTGCGTAGGACTGCTCCTCGGCCTGCTCGGCGCCGTCGCCAAGACCTCCAGGAACGGCTTGCTGCGCATGCTCGGCGGTTTCTACACCACCCTCGTGCGCGGCATACCCGAAACACTCTGGGTACTGATGATCTACTTCGGTACCGTTACCGGCCTCAATGCGCTGGGCGCCCTCTTCGGCCACCCGGACCTGGCCCTATCCCCCTTTGCCGCCGGCACCTGCGCCCTGGGCCTGTGCTTCGGCGCCTATGCCACGGAAGTGTTCCGCGGCGCGCTTCTGGCGATCCCCAAGGGACACCGCGAGGCCGGCCAGGCGCTGGGCCTCTCCGCCACACGGATCTTCTGGCGCATCGTGCTGCCGCAGGTATGGCGCGTGGCTCTGCCGGGCCTGGGCAACCTCTACCTGATCCTGCTCAAGGACACCGCCCTGGTCTCGCTGATCAGCCTCGATGAAATCATGCGCAAGGCCGGCGTCGCCTCCAACGCGACCAAGGAGCCTTTCACCTTCTACATGGTGGCCGCGCTCATCTACCTGGGCCTGACCATCTTCGTCATGGCTGCCCTGCATTTCCTGGAACGCCGCGCCGGCCAGGGCTTCGTGAGGAATGAGCTATGACTGACATGGAACTGATCCTCAAGTGGCTGCCGAAGATGCTCCAGGGCGCGCAGCTGACCCTGGAACTGCTGGCCATCGCCGTGGTAGCCGGGCTCATCCTCGCACTGCCGCTGGGCATCGCCCGCGCCTCACGGCACTGGTACGTCCGCGCCATCCCCTACACCTACGTGTTCTTCTTCCGCGGCACCCCGCTGCTGCTGCAGCTGGCCCTGGTCTACTACGGCCTCGCCCAGTTCGATGCCGTGCGCAAGAGCGTGCTCTGGCCCTACCTGCGCGACCCTTACTGGTGCGCGCTGCTGACCATGACCCTGCATACCGCTGCGTACATCGCGGAAATCCTCCGTGGCGCCATCCATGCCATTCCGGTGGGAGAAGTGGAAGCCGCCCGCGCGCTGGGCATGTCGCGCCGCCAGGCGCTGTTCCACATCATCCTGCCGCGCGCGGCGCGCATCGCCTTGCCGGCCTACAGCAACGAGGTGATCCTCATGCTCAAGGCCAGCGCGGTGGTGTACACCGTGACGCTGTACGACCTGATGGGGATGTCAAAGACCATCGCTGCGCGCACTTACGAATACATGCTGTTCTTCTGCTACGCCGGGGTCTTCTACCTGGTCATCACCCTGGTGCTGACGCGCCTCTTCCGCCTGGTCGAACACTGGCTGCGAGTCGACATGATGCAGGGCCGCTGAGCGGCAAGCCTCTCGCCCGCGGGGCCGCTATAATGCGCGCCCCGTGGTTTGCCTCCGCTTCGCACCGTGCTCCCGAACGCCTTTCCCCTGACCGGCTCCGACCTGCTCCAGCGCTTCCAGGCACTGGACGGCTTCCTGCTGGAACATCAGACGCTGTGGCGGCCGAAGCCCTTCACGTTGCTTGCGCTGCCCTGGGAGCGCGATCACCCCGAACTGGCCGCCTGGCTGCGCAATCGCAGTCTCGATGAGGCCGACATGGCGCACAACACGCCTGAGCAGCTCCTCGCGCCCGCGCCCTTTCCTGCACTGGCTGGCGCCGCCGCGCAACTGTGCGCCATTGGCGAACTGCCGGGCACGCCGCTGGGCAAGCTGCCAAACCAGTTGACCGTCGACGTACCCGGCCGCAAATGGGAGCAGATCGAAGCCTTCGCCAGCCGCCTGAACTTCGCCGAAGCACCGCAACAATGGCTCGACTGGTGCGCCGGCAAAGGCCATCTGGGCCGGGTGCTGGCGCGCGATGGTAAACCGCTGCTGAGCCTGGAACTCGACAAAGCCCTGGTGGAAGACGGCCAGCGCCTGAGCGACCGGCTTCGGCTTCGGGCTCGGCATCGCCAGCAGGATGTGCTGGCGACCGAAGCCGGCGAACATCTGCAAGCGGGCCACACCGCCGTCGCCTTGCACGCCTGTGGCGACCTGCACGTCCGTCTGATGAAGCTGGCCAGCAGCCGCAACTGCCGCCAGCTCGCCGTGGCGCCTTGCTGCTACAACCGCATCGAAAGCGAGTACTACCAACCGCTCTCGCACGCTGCGCAAAGCTCCGCCCTGCTGCTTTCTCGTGACGATCTGCGCCTGCCGCTGGCCGAAACGGTCACCGCCGGCGCCCGCGTACGCCGCCAGCGCGACACATCAATGGCGCGGCGACTGGCCTTCGACCTGCTGCAACGGCAAGTCCGCCGCAGCAACGACTACCTGCCCACGCCCTCTGTGCCACCAACCTGGCTGGACAAGCCCTTCGCGGACTATTGCCGCGACCTCGCCGCGCTCAGAGCACTCGACCTGCCTGCCGACACCGATTGGCAGGAACTGGAGGCGAGGGGCTGGCAACGACTGGTTCAAGTCCGCAACCTCGAACTGGTGCGCGGACTGTTCCGTCGGCCGATGGAGCTCTGGCTGCTACTGGATCGCGCGTTATTCCTCGAAGAACAAGGCTATCGCGCCACTTTGGGCGCTTTCTGCGCCACCCGCCTGACACCACGCAACCTGTTGCTACTCGCCGAGCGCACCTGAGACGGGCGTTCCAGAGCTTCACCCACAACACCTGTGGATAACTCTGTTCGTAACCCAGGAAAAACCGCTCCTCACTGACCACCCAGAGCGCCTCGCTGCGATCTGGTCATTTTCTGTACACATGTATTTAATCTTTTAAAAACATGGAGTTACGCTATTAAGTGATTGCTGTCACATCTCATATGCGATTTGCGCCCTAACGCTTTCGCGATTGTGCATAAAGGGTTCACACGGTCGTAGGAAATCAGCCATTCCTGTTGCCTTTCCCAACCCAATTGCGCTTCGTCGAACGGATTGTTGCGTAATCGCGACAATCGAGCCTTGTCAATCGCTGCCCGGGCAGTATCATTTCGAAACATTTCACTGCCTAAGCAGCTATCTGTTTTTGACATGAATCACTACGACGTCGCGGATTTTCCGTTCAAAGGCTCCATCGGCCAGTTGCTGGGCGCTACCGCCATCCTCAAGGACCGCCTGCTGGACAAGCATCTGGCGCACCTGGACATCACCGCCGCACAATTCAAGGTGCTGTTCTTCATCGGTAACGACCGCGCCAACACCCCGGCCGAGCTGTGCCGCGAGCTGTCCATCGACAGCGGTTCCATGACCCGCATGCTCGATCGCCTCGCGCGCAAGGACCTGCTCCTCCGTGAGCCCTGCCAGAACGACCGCCGCAGCGTGCGCCTGCGCTTGAGTAGCGCAGGCCAGGCAGTGAACGACGAGGCCCCGCGCATCGCCGCCGCGGCCATGAACGAGCTGGTCGGCGGTCTCTCCCGTGACGACCTGCAGACCCTCACCGGCCTGCTCGACAAGATCCTGCGCGCCCACGGCGGCGCCGCCCATTGCGCGGTGCAGGAGAAATGAACATGCCCCACTTCCGCATCGCCCTGCTGCCGGCCACCGTGTTCGCCGCCCTGCTGGGGCTCACCGGCTGCGTCAGCTACTCGGGCCTGGATACCAGTGGCAAAGCCGTCGATCCCGCCAGCCTGAAGGCCGGCGTCAGCCTTGATGGCACTCCACTGTCCCCCGCAGCCTGGCCCAGCGAACACTGGTGGACCAGCCTGGGCGACCCGCAGCTGGACGGCCTGATCGCCGAGGCCCTGCGGGGCACCCCGGACCTGGACATCGCCAGCGCCCGCGCCCGCCAGGCCATCGCCGCCGCCCAGGCCCAGGACGCCGCTCGCCTGCCCAGCGTCAAGGGCACCGCCAGCTACGCCGGCATCCGCGCACCGGAAAGCGTCATTCCTGCGCCCATGGGCGGTCGCTACTCGGCGGTGAAATACCTGTCGGCGAGCTTCAGCTACGACCTCGATCTCTGGGGCGGCCAACGTGACGCCTGGGAAGCCGCACTCGGCCAGGCCAACGCCGCCGAAGTCGACCGCCAGGCCGCTTCGATCACGCTCTCCACCAATGTCGCCCGTGCCTACAGCAACCTGGCCCATGCCTTCGTCGCTCGCGACCTGGCCAAAGACGAACTGGATCGCTCGCAGCACCTCTTCCAGCTCAGCCAGAAGCGCATGGACGCCGGCCTGGACAGCAAGGTCCAGCTGCAACAGACGCAGTCCCAGGTCGCCAGCGCCAAGCAGCAGTTGGCCGCTGCTGACCAGGAGATCGCCAGCGATCGCATCGCCCTCGCCGTCCTCCTCGGCCAGGGCCCGGATCGCGGCCAGGACCTGCAACGTCCGCAGGTCCTCAAGCCCGGCGCGCTGAGCCTGCCGTCCAACCTGCCGGCCGAACTGCTGGGGCGCCGCCCGGACATCGTCGCCGCACGGTGGCGAGTCGAGGCAGCGTCGAAAAGCATCGATTCGGCGAAGACCGAGTTCTATCCCAACGTGAACCTGGGGGCGATGGTCGGTCTTGCCGCCCTGCATACCAGCGACGTGCTGAAGGCACCGAGCCGGTTCTTCCAGATCGCCCCGGCGATTTCCCTGCCGATCTTCGACGGCGGCCGCTTGCGCGCCAACCTCGCAGGAAAGGACGCCGACTACGATCTGGCCGTCGCCCAGTACAACAAGACCCTGGTCAACGCCCTGGGCGAGGTCAGCGACGACCTTGGCAAGCTGCGCTCGCTGGAACAGCAGATCGACGACCAGCGCGAAGCCCGTGACATCGCCAAATCCAACTTCGACCTGGCCATGCGCCGTTACGGCGAAGGTGTCGGCAACTACCTCGACGCCCTCAGCGTGCAGCAACAGCTGCTCCTCGCCGAACGCCAGCTGGCCAGCCTGGACGCCGAGCGCATCGACCTCTCGGTGCAACTGGTCCAGGCCCTGGGCGGTGGCTACCAGCCCGACACCACTTCCACTTCCGCCCCGCTCGCCCAGGCGAACGCGGCCGCCGCGCACTGAACGAGGCACCTGACATGAGCACCGCGACCCAAGAAACCCCGAACAGCAACCCCAAGCGCAAGCGCTGGCTGCTGATCCTGCTCGCCGTCGTGATCCTGGCCGGCCTCGCCAGCGTCGCCTGGGAAGTCATCTATGGCCGTTGGCACGAGGACACCGACGATGCCTACGTGAACGGCAACGTCGTGCAGATCACCCCTCAGATCACCGGCACCGTGGTCAGCATAGGCGCCGATGACGGCGACCTGGTGCACAAGGGCCAGGTGCTGGTGAAGTTCGACCCCAGCGATGCCGACATCGCCCTGCAGCAGGCCGAAGCCAACCTCGCGCGCACCGTGCGTCAGGTGCGTGGGCTGTTCAGCAATGTTGATGGCTACAAGGCCGATGTCGCCACGAAGAAAGTCGCCCTGGCCAAGGCCGAGGCCGACTTCAAGCGCCGCCAGAACCTCGCCAACGACGGTGCCATCTCCCAGGAAGAACTGGCCCACGCCCGCGATGCCCTGGACACAGCGCGCAGCTCGCTGACCAACTCCGAGCAACAGCTGGACACCAACCGCGCACTGGTCGACGACACCGTGATCGCCTCGCACCCGGACGTCAAAGCCGCTGCCGCCAAGCTGCGCCAGGCCTACCTGGACGACGCCCGCGCGGTGATCATCGCGCCCGTCACCGGCTACGTCGCCAAGCGCACCGTGCAGGTCGGCCAGCGCGTTCAACCAGGTGCTGCGCTGATGGCGGTGATCCCGCTGGACCAGGTGTGGATCGACGCCAACTTCAAGGAAACCCAGCTCAAGCACATGCGCATCGGCCAGCCGGTGGAGATCCGCTCCGACCTTTATGGCAGCGAAGTGAAGTACTCCGGCACCGTCGACAGCCTCGGCGTCGGCACCGGCAGCGCCTTCTCCCTGCTACCGGCGCAGAACGCGACCGGCAACTGGATCAAGATCGTCCAGCGCGTGCCGGTGCGCATCCGCGTCAATGCCGAGGAGCTGGCGAAGAATCCGCTGCGCATCGGCCTGTCGATGGACGTCAACGTCAGCCTGCACGACCAGAGCGGCCCCGCCCTCGCCCAGCAGCCCCCGCACGAGGCCGTGTTCTCCACCGACGTGTATCAGGAGCAACTGGCCTCGGCTGACCAACTGATCGAGAAGCTGATCCAGGCCAACCTGGCCGACGCCAACCATCGCACCGCCCAGCGCTGATCAGCCCGCCGCCATGAGCCAGCCCAACAGCAGCAGTTTCAGCCCACCCAGCCTGGTCATGGCCACCATCGGCCTGTCGCTGGCGACCTTCATGCAGGTGCTGGACACGACCATCGCCAACGTCGCCCTGCCGACCATCTCCGGCAACCTCGGGGTAAGCTCCGAGCAGGGCACCTGGGTCATCACCTCCTTCGCGGTGAGCAACGCCATCGCCCTCCCACTGACCGGCTGGCTGAGTCGCAAGGTCGGCGAGGTGCGCCTGTTCATCGCCGCCACCCTGCTCTTCGTGATCGCCTCGTTCCTATGCGGCGTCGCCCAGCAGATGGGCATGCTGGTGGGCTTCCGCGCCATCCAGGGCTTCGTCGCCGGGCCCCTCTACCCGATCACCCAGACGCTGCTGATCTCCATCTATCCCCCGGCGAAACGGGGAATGGCGCTGGCACTGCTGGCGATGGTCACGGTGGTCGCGCCCATCGCCGGGCCGATCCTCGGCGGCTGGATCACCGACAGCTACAGCTGGCCGTGGATCTTCTTCATCAACGTCCCCATCGGCCTGTTCGCCGCCATGGTCGTCTATCAGCAGTTGCGCGCCCGCCCAGTGGTGATCAAGAACGCGCCCATGGACTACATGGGCCTGGCGATGCTGGTGATCGGCGTCGGCGCCCTGCAGATCGTCCTCGACAAGGGCAACGATCTGGACTGGTTCGAGTCCGGTTTCATCATCGGCGGCACCGTGATCGCGGTGATAGCCCTGGCGGTCTTCGTGA
Organism: Pseudomonas nitroreducens TX1; assembly: GCF_000313755.1. Lineage (GTDB taxonomy): Bacteria > Pseudomonadota > Gammaproteobacteria > Pseudomonadales > Pseudomonadaceae > Pseudomonas > Pseudomonas nitroreducens_A. The sequence goes on along the minus strand of NZ_AMZB01000081.1, from coordinate 29,806 downwards.
TCTGGGAGCTGACCGACAAGCACCCGATCGTCAACCTGCGACTGTTCGTGCACCGTAACTTCACCGTGGGAACCCTGGCACTGGTCGGCGGCTACGCCGGCTTCTTCGGCATGAACCTGCTGCTACCGCAGTGGCTGCAGACCCAGATGGGCTACACCGCCACCTGGGCGGGCCTGGCGGCGGCGCCGATCGGGATCCTGCCGGTGTTCCTCTCGCCGCTGGTCGGCCGCTACGCAAACAACTTCGACCTGCGCCTGCTGGCGGGGCTGGCGTTCCTGGCAATGGCGGCGACCTGCTTCATGCGCGCCGACTTCACCACCGAGGTCGACTATATGCACATTGCCCTGGTGCAACTGTTCATGGGGCTGGGTGTGGCGTTCTTCTTCATGCCGATCCTGAGCATCCTGCTCTCCGACCTGCCGCCCGACCAGATCGCCGACGGCTCGGGCCTGGCGACCTTCCTGCGGACCCTTGCCGGCAGCTTCGCCGCGTCGCTCACCACCTGGATCTGGAACCGCCGCGCCACCATGCACCACGCCTACCTGACCGAGAACATCAGCCAGTACGACCCGGCCACCCGCGCCACCGTCGAACAACTCGGCGGCCCCGGCCAGCACAGCGCTGCCTTGCTGGAGCGCATGGTGGAAAGCCAGGCCTACATGATCAGCACCATCGACTACTTCACCCTGCTGGGCTGGCTGTTCCTCGCCATGCTGGTCGTCATCTGCCTGGCCAAGCCGCCCTTCGGCGCCAAGCCCGGCGCAGCCGCCGCCGGAGGGCACTGACCAAAACTGCGGATCATTCTGACAAATCAGTGGTTTACACCCAGGGCGCCATGACTATAATGGCGCCCCTCCTTGCCGGTATAGCTCAGCTGGTAGAGCAACTGACTTGTAATCAGTAGGTCCCGGGTTCGATTCCTGGTGCCGGCACCATGATTGCCAAACACAAAGGCCCACCTCTGGTGGGCCTTTGTGTTTGTGGCTACTCGCGCCGCGCTATCAGACGAATGGCCTGAACCTTAGGGCTTGTCGATGATCCATAAGCCTTTTATATACGTCTGTTGCTGAAGAGCCGGCGCCGCATGATTGCGTGCGCGGGCAAAAGGTTTACTGCGAAGGCTGCATGAATATAATGACCGCTTTTCATCGGGGCACAGCCCTGCCCAAGGTTGACCTCAATCCGGCGAACACAGCGACACGCGTCAGCAATCGATTTTTCAACATGCGGATGGAACCGCCAGGGGCACAGCAGTGATCGCCAAGAGCGCGGTTCAGACACAACAAGGACCAGTCGCCGACAGGGGCCGCAATGCCCGCGTGGCTATCCTGCTGTCCACGTACAACGGCGCCCCCTTCCTGCGCGAGCAACTCGACTCCCTGATCAGCCAGACCCATCAGGACTGGGTGATCTTCGCCTCTGACGACGGCTCCAGCGATGCCACTCTAGCGATCCTTTCCGAATACCAGCTCAAGCTGGGGCAGGATCGCCTGATCATCTTCCCTGGCCCTCGCAAGGGGTTTTCTGCCAATTTCCTCTCCCTTCTGAAGCGCCCTGAGCTGGAAGCGAACTACTACGCTTATTGCGACCAGGACGATGTCTGGGAAGCCGACAAGCTCGAGCGTGGCGTCAGCTGGTGCAAGACTATCGCCCCTACCCAGCCCGCCCTCTTCTGCGGAAGGACCCGCCTGATTGACGAAGCGGGGAATCCCATCGGCTATTCGCCGCTGTTTCCCGAACCACCGTCATTCCGCAATGCGCTGGTGCAGAGTATCGCCGGCGGCAACACCATGCTCTTCAATGAAGCGACCCGCGAACTGTTGATGAAAACCCGGGAAGGCGACCAGATCATTTCGCATGACTGGTGGACCTATCTGGTCGTCACCGGCTGTGGCGGCGTCGTTCATTACGAATCCGTCCCCACCATTGACTACCGTCAGCATGGCAGGAACCTCATTGGCTCCAATTCGGGATTTTCGGATCGGGTGGTGAGACTGAAAAAGCTCCTCGCTGGCACATTCAAAGACTGGAACGATGCCAATCTCCAGGCGATTCGGGCCATACAGGGGCAACTGAGCAACGACAGCCAGCGGACCCTCGCACTTTTCGTGCAAGCCCGACAATCGACGCTTCCCAAGCGACTTCTTCTGATTTCCCGTTCCGGCGTCTACCGGCAAACCCTTCTTGGCAATCTCGGCCTGACCGCTGCCGCCATTCTCCAGAGGCTATGACTCAATGACTATTCTCGTTACCGGCAGCGCCGGCTTCATCGGCGCGAACTTCGTCCTCGACTGGCTTGCCATTCATGATGAAGCGGTGATCAGCCTCGACAAGCTGACCTACGCCGGCAATCGTGAAAATCTTGCGACACTGGAAAATGACCCGCGGCACACCTTCGTCCAGGGTGATATTGGTGACAGCGAGTTGGTGTCCCGTCTTCTCGAGCAGCATCAGCCGCGCGCGATCCTCAACTTCGCTGCGGAGTCTCACGTCGACCGTTCGATCCACGGTCCGGAAGACTTTATCCAGACCAACATTGTTGGCACCTTCCGCCTGCTGGAAAGCGTGCGTTCGTACTGGGGGAACCTGCCGGAGGAACGCAAGAGCGCCTTCCGCTTCCTGCACGTCTCCACCGATGAAGTCTACGGCTCGCTGGAGCCGACCGCTCCGGCCTTCACCGAAGAGCACAAGTACGAGCCCAACAGCCCGTACTCCGCGTCCAAAGCTGCGTCCGACCACCTGGTTCGCGCCTACCACCACACCTACGGCCTGCCGGTACTGACGACCAACTGCTCGAACAACTACGGCCCTTACCACTTCCCGGAAAAACTGATCCCCCTGGTCATCCACAACGCGCTGGGCGGGAACCCGCTACCAATCTATGGCGACGGCCAGCAGATCCGCGACTGGCTCTACGTGAAAGACCACTGCAGCGCCATCCGCCGGGTCCTCGAAGCCGGACAGCTGGGCGAAACCTATAACGTTGGCGGCTGGAACGAAAAAGCCAACATCGACGTCGTCCACACGCTCTGTGACATCCTGGATCAGGAGAAGCCACGCGCCGATGCCAAGAGCTACCGTGAACAGATCACTTTCGTGAAGGACCGCCCGGGTCATGATCGCCGCTACGCCATCGATGCCTCGCGCCTGGAGCGCGAACTTGGCTGGAAACCGGCCGAAACCTTCGAAACCGGCATCCGCAAGACCGTGCGTTGGTACCTGGACAACCAGGAATGGGTCAACAACGTAACCAGCGGCGCCTACCGTGACTGGGTCGGCCAGCAGTACGCATGAAAAAGATCCTCCTACTGGGCGCCAACGGCCAGGTCGGCTGGGAACTGCAGCGTGCCTTGGCCCCACTGGCCGAGCTGGTGGTCTGTGATCGCCAGCGCGGAGACCTGACCGATCTCGACGGGCTGCAGAGCCTGGTTCGGTCGGAACGCCCCGACGTGATCGTAAACGCCGCGGCCTACACCGCCGTCGACAAGGCCGAGAGCGATGCCGCGGGGGCCCGCCTGATCAACACGGAAGCCGTCGAGCGGCTTGCCGATGTTGCTTGCGAGCTCGATGCCTGGCTGGTCCATTACTCCACCGACTACGTGTTCGACGGCCAGGGCGACACTCCCTTTGCTGAGGATGCTCCTACCGCCCCCCTGGGCATCTACGGCCAGACCAAGCGTGACGGTGAAATGGCGATCCGCAACAGTGGCTGTCGTCACCTGATCCTTCGCACCAGTTGGGTCTACGCCACACGCGGCGCCAACTTCGCCAGGACCATGCTGCGACTGGCCGGCCAGCGGGAAGAACTGAGAGTGGTAGCCGACCAGGTCGGTGCCCCGACCAGCGCCGAGCTCATCGCAGACGTCACCGCCCATATCCTGGGACGCCTGAGCACCGACGCCCAGTTGAGAGAGAACGCCGCCGGCACCTACCACCTGGTAGCCGGCGGAGAAGTGAGCTGGCACGGTTTTGCGCAGTTCCTCGTCAGTGAGGCACTGCGACTGGGCGCTCCGCTCAAGGCGACCCCGGATCGCATCCTGCCCATCTCCACGGCGGAGTACCCGCTCCCGGCCAGACGTCCGGCCAACTCGCGGCTGGATACCCGCAAGCTTCAACAGACCTTCGGCCTGGTACTGCCGCCCTGGCAGTTCTACGCCACTCGCACGATCCAAGAGCTAATCGGACAGCACTCATGAAACGTAAAGGAATTATTCTCGCCGGCGGCTCCGGCACTCGCCTGCACCCCGCCACCCTGGCCATTTCCAAGCAGTTGCTGCCGGTCTACGACAAGCCGATGATCTATTACCCGCTGAGCACCCTCATGCTCGCGGGGATTCGCGATATCCTGATCATCTCCACGCCGCAGGACACACCGCGCTTCGAGCAACTGCTCGGCGACGGCAGCCGCTGGGGCGTGAACCTCCAGTACGCTGTGCAGCCCTCTCCGGATGGCCTGGCACAGGCGTTCCTGATTGGCGAGGAGTTCATCGGCAAGGATCCGTGCGCTCTGGTCTTGGGTGACAACATCTACCACGGCCACGACTTCCAGGAGTTGCTGCTCAACGCCATGCAACGAGACTCGGGCGCCAGCGTTTTCGCTTATCACGTGCATGATCCGGAGCGCTACGGCGTGGTCGAGTTCGATGGCAACGGCAAGGCCGTCAGCCTCGAAGAAAAGCCCGCCAAGCCGAAATCCAGCTATGCCGTAACCGGCCTGTATTTCTATGACAACCGCGTGATCGATATCGCCAAGAGCATCAAACCCTCGGCGCGAGGCGAACTCGAAATCACCGACGTCAACAAGGCCTACCTGGACAGCGGTACGCTCTCCGTCGAGATCATGGGCCGTGGCTATGCGTGGCTGGATACCGGCACCCACGACTCGCTGCTGGAGGCCAGCCACTTCATCGCCACCCTGGAAAATCGCCAGGGCCTGAAAGTGGCTTGTCCCGAAGAAATTGCCTTCCGCCAGAAGTGGATCAGCGCCGAACAGCTCGAAGCACTGGCTGCACCGCTGTCCAAGAATGGCTATGGCCAATACCTGAAACGCCTGCTCGTCGAGACTGTTTATTAATGAAAGCCACTCGCCTTGCCATCCCTGACGTCATCCTCTTCGAACCCAAAGTGTTCGGCGATGATCGCGGTTTCTTCTTCGAAAGTTTCAATCAGCAGAAATTCGAGGAAGCGGTCGGCCGCAAGGTCGACTTCGTGCAGGACAATCACTCGCGCTCCGCCAAGGGCGTGCTGCGTGGCCTGCACTACCAACTCGCCCCTCATGCTCAGGGCAAGCTGATCAGGGTTGTGCAAGGCGAAGTCTTCGATGTCGCGGTTGATGTGCGCGAATCTTCTCCAACCTTTGGTAAATGGGTTGGAGTGCATCTTTCGGCAGAGAACAAGAACCAGCTGTGGATTCCCGAGGGCTTCGCCCATGGTTTCCTGACACTGACCGACAACGTGGACTTCCTCTACAAGACCACCAACTACTACGCGCCGGCGGCCGAAGGCTGCATCGCCTGGGACGATCCGGCCCTCGCGATCGAATGGCCGATCGCCATCGCGCCCGTGCTGTCGGAAAAGGACAGGCTCGGTCGCCCGCTGGCCCAGGCCGAGGTATTCGAATGAGCAGTCAAATGAGCCAGCAAGCATCGCTCGGCTCGCTGCTGGTGAGCATCTGGCGGCACCGCCAGCTAATCGGCCAGATGACCAAGCGCGAGGTAGTTGGCCGCTACCGGGGCTCCGCACTCGGCCTGGCTTGGTCATTCCTCAATCCGCTGATGATGCTCAGCGTGTATACCTTCGTCTTCTCGTTCGTGTTCAAGTCACGCTGGGGCAATGCCAGCGCCGCCGCCAACGATAGCCATGCGATGTTCGCGATCATGCTGTTCGTCGGCCTGATCGTCCACGGCCTGTTCGCCGAAGTGATCAACCGCTCTCCAGCCCTGGTCATCGGCAACGTCAACTTCGTCAAGAAGGTCATCTTTCCCATCGAGATCCTGCCGGTCATCTCCATGGGAGCGGCCCTTTTCCACAGTGCAATCAGCACCCTTGTGCTGATGACCGCCTACATCTCCTTCCTGGGCGTACCGCACTGGACTGCGATTCTGTTGCCGCTGGTTCTGCTGCCCCTGATCACCCTGACGCTCGGACTCAGCTGGTTCCTCGCTTCCATCGGCGTATTCCTCAGGGATGTCGGCCAGACAATGGCGATCTTCACCACCGTCCTACTGTTCATGTCGCCAGTGTTCTTCCCCCTCAGTGCACTGCCGGAGAAGTTCCAGCCGTTCATCATGGCCAACCCTCTGACGTTCATCATCGAGCAATCCCGCGCCGTGTTGATCGAAGGGAAGCTCCCCAACTTCGTGGGACTGGCTGTGTACCTGCTGGTCGCCATCGTTATCGCCTGGGCCGGCTACGGCTGGTTCCAGAAAACGCGCAAGGGTTTCGCGGATGTCCTCTGAGTTGGGCCTGATCGACACACACACGGCTGCCGCGACGACTGATGAAGTCGCTATTCGCGTCGAGAATCTGAGCAAGTGCTTTCACGTCTATGACCTGCCACGACATCGCCTGCAGCAGTTCGTGCTTCCGCCGCTGCGACGACTGGTGGGTCTGCCTGCGCCTAACTACTATCGCGAGTACTGGGCGCTGCACGATGTCTCCTTCACCATTGGCAAAGGCGAAACGGTCGGCATCGTCGGCAAGAACGGCTCCGGCAAATCCACACTACTACAGCTGATTTGCGGAACGCTCACCCCAACCTCGGGGCAGGTGGAAACCAGGGGCCGGATCGCCGCGTTACTGGAACTGGGCTCAGGATTCAATCCGGAGTTCACCGGCATCGAGAACGTGTACCTCAATGGCGCGGTGCTGGGGCTCGACCGTCAGGAAATCGATGCACGCCTGGACGATATCCTGGCGTTTGCCGATATCGGCGACTTCATCAGACAGCCGGTCAAGACTTACTCCAGCGGCATGGCAGTCCGTCTTGCCTTCGCGGTCCAGACGGTGGTTGATCCGGATATCTTCATCGTCGACGAGGCCCTCGCGGTGGGCGACGAGAAGTTCCAGCGCAAGTGCTTTGCCCGACTGGAAGAGCTCAAGGCGCGCGGCACTTCGATCCTGTTCGTGTCCCACTCCGCCCCCAGCGTGAAGGAACTCTGCGACAAGGCCCTGCTGCTCAACGAAGGCCAGAAGCTGCTTTATGGCGAGGCAGCCGAAGTCGTCAAGAACTACCAGCGACTGATCTATGCGCCTGCGGAGAAGTACCAACAACTGATCCAGGCCTATAAGGAACTCGACCTGGAAGACGCCTCCGTGCCCCTGCAACTGACCGACGAGTCGGAGTTCCAGGGGCGCAAGGCTTCGGAAGACGAGTTCGATCCGGGGCTGGTACCGGAGAGCACCGTGCGCTATCCGGAGCAGGGGGCACGGATCGAGTCGCTGGAGATATTCAATGCCAAGGGCGAGCAGGTGAACGTGCTCAATCCGGGTGGCGAGTACCAGTTCGTCGTTTCCGGGAGCTTTGAAAAGGCCTGCGACTCCGTGTATTTCGGCATGCATATCCGCACCATCTCCGGACTGGAAGTCACTGGTCAACGCTATCCCCAGGAACCGCAGACCGTCGAGCACATTCCTGCCGGCGGCAAGTTCCGGATGAGCTTCAGCTACCGCATGTCCCTGATCCCCGGCATCTACTTTGCAGGCTGTGGCCTCTGGTCCAACTACGAGCCCAACAACCTGAACCGGATCATGGACGCGGTCATGTTCCGCATCGCCTTGCCCAATGTGAACCACTCCTTTGGGTACTGCGATTTGATGACGGAAACCCCCACGCTCGAGCTCAGCTGAAGCTTCATGCTTGCAGCGCAGAGATAACGAGCAGGCGCCTAGACCGCCAGGGCTATAAGAGAAGAATCGAGATCATGGAATACAATCTTTCAACGAAAAACTGGCAGTTCCTGCTGCACAATTCTTATTTTTCGTCAAAGAACAATCTTCTTTATATTTCCACGCCCAAGGTAGCGTGCACCTCCTTGAAATGGTGGATCGCCAGGCTGGAAGGGCACACAGCCGCGATTCGCCAGCTGGGGGGCAGCAACGAGTCCTCGCCGGAACTGATCATCCATGACACCTTCCACAAGGTAGCCCCGGAGGTCACCCGCTTCGATCAGCCGCGCCTGTCTGGTCTTTTCGACGCTCCGGACATCCTGCGCTTCGGAGTGGTCCGCAACCCCTACAAGCGAATATTTTCCGCTTGGCAGTCCAAGCTGCTTCTGCAGGAGCCGTTTCAGTCGACGCCCTACCTGAAACATGACTTCTTCCACATGCGCGTCTCCGCCCCCGAAAGCATTGCCTATGCTTTCGAAGCATTTCTGGAGCATCTGGCCAGCGAAGAGGCCCCCGCATTCTGGGACCTGCACTGGACTCCGCAGGTGGATCTACTGTGCCCTGACGTTGTCCCCTACACCTTGATCGCCCAGCTGGAGGACACCTCCAAGCTGGAGACACTGCTGCAACAATCGCTCGGAACGAACTTCGTCAACCCGTTCACCAGCAGCAACGCCAACGAGAGCCTGATCCCATTCTCGTCGCAATACTTCACCCCGCGCTCGGTTCAACTGATCGGCGAGTTGTACCACGACGACTTCGAACGTTTCGGCTACGAGAAAGTCCTGCCACCGTCCAAGGCCCAGCAAAGCGACGAGGCATTCCGTGTCGCGATCAAGGGCATCGAGATGCTCAAGTCCCGACATACCCGCATCGCTGATTTCCTGCAACGCATCAAATCGACGGAAACCCAGCTCCAGCAACAGCAACAGCTGGCGGGCGAACGCGCCCAACTGATCGAGAAGCTACTGGAAACCAACACGGTCCTGATGCAGAAAGCGGTCGATGGCGTACAAGAGCGTCGCGACGAGGCCGCATCGGCCGAGGGTGATCGCGCGATTGCCGACGCGCTGAGGCAGCGTGATCGTCTGCAGGAAGACCTGAACGAGCGCAATGCACAGATTGGCGAACTGACCCAATCGCTGGCCGAGCATGTACAGGCCAGTGAGTCACGCTACGAGGCCCTCAATAACCGCGAACAGGAAATTGCCTCGCTCAAGGCTGAACTCAGTCAATGCGTCGAGCAGATCAGTGAACTCCAGCGCAATATCGACGAGCAGTCTCAGCAGGGCGAGCATTTCGGCAAGCAACTGTCCGAGCGCAACAAGGAGCTCTCTCGCCTGCGTCAGTATCGCGCGCAGGCCGAAATCACCATCGCGGAACTGACCACCAGCGAGACATCGCTGAAGACCCAGATTCACACGCAGTCCGCGCAGTTGCAGGAAGTCCAGCGCAAGATCTGCGCCTACGAGAAACTTTCCCGGGACTCCGCCCTGGCCCTGGAAAGCATCAGCCAGAACAAGCGACAGTTACGCCAGGATCTGGTCCATAACATCGAACTTGTGGAGAACTACTCGGACTTGCTGAGCAAGTACCAGATCATCACCCGGACCTACGCCAAGGCCCTTGCCCTGACCTTCGCGTCCAAGGCCTGGCGCCTGCAATCCTGGTTCGGCAGTGCAGCGAGTACCCCGCGCCAGCAATTGTCCCGACTGCTCAGCGAAGAGTTCGGGTTCAATCCGCAGGCCTATCTTGAGAACTACCCGGACATTGCCCAATCGAGCCTCTCTGCGGAGGAGCACTTCCTGGCTTTCGGGCTGTTGGAAAAGCGCCTTTACTCGCTGATCTCCGATGTCCCGTTGCCGGCTCCGCTGCAGATGAGCGCCAAGGCAGCGCCCAAAACCGCCGCACTTCTCGAAGGTCTTCTGCACTCCGTTCGCAGCCTTCAGGTGGGAGACGGCAGTACGACCGCGAAGCCTTCGGAGCAGACGGCCGAAGGCGAAGCATTCGATCCAGAGCTGTACCTCACGCTCTATCCGGACCTGAAAGCAGCAGGGGTCGATCCGCACGCACACTATCAGCACCACGGGCGCGCTGAAGGCCGCATAGGGCACCTTCCGCCCCTGCAGATCCGCGGCGATGCCGCGGCCTTCGACCCGCAACGTAAAACCGTCATGGTCGTCAGTCACGAGGCCTCGCGTACTGGCGCACCGATTCTCAGCCTCAACCTGGCGCAGGCGCTAAGCCGCGAGCACAACGTCGTGGCGATGCTGCTCGGTGGCGGTGGCCTGGAAGACGCATTCGTCGATGCGAACATCGTGGTGGTCGGCCCACTCAACATTCGCGGCACGCCGAATCTGGCCTCGATCATGGTCGCGAAAGTGCTCGACCGTTTCAACATCGACCTGGCGCTGGTCAACAGCATCGAATCCCGGGTCGTGCTGCCAGCGCTGGCCGAGCGCTTCATTCCTTCGATCAGCCTCATCCACGAATTCGCTGCCTATACGCGCCCGCGCCAAGCGTTCCGCGACGCGCTGCTCTGGTCCGGCGAAACCGTCTTCTCCGCCGACCTGACACTGCAAAGCGCCCAGTCGGAATATCCGGAGCTTGCCAACCGCCCCGCACGCGTGCTGCCGCAAGGCCGCTGCATCGTTCCCGCGCAAAGTATCCAACCCGAGGCGATGGAGAAGGAACGCAACCGGATCCGCAACGCGCTGCGCCCGGCACAGCAGCCACTCGACACCCTTGTGGTCCTGGGCGCAGGCTTTGTCCAGCTGCGCAAAGGGGTCGACCTGTTCATCGAGTGCGCCGCTCGCGTAGCGCAATTGCCAGGCGGTGAGAAATGCCAGTTCGTCTGGATTGGCCATGGCTATGATCCTGATCTGGACACTGGCTACTCGGTGTACCTGGCCGACCAGATTCGTCGCGCAGGCCTGGAGAAAGTCGTCAGATTCGTCCCGGAAACCTCGGCGATCGACACCGTCTATGAAGAGGCCGATGTCCTATTGCTAACTTCGCGCCTGGACCCCCTGCCCAATGTCGCCATCGACGCCATGGATCACGGAATGCCCGTGCTGTGCTTCGACAAGACGACTGGCATCGCCGACTTCCTGAACGCCAGCGGCCTGGGTGACGAGTGTGTAGCCCCCTATCTGGATACTGCCGCCATGGCCGAGCGGATCCTCGCGCTCGCCAGTTCAGAGGCACTGCGCGACGAGCTGGGCGAACGCTGCCGGGCGAAATCTCGGCAGTACTTCGAAATGACCCGTTACGTGTCGCACCTGGAGACACTCGCTGGCGATGTGCAGATCCAGTGCCGCCAGGAAAAGGCCGACCTAATCACCATCGAGCATTCCGAGCTGCCGCGCCTGGACTTCATCCTGCCACCAGACCTCGCCGAAATGGACCGCTCGAGGGCCCTGCGACTCTACACCCGCTCCTGGGCCAGCGGGATTGGCTGCCGCAAGCCCTTCCCGGGTTTCCACCCCGGCATCTATCTCCAGGAGCACAAGCTGCTCGGCTCCGGAATCGACCCGCTCGCGGACTTCATCCGGGCCAACCGCCCGGAAGGCCCTTGGCTGCTTCCCGTCCTGACACCGCAGACGCCAGCCGAGGCGCTGCCTTCGACGCTGCGCGTCGCCCTGCATGTCCATGCCTACTATCCGGACATGCTGCCGGAAATACTCGAGCGCCTGACCTTCAACGACGTATTGCCGGATCTGTACATCAGCGTTCCCAGCGAAGAAGCCCAGCGCCAGGTATCGAAACTGTTGAAGGATTTCGAGGGCCATTTCATCAAGGTCGAGGTCGTCCCCAACAAGGGGCGCGACATCGGACCGATGCTCTGCGCCTTCGGCCGCGAGTTGGCCGATGGCTACGACCTGATCGGGCACCTCCATACGAAGAAAACCGTGGACATCGCCGACTCGATGATGGGGCAGAACTGGTTCCGCTTCCTGATAGACAATCTGCTGGGCACCCAGCAATACCGGATGGCGGACATCATTCTCGGCCGCATGAGCCAGGATCCGTCGCTTGGACTGGTCTTCCCGGACGACCCTTACGTCACCGGATGGTCCGACAATCGCCCGTTCGCCGAAGCGCTTGCGCCACTGCTGGGCCTGTCGGCCGACGAACTGCCGGAGCACTTCCATTTCCCGGTAGGCAACATGTTCTGGGCAAGGAGCTCGGTGCTCGCCCCGCTGGTCAGCCGCTTCGGCGACCTGAGCGAGTACCCCGACGAGCCGCTGCCGTATGATGGCAGCATGCTGCACGCCCTGGAGCGCCTCCTGCCTATCCATTGCGTCAGCAACGGGCACGGGCTGGCAGTGACCAACGTTCCCGATATAACCCGTTGACAGAAACACGGAGGGCGCGAGGCGCAAGCCCGCCCCACTACAGGAAGTCAGAGTTGAGCCGAAGAGTTTTGAATGCCCTGATCAGGCGGCTGCGAAGCCACTATTATCAGTGGCGGCTGCAGACCACGGATTGCGCGCATCTTTACGAGCGCGCTTTCTACCTCCAGCAGTACCCCGATATCGCTGGCGCGAGCATCAGCCCGGAAGAGCACTTCTACCGCTTCGGGCGCTTCGAAGGCCGCATAGGCAAGCTCCCGCAGTTGCAGTTGGTCGGTCGCCTGGAAACCGAATTCAGTTCATCTCGCGAGACCGTTCTGGTGGTCAGCCACGAGGCATCGCGCACTGGGGCGCCGATCCTGAGCCTAAACCTGGTCCGTGAACTGCACCAGCGCTACAACGTCATCGCGCTGCTACTGGGGGGGGGGCCGCTGGTCCAGGCATTCCGCGATGCCGGCGCCGTTGTCATGGGTCCCTACGAGATGCGGCACAATCCCGTGCTGGCTGACTTGGTCATGACTCAGTTGGTCGAGCGCTGCCGAATCAAGTTTGCCCTGGTGAACAGCATTGAGTCGCGCGTCGTGCTGCCCGCACTGGCCAAGCACCACATTCCGCGCATCAGTCTGCTTCACGAGTTTGCCGCCTATACCCGGCCCCGCCATGCATTTCGCGATGCCCTGTTCTGGTCAAGCGACTCCGTCTTCTCGGCACGTCTGACCCTGATGAACACTCTGGAGGAATACCCGGACCTGGCCGACGATGTCGCGCACATCATGCCGCAAGGGCGCTGCACGCTGCCTGACGAGGGCAATCGCAAGGATGCCGAGCAGAACAGAAAACTGCTTCGGGCGCTTCGCCCCTCCACCACCGCGCAGGACACCTTCCTGGTGGTCGGCCTGGGCTTCGTTCAGGTCCGCAAGGGCGTAGACCTGTTCATCGAGTGCGCGAGCCGCATCCTGCGCTCCACCCCCTCCCGCCAGTTCCGCTTTGTGTGGATCGGCAAGGGCTACGACCCGGAACATGACGTGGGATATTCGGTCTACCTGGCCGATCAGGTTAAGCGCTCAGGCCTTGAGCGACATCTGTCATTCATTGGGGAAACCGCCGATATCGACATCGTCTATCAGCAAGCGGATGCCCTGCTGCTGACCTCGCGCCTGGACCCCCTGCCGAACGTCGCCATTGACGCTCTGTGCGAAGGCCTTCCGGTGCTGTGCTACGAAAATACCACTGGCATTGCCGATATCCTCATTGAGGAGGGCCTGGGGAGCGACTGCGTGGCGGCCTACTTGGATAGCGCGGAACTGGCCGGCAAAGTCCTGCGCCTGGCCGAGGATCCGTCGCGATATCGGCGCGTGGTCGAGCAGTCCAGGACCCTGGCGGAGCGACGCTTCAACATGGCGGACTATGTCGCGCGCCTGGAAGCGCTCGCCGCCGGCATTTCCGAGAAAGCGCGCCAGGAGGCCGAAGACAACGCACTGATTCTGGAGTCGGGGCTGCTGCGGCAAGATTTCTGTTCCCTTCCCCGCTTCCGCCATCAACCCGTATCCGAAGCCACCCTTGGCTATGTACGAGCCTGGACATGCGGCATGGGCCAGCGCAAGCCATTCCCTGGCTTCCACCCGGGTATCTATCAGGAGCTGAACGGCCTGACGGTTGGCGGACCCGATCCACTGGCTGACTACGTCCGCAATGGAAAGCCTGAAGGGCCCTGGATGAGTCCGGTCATCTCCAGTGTCGGACCTGCACCCGTGCTGAAGCCTGGAAGCCGCGTTGCGCTGCACCTGCATGTCTATTATCCGAAGCTGCTCGGCGAAATGCTTGAACGGCTGAAGCACAACAGCCTGCGCCCGGATCTGTTCGTCAGCGTCCCCAATGATCATGCCAGAGAGGCGGTAAGCCAGGCACTCGACAGCTATCCGGGGGTGGTCAAGGCCCTGGTGACGGTCCCCAACCGAGGCCGCGACATCGGCCCCTTCCTGACCCAGTTCGGCCCGGAGCTGGTTCGCGACTATGACTTCGTCGGGCATCTTCATACGAAGATGAGCGCAGACGTGAAAGATCGCTCCATGGGCGAAACTTGGTACCATTTCCTGCTCGAAAATCTGCTGGGCGGCCAGGCCGGCGCCATGGCCGACCGCATCGTCGCCACGCTGCAGAATGAGCCATTGATCGGCATGGTGTTCCCTGATGACCCTAATGCCATAGGCTGGAGCGCCAACCGTCCATTTGCTGAGGCACTCGCTGGACGTCTGGGAGTCGGCGAGCTGCCCAATCACCTGCAATTCCCTGTGGGCACCATGTTCTGGGCCCGCAGCGATGCACTTCGAGCGATGGTCGAACTCGACTTCCAATGGCAGGACTACCCCGAAGAGCCCCTGCCGTACGATGGCTCCATGCTGCATGCACTGGAACGCCTGTTCCCTCTTTCCATCACCGATCAGGCCATGCGCTGCGCGGTGACGAACATTCCCGGTATGACTCGATGAAAATTGCAATTTTCGGTGGCGGTGGATTCATAGGCTCGGCCATTGCCGATCGTCTGCTCAAAGACGGCCATCAACTCAAGATATTCGAGCGCCCCCGCGTGCCGCCCTATCGCGAATTCACCGCGCATGAGCAGGTCGAGTGGGTCACCGGCGATCTGATGAGCACCCATGACGTGGCGGAAGTGCTGGACGGTGTCGATACCGTACTGCATCTGGTTTCCACCACTCTGCCCAAAAGCTCCAATGACGACCCGATCTACGATGTTCAGACCAACCTGATCGCCACCCTGCAGATGCTCAACCTGATGGTGGGCAAGGGCATTCGCAAGATCGTCTTCATCTCCTCCGGTGGCACGGTCTACGGGCCACCGACCTACTTGCCCATCGACGAGCTACACCCCACCGAGCCACAGGTTTCGTACGGCATCACCAAGCTGATGATCGAGAAGTACCTGCTGATGTATCAGCATCTGCATGGCATCAAGGCCAATATCCTGCGCGTGACCAACCCCTATGGTGAACGCCAGCGTGTAGAGACCGCCCAGGGCGCGGTCGGCGTGTTCCTGAGCAAGGCATTGAAGGACCAGCCCATCGATATATGGGGTGACGGCAGCGTGACTCGCGACTACATCCACGTCTCGGATGTCGCCGAAGCATTCGCCAAGGCCGTGACATACGATGGCGCCGAGTCGGTCTTCAACATCAGTTCCGGAAACGGAACCTCGCTCAACGAGCTGGTTGCCAGCCTGGAAAAGGTCATCGGCAAGGACATCCAGCGCAATTACCTGCCTGGCCGTCCGTTCGACGTTCCAACCAGCGTTCTATGCAACGAGCGCGCAGCTCGAGAGTTGCAGTGGAGTCCGATGGTCGATTTGGAAACGGGCCTGAGGCGCACGCTGGCCTGGCTGGAGCAGGCAAACAAGCAATGACCGAGGCATTGAGCGGCCCGACGATTTCAGTCGTCATCCCGACGAAGAACGCAGGCCCGCTCTTTCAACGCGTGCTGGCCAGCGTCGTCGATCAGCAGGTGTCCGGTGAACTGGAAGTCATGGTGGTTGATTCCGGCTCGACTGACGAGACGCTGGAAATTGCGCGCCGCTACCCCCAAGTGCGGCTGATCGAGATTCCCCCCACCGAGTTTGGTCACGGCAAGACCCGCAACTTCGCCGTGTCCCAGGCACGCGGGGAGTTCGTCGCGATGATTACCCAGGACGCACTCCCCGCATCTCCAGACTGGCTGGAGAAGATGTGCGAACCGCTGCTTGCAATGCCGGCGGTTGCAGGGGTATTTGGCAGACACCTGGCCTATCCGGAAGCAACAGCCTTTACCCGTAACGAACTCATAGCCCATTTCGATGGGTTCCGTTCGCACCCGGTTGTAGGGTTATCCGAGCCTGAGCGCTACCTCGTCGACGAGGGTTATCGCCAGTTTCTTTATTTTTTCTCGGACAACAATGCAATGCTGCGGCGCAGCGTCTGGGAAAAACTGCCTTATCCCGAAGTCGATTTTGCCGAGGACCAGGCCTGGGCCCGCTTGATCATCGAGGCGGGTCACCAGAAAGCCTATGCCCACGATGCCTGCGTCTACCACTCCCACGACTATGGACTGATCGAACGCCTGCAACGCAGCTTCGACGAGAGTTACTCTCTTCGCAAGCTATTCGACTACAAGGGCGCCACCGGTATTCGCCATGCATTGCGCAGCTTCCTGGCACTCACCCTGCGCGACTTGCGGTACTCCTGGAAGTCCAAGCTCTACAGGTCCAAACCTGGCCAGGTTGCACGCATGCCTTTGGATAACATGATGCGAGTCACCGGCGCTTTTCTCGGAGAACATGCGCAACGCATTCCAATGGCGCTGCGCTTGCGCCTGTCACGCGATCGGCGATTGATGCAAATTGATGACTGGAGTAGACGTCCGTGACCGCAGGGCACCTCTTCAAAAGATCGGTCAAGGCATTGCACTTCGCCAAGCAGAACGGCTGGGCCAACCTGTACCGTCTGCTCCAGCAGAGGATCGCCTCAAGAAGTGGGCTATTCGGCAAGGCGCGGATCATCGAGCCTTATGAGTTCGTCCTGTGCAAATCCTTTGGCCAATCCGGGCTGGCTGATTCGGCTGCGGGGAACACTATCAACTGGTTCATTCCCAAGATTGGCAAAGGGTCCGGCGGCCATCTCAATATATTCCGGTTCGTCAAAGGGCTCGAAGAGCGGGGATTCGAGTGCCGACTCATCATTGTCGGAGACCTGCTGCCACAGTCGTCCACTACCGTTAAGAAGAACATTCGAGACTGGTTTTTCCCCCTCAAGGCTGAGGTTTTCATAGGAACAGGCGATTCGATACCTCCTGCCAGCATCAGCATCGCCACGTCCTGGCAAACGGCTTATGCCGTCAAGGCGTTTCAGAGCACACGTACACGCTGTTACTTCGTGCAGGACTTCGAACCCTGGTTCTATCCAGCAGGAACAGACTCGTTGCTGGCCGAAAACACCTACCATTTCGGTTTTTATGGAATTACCGCCGGTGGTTGGCTGGCCGCCAAGCTGAAAAGTGAGTACCAGATGCAAACCTCTGCACTGGGCTTTTCTTACGACCGCGAACTGTATAGCCCGGCAGCGAGCAGAGCGGAACGAACCAAGCGGGTCTTCTTCTACGCTAGGCCGCCCACGGCTCGGCGAGCATTCGAACTGGGCCTGCTGGTGCTGCGGGAAGTGTGCCGAAGAGTGCCGGATGCCGAAGTGGTAATGGCAGGCTGGGACGTGAGCAATTATGAAATTCCATTCCCCTGCCGGCATGCGGGACTCATGGAGCTCAACGAACTGAATAATCTCTATCATCAGTGCGATGTAGCCCTGGTACTGTCCTGCTCGAACCTGTCGCTCCTGCCTGTGGAGCTCATGGCCGCTGGGGTTCCCGTGGTCAGCAATAGTGCACCCTATACGCAATGGTTGCTGAACGCGGACAACTCTCTGCTGGCGCCTCCGGATGTGGAGTCACTGGCATCGGCCGTCATCGAAGTGCTGGAAAACCCCACACGAGCAGCCCAGCTGAGCAGGGCCGGGGTCGAATTCGCTCAGAGCACTTGCTGGGAGAAAGAGGCGGACAAGTTGGCCGGCTATCTTTCCAAGCTGGCACCCAGCGCCTGATCGAGGCGGCCTCGCGTATCGGAGCTGATTCGCGAGGCCGCGCCCATCACTTCATTTCACCTCGAGCGGCACCGAGAACTGATCGCAGGTGTACAGGACCGTACCCTTCAAGCCCGCCAGCCCCAGACGATAATTGCCATGGCGCTCGGACAGATCGATCAGCGCGCTGAATCCACCCTTGAGCATGGAAGGATGCTTGAACGCATTCACCAGATCCGGGCGCCCCTCGGTAGAGGTCGCAATGAAAGTACGCTCACCTTTCGAATCCGTGATACTCAGGTAAGTCTCGTCCATCAATATGCCCTTCTGGCTGGATGCAGCCAACCAGCCCTGCACCTTCGCCAGGCCAGACAGCTCAACACTGGCAGGCAGGGGGACTATGTTATTGATGACATCGAGGCTTCCATCGCAGGTCGTGCGGACTTCACTCTTGGCCTTTGCAACGCTGTCTTCCACCCTGGAAAAATCGACGGCCTTGCTCCGCACCGAATCGACATCCACGCTGACCCAGCGCGCCTCGAACTCAGGCTTGAGATAGCGGGACGAATCCGGTGTCAGCATCACTGCCTCGACGCGCATCCCTTGCAGACTGAAGTCGCTCAAGTATGGCGACACCCAGATGCCGCTTTGCGCATTGATGATATTCACGCGATATTCGCGGATCTCTCCTGACGCAAGCTTGTAGCTGACCTTCAGGACATTCCCACGGAACAGCAGATTCTTGACTCGCCCATACCAGGTGAGTTTGAGATCGGGTACAAACTTGACTATCCCACTTCCACCGGATGGCACCGAGTACCATTTACCGAAAGTCATCGAGGTTTCACCCAGGCTGCGCTCGACATAGGGTTCAGCCTGGGCATTTTCCTCAAGCAGCATGAACGGTACGCCACTGGCGTCATGGAAGACACCAACAGAGTGATAATTCAACAGAATAGCCGTTGAGGTGAGAGGATCCTCGCTCAATGAGTACTTCTGATCGAATCCGTCAAATACATTGCACCCGTCGAAACGGCAGGCGATTCCTGACGACCACAGTACGTATCGTGGTCGGTCGGCAGACTCGAAGAACGCCTTGTTCATGCGATCCAAGGCGGGCGTCAGGGTCATGTAGTTCTGGAATAAAGGCCGGTGCTTGTAATTCAGGCCGTTGGCAAATGCATATTCGTTGTTGTAGGGGTAAAAATCTATCGTCGACTGCCCCACGATGGAACGAACATCATCCCCAAGGGAGAAGGCCGAGTTGTAAACCCCTCGCATGCGTTGCTGATAGTCGACATTGAAATCAACCGCCGGGACATGAGACATCCGAACCGGCGCACCAGGATAGCTTGGCGTAATGGCGATGTAGTACAGCCCGGCAATGGATAGTGCGTAGAGTATCCGCCCCAAAAATCCTCGCTCGAAAAGCATGACCAGAGCCAGCACCGCGACGGAAACCACGAAGTAGGGGATATAGTGATCCGTTCTACTGAATCCAAGTTTGAAGAACAATAGCAACAGCACATTGACCGTCAGCAACATCGAGCGCCGGCGGAGCAAAAGATAGGCATTCAGTAGAACAGCCACTGCTGCCGCAACCACAAATGTCCTACCGGAGTTCTGCACGTCGAGCGTCATGTCGACGGAGTTTCCGAAACTCAGGTTTTTGTTGATCAGCAAGTAATTAACAATACTTGCATGATCCTGGAAGATCACCAGGCCAAGCAGGACATAGACAGCAATCGATACCGCGACGAATACAACGACCTCGCGCGCGTGGCGCATGCTGAACATGCGATACAGGAGATAGGATCCAATCGCAGCCGAAGCGGCAAGGCCGTAGAAGAACCGGATGTAGACAAAGAACCCTACCAATGCCCCCAACACCGCGAGGAGCTTTGGCGATATGGATTCCCGGTCATTTCGCGAGTCGAGGCAGGCAACTGCAAGGAATGGCCAAAGGAACAAGGCCGCGGAGAAATTGAGCGAACCAAAGATCAGGAAAAAAGCGATCGCCGGCAATACGTAGGCACCGCTTCTGTACAACAGCGTTGCCAGCATCGACCAGAAGGCAGCACATACGGCACTGAGAAATGCAATGGCCAGCCAGTAGGTATAAACGCTGTAGGGGGTAGCCACTCCCCCTACCAACCAGTAAAGCGGGCCATAGCTGAACAGGAAATCCTGTGACCCGTAGAGCGTCTGGTTGGTCAGATTCATCCACTGTTCGACGTTGCCATTCGACCCTGAGTTCGTACCGAGTTTCAGAGTCGAGAAAACAACGACAAATACGAGCAGAAATATCCCGAACGCCGGTCGCCCCAGGTCGGCCAGAGGTGTAGCGCCGAGGCCTGACTTATCGCGCTGAATCATGTGTTCCATCACTTTCCTGGGTTATAACTTCCGAAGCAGCTCTTGAATAGAATCGTCAGTACCGACAGATTTCCTTTAAAGCTGCTTATCTTGGTCGGCACTTCTCCTTCTGGATATCTACGCACCGTCGGCAACTCAATGCATCGATAACCCAGGCGCGGTACGCGATAGGAGAGATACGCCAGCAGCTCATAAGTCATGAACTCATCGCGGAATGGCGATACGTTGGCATCCAGGAGCATCTTGCGACTGTATCCGCGGAAACCCTGAGTGGTGTCAGTCCACTTGAATCCGGAGAACAGGCTGAGCATGGGCGCGTGAATGAAGCGAATTGCCAAGTCACGCGACTTCGGCGTGTTGACAGCGACACCGCCGCTGACGAAACGTGATGCCTGGACAAAGTCATATCCTTGCTCCAGCGCCGCGATGAAACGCGGAATGGCATCCGGATCGTCCTTATCGTTGCCGTCGATACTGACGATATTCTCGTAGCCCTGATCAAGGACGAATGCATAGCCACAGCGCAGTTGCGCACTGAGCTTGCCTGGGCCGGTCTTGACAATCAATCCACGCACTTCGAGACGTTTCAGGTTCTCCAGCTCAAGAGAGCCATCACTGCTGCCACCATCGACGATGATGATGTCGGCGATATCGTTGATGCGCAGTGCATGCATCCGCTCTAGAAGATTGAGGATGCGCTCGCCTTCATTGATAACGGGGATCACCACGCAGGACGAGTGCTTACGCCCTTGCCACAGCGGCTTATCGAATGTCGGAACTTGCCAGGAGGTACGGGGAGAAGCAGTCATCATGTTAGAAGTCATTCCATTTCCATCACGCAACACGCGCGGTAATAAATCCTACACCGGCAACAACGAGGAGGATTCCCACCACAGTTGTCCAGTGGAAGGCTTCACGGAAAATCAATAGAGAGAACAGAGCGACAGTTGCCACTGCGCCTGCTGTCAGGACCGGATGGGCAACATTCAGCGGAAGGCGTGCCAGCGCTGCGGCATAGAGCAGGAATGCAGCCCCATACAATCCCAGGCCCAACCAGAACGGCCAGTTGCTCAGTGCAGCGATGGGATCGGCCAGCGACGGGAATTTACGCGGCGGCATCATCGCCAACTTCACCAGGACGCTAGCCGAGGCATTGGAAAGAATGCCCAGAAACAGGATCAGCCACTTCATGCTGCAGACTCGCTATCACGGTAACTCCGACATGCCACCAGCAGCGCTCGCTCGATCGAGGCGAGGTGGTCTTCCTGCTGCGTGGCAACCATTTCGATTGAAACAATATGTCCACGGAGACTGTCGCTGAGCGCTCGGCCGAATTCGGCGTGATCGGTCGCCCCATCTCCCACCGGCACAAGTGCTGGCTCACTGGCATGGATATGTCCGATGAGTTGGGCACAGTCACTAACGACCTGGCGGGGATCCTCGGCATTGATCGTGATCGCACCGGTATCCAATTGCATCCGGATGCAGGGGTGGGCAACCCGCTCCACCACTGCGCGGGTTTCCGCACTGGTGGTCATGAAATTGGCCCCGTAACAAGTCGGATTCGGCTCCAGGCAGACAATCACCGAGTGACGTTGCGCTATCGCTCCAAGGCGTCTGAAGAAGTCCACCGCAATGTCCATCGCCACAGCGTCATCCAACCCTGTGCGATCACGGTTTTTCGGAGAGCCGAACACCAGGCGCGTCGAGCCCAAGCCCGCGGCAATGCGGCAGACTTCATTGAGGTGCGCCAACAAAGCCTCCTGACTCTGCACGCTGCCGAAAACATTCAGCCCCGAAGTGCCGAACAGCAGCGCCTGCATCCCGGTGATTTCGATGCCCCGCGAAGCCCACCACCGCTTCACGGCCAGGATGTCCTCGGGTGACGCCTTGGCCGGCTCGGGGAAGTATTTCCCAGGCGCAATATCGATGGCATCGACAGCGTATCGCTTGAGTAGCGCAGCGACTCGCTCATCCTCTGGCACATCCCAGGCGATATTCGAAATGGCTAGTCTCACAAGGCTGCTCCCGTGTGCTTCTTGGCCACTGGTTCAGATTGCGCATAGCACCTGACGGCCAGGACGGTTTCCCGAGCACTGTATTGATGACGACCGGTGCCGCCGAAGAGGTCCGCATACTTGGTTTGCATGTCATAGACCGCCGCGGGACGCGGCTGGATGTTCTCGAAGGGTCGGCCGAAGCCCTTTGCCGAGACATCGGAGACGCTGATCGGCTCGGCGGTCAGATGGACCCGCTTGATGCCAGCGGCCAGCGCGATCCCGATATCTGCCCAGAGGTTGACCATGGGATAGAACTGGAAGATGCCCCTGCTATCAATGGCCTCGAGATTGTTGCCATTGAGAAAATCATAAATAACGTTCTTCCGCAGCCCGGGGCCGATCAGCCCTGGCAGGCGGACGATGAGATAGTTGTCGAAGTGTTCTTCAACGAACTTTTCCAGCAGGCGTCGATGCAGACCATAGGCATGCAGACCGTCCTCGATCACCTCCGAGTCTTCGTCTACCCCCAGCGGGTTGCCGAAGACGTCCACCGTGCTGATCAGCACGAATGTCCTGCAGCTAACCGACTCGAGATGGCCTATCAGCTCCTCGATCTTCTGCCGGTCAGCTTCCGGCTCTCGGTTGGCGATCCACTTCTGTGCAGGCGCGCCAGCACAGACAACGGTGTCGAAGCTCCGGCCACGAATCTCTTCGATATTGGTGGAGCGATACAGCGAACCAAACTCTGCTTGCCGGAGTAGCGTGCTGCCGACAAAACCCGAATAACCGATGAGTGCGTTAGACATTTGCCATCCCAGCCTCAAATTGCTCGTTCGTCCTGAAAAGAAAAAGACTCGCTATCAAGCTTCTCCAGGACGTCATAAATGTTGTCGATTTTCCCGCCAAGAATCGAATAGCAGCCGGGAAGTTCGGTATATCGTTCGAAGAAGATGGGACGACCATCATCTCCTTCGTTCTTGACCAGGATGGTCTTGATCTCGAATAGCGAGTCTTCGTAAGTGGCGTTGAGAACGGAAGGAATGTAACGACCGACGTCTCTTACCATGCGATCGACACGACTTTGCCGATGGTACTCGCTCAAGCGGGCATAAGGATCGATATCGGGTTGGTCGTTCCAGTGCATGTGTGGCGTGTAGCGTACGTGGGAGAGCGTGTGCAATCCACGCGCGGGAAACGGCATCATGGAAAAGAACGGACCGTCCATGACGGTGACGCCAATGTCCTTGAGGTCATCGGGCATGGCCATCAGGGCCATTTCCGTGACTTCCTGCTTCAGGCCTGCTTGAACGCCGGGGAAATGCCCCTTCAGATGATTGAGGCCGCTGTAGGTACAGTTGAACAGATAGCGACAGGGCGTCGACGCACGATGCCCTGAAGCATCCTCCGTCAGCACTTGCAGACCAAGCTCTTGCGATCGGGTCACCTCCAATGCACGGGTGCCGAAGCATACTTGCACTCCCGCCGAGCGAAGCTCTTCTCGGGCCCAGTCGGCCAGCTTGGTGGAGTCGAAAGCGCACTCTTTGACCAGGAAGACATCTTCGATCAGGCGCGCATCGAAAAGCTTGCGAAGGCCTGCGTCCACCGGCCGGATGTCTGCACCAATATCCCTGCAGAACCTTTCGAACTGGCGCGCGGTGACCTTCGAGTTGCGCCGGGCGATAGCGTAGAGCTTGGTGAAATCCTGTCGGACGGCACTCGACCAGTCGCGAATGAAGTTGGGGAAGTTGACCCGGCTACGGTAAGCGGTCGTGAAGCTTCTCGGATAGTGATAGCCGTTATGCACACGCGCCTGATTGTTATAGGAGGCCCGTTGCATCAGGGCCGCCTCGCGCTCGACCAGCAGAACCCTCTTCATGCCACGGCGCTTGGCCAGATAGATCGCAATGGCGGCCCCGTAAAAGCCGCCCCCGATGATGACCGCATCCTGAGCGGTCCCCAGCCCTCGCATCACGAAAGGCTCTCGCGTGCCACCGCGTTTGCCGACGAAGTCTTCTCCGCCTCCTCGACGTTCAAGCGCTCCAGCCGGGTCATTCGAGCGCTGGTGAACTCTTGAGCCACATGGTAGGTCGGCCCCTCGTTGGACAGGCTCGCCATGTGCAGGATGTATTCACCCAGCACCAGCAAGACCAGGGAGATCAGGAAGAACATTCCCGATTGCTGCAGCGAGAAGCTGACCCAGCCGGGCGCCACATCGGATTTGAAAATCCCGATGGCCACCACATAAATGCTGTAGACGAGGTTCGCGACAGCCCCGAACATCGACAGATAGGTGACCAACCGCATGGGTGCGCGGGTGGTGGAGACGAGCAGCCGCATGCCCCTGTCGATACTGTCGCCCAGGCGCTTCTGGCGCGCGGCCTTGGGCACCGAGTTGTAGGTCAGGTACGCGCGCGAGAATCCTCCAGTCGCGGGAAGGTGCCTATAGCTCACCGACGGCTGCGGATGCTGCAGGATGAAGTTGATCACGCGCTTGCTCAGCATCCGGTATTGCGGCGCATCTTTTGCCAGATGCACGCCACTGAACGCGTTGTACAGGCCATTGAAGGCGGCATAGGCCGCGCGATAGGCCAGACTTTGGGCAGGCTTGCGCTCATTGTTGGCAAATACGACGTCGGCCCCACCGACCGCACGATCGAGCATCTCGGGAATGAAGGCGATGTCGTCGACCAGCGGGTCGATGACTGCAACGAAATCCCCCAACGCATTCTCCAGACCAACCCAGGATGCGGTGTCGGCATCGACCTCCTTGGTCAGCGCATACACTTGGAGGTTCGCCATGCCGTCCTCGCCCGCCAACCGCTTCAGCGTGTCAATACTGTCATCCTCGGATGAGTTGTCGACAACGATCAACTCATAGCAACTGACAATTGGCGCAATGACAGCTTCCGCGTCAGCCAGAATCTTCTTGAGATCGCCGGACTGATTCCTGACCACATAGACGACGGAGAGGAAACAGGGGAAAAACGCCATATCAAACTCCCTTGACATAAAATCTTAAACTTTAAAAAAGCGCCGTTTGAAATCCAGTTTCAGAGGGCTGGGGGTTGGAAAGCGTACTCAATGAAGTTGCGACATGCCCACAACAGACTCTCTTGCATGCCTTGCCAACTTCCGCTTCGGCGCCCCAGGAGATGTCAAGTACCTTGTGAACTACCGTCCGCCCCGGATCAGGCCGGCATTATATAGGGTGTTCAGCGGGATAAGCCGCAGTTTGCGACATGGAAAGCCCCTTGGCGCCGGGCCCGGCATCAGCGCAGACCGATCGTCGGAGAAGCTCCGGTGCCCCCACGAGACCGGAAACCTGTGTATTACAGGGAAAACCGGCTAAATCGACGCATGTGCCCGCAAGCTGCCTCTTCAGCGCCGGACATACTACCTCAACCGGATTGCATGGATTCCAGACCGTAAAGATGCAGCCTGGGTGAATGCCTCACGCAAGCCTGAACGCAACACAGAGCAGGCCGCAGTGGTTTGCCAATGGCGTGGTCGATCAGATGCCACACAATGCCGGGGCGGTCATCCGCCCCCAGCACCGACTCTGATGACTCACTCCCTTGTTGCCGATACCCTTGCCTGCAATTAGGACGGCCGCCAATGCCCTTGCAGGTCCTGGGGCTTAACCCACCCCGGTACTCGCGTAAGAACCTCCGCCAGGCTGGCACTCAACGGATTGGCCAGCGTTTTAGAGGCGCAGTACTTTATAAACACCGTTCGGAGCGGCTCACCATAATGTTCCACTTGCTTCGTTGGCGCTCGCCCCTCCTGCCGCTGCTGCTGGCCGCGCTGTCGCTCTGGCCCCTCCACCACTTCGCCCAGCGCTACTACAGCCAGCAACTGGCCGAGCAGAACCAGCAGACCCTTGACCTCTACGTCGCCAATCTGCTCGGCACCCTGCGCCGTTACGAGGATCTGCCGCCGATCCTCGGTGAGCTGCCGACCCTGCGTGCCGCGTTGCAATCCCCGCAGAGTCCGACGGCACAGAACGCCGCCAACCTCGAACTGCAACGCATCCGCGGCCGCACCGGCGCAGACGTCATCTACCTGATCCAGGCAGATGGCATGACCCACGCCGCTTCCAACTGGGATCAGCCGGACAGCTTCGTCGGCCGCAACTTCTCCTTCCGCCCCTATTACAAGGAAGCGACCCAAGGCCGGCAGGGGCGCTTCTTCGGACTCGGCACCACGTCCAAACGGCGCGGCTACTACTTCGCCAGCGACGTACGCGACAGCGGAAAACTGCTTGGTGTACTCGTGGTGAAGGTCGACCTCGAGCACATGGAGCAGCTCTGGGGCAATACGCCGGAGCAGTTGCTGGTGATGGACTCCAACGGTGTCGTCATTCTTTCCTCCAGCAACGCATGGCGCTTTCATACTGCGAAAGAGCTTTCGCCCGCCAAACAACGCGAGATCGCCGAGAACATTCCCTATCCGGTACTGCATCCGGCACCGCTGAAGATCGACCAGCGCCGCTGGATCAGCCAGAGCCGCCACCTGCCGGAAACTGGCTGGACGGTGAGCATCTACACGCCCCGCACCCAGGTCGACGGACCGGTACGCAGCGTCGTGCTTATCGGCGCAGCCACCCTCGTCGCGCTGCTCCTGCTGCTGTCGCTGTTGACCATCAGCCGCCGTCACTACCTGGAACGTATCGCCCTGGAAGCCCAGGCCAAGCACGAACTGGAGCTGCGGGTGCAGGAGCGCACCCAGGAGCTGGAAAGCGCGAACATCCGCTTGCAGGAAGAGGTCAGCAACCGCGAGCAGGCCCAGCGCGAGCTGATGCACGCCCAGGACGAGGTCGTGCAAGCCGGCAAGCTCACCGCCCTGGGCACCATGTCCGCCAGCATCAGCCACGAACTCAACCAGCCGTTGGCGGCGATCCGCAGTTACGCTGATAACGCGCGCGTCCTGCTCGACCACGAGCGCTATGACGACGCCCGCGGCAACCTGGTGCAGATCGGCGAGCTGACCGGACGCATGGCCTCGATCATCGGCCACCTCAAGGCCTATGCCCGCGGCGCCAGGCGTGCGCCGGAAAACGTCGCACTGCAGCCCGCGATCAACGATGCCCTGGCGCTGGTGGCTCCGCGCCGCCAGGCCATGAACGTGGAGCTGCTGCGTGACCTGCCCGATGCCGCGATCTGGGTGCAGGCGGGTGAGACGCGGCTGCGGCAGATCCTCTCCAACCTGATTTCCAACGCCCTCGATGCCCTGGCCGAGAAGGGCCTGCCGCGGCGCATCTGGCTGACCGCCGAGCAGACGCCCGAGCGCATCATCCTGTCGTTGCGCGACAACGGCCCCGGCTTCTCCGAAGAGGCCCTGGCCCACGCGCGCGAGCCGTTCTTCACCACCAAGACCAGCGCTAAAGGCCTGGGCCTGGGCCTGGCCATCTGCGACACCTTGTTGCGCACGCTGGGCGGACATCTTGAATTGGGCAATCACCCTGAGGGTGGCGCTCTCGTACAATTGCACCTGTTGCCGGGCATCCCCGGTGTGACCCTGACGCCGCAAGAGGAAACCCGCGCATGAGTTCGGCCGAGCCGTTCGACTCCACCACCCAGGTGTTGCTGATCGATGACGACCCGCACCTGCGCCAGGCGCTCTGCCAGACCCTCGACCTCGCCGGATTCAAGGTGGTCGCCCTGGGCGATGCGCGGCAGGTCGATCCTCAGCAGGCGCGCGACTGGCCGGGAGTGATCGTCAGTGACATCCGCATGCCGGGCATCGATGGGCTGCAGCTGCTGGAGCAACTGCACGCGCAGGATTCCGAATTACCGGTGATCCTGGTGACCGGTCATGGCGATGTGCCGCTGGCCGTGAAGGCCATGCGCTCGGGCGCCTACGACTTTCTCGAGAAGCCCTTCCCCAGCGATGCGCTGCTGGACAGCGTACGCCGCGCGCTCGATGTGCGCCGGCTGGTGCTGGAGAACCGCAGCCTGCGCCTGGCCCTGACCGAGCAGAAGGAAGTCCGTGGCCGCCTGGTCGGCCAGTCCGCGCCGATGCAGCGTCTGCAGCAGCAGGTCGCCTCACTCGCAGCGATTCAGGCAGACGTACTGGTTCTGGGTGAAACCGGCTCGGGCAAGGAAGTGGTTGCCCGCGCCCTGCACGACCTGTCGAGCCGCCGCAACGGCCCCTTCGTCGCCATCAACGCCGGCGCGCTGGCCGAGTCTGTGGTGGAGAGCGAACTCTTCGGCCACGAGCAGGGCGCCTTCACCGGAGCGCAGAAGCGCCGCATCGGCAAGTTCGAGTTCGCCAACGGCGGCACGCTGTTCCTCGACGAGATCGAGAGCATGAGCCTGGACGTACAGGTGAAACTGCTGCGCCTGTTGCAGGAGCGCACCGTCGAGCGTCTGGGCTCCAACCAGCTCATCCCGCTGGATATCCGTATTATCGCGGCGACCAAGGAAGACCTGCGCCTGGCCTCCGATGAAGGCCGCTTCCGCGCCGACCTCTACTACCGCTTGAATGTAGCCAGCCTCCGTATTCCTCCATTGCGCGAGCGGGGTGATGACATACTGCTTTTGTTTCAACATTTCGCCGAACGCGGCGCACAGCGCCATGGCCTGAGCGCACGTCCGCTGGACTCGACGCAGCGCGCGCAACTGCTGGCCCACGGCTGGCCGGGCAATGTCCGCGAGCTGCAGAACGCCGCGGAACGCTACGCGCTCGGCCTGGACCTGGGACTGGATGAAAGCCACGGGCAGGCCACGGCTACCACTGCCGGCGCTGGATTGAATGAGCAGGTGGAATCCTTCGAGCGCTCGCTGATCGCCGCCGAAATGAGCCGGCCGCATAGCTCGCTACGCAGCCTGGCCGAAGCATTGGGCGTGCCGCGCAAGACCCTGCACGACAAGCTGCGCAAGCACGGCCTGCTGTTCTCCGGCAGTGGCGGAAATTCCGCCGACGACAGCGACGCCTGAGCAGAAATCCGCCGATGCCCTTGCCTGCGACCAAGGGAGAACAGCGCCGCAGAGCACTGTGACGTAGTCTGCAGTCCTGGCACACACCTTGCTCTGCCACCCGGGTGCGATTGCCTTGCGCATCACACCTCGCGACGTGCCCGTCACGTCGCGCCCGGCGGGCCACGAACCCGGCGGTGTCCTTCCGGCTTCTTGCCATCTCGCGCCTTCGACTCGCAAGGCGCATCGCCGGGTGCAGCGATCCTGCCCCGGCCAATTTCCTCCCCGCTGAGCCTTCAGCTCCTTTCAGATAATCCCTACACGGTCGAATACCGTGTCGCACAGGCGATGTGCTCATTCAGCACCAATCCGCTAATGCACCTGCTCGCCGCGCCGCGCGAGGGGCTGCAACGAAGCGGTCATCCGCGCGCGCTCAAATCTTCACGAAATCCCCTCTAAATCGGGCGCTAATGCAAAACCTCTCCTATGGTTTATGCGGGGTGGGCAGAGCAGGAAGTACTGCCCGATACATTGGATAGCAAGCTATTGACCTGAATCAGGGGCGTCCTCCGGGGACAAGCGCCTAATAGCTTCACTCTCCAACTTCCTATAGGGAGATTCCTAAATGTCGCAAGAAAGCAGCCAAAAACTACGAC
>NZ_AMZB01000080.1 GCF_000313755.1 Pseudomonas nitroreducens TX1 | reverse complement strand
TGGTGCGCCAGGCATGGCGCGTAGCGCCGTGACTGGCGCTGTCGGGTTCACTGTGGTGGTGAGCCTGGCGACTTGGAGGTGAAAGTCCTCTACACACCCGGCAAGGGGAAGTGTTAGCTGAAGGCAAGGGTGTCGCGGGCGACTGCGAATCTGAAGGAAGCCCGAGGCAAAATGCTGGCCTGAC
Organism: Pseudomonas nitroreducens TX1; assembly: GCF_000313755.1. Lineage (GTDB taxonomy): Bacteria > Pseudomonadota > Gammaproteobacteria > Pseudomonadales > Pseudomonadaceae > Pseudomonas > Pseudomonas nitroreducens_A. Next base: position 1,741 of record NZ_AMZB01000080.1, on the reverse strand, counting down.
GAACAGGAAGCGGATGAGGCGGCGCAGCGGGGTGAGGTGGCCATAATCGCCAAAGCCCGATACTTGCACGGAACGCTGCGACGTAGATCCGACAGGCATAAGCAGGAAGGTCGCGCGAATTACCCTGGGAGATCTGTACGCTTGCCATTGTGCTACCGATTGTCGAGAGGCGACGGGATGGGCGTGCAGAAGTCAGCCGAGGCCGTAGTAAGTGGCGGTCAACCACGCCATCAAGGGCCGAACAGGTCATGCCGCCAGTAGGCGTCAGCGTCTCGTCGATAACCGAAATGCAGAAATTTCTCCAAGAGAAGACTGTCACCCCGAGTCCCGGCCAGAGGCCGAGGATGACGCCTGACAGCGCAGAGGTATCGGCGGCGTCGGTGACGTGGATGAACGCGGAGCCGGACACGCTGATGGAGCGGGTGCTTGCACCGGCGAATCTCAAGCGTGCGTATCAGCGCGTGGTCAGCAACAAGGGGGCGCCGGGTGCCGATGGCATGACGGTCGCCGACTTGGCAGGCTACGTGAAACAGTATTGGCCCATCCTGAAGGTCAGGCTGCTGGCAGGTGAATACCATCCCCAGGCAGTGCGGGCGGTCGAAATTCCCAAACCGCAGGGCGGTATGCGGCAACTGGGCATTCCCAGTGTCGTGGATCGCCTGATCCAGCAAGCCCTGCTGCAACAGCTCACGCCGATCTTCGATCCGCTGTTCTCGGACTATAGCTACGGCTTCCGTCCGGGCAGAAGCGCTCACCAGGCTGTCGAGATGGCCCGCACCCATGTGGCGGCGGGTCATAGGTGTTGCGTGGAACTCGATCTGGAGAAGTTCTTTGATCGGGTCAACCACGACATCCTGATGTTCTGTGTTGAGCGCCATGTCGAAGACAAACAGGTACTCAGACTCATCCGCCGTTACCTCGAAGCGGGCGTCATGTCGGACGGGGTTGTCAGCCATCGGCAGGAGGGGGCGCCGCAAGGCGGCCCGCTTTCGCCGCTGCTGTCGAACATCCTGCTCGATGAACTCGACCGTGAGTTGGAGCGGCGAGGCCATCGCTTCGTGCGCTATGCCGATGACGCGAACATTTATGTCCGTAGTCCGCGTGCTGGCGAACGAGTGCTGGCCAGTGTCGAGCGGTTCCTGAATCACCGTCTGAAACTGAGACTGAATCGGGACAAGAGTCGCGTGGCTGGGTCGTGGAAATGCGACTACCTGGGGTATGGGATGAGTTGGCACTCGCTGCCTAGACTGCGAGTGGCAACCATGAGCCTGCGCCGTGTGCGCGACCGTCTCAGGGAACTGCTGCGAGGGGTGCGGGGCCACAAGATGGCGAATGTCATCGAGCGGGTAAACCCGGTGCTGCGAGGCTGGGCAGGCTACTTCAAGCTCAGCCAGAGCAAGCGTCCACTGGAAGAGCTGGATGGCTGGGTCAGGCACAAACTTCGCTGTGTCATCTGGCGGCAATGGAAGCAGCCCTCTACGAGGGCGCGCAACCTGATGCGCCTGGGATTGAGCGAGGAGCGTGCCTGCAAGTCGGCCTTCAATGGCCGAGGCCCGTGGTGGAACTCAGGAGCGCCGCATATGAATCAGGCGCTGCCGAAGAAGCTATGGGACAGACTTGGACTGGTCTCGATACTGGATACGATCAATCGGCTTAACCGCATGGCCTGAACCGCCGTGTACGGAACCGTACGCACGGTGGTGTGGGAGGACGGCGGCCGTGAGGCCGCCTCCTACCCGAT
>NZ_AMZB01000079.1 GCF_000313755.1 Pseudomonas nitroreducens TX1 | reverse complement strand
GTCGAGGAAGCGGTTGAACCAGCCGGCCAGTTCGCCCAGCTCGTCCTTGCCGCTGTAGTCCAGGCGCTTGGTCAGGTCGCCTTCGCCGCTGGCGATATTGCGCAGCATGGCGGCGACGTTGAGGATCGGCCGGGTCACGCCACGGGCGGTCAGCCACATGGCGAACAGGCCGATCAGGATGGCGATCAGACCGAAGCCGAGCTGGTAGGCGGTGCCTTGCGTGCGCTGTTCGTCGAGTTCGTTCTGCAGCTCGATGGCCGGTCCGAGCAGGACATTCTGCGGGACTTCCAGCAGCACGCCCCAGGGCTTGGAGCCGGGGATCGGTTGCAACGGCTCGACCACGCGCAACTGGTCGTCCTGGCGGAACACCTGCTCATGGTTGGCGGCGATGGCCTGCAGCAGCTCGGTGCCCTGGTTGGGATAGACCTCCTGCAGCTTCTTGCTCAGCTTGCTGGCGTCTGCGCTGTGGCCGGCGAGCAGGCCCGCGGCGCTGACGATGCTCACGCGGCCCTGGCCGTCGTACAGCTCCCGGCTGCCCTCGACGCTGATCTCCTGCAGTTTCTCCATGCTGATGTCCAGGCCCATGACGCCGATGACCTTGCCGTCCAGCTCCAACGGGAAGGCGATGCTGGTCATGAGCATCTTCTTCTTGCCCACTTCGTCGAAGTACGGGTCGAGCACGCAGGGCTGACCGGTGGTCTTGGGGCAGGTGAACCAGGCGTTGTAAGCGCTGCCGCTCGGGCCGGGGCTGGTGTCCTGCAGCAGCGACTCGGCCATGGCTTCGGATTCCAGGTGGCCCGGCGTGGCCTGGGACCAGTAGATGGAGAAGCGCCCCGCGTCGTTGCTGCCCAGCTCGCCCTGGCCGGCGAAGAGCTTGTCCTTGCCGTCCAGCGCATCGGGTTCGAAGGCGACATAGAGGCCCAGCAGTTCCGGGTTGCCTTCCAGCGCCGTCTTCACCTGGCGGGTCAGGTCTTCGCGCAGGTCATAGGCGTCGAGGAAGCGCTTCTGCGCCTGGTCGCGCAGGAACAGCACCTGCCGCGAGAAGCCCTTGCCATACTGGTAGGCATCCATGATGTAGCGCTGGATGCGCATGGCCTGGACTTCACCGCGGGATTGCAGTCGCGCCTTGGCCGCGTCATCGAGCATTTCGGTGCTCGATTGCTTGACCAGTGCGGTGCTGTGTTGGGTGCGGTAGACGGACAGACCGGAAAGCAGCGAGACGACGCCGAGCAGGCAGAGCCCGGCGAGCAACGTGATCTTCCACTGGATGGAGAGACGGCGCAGCAACATGGAGAGGGGTCCTTGTTTTAACGAAACCTCGGGAATGCCCGGTATATCGGCTTTTCCCGCATCTTCTTGACCCGTGACGGGGCGAATCGCCAGAAAACAGGCGATTCTGGCGTACCGTTATGACGGCCGGCGACTTTCAGGCAAAAAGCGTGCGCACTTCGGTGAAAATCCCGCCAGCCAATGGCCGAAACGTCCTGATTCGACACGGGTTTTGACACCTCGCCGAGTGTTTGGCAGAGTGCGCGCCTTTTGTCCGCGCCCTGCGCGGCGATCCGTGAGAGGAGTGACAAAGATGAATGCGGTGCTGATCGCCATTGGCCTGATGCTGGTGCTGAGCCTGTGTCGCGTGCATGTGGTGGTCGCACTGATCGCCGGCGCGGTGGCCGGTGGTTTGCTGGGCGGCCTGGGCATGGACGGCACGCTCAAGGCATTCAACGAAGGATTGGGGGCCGGTGCGACGGTGGCGCTGTCCTACGCCATGCTCGGCGCCTTCGCCGTGGCCATTGCGCGCTCCGGAATGGCGCATGCGTTGGCCGATCGCGCACTGGCGATGCTCGGCCGCCACGAGGCGAACGGTTCCAGTGCCTTCAAGTGGATGATGATTGCGCTGCTGCTGGTGGTGGCGATCTCCTCGCAGAACATCCTGCCGATCCACATCGCTTTCATTCCGTTGCTGGTGCCGCCGTTGCTCTACGTGCTGACGCGCCTGCAGATCGACCGTCGGCTGATCGCCTGCGTCATCACCTTCGGCCTGATCACGCCCTACATGTTCCTGCCCGTGGGTTTCGGCAACATCTTCCTGAACCAGATCCTACTGGCTAACGTGCAACGCGCAGGCGTGGACGTCAGCGGCATCAATGTCACCCACGCCATGCTGATTCCAGCGCTGGGGATGGTCTGCGGCCTGCTGGTCGCGGTTCTGTTCAGCTACCGTCGCAAGCGTGTCTACGATCTGGAGCGCATCGAACAGGCCGAGCGGGTCGATACGCCCTACAGCAGGATGAGCCTGGTGGTGGCAGGCGTCGCGGTCGCGTCGGCCTTTGCCGTGCAACTGCTGCTGGACTCGATGATCCTCGGTGCGCTGGTGGGCTTCCTGGTGTTCTCGCTGTCCGGCGTGGTGCGCTGGAAGGAAGCGGACGACCTGTTCACCGAGGGCATGAAGATGATGGCCATGATCGGCTTCATCATGATCGCCGCCCAGGGGTTCGCCGCGGTGATGACCGCCACCGGGCAGGTCGCGAGCCTGGTGGACAGCGCCGCCGGCTGGATCGGCAGCAGCAAGGCGCTGGGCGCCTTCATGATGCTGCTGGTGGGCCTGCTGGTGACCATGGGCATCGGCTCGTCCTTCTCCACGGTGCCGATCATCGCTGCGATCTTCGTGCCGCTGGCGGTGCACCTGGGATTCAGTCCGCTGGCCATTGTCAGCATCGTCGGCACAGCCGGAGCATTGGGTGACGCCGGCTCGCCGGCATCGGACTCCACTCTCGGTCCGACCTCCGGCCTGAACGTGGACGGCCAGCACAACCACATCTGGGATACCGTAGTGCCCACCTTCCTGCACTACAACCTGCCGCTGCTGGCGTTCGGCTGGGTGGCGGCCATGGTGCTTTAGTCCACCTGAGCGCAGGGAGCGCGCTGCGAAAGTTGCACTCGGCAGGCCAACTGCTGACTAATGAGCTGGTTTAACCTTTCACGGACCCGCTCATGTTCGAATCGAAACTGGAATACCGGACATTCCTCGCCCTGCTGCTGGTGGTGACGCTCGCCTTCGGCTGGATCCTGCTGCCGTTCTACGGGGCGGTCTTCTGGGGCACCATCCTGGCGATCATCTTCGCTCCGCTGCAACGCCGCCTGAGGACGAAGCTCAACGGGCGCAACAACCTCGCCGCGCTGATTTCCCTCGGCGTGTGCTTCCTGATCGTGATCCTGCCGGTGACCTTCATCGCCGGGGCGCTGGTGCAGGAGGGAGCGACGGTCTACCAGCGACTGAAGTCGGGTGAGCTGAATTTCATCGTGTACTACCAGCAGGCCGTCGCTGCGCTGCCGGCATGGGCGCATCAGCTGCTGGAGCGCTTCGACCTGGCGGACCTTTCCAGCCTGCAGGAAAAACTCTCGACGGGGGCGATGCAGGCCAGCCAACTGGTGGCGACCAAGGCCTTCAGCATCGGCCAGAATACTTTCGAGTTCGTCATCAGCTTCGGCATCATGCTCTACCTGTTGTTCTTCCTCCTGCGCGACGGCCCGGCGCTGGGGCGCCGGATCAAGCAGGCGGTGCCGCTGAGTGCGGAGCACAAGCAGCACCTGTTCACCAAGTTCACTACGGTGATCCGTGCCACGGTGAAGGGCAACATCGCCGTCGCCGCGACCCAGGGAGCGCTCGGCGGGCTGATCTTCTGGTTCCTCGGCATCCAGGGTTCGCTGTTGTGGGGCACGCTGATGGCCTTCCTTTCGCTGCTGCCAGCGATCGGCGCGGGGCTGATCTGGGTGCCGGTGGCGGCTTATTTCCTGCTCACCGGAGCGATCTGGCAGGGCGTGGTGCTGACACTGTTCTGCGTGGTGGTGATCGGCCTGGTGGACAACATCCTGCGCCCGATCCTTGTGGGCAAGGACACCAAGATGCCCGACTACGTGGTGCTGATCTCAACCCTCGGCGGCATGTCGCTGTTCGGTCTCAACGGCTTCGTCATCGGCCCGCTGATCGCGGCGCTGTTCATGGCGTCGTGGGACCTGTTCACCGGGCGCGAAGGCGAAGCACCCAAGGCAGCGGAGTAGGGTAGGAGAGTAGGGCGGATAACGCTGGCGCGTTATGCGCCCTACGAAAGCTCAATTGCGTCCAATAAAAAACCCCGCCGAAGCGGGGTTTTTCATTGCCTGTCGAGCTTAGCCGGCGACGGCTACCAGGCCGCTGTGCTGGAGGAGGTCCAGCAGCGGTTGCGGGTAGACACCGAGGAAGAAGGCGAGCAGGGCGATGGCCACCAGCATGATGCCGCCGGCGCGCTGAGCCCAGTCCAGGGGCGCGTCGTGGCGCTTCATGTTCGGCTCGACCAGGAACATGGTCACCATGACGCGCAGGTAGTAGAACAGGCCGATGGCGCTGCCCAGGACCAGGGCGCCGACCAGCCACCAGTGCTGCGACTCGACGCCGGTGGCGACGATGTAGAACTTGCCGATGAAGCCGGCGGTCAGCGGAATGCCGGCCAGGGACAGCATCATCACCGTCATCACTGCGGTCAACACCGGACGGCGCCAGAACAGGCCGCGGTACTCGAACAGCGCGTCGGCGTCGCGGCCGCTGTACGGGGTGGACATCAGGGTGACCACGCCGAAGGCGCCCAGGGTGGTGACGACGTAGGTGGTCAGGTACACGCCGACCGCTTCCACGGCCAAGCCCTTGCTCGCCACCAGGGCGATCAGCAGGTAGCCGAAGTGGGCGATGGAGGAGTAGCCCAGCAGGCGCTTGATGTTGCTCTGGGTCAGCGCCAGCAGGTTACCGATCAGGATCGAGGCGATGGCGATGACCGCGATGGCGTCATGCAGCAGGCCGTTGTTCAGGGCCGCCGGAGCGATCTGGAACAGGCGCAGCAGCACGGCGAACACAGCGACTTTGGCAGTGGTGGCCAGGAAGGTGGCGACCGGGGCCGGCGCGCCTTCATAGACGTCCGGGGTCCACAGGTGGAACGGTGCCAGGGACAGCTTGAAGCCCAGGCCGACGACCATCATGCCGACGCCGATGGCCAGCAGCGGGCCATGGCTGGTGCCTTCGGCCAGGGATGCACCGATGGCAGCGAAGCCCAGGTTGCCGGACTCGGCGTAGAGCAGGGCCATGCCGAAGAGCAGGAACGCGGAGCCGGCGGCGGACAGGACGGTGTACTTGATGCCCGCTTCCAGGGTGCGCTTGTTGAAGAAGGCGTAGGCCACCATGCCGTAGACCGGCACCGACAGCAGTTCCAGGCCGATGAACAGGCCGGCCAGGTTCTGCGCGCTGACCAGTACCAGGCCGCCTGCGGTGGAGAGCAGGAGCAGCAGGTACAGTTCCTCGCGGTTGCCCGGGAAGCTTTCCATGTAGGCATGGGCGAGGGTGGTGCAGGCCAGGGCGCCGATCAGGATCAGGGCCATGTAGAAGCAGGCGAAGTTGTCGATCACCATGAGCGGGGTGACTTCGATCGGGGTGACGTTCAGCACCGGGATGATCGACAGCAGGGCCAGGTTCAGACCGATCACCGAGAGGGTGGCGGTCATCGAGTGGTTACGCTTCCAGGCTACCGCGAGCATCACCACCACCAGGGTGGCGCTGGTGATGAGCAGTGGCAGGAGCGCGATGAAGTGTTGAATCGTGAAGGTCATTTCGCGCTTACCGTGCTGCCAGAGTGGAGAGGGCGGCACCCAGCCATTGCTGGACGCCGTGCATGGTTGCCGCGGAGGTGTCGAGGACCGGCTGCGGGTAGACGCCGAGCACGATCAGCAGCACCGCCAGGCCGAGCACCATGAGCAGTTCGCGGGCGTTCAGGCCGGCGATGGCAGTGTCGGACTTGGCCGGGCCGAAGTAGGCGCGGTGGATCATGATCAGCGAGTAGACCGAGCCGAACACCAGGCCGAAGGTGGCGATCACGGTGATCACCGGAACGACCTTGAAACTGCCCAGCAGGATCAGGAACTCACCGACGAAGTTGCCGGTGCCCGGCAGACCCAGCGACGCTGTGGCGAAGAACAGGGCCACGGCCGGCAGGTACGGGATGCGCGACCACAGGCCGCCCATCTTGCGCATGTCACGGGTGTGCAGGCGCTCGTACAGCTGACCGCAGAGGATGAACAGCGCGGCGGCGGAGAGGCCGTGGGCGATCATCTGCACGACCACGCCCTGCAGCGCCTGCGGGCTGCCGGAGTAGATGCCGATCATCACGAAGCCCATGTGCGACACGGAGGAGTAGGCCACCAGGCGCTTGATGTCGGTCTGCGCGAACGACAGGAAGGCGCCGTAGAAGATGCCGATCAGGCCCAGGGTCATGGCGATCGGGGCGAACTCGGCCGAGGCGTTGGGGAACAGCGGCAGGGCGAAGCGGATCAAGCCATAGGCGGCAGTCTTCAGCAGGATGCCGGCCAGGTCCACGGAACCGGCGGTCGGCGCCTGGGCGTGGGCGTCCGGCAGCCAGGAGTGCACCGGTACCACCGGCATCTTCACCGCGAAGGCGACGAAGAAGCCGAGCATCAGGATCCACTCGGTGTGCGGCGGCAGCTGGGTCTTGAGCAGGTCGGCGTAATTGAAGGTCAGTACGCCGGTGCTGTTGTAGTGCACGAACACCAGGCCCAGGATCGCCACCAGCATCACCAGGCCGCTGGCCTGGGTGAAGATGAAGAACTTGGTAGCGGCATAGATGCGGGTCTTCTTGCCATCGTCCGAGCTATGACCCCAGAGCGCGATGAGGAAGTACATCGGCACCAGCATCATTTCCCAGAAGAAGAAGAACAGGAACAGGTCGACGGCGAGGAACACGCCGATCACGCCGCCCAGGATCCACAGCAGGTTCAGGTGGAAGAAGCCGATGCGGCGCTGGATCTCGTTCCACGAGCAGAGGACGGACAGCACGCCGAGCAGGCCGGTCAGCGCAACCATCAGCAGGGACAGGCCGTCCATTGCCAGGTGGAAGCTGATGCCGAAACGCTCGATCCAGGACAGCTTGAATTCCAGTGTCCACTGCGGCTCGCCACCCGGTGCCGGGGCCAGCTGGAAGTCGCCGGTGTGCCACACCCACAGGCTGAGCGCCAGGGTGAGGACCATCGATCCCAGGGCGACCCAGCGGGGCAGGGTCTTGCTGGTGTATTCGGCGATCCAGCAAAGGAAGCCGCCGATGAAGGGGATCAGGATTAGCCAGGGCAGAATCATGTCGGGCTCAATCTCTTTCGTGAATTCATTAAGCCAGCAGCAGCGCGCCGAGGAGCAGCGCGGCGCCGCCCACCAGGGACGCGGCGTACCAACGCAGGCGGCCGTTCTCGGTGAGGCTGAGGAGTTTGTTGCCACCGCGGGCGGTGAGCGGGACCAGGACCAGGGTCTTGTCGATCGGGTCCGCGGCCAGCAGGCGGCAGATCAGCAGGTAGGGTTTCACGAACAGCTTGTCGTACAGCCAGTCGAAGCCCCAGGCGTGGAACCACCAGGTGCCGAGGAAGCGGCCCGGTGCGCTCTGGGCGACGGCGCTGACGAAGCGGCGCTTGCCGAGGAACAGCAGGCCCGCCAGCAGGATACCGGCAATGGCGATGGCGCCCGAGGCGATCTCCAGGCTGTGCTTGGCTTCACCACCGGCGTGACCGGCGCTTTCCGGCAGGACGCCGGCCAGCGGCGGGGTGATCAGCGCGCCGACGAAGGTGGAGAGCACGATCAGGACACCCAGCGGCAGCCAGTGGCTGATGCCATGGCCGGCGTGCGCTTCGGTCTTCGCTTCGCCGTGGAAGGCGATGAAGATCAGGCGGAAGGTGTACAGCGAGGTCATGAAGGCACCGACGAGCCCTGCGATCAGCAGGTTCGGGTGACCACTGGCGAAGGCTTCCCAGAGGATCTCGTCCTTGGAGTAGAAGCCTGCGGTCAGGAAGGGTAGGGCGGCCAGGGCCGCGCCACCGACCACGAAGCTCGCGTAGGCCAGCGGCAGCTTCTTCCACAGGCCACCCATCTTGAAGATGTTCTGCTCATGGTGGCAGGCGACGATCACCGCACCCGAAGCAAGGAACAGCAGGGCCTTGAAGAAGGCGTGGGTCATCAGGTGGAAGATCGCACCACCCCAGGCGCCGACGCCCAGGGCCAGGAACATGTAGCCGATCTGGCTCATGGTCGAGTAGGCGAGGATGCGCTTGATGTCGGTCTGCACCAGGGCGGCGAAGCCGGCCAGCACCAGGGTCACGGCGCCGACGATGCCGACCAGCTCCAGGACGTTGGGCGCCAGCTCGAACAGGCCGTGGCAGCGGGCGATCAGGTAGACGCCCGCGGTGACCATGGTGGCGGCGTGGATAAGCGCGGAGACCGGAGTCGGACCGGCCATCGCGTCGGCCAGCCAGGTCTGCAGCGGCAGCTGCGCGGACTTGCCGACGGCGCCGCCGAGCAGCATCAGGGTCGCCAGGTTGATCCACAGGTCGCCCTTGGCGAAGTGTTGCGGAGCCAGGACCAGCAGTTCCTGGATGTTCAGCGTGCCCAGGTGCTGGAACAGGATGAACATGCCGATGGCGAAGAAAACGTCACCCACGCGGGTCACGATGAACGCCTTGAGGGCCGCGTTGCCGTTGGGTACGTGGTTGTAATAGAAACCGATCAGCAGGTAGGAGCAGAGGCCCACGCCTTCCCAGCCGAAGTACATGAACAACAGGTTATCGCCCAGCACCAGGAACAGCATGCTGGCGATGAACAGGTTGGTGTACGCGAAGAACCGCGAGTAGCCGGTCTCGCCGCGCATGTACCAGGAGGCGAACAGGTGGATCAGGAAGCCGACGCCGGTAACCACGCCGAGCATGGTGACCGACAGGCCGTCCAGGTACAGGGTGAAGTTGGTCTTGAAATCGCCAACGCTCATCCATTGCCACAGCACCAGGCTGTAGGCGCCACCTTCGGGCGGGTTGCTGTGGAAGCTCCAGATCGCCCAGAAGGCGGAGAGGGCCGCCAGGCCCACGGAGCCGACACCGACCAGTGCCGAGAGATTTTCCGACCACTTGCCGCGCGAGAACGAGAGCAGCAGGAAGCCGACCAGGGGGAACAGGAAAGTAAGGGGCAGCAGGTTCATCCGCGCATCTCGCTGGCAGCGTCGATATCGAGGGTATGGAAGCGGCGATACAGCTGGAGCAGGATCGCCAGGCCAATGCTGGCCTCGGCCGCAGCCAGGCTGAGCACCAGGATGAACATCACCTGGCCGTCAGGCTGGCCCCAGCGGGCGCCACCGACCACGAAGGCCAGCGCGGCGGCGTTCATCATCACTTCCAGGCTCATCAGTACGAACAGGATGTTGCGTCGTACCATCAGGCCCACCAGGCCGAAGCAGAACAGCACACCGGCAAGCGCCAGTCCGTGTTCGAGAGGGATTGCATTCATGGTGTTAGTCCTTCGCTTCGTGGCGGCCGAGGTGGTAGGCGGCGACCAGTGCCGCCAGCAGCAGCATCGAGGCCAGTTCGACGACCAGCAGGTACGGGCCGAACAGGCTGATGCCCACGGCCTTGGCGTCCACGGTGGTGTGGCCGATGCCGATACCGCTGGGCGTGCGCGAGAGCATCCACAGCAGTTCGACCAGCAGCACGGCGGCCAGCGCGCCGGGGCCGATCCAGACGCCGGGCTTGAGCCACTTGCGCTCCTGCTCGGCAATCGCCGGGCCGAGGTTGAGCATCATCACCACGAAGACGAACAGCACCATGATCGCGCCGGCGTAGACGATGATTTCCAGGGCACCGGCGAACGGGGCGCCGAGGCTGAAGAAGGTCATCGATACCGCGAGCAGCGAAATGATGAGGTAGAGCAGGGCATGCACCGGGTTGCTGTTGGTGATGACCCGGAAGGTTGCCAGCACGGCGACGCCGGCGGCGAAGTAGAAAGCGAATTCCACGCGACGTCTCCTTACGGCAGCAGGCTCTTGACGTTGATCGGTTCGGCTTCGTTCTGCGCGGCGCCTTTCGGCTTGCCGGCAATCGCCATGCCCGCAACGCGGTAGAAGTTGTAGTCCGGGTTCTTGCCGGGGCCGGAGATCAGCAGGTCTTCCTTCTCGTAGACCAGGTCCTGGCGCTTGAACTCGCCCATCTCGAAATCCGGGGTCAGCTGGATCGCGGTGGTCGGGCAGGCTTCTTCGCACAGGCCGCAGAAGATGCAGCGGGAGAAGTTGATGCGGAAGAACTCGGGGTACCAGCGACCGTCGTCGGTCTCGGCCTTCTGCAGGGAGATGCAGCCCACCGGGCAGGCCACGGCGCACAGGTTGCATGCCACGCAGCGCTCTTCGCCGTCGGGGTCGCGGGTGAGCACGATGCGGCCACGGTAGCGCGGCGGCAGGTACACGGGCTCTTCCGGGTACTGCAGGGTGTCGCGCTTGCGGAAGGCGTGACCGAAGATCATCACCAGGCTGCGCAGCTGGGTGTAGGTGCCGTGCACCACGTCGAAAATGTACTTGATCATGGTCCTACTCCTTACTGGCTGGCCAGCACGACAGCGCCGGTCACCAGCAGGTTGATCAGGGTCAGCGGGAGGCAGAACTTCCAGCTGAAGGCCATCACCTGGTCATAGCGCGGGCGTGGGATGGAGGCCCGCAGCAAAATGAACATCATGATGAAGAAGCCGGTTTTCAGGGCGAACCAGATGAACGGGATCTGCGGCAGGATGCCGAAGGGGCCGTGCCAGCCGCCGAAGAACAGGGTCGCCAGCAGCGCGGACACCAGCACGATGCCGATGTACTCGCCGACGAAGAACATGCCCCATTTCATGCCGGCGTACTCGATGTGGTAACCGTCGGCCAGTTCCTGCTCGGCTTCGGGCTGGTCGAACGGGTGACGGTGGGTCACAGCGACGCCGGCGACGAAGAAGGTCATGAAGCCGAAGAACTGCGGGATGATGAACCACATGTGTTCGGCCTGGTAATCGACGATGTCGCGCAGGCTGAACGAACCGACCTGGGCCACGATGCCCATCAGCGACAGGGCCAGGAACACCTCGTAGGAGATGGTCTGGGCCGAGGCGCGCAGGCTGCCGAGCAGGGCGAACTTGTTGTTGCTCGACCAGCCGGCGAACAGCACCGCGTAAACGGTCAGGCCGGCCATGGCGAAGAAGAACAGGATGCCGATGTTCAGGTCCGCCACGCCCCAGGTCGGGGTGATCGGGATGACGACGAAGGCGACCAGCAGCGCGCCCATGGCGATCATGGGGGCGAGGGTGAAGATCATCTTGTCGGCGAACGGCGGGGTCCAGTCTTCCTTGAAGAACATCTTCAGCATGTCGGCGCCGAGCTGGAAGGCACCGAAGGGGCCGACCCGGTTCGGACCGTAGCGGTCCTGCCAGAGGCCGAGCAGACGACGCTCGACCCAGCTGAGCAGCGCGCCGCAGACGACCACGGCGAGCAGGATGACGATGGCCTTGATGACCTCGATCAGGATGTCGACGATGGCAGGTGTCAGCCAACTCATTGCGCAGCCTCCTGCAGACCTTCAGCGACAGCGCCGATGACGCCGGCGGGGATGCCTTGCAGACCGACCGGCAGTGCGACCAGGCCAGCGCCGAGCTCTTCGCTCACACGCAGCGGCAGGCGCAGTTCCTGGCCCTTGACGGTCAGGCGGATGATCGCGCCTTCGTTGACGCCCAGGCGGTCCGCCTCGGCTTTTGCCAGGGTGACGTAGGTCTGCGGGATGCGCTCCTGTACCGGGGCGGCTTTCGAGGAGTTCTCCTCGCTGCCGAACAGGTGATAGAAGGGCACCACCTTGAACTGGCTTGCAGCGGTGTGGAACGGCGCGGGAATCTCGCTGAACCACAGGGCTTCGCCCTTGGCCTCGATCAGGCGCACGCCCGGATCGCCAGCACGCAGGTGACCACCGACTTCGTCCTGGAACTTGTTCCAGGCCTGCGGCGAGTTCCAGCCCGGGGACCAGGCGAACGGAATCTGCTGACGCGGTTCGGCGCTGCCGGCGTAGCCTTCCATGGAGAAGGCGAACGCGGAGTCGATGTCCTGCGGCTGACGCGGCTCGCTGACATTGATGTTGGCGCGCATGGCGGTACGGCCGGAGTAGCGGTGCGGCTCGCGCGCCAGTTTCAGGCCCTTGATGCGGAACGCGGCGTTCGGCGCGGCTTCGCGGATGCCGGCCAGTTGCGGCTTGGCAGCGACGACGGCGTCGATGACGTGGTCCAGCTGGGTCCAGTCGACACGCTTGCCTTCGAGGGTGCTGTGCAGGGCGTGCAGCCAGCGCCAGCCTTCGCGGACCAGGTTGTCGGCGTTGTAGTAGGTCGGGTCAAAGACCTGGAAGAAGCGCTGGGCGCGGCCTTCCTGGCTGACCAGGGTGCCGTCGCCCTCGGCAAAGCTGGCGGCCGGCAGCAGGACGGTGGCCTTGGCGCTGGTGGCGGTCTGCTGATGATCGGCGACGACGACGATCTTCGCAGCGGCCAATGCAGCATCGACAGCGGCAGCGTCGGCGCGGCGGTACAGGTCGTTCTCCAGGATCACCACGGCATCGGCGGCGCCGGAGGTCAGCTGTTCCAGGGCTTTCTCGACGGACTCACCGCCGAAGAGGGCCAGCCCCAGGCTGTTGGCTTCCGGAACCACCAGGCTCAGGGAGCCATTCTTCTCGCGGTTCTTCAACGCGCTGGCGATGTTGGTGGCGGCTTCGATCAGGGCGTTGCTGCCCAGCGAGGTGCCGGAGATGACCAGCGGACGCTTGGCGGCGACCAAAGCATCGGCGATGCGCTGGGCGAGCGCAGCGGCTTCGGCATCGAGGTCGGAGACGGCCGGGGCGCTCGGGTCGATGGCATGGGCCACGGCGAAGCCCAGGCGAGCCAGGTCTTCGGTAGCGGCGTGCACGCACTCGGCGGCCACGTCGTCCAGGCGGGTTTCATCCAGGCTGGCGATGAACAGCGGGTTCATCTCGTGCTGGGCGATGGTCTTCACCGCGGCGTCGAGCCACGGCTGGATCTTCATCGCGGCGGCCATGTCCTCGCCCTTGCCTTTTACCGACTGGCGCAGGGCCAGGGCGATACGGGCAGCGGTCTGGGTCAGGTCTTCGCCGAGCACGAATACCGCGTCGTGGTCTTCCATGTCACGGATGGTCGGCACCAGCAGCGGGCCGTCCTGCATGACTTTCAGCACCAACTGCAGGCGTTGCAGTTCGTCAGCGGAGATGCCGCTGTAGAAGTTCTGCGCGCCGACCAGTTCGGCCAGGGCGTAGTTGCTTTCCAGGCTGGCGCGCGGCGAACCGATACCGATGACCTTGCGGCCCTTGAGCAGGGCTGCGGTCTGGTCAAGGGCGCCGTCCAGCGAAAGCTTCTGCTTGCTCAGCATCAGTTGCGGCTGACGCGGGCGGTCTTCGCGGTTGACGTAGCCGTAGCCGAAGCGGCCGCGGTCGCACAGGAAGTAGTGGTTCACCGAGCCGTTGTAGCGGTTCTCGATGCGGCGGATTTCACCGTAACGCTCGCCGGGGCTGATGTTGCAGCCGCTGGAGCAGCCATGGCAGATGCTCGGGGCGAACTGCATGTCCCACTTGCGGTTGTAGCGCTCGGAGTGGGTCTTGTCGGTGAACACGCCGGTTGGGCAGACCTCGGTCAGGTTGCCGGAGAACTCGCTCTCCAGTACACCGTCCTCGATCCGGCCGAAGTAGACGTTGTCGTGTGCGCCGTAGACGCCAAGGTCGGTGCCGCCGGCATAGTCCTTGTAGTAACGGACGCAGCGGTAGCAGGCGATGCAGCGGTTCATCTCGTGGGCGATGAACGGGCCGAGCTCCTGGTTCTGGTGGGTGCGCTTGGTGAAGCGGTACCGGCGCTGGTTGTGGCCGGTCATCACCGTCATGTCCTGCAGGTGGCAGTGACCGCCTTCCTCGCAGACCGGGCAGTCGTGCGGGTGGTTGGTCATCAGCCATTCGACGACGCTGGCGCGGAACTGCTTGGCTTCTTCGTCTTCGATGGAAATCCAGGTGTTGTCGGTGGCGGGAGTCATGCAGGACATGACGAGACGACCGCGTTTGTCATTCTCGTCGGTGTACTGCTTGACCGCACACTGGCGGCATGCGCCGACGCTTCCGAGCGCCGGGTGCCAGCAGAAGTAGGGGATGTCGAGACCGAGGGAGAGGCAGGCCTGCAACAGGTTGTCCGCTCCGTCGACTTCTAACGTCTTGCCGTCTACGTGGATCGTGGCCATGGGTCTAAGTCTTCGTTGGCCCGTTGTCAGCGGGCGTGGCTAATAGAAATCACGGTTTCATCGGGCCGTCGGCACGCCGCGGCACTACAACGAAACAACGCCGGGCGACTTCCGCCCGGCGAACAAAGCATCAAGCGCCGACGGTCTGCGGTGCTTGTACGGCCTGAGCCTGGCGGGAAATGCCCGCTTCGAACTCGGGACGGAAATACTTCAGTGCGCTGCCCAGCGGCTCGACGGCACCCGGTGCGTGGGCACAGAAGGTCTTGCCTGGGCCGAGGAAGTTGACGAGCTGCTCGAGGGTTTCCAGGTCGCCCTGGGCGCCTTCGCCTTTCTCCAGCGCGCGCAGGACCTTCACGCTCCACGGCAGGCCGTCACGGCACGGAGTGCACCAGCCGCACGATTCGCGAGCGAAGAACTCTTCCATGTTGCGCAGCAGGGAAACCATATTGACGCTGTCGTCCACCGCCATGGCGAGACCGGTCCCCATACGGGTGCCAACCTTGGCGACGCCGCCGGCGTAGAACAGTGCGTCCAGGTGTTCCGGCAGGAGGAAGCCGGTACCGGCGCCGCCCGGCTGCCAGGCCTTGAGCTTGTAGCCATCGCGCATGCCGCCGGCGTAGTCCTCGAACAGCTCGCGGGCCGGAAGACCGAAGGGCAGCTCCCAGATGCCGGGGTTCTTCACCTTGCCGGAGAAGCCCATGAGCTTGGTGCCCATGTCTTCGCTGCCCGGACGGGCGAGGCCCTTGTACCAGTCGACGCCGTGCTCGACGATCGCCGGCACGTTGCACAGGGTCTCGACGTTGTTCACGCAGGTCGGCTTGCCCCAGACGCCGACGGCGGCGGGGAAGGGCGGCTTGGAGCGCGGGTTGGCGCGGCGGCCTTCCAGCGAGTTGATCAGCGCGGTCTCTTCGCCACAGATGTAGCGGCCGGCGCCGGTGTGCACGAACAGCTCGAAATCGAAGCCGCTGCCGAGGATGTTCTTGCCCAGCAGGCCGGCGGCCTTGGCTTCCTCGATGGCACGGTTCAGGTTGCGAGCGGCGTCGACGTACTCGCCGCGCAGGAAGATGTAGCCGCGGTAGGCCTTGAGCGCGCGCGCGGAGATCAGCATGCCTTCCACCAGCAGGTGCGGCAGCTGCTCCATGAGCATGCGGTCCTTCCAGGTGTTGGGCTCCATCTCGTCCGCGTTGCACAGCAGGTAGCGGATGTTGAGGGATTCGTCCTTGGGCATCAGGCCCCACTTCACACCGGTGGGGAAGCCCGCACCGCCACGGCCCTTGAGGCCGGAGTCCTTGACGGTCTGGACGATGTCGTCGGCGGCCATCTGCGCCAGCGCCTTGCGCGCGGCGGCGTAGCCGTTCTTCGACTGGTATTCCTCCAGCCAGACCGGGGCGCCGTCGTCACGCAGGCGCCAGGTCAGCGGATGGGTTTCGGCCGCGCGCGCGGTGCGGTTGGGCGTACCGTAGGAGGTGAGGCGAGTCATGCGTAGGCCTCCAGCAGTTTGGCGACGCCGTCGGGACGCAGGTCGCCGAAGGTGTCGTCGTCGATCATCATCGCCGGGGCCTTGTCGCAGTTGCCCAGGCAGCACACCGGCAGCAGGGTGAAGCGGCCGTCGGCGGTGGTCTGGCCGAGGCCGATGCCCAGCTGCTTCTGGATCTCGCCGACGACGGACTCATGGCCGCCGATGTAGCAGACCATGCTGTCGCAGACGCGGATGATGTGGCGGCCGACCGGCTGGCGGAAGATCTGGCTATAGAAGGTTGCCACGCCTTCGACGTCGCTGTCCGGGATGCCGAGGATCTCGGCGATGGCCGGGATGGCCCCGTCCGGCACCCAGCCGCGCTGCTTCTGGACGATCTTCAGGGCTTCGATGGACGCCGCACGGGAGTCCTCGTAGTGATGCATCTCGTGCTCGATGGCCGAGTGCTCGGTTTCGCTGAGTTCGAAACGATCAGTCTGGATAAGGGTACTCATGATCAGCGGTCCACGTCGGCCATAACGAAGTCGATACTGCCCAGATAGGCGATCAGGTCGGCAATCATGCTGCCGTTGATCACCGACGGAATCTGCTGCAGGTGCGCGAAGCTGGGCGTCCGGATGCGGGTCCGGTAGCTCATGGTGCTGCCATCGCTCGTCAGGTAGTAGCTATTGATGCCCTTGGTCGCTTCCACCATCTGGAAGGCCTCGTTGGCCGGCATGACCGGGCCCCAGGAAACCTGCAGGAAGTGCGTGATCAGGGTTTCGATGTGCTGCAGCGTGCGCTCTTTGGGCGGCGGCGTGGTCAGCGGGTGGTCGGCCTTGTACGGGCCTTCGGGCATGTTCTTCAGGCACTGCTCGATGATGCGCAGGCTCTGGCGCATCTCGCCCATCTTGACCATGCAGCGGTCGTAGGCGTCGCCGTTGGCCGCCAGCGGTACTTCGAACTCGAAGTTCTCGTAGCCGGAGTAGGGGCGGGCCTTGCGCAGGTCGAAATCACAGCCGGTGGCGCGCAGGCCGGCGCCGGTGGTGCCCCATTCCAGCGCCTCCTTGGTGTTGTACTGAGCAACGCCGATGGTACGGCCACGCAGGATGCTGTTCTTCAGGGCGGCGGTTTCGTACTCGTCCAGGCGCTTGGGCATCCAGTCGAGGAATTCGCGAACCAGCTTGTCCCAGCCGCGAGGCAGGTCGTGGGCGACGCCACCGATGCGGTACCAGGCCGGGTGCAGGCGGAAGCCGGTGATGGCCTCGACGACCTTGTAGGCGCGCTGGCGGTCGGTGAAGGTGAAGAACACCGGGGTCATCGCGCCCACGTCCTGGATGTAAGTGCCCAGGTAGAGAAGGTGGTTCAGGATGCGGAAGAACTCCGACATCATGATGCGGATGACGTCGACGCGCTGCGGCACCTTGATGCCGGCGAGCTTCTCGACCGAGAGCACGTACGGCAGGTTGTTCATCACGCCGCCGAGGTAGTCGATACGGTCGGTGTACGGAATGAAGCTGTGCCAGGACTGACGCTCGGCCATCTTCTCGGCACCACGGTGGTGGTAGCCGATCTCCGGAACGCAGTCGAGGATCTCTTCGCCGTCCAGTTGCAGGATGATGCGGAACGCACCGTGGGCGGAGGGGTGGTTCGGGCCGAGGTTGAGGAACATGAAGTCCTCGTTCTCGCCGTGGCGCTTCATGCCCCAGTCTTCGGGCTTGAAGCGCAGGGCTTCCTGCTCGAGGTCCTGTTTGGCGGCAGACAGCGCGTAGGGATCGAACTCGGTGGCGCGCGCCGGGTAGTCCTTGCGCAGCGGGTGACCTTCCCAGGTCGGCGGCATCAGCATGCGGGTCAGGTGCGGGTGACCGTTGAAGGTGATCCCGTACATGTCCCAGACCTCACGCTCGTACCAGTTGGCGTTCGGCCAGATACGGGTGGCGGTGGGCAGGTTGAGGTCGCCCTCGGACAAGGCCACCTTGATCATCACGTCACTATTACGTTCAAGCGACATCAGGTGGTAGAACACGCTGAAGTCGGCGCCCGGCAGGCCGCGACGGTGGGTGCGCAGGCGCTCGTCGACACCGTGCAGGTCATAGAGCATGACGTACGGCTTGGGCACATTGCGCAGGAAGGTGAGGACGTCGATCAGGCGCTCACGGGCAACCCAGAGCACCGGCATGCCAGTGCGGGTGGCCTGGACGGTGAAGGTCTCGGCGCCAAAGCGGGAATTCAGTTCGACGACGATATCTTGGTCGTCTGCCTTGTAAGGCGGGATGTACAGAGCGGAGTCTGCATTCATAGTCTTTAAGTCACTCGGTCAACGGTGGAGTGAAAACGGGCCTCTCGTGGAGGGCCGGATCACACTTCGTCGGGGCTGCGCAAGTTGGTGACCGCAATGCGCTGTTCGCGCTTGAGATCCTTCTGGGCAGGCATGTCGGCGCGATAGACGCCTTGATCGCCTACTACCCAGGACAACGGACGACGCTCCTGGCCGATGGATTCCTGCAGCAGCATCAGGCCTTGCAGGAACGCCTCCGGGCGGGGCGGGCAGCCGGGGATGTACACGTCCACGGGGAGGAACTTGTCGACCCCCTGAACGACCGAGTAGATGTCGTACATGCCGCCAGAGTTGGCGCACGACCCCATCGAGATCACCCACTTGGGTTCCAGCATCTGCTCGTACAGGCGCTGGATGACCGGAGCCATCTTGATGAAGCAGGTGCCGGCGATGACCATGAAGTCAGCCTGGCGGGGCGATGCACGGATCACTTCGGCGCCGAAACGGGCGATGTCGTGCGGCGCGGTGAACGCCGTGGTCATCTCCACGTAGCAGCAGGACAGCCCGAAGTTGTACGGCCACAGGGAGTTCTTGCGACCCCAGTTCACCGCACCGTTGAGAACATCCTCGAGCTTGCCCATGAAGATGTTCTTGTGGACCTGCCCTTCGATGAGCGGGTCTTCTACCGTTTCGCGCTGGCCGATCGGGTATTGATCATTGGGCGCATCCGGATCGATCCGGGTAAGTTTGTATTGCATCGCCAAAGCCTCATTGTTTTAGCTTCGCCTGCCGTGCGCGACGTGCCGCCGGCGCCCAATCGAGCGCGCCGATACGCCACAGGTAGACAAGACCTGCCAACAGAATTGCTATGAAAATGGTTGCCTCGATCAGACCTGCCCAACCGCTTTCACGGACGGACACGGACCAGGCGAAGAGGAAGAGGGCTTCGACGTCGAAGATCACGAAGAGCATCGCGACCAGATAGAATTTTGCCGACAGACGCAGGCGTGCGCTGCCGGTAGGAACGATCCCCGATTCGAACGGTTCGTTCTTGCTGCGACCAAATGCCTTACTGCCAAGCAGGCTGGAAACCCCTAGCATGAAGGCGAGCAGGCCCAGCACTCCTAAAAGGAAGGCGGCGAGTCCCCAGTGTTGAGCTGCAAGTTCAGCTGGATTGGGCATGCCGATACTCCTTCCTACAAATAACGATTGTCTTGGGTTTCGGGCGCAAGGCCCGACTACTGCGAACCCGACAACTCAAGCATAGCGAGCTAAGGGTTCAGGTCATCTTTCCAATTTTATGCCCAAAGCCTTCAGCAAGTAAATTTTTCCAACACAAACAGATGCTTCTATTTCGGGCAAAAGGCTTTTGCATTTTCCGTAGCGCCCTGTTTGCGCGGCTCTGGATGCTTAGTGTGACGGCGCTTCGGCTTTGGTCGAATAGTACTTTCGAGGTATTTGGGCGCAATAAATCGGCACTTCATGAATGATAAATATTATCATTTGCAGTGTCGTATATCCGTAACTTTACTACATATAAGCGCCGCGGGTTTTATTTCATCTGGTATCCGACTTCGAATTACTCCTCTGTGAACTCGTTGGTCGCCGTGGCATTCGGGTGGTTCAATTTCCCTTCCGAATCCATGCCCAGCGCATCTCGCAGCGCACCGGCTGCGCGCCAGAATCATCCAGCAGCATCACGTGCACCAGGGTTTCGCCTTTGTCCTGCTCGAGCATGGCCTGCCGCTGCTCGGGTTGGAGCGTGGCGATGGCGCGCAGGCCGCCGCTGGCCCGGCGCAGGTAGTCGATCTTGAGGCTCTTGATCAGCGGCAGTTTGTCATCGGGCAGGTTCATCCCGACCATGCAGCCGCTGGCGGACTCGGCCAGCAGCGCCATCGCCGCGGCATGCACGCCGCCGATGTGGTTTCGCGCGCGACGGCGGTTGGCGAGGCTCATGCGCACTTCGCTGTCGGACAGCTTTTGGATGCGTACGCCTGCGGTACCGGCGAAGCGCACCTGGGAGCAGAACAGGCGCGTCAGCAGAGGCTCCTGCAACCGACGCGGCAGGCGTTGGATGAGGTGGGCGGCGAGGGCGAGACGGTTGCGCTTAGGCATGGGCTTTCCGGGTTCATATATAAAGGAAGGCCGAGGCTGGCATGTCGAAGCGGTGCTGCCCTTGGCGGGCGGGGAAGGGATGGCTGGCGATTCGGCCAAGCACAAAAGCAAAACCCCGGCCGGAGCCGGGGTTTTGCGGTGCCTCCCAGCCCCGAGGGGCCGGTGAGCCAGTTCTTAGTGGAACTGGTTCATGGTGTTGTCTTTACCCGAGGCTTTCAGAGCGGCTTCGCCAGCGAAGTACTCTTTGTGGTTGTCGCCGATGTCCGAGCCAGCCATGTTCTGGTGCTTGACGCAGGCGATGCCCTGACGCAGTTCCTGACGTTGAACGCCTTTCACGTAGGCCAGCATGCCCTGGTCGGCGAAGTAGCCCTTGGCCAGGTTGTCGGTGGACAGCGCGGCGGTGTGGTAGGTCGGCAGGGTGATCAGGTGGTGGAAGATGCCGGCGTGGGCGGAACCGTCACGCTGGAAGGTACGGATCTTCTCATCGGCGATCTGGGCCAGTTCGGTCTCGTCGTACTCGACGCTCATCAGCTTGGCGCGGTCGTAGGCGGAAACGTCCTTGCCGTCGGCGACGAACGCATCGAACACCTGCTGGCGGAAGTTCAGGGTCCAGTTGAACGACGGGCTGTTGTTGTACACCAGCTTGGCGTTCGGGATGACCTGACGGATGCGGTCAACCATACCCTTGATCTGGCCGACGTGCGGCTTCTCGGTTTCGATCCACAGCAGGTCGGCGCCGTTCTGCAGCGAGGTGATGCAGTCCAGGACGCAGCGGTCTTCGCCGGTGCCCTTGCGGAACTGGAACAGGTTGGAAGCCAGGCGCTTGGGACGCAGCAGCTTGCCGCCGCGGTTGATCACCACGTCGCCGTTCTGCAGGTCGGAAGCGGAGATTTCTTCGCAGTCCAGGAAGGAGTTGTACTGGTCGCCCAGGTCGCCCGGCTCGCGGGTAACGGCGATCTGCTTGGTCAGGCCGGCGCCCAGGGAGTCGGTACGGGCAACGATCACGCCGTCGTCGATGCCCAGCTCGAGGAACGCGTAGCGAACAGCGTTGATCTTGGCGAGGAAGTCTTCGTGCGGAACGGTCACTTTGCCGTCCTGGTGGCCGCACTGCTTCTCATCGGAAACCTGGTTCTCGATCTGGATGCAGCAGGCACCGGCTTCGATCATCTTCTTGGCCAGCAGGTAGGTCGCCTCGGCGTTACCGAAACCGGCGTCGATGTCGGCGATGATCGGTACCACGTGGGTTTCGAAGCTGTCGATCTGAGCCTGTACTTCGGCTTCCTTGGCCTTGTCGCCAGCAGCGCGGGCGGAGTCCAGGGCGGTGAACAGCAGGTCCAGTTCGCGGGCGTCAGCCTGGCGCAGGAAGGTGTACAGCTCTTCGATCAGGCCGGCAACGGCGGTCTTCTCGTGCATCGACTGGTCCGGCAGCGGGCCGAAGTCGGAGCGCAGGGCGGCAACCATCCAGCCGGACAGGTAGAGGTAGCGCTTGTTGGTGGTCTTCAGGTGCTTCTTGATGGAGATCAGCTTCTGCTGGCCGATGAAGCCGTGCCAGCAACCCAGGGACTGGGTGTAGACGGAGGAGTCCGCATCGTACTCAGCCATGTCCTTGCGCATGATGGCAGCGGTGTACTTGGCGATTTCCAGACCGGTCTTGAAGCGGTTCTGGACGCGCATGCGGGCAGCGTACTCGGGGTTGATCGCGCTCCAGCTGTTGCCGTTCTTCTCTTTGAGCGCGGCGACTGCTTTGATCTCGTTCTGATATGCGGACATGGCCAATCCTTCAAAAGAATGTATTTGGTTAAGCACCGACTACCCACATAAAACCGCACCTGAACGGTAATGACTGCGGGTTGCTCGCCGCGGGATGGCGAAGGGGCGACCGAAAAGAAGGAGTGACACTGGAAAGGGGGGGTGGCGCGGTGCAAAGACGGGTGACTGCAGCAGTGGCATCCAGAATCGCTTGCCGGCTCGTGGCAGCCGTTGGGCGATGGTGGACGGCTGAATCCGTCACGTCGTGCTGTTGCTTAGGCTTGCTTCCCCGTCCCTCAGGACAACCTCTTGCCAGTCGCAACCTCGTCGATCCGCCTTGTGGGCTTAACAACACGAACCGGCGCGACGGGTGTGTCGCTGGCGCGGTCCGGAGGGCTTTGAGGCCCTCTGGTTAGCGGGAGCGAGGCCATCATGCACTTTCAAACGAGCGTTCGTCAAACGTTTTGTAGTGTTTTTTTGGGGCTACTACACGAAGGTCTAAGGAGGACTGGCAAGTCACCTACGGAAGGCTTAGTCGAGCACGTCGACCTTCACCCGCAGGCTGCTGTCGCTACGGCCCTGGGTGCTGTACTGGCGGGTGTAGCCACCCTGGGTGCTCTGGTTGCTCTCGGTGACGCCGCCGATCTCGATCCACTGGCCGATCGGCCCACTGACCCGGGTATCCGCCGCGCTGGTGTTCATCGAGCCCTGATAGCTGTTGTTGAAACGGTCATTGCGCGTGCTCAGGGAAATGTGCACGAGGTTGCCGGAGAGGCTCGCGGTCACGTACATGCCCTGGTTGGCGTCGCGGTACTCGGTCTGGCTGTAGATCTGGCCGTAAGGGCCGATGCCGCCACTGGTCACCGGCTGGCTCTGGCCGACCTGGATGAAGGCGGGCGAGCCTTCGGTGGCGCGTACCTGCTGGGTGCCGCCGCCTCGGCTGCTGGTGGAGCGGTTGATGATGCGCACCTGGTCGCGGCCGTTCACTTCGCCGCGGCCGGACTGTATCTCGACGTTGCCGGCGCTGACGGAGCCGTTCACCGAATAGCCGCTCTGGCTGCCCTGGCTGCCGTCCACTGTATCGATACTGATCAGTAGCTGGTGGGGGCGAGTATCCAGTTGCCCGATTACCTGTTGCAGTTCGCGAATCTTCGCCAGTTCGGCATTCACCACCAGTTGATTGCCGTAGGCAGTGACGCGTCCTTCGTTGCCCAGCACTTGCTGCGCAACCGGCAGCACGTCTTCGGCGGTGCGGTAGTTGAGCGGGATGATCTCGGTGCGCGGCGCGGCTGCGGCAGTGAGGCTGATCGTGCAGGCGAGCATCAGGGCGAGAGGGTGTCGGCTCAAATCAGGAAGCTCCGCAGGTTCGGGTCGAGGAGGCTGGTGTTCCAGGTCTGTTCGAATTGCGCAATCAGCTGGCGGACGCGACCAGCGTTGTTGTAATGCGCATAGCCGGCATATTCGCTTGGCTCGGGCCGCAGCAGCAGGCCGCAATCGTCGGCAAGGAGATAGGCATGATCGTCGCTCGGATAGTCGGGGTTGATCCGGCGGATCTGGCAGTAGCTGGACAGCCGGCGACTGAGGTTGAGCAGGCGATGGCCTTCCTTCACCGCGCGGCTGCTGTCGCGCACCAGGATCAGCAGGCGATTGCGCGGATTGCCCAGCAGCAGTTGGGTGCAGGCTTCCTGGATGCTGCTGTGGTGATACAGCCAAGGCTCAAGGTCGGGCGTGTAGAGATAGAGTGTGCGCCGCGCTTGCTGGATCAGCGCCAGGGCGTGGGCGCGAGCGTCGTCCGGCTTGTTGAAGCGGTGCAATTCGTCGCCTTCGCCGAGGCGAAAGGGCGCAGGCTCAAGAGCTTCGGGCTGCAGCGCTGCGCTGGGCGGGTTACGGACGGCAAAACGCCCCGGTGACTGAAACTCGATGTCCGGCAGTTCTACCGGGAGGTCGTCTTGGTCCGGGGCGTTATCCATGTCGCTCCTTGCTCGTCGCTGCTCAGGCGCTCTCGCGCACCATGTCCACGTGGGGAAGGCCGGCGTCGAGGAATTCGCCGCTGGCTACCTGGAAGCCTAGTCGTTCGTAGAACGGAATGGCGTAGACCTGGGCTGTCAGCAACTGGCGCTGCAGGCCCTGGCTTTCCGCCTGTTCGATGGCGGCACGCATCAGCAGGTCGCCCACCTTCAGGCCGCGCCAGTCCTTGAGGACCGACACCCGGCCAATGTGCCCGTCCGGCAGGAGGCGGGCGGTGCCGATGGCGTAGTCGCCTTCGAAGGCCAGGAAGTGCACGGCTTCGACATCCTCGGCGTCCCATTCGAGTTCCGGCGGGACCGATTGCTCGGCGATGAAAACCGCCTCGCGAATGCGCCGCAGATCGGCATTATCCTTCTGCCAGTCCGCGACACGAACCCTGATCTTGCTACTCATCGGCAAACTCCAGACTGCCCTGTTTGATCAGTTCTCCGATGAGCTTACGCCCATCGTCGTCGGCCAGCCATTGGCCGAGATTCCCTTCGTGCAGCGACTCTGCCGAGCACACGAGCTTGAGCAGGTCGCGCAGTTTTTCCGGCAGCACCACGGTCTGGCCGCTGGCGAACAGCAGCAGGCCGACGTCCACTTCGCTCCAGGCCATGCGGGCGCTGGGGTTGCGGATCAGTACTTCGCCGTCTTCGATGGCGGCTGTCAGGTCTTCTTCCTCGATCTCTTCGCCAGCCACGAGTTCCGGGTAGCGTGGCTCGGTCATGAACTGGCCGAACCAGGTGAGCAGCAGGCGTTCGTCGCTCATGTGCTCCTGCAGCAGGTTCTTCAGGCGATCGAGGGCGTCGCGCTGGATCTGGTGCTGGTCGGAGTCGCCTTTCATTGCGGCCATGCCGGCGTCGCTGTAGCGCTCCTCGTCGGAGAGGAACTGGGCGAGGAAGTCGGTGAAGTGGGTCAGCACTTCGGCGGCGCTGGGTGCGCGGAAGCCGACCGAGTAGGTCATGCAGTCGTCTTCGGCGATGCCATAGTGGGCCACGCGCGGCGGCAGATAGAGCATGTCGCCGGGTTCCAGGACCCAGTCGGCGCATTCTTCGAATTCGGCGAGGATGCGCAGGTCGGCGTGGGGCAGCATCGGGCTGCTCGCGTCGCAGGTCTGGCCGACTTTCCAGCGGCGGCGGCCATGGCCCTGCAGCAGGAACACGTCGTAGTTGTCGAAGTGCGGGCCGACGCCGCCGCCCGGTGCGGCGTAGCTGATCATTACGTCATCGATACGCCAGCTGGGGAGGAACTTGAAGTGTTCCAGCAGGTCGGCGACTTCCGGGATGAACTGGTCGACGGCCTGGACCAGCAGGGTCCAGTCGCGCTCGGGCATTTGGCTGAAGGTGTCTTCCTGGAAGGGGCCGCGGCGCAGCTCCCAGGGACTGTCGCCGTGTTCGAGGACGATGCGCGATTCGATCATCTCTTCCAGGGCAAGGCCGGCCAGTTCGTCAGGGTCCAGCGGGCTCTTGAAATCGGGGATGGCCTGGCGCACCAGCAGGGGCTTTTTCTGCCAGTAATCGCGGAGGAATTCTTCGGCGCTGATGCCGCCCAAAAGCTGAAGAGGAATAGCAGGATTCATGGTTAAGTCCTTGAAACAAAAACGCCCGGCACAGCCGGGCGTGCAAAGTCAGGGCGAATCTCAGATGCGCTTGGCCTGGGCGGCAGCGTTACCGATGTAGTTCGCGGGGGTCAGTTGCTTCAGCTCGGCCTTGGCTTCTGCCGGCATGTCGAGGCCCTCGATGAACACCTGCAGGGCGTCGGCGCTGATGCCTTTGCCGCGGGTCAGTTCCTTGAGCTTCTCGTAGGGGTTCTCGATGCCGTAGCGGCGCATCACGGTCTGTACCGGTTCGGCCAGGACTTCCCAGCAGGCGTCCAGATCTTCGGCGATACGTGCGGCATTCAGCTCCAGCTTGCCGATGCCCTTGAGGCTGGCTTCGTAGGCGATGACGCTATGGGCGAAGCCGACGCCCAGGTTGCGCAGCACGGTGGAGTCGGTCAGGTCGCGCTGCCAGCGGGAGATCGGCAGCTTGCTGGCCAGATGCTGCAGCAGAGCGTTGGCGATGCCGAGATTGCCTTCGGAGTTTTCGAAGTCGATCGGGTTGACCTTGTGCGGCATGGTCGAAGAGCCGATCTCGCCAGCGACGGTCTTCTGCTTGAAGTAGCCCAGGGAGATGTAGCCCCAGACGTCGCGGTCGAAGTCGATGAGGATGGTGTTGAAGCGCGCGACGGCGTCGAACAGCTCGGCGATGTAGTCGTGCGGCTCGATCTGGGTGGTGTAGGGGTTCCAGTTCAGGCCCAGGTCGCCTTCGATGAACTCGCGGGCGTTGGCTTCCCAGTCCACCTGCGGGTAAGCCGACAGGTGGGCGTTGTAGTTGCCCACGGCGCCGTTGATCTTGCCCAGCAGCTCGACCGAGGCAACTTGCTTGATCTGGCGCTCCAGGCGGTAGACGACGTTGGCCAGCTCCTTGCCCAGGGTGGTCGGGGAGGCCGGCTGGCCATGGGTGCGCGAGAGCATCGGCACGTCGGCGAACTTCACGGCGAGTTCGCGGATGGCGTCGGCGATCTGGCGCATCAGCGGCAGCAGTACGTTGTCACGGCCTTCGCGCAGCATCAGGGCGTGGGACAGGTTGTTGATGTCCTCGGAGGTGCAGGCGAAGTGGATGAACTCGCTGACCTTGGCCAGTTCCGGCAGCTTGGCGGCTTGTTCCTTGAGCAGGTATTCCACGGCCTTGACGTCGTGGTTGGTGGTGCGCTCGATGTCCTTGATGCGCTGGGCGTGCTCGAGCTGGAAGTCCTCTGCCAGCTGGTTCAGCAGGGCGTTGGCTTCGGCGGAGAAGGGCGCCACTTCAGGGATGCCGGCGTGGGCGGCGAGACGCTGCAGCCAGCGAACCTCCACCTGGACGCGGAAACGGATCAGGCCGTATTCGCTGAAAATCGGACGCAGGGCGCTGGTCTTGCTGCCGTAACGGCCGTCAACGGGGGATACCGCGGTAAGGGAGGAAAGCTGCATGGGGCGTTCTCGTAGCTGTCGGTCAACGAAAAGGGCGCACATCATACACGAATGGCGCGAACCGGTCGCCCTTGCGGCGACCGCAAGGAAGTGTTTCAGCTGCGCAGCAGTGGGCGCAGTTCGTTGAGCATTTTCTTCCGGCTGAACAGCATCTGCCAGCGGTTGCCGCCGAGCTGTCGCCACAGGCGCGCGGAGCGGATGCCGGCCAGCAGCAGGGCGCGGATGCGCGCGGCGTTGGCGTTGATCTGCAGGTGGCGCATGTCGCCGTGCACCTGGATGCGCTGGCGGAAGGTGCTCAGGGTGTCCTGGTAGAGGCCGGCGCAGGAGGCGATGACATTCTCGTGGACCAGGCCGAAGTGCTGCACCTGCTGCTGGATCTGGTCCAGGCGGCTACCCATGATGTCGAGCATGTCGTCGCGCTTGTTCAGCTGGCGTTCCAGGCCGATCAGCGACAGGGCGTAGCGCAGGGGTTCGCGCTGCAGGCTGTTGGGGTCGCGCTCCAGGGCGCTGACCAGGGCGCGGAAGCCTTCACGCAGGTTGGCGGTGTCCCCGCCGTAGACATCGAGGGTGGTCTTCGGGTCGCGCACCAGCAGGCTGCCGAGCATGCAGCCCAATGGGGCTTCGGGGATCTGCCCGGTACGGGCGAGGCGGTCTACCAGGGCGGCGGCTTCGAAAACGCCGGAAAGGGCGATGATCTGGTCGTGCAGATCGCTCATGTACGGTCCTTAGCGAACGCGGGTTCAGCGGATTCGATGACGCCGCCGCCGAGGCAGATTTCGCCGTCATAGAAGACGACGGATTGGCCTGGGGTGACGGCGCGCTGCGGCTCGTCGAAGACGGCGCGGTAACCATTCTCGGTCCGTTCCAGTACGCAATCCTGGTCGGCCTGGCGGTAACGCACCTTGGCGCGCAGGGCCTTGGGCTGGTCCAGTTCGATGGGGTTGACCCAATAGATGTGCGAGGCGCGCAGGGCGCGGGAGAACAGCCAGGGGTGATCGTTGCCCTGGCCGACGACCAGGACGTTGCGCTGCAGATCCTTCTCGAGCACATACCAGGGGCTGTCGTCGGCATTCTTCAAGCCGCCGATGCCCAGGCCCTGGCGCTGGCCGATGGTGTGGTACATCAGGCCAACGTGCTGGCCGATCACCGCGCCGTCGGTGGTCTCGATGTTGCCCGGTTGTGCCGGCAGGTACTGCTTGAGGAAGTCGCTGAAGCGCCGCTCGCCGATGAAGCAGATGCCGGTGGAGTCCTTCTTCTTCGCGGTGGCCAGGCCGTGTTTCTCGGCGATGGCGCGGACCTCGGGCTTTTCCAGTTCGCCGACGGGGAACAGGGTCTTGCCGATCTGTTCGCCGCCCACTGCGTGGAGGAAGTAGCTCTGGTCCTTGTTTGGATCCAGGCCCTTGAGCAGTTCGCTACGACCGCCGATGTCGCGGCGGCGCACATAGTGGCCGGTGGCGATCAGGTCAGCGCCAAGGGCGACGGCGTAGTCGAGGAAGGCTTTGAACTTGATCTCGCGGTTGCAGAGGATGTCCGGGTTCGGCGTGCGGCCGGCCTTGTACTCCTCAAGGAAGTGCTCGAAGACGTTGTCCCAGTACTCCGCAGCAAAGTTGGCGGTGTGCAGCGTGATGCCGATGCGGTCGCAGACGGCCTGGGCGTCGGCGAGGTCGGTCATGGCGGTGCAGTACTCGGTGCCGTCGTCCTCTTCCCAGTTCTTCATGAACAGGCCTTCCACCTGGTAGCCCTGTTCCTTGAGGAGGAGGGCGGAGACGGAAGAATCCACGCCGCCGGACATGCCGACGATGACGCGGGTGTTCTGGGGGGCTTTGAGTGAGTCAGACATGGCAGTGGGTCACGAACACAGGTAAAGAGGGCGATTCTACCAGAGCCGAGCTGTAGAGGCTCGGCTGCCGGCTCGGGCCCGGTTCAGCCGCGGATCAGGGCCAGCGGGAAGCGTTCGCCGTCGAGGTAATCGTCGATGCAGCGCAGCACCAGGTGGCTGCGCCAGCGCTCGGGCTGGGTGGCAAGTTCATCGCGGGTCATCCAGCGGGCGCCGAGGATGCCGTCGTCCAGCGGGCATTCGGGATGGTGGCGCACCGGCCGGGCGGCGAAGCAGACGCGCTGGTAGGTCACGCCGTTGCTAGGCGCGGTGTACAGGTAGATACCGGTGACGGCGGTCAGCTCGACATCCCAGCCGGTTTCCTCGAGGGTTTCGCGCACAGCGGCCTCGAGCAGGGTTTCGTTGGCTTCCAGGTGCCCGGCGGGCTGGTTGAAGACCTGTTTTTCGTCGGCGGACATTTCCTCCACCAGCAGAAAGCGACCCTGGTCTTCGACAATGGTGGCGACGGTGACGTGTGCTAGCCAGCGCATGTTGCGGTCTCGTTCGATCGAAAGGCGCGAGTTTAACGTGGCGGGGCGCAGAAAGCAGAACCCCCGGGACGGCCCGGGGGTTCTGTGTCACACGAAGTGGCTTACGCCAGTGCGTCGATCGCGGCGTTGAAGGTCGCGCTCGGACGCATGACCTGGCTGGTCAGCTCCGGGTTGGAACGGTAGTAGCCGCCGATATCCGCCGGCTTGCCCTGTACGCCGTTGAGTTCGGCAACGATCGCTGCTTCCTTCTCGGTCAGGGTCTTGGCCAGGGAGGCGAAGTGAGCCTTCAGCTCGGCGTCGTCGTTCTGCTCGGCCAGGGCCTGGGCCCAGTACATGGCCAGGTAGAAGTGGCTGCCACGGTTGTCGATCTCACCGATCTTGCGCGACGGCGACTTGTTGTTGTCGAGCAGTTTGCCGGTGGCGATGTCCAGGGTCTTGCCCAGTACCTTGGCCTTGGCATTGTCGGTCTTGATGCCTTCTTCCTCGAAGGAGACGGCCAGGGCCAGGAACTCGCCCAGGGAATCCCAGCGCAGGTAGTTCTCTTCCACCAGCTGCTGTACGTGTTTCGGAGCCGAGCCGCCGGCGCCGGTTTCGTACATGCCGCCGCCCGCCATCAGCGGAACGATGGAGAGCATCTTCGCCGAGGTGCCCAGTTCCATGATCGGGAACAGGTCGGTCAGGTAGTCGCGCAGGACGTTGCCGGTCACCGAGATGGTGTCCAGGCCGCGCATCTGGCGCTCCATGCTGGTGCGGATGGCTTCGTTGTAGCCCTTGATGCTGATGTCCAGGCCGGTCAGGTCGTGGTCCTTCAGGTACAGCTCGACCTTCTTGCGCAGCTCGTTGTCGTGGGCGCGCTCCGGGTCCAGCCAGAAGATCGCGGGAGTGTTGGAGGCGCGGGCGCGGGTAACAGCCAACTTGACCCAGTCGCGGATCGGGGCGTCCTTGGTCTGGCAGGCGCGCCAGATGTCGCCGGCCTGCACTTCATGCTGCATCAGCACCTTGCCGTCGGCATCGACCACACGCATGGTGCCGTCGGCTTCCATTTCGAAGGTCTTGTCGTGGGAGCCGTATTCCTCGGCCTTCTGCGCCATCAGGCCGACGTTCGGTACGCTGCCCATGGTGGTCGGGTCGAACGCGCCGTTGGTTTTGCAGAAGTTGATCATCTCCTGGTAGATGCGGGCGTAGGTGCTTTCC
Organism: Pseudomonas nitroreducens TX1; assembly: GCF_000313755.1. GTDB lineage: Bacteria > Pseudomonadota > Gammaproteobacteria > Pseudomonadales > Pseudomonadaceae > Pseudomonas > Pseudomonas nitroreducens_A. The sequence goes on along the minus strand of NZ_AMZB01000079.1, from coordinate 72,515 downwards.
GGCATTACCGCTTTGGTGTCTTTCTGCTTACCGTCCTTGCCCCACATCTGACCCGAGTTGCGGATCATGGCCGGCATGGATGCGTCGACGATCACGTCGCTGGGGATGTGCAGGTTGGTGATGCCCTTGACCGAGTCGACCATCGCCATTTCCGGACGGTGGCTGTACACCTCGTGGATGTCGTGGAGGATTTCTTCCTGCTGCGAGGCCGGCAGCGACTTGATCTTGTCGTAGACGCTGGAGATGCCGTTGTTCGGGTTCACGCCGAGCTCTTCGAACAGCTGGCCGTACTTCTCGAACACGTCCTTGTAGTAGACGGTCACGGCGTGGCCGAAGACGATCGGGTGGGAGATCTTCATCATGGTGGCCTTGACGTGCAGGGACCACATGACGCCGGTTTCCTTGCAGTCCTGCAGGGTCTTCTCGAAGAAGGCGCGCAGTTTGCTGCAGCTCATGAACATGCTGTCGAGGACTTCGCCGTCCTGCATCTTCAGGGTCTTCTTGGTCTCGACCTTGCCGTCCTTGCCGACGAACTCGATGCGGACTTCACCGGCCTTGCCGATGGTGACCGACTGCTCGCTGGAGAAGAAGTCGCCGCCACGCATGTAGTCAGCGTGGGAGCGCGAAGCCATGCTCCACTTGCCCATGCTGTGCGGGTGCTTGCGGGCGTAGGCTTTCACGGCGGCCGGAGCGCGGCGGTCGGAGTTGCCTTCACGCAGGACCGGGTTCACGGCGCTGCCCAGGACCTTGGCGTAGCGGGCGCGGGTGTCTTTCTCTTCGTCGGTCTGCGGGTCTTCGGGGAAGTCCGGAACGGCGTAGCCCAGCTTCTGCAGCTCGGCGATGGCGCCCTTGAGTTGCGGTACCGAGGCGGAGATGTTCGGCAGCTTGATGATGTTGGCTTTTGGATCGGTGGCCAGTTGTGCCAGGTAGGCCAGATCGTCTTCGATCGCCTTGTCGCCGAGCTTGTCAGCGAAGGAGGCCAGGATACGGCCCGAAAGAGAGATGTCGCGGGTCTCGACGTCGATGCCGGCGGAGGCGGCAAAGGCTTTTACGATGGGGAGAAGCGAATAGGTCGCGAGGGCGGGTGCTTCGTCGGTGAAGGTGTAGGTGATCTTCGAGCGGATGGACATCTCGTTCTAACTCTCTTCTTTGCTGGGCGCGCACAGAGTCTCGAATCGCGTTGGTACACGCTTGCGTTCAACGAGGTGGTTGACCGACCTTCGAGATTTGCCGCGGGGATATTGGGGCGCCAGTAGAGCGTTGTACGGCGGGATCCTGGTGGGGACGTGCGCCGCTGCGAGGAGAGAGTCTGGTCCCAGACTGCTCGGACCTCGATGACCATTAAGTCATGCCGGCCAGTATACCACCCTAAAGGCAGGGTGAAGCGCGTCCCTTTTTTAGACTAAGGAATGATGTGGTTCGATCATCGACTTGTGAGCTACCCTCAGTGGCTGCAAGAGGGTTTCAACCAAAAAAGCGGAGTTCAGCATGGGATACCAAAAGATCCAGGTGCCGGCCGGTGACAAAATCACCGTCAACGCCGATATGTCCTTGAATGTACCGAAGAATCCGATCATCCCCTTCATCGAGGGGGATGGCATTGGCGTGGATATCAGCCCGGTCATGATCAAGGTCGTCGACGCTGCCGTCGAGAAAGCCTACAAAGGCGACCGCAAGATCGCGTGGATGGAAGTCTACGCCGGCGAGAAGGCCACTCAGGTCTACGACCAGGACACCTGGCTGCCCCAGGAAACCCTGGATGCTGTCCGCGATTACGTCGTTTCGATCAAGGGCCCGCTGACCACTCCGGTGGGCGGTGGCATCCGCTCCCTGAACGTGGCCCTGCGCCAGCAGCTCGACCTGTATGTCTGCCTGCGCCCTGTGCGCTGGTTCGAGGGTGTCCCCAGCCCGGTGAAGAAGCCGGGAGACGTGGACATGGTGATCTTCCGCGAGAACTCGGAAGACATCTACGCCGGCGTCGAGTGGAAGGCCGGTTCCCCCGAGGCGCAGAAGATCATCAAGTTCCTCACCGAGGAAATGGGCGTCAAGAAGATCCGTTTCACCAACGACTGTGGCATCGGCATCAAGCCGGTTTCCCAGGAGGGCACCAAGCGCCTGGTGCGCAAGGCCCTGCAATACGCCGTGGACAATGACCGCAGCTCGGTCACCATAGTCCACAAGGGCAACATCATGAAATTCACCGAGGGTGCGTTCAAGGACTGGGGTTACGAAGTGGCCCGTGACGAGTTCGGCGCCCAACTGCTCGACGGCGGCCCGTGGATGCAATTCAAGAACCCGGCTACCGGCAAGAGCATCGTGGTGAAGGACGTAATCGCCGATGCCATGCTGCAGCAGATCCTGCTGCGCCCGGCGGAGTACGATGTGATCGCCACCCTCAACCTGAACGGCGACTACCTGTCTGACGCACTTGCAGCAGAGGTAGGCGGCATCGGCATCGCGCCGGGCGCCAACCTTTCCGATTCCGTCGCCATGTTCGAGGCGACCCACGGCACCGCACCCAAGTACGCCGGACTAGACAAGGTCAATCCGGGGTCGGTGATCCTGTCGGCCGAGATGATGCTGCGTCATATGGGCTGGCCGGAAGCGGCCGACCTGATCATTGATGGCGTGAACGGCGCCATTGCGGCCAAGACCGTCACTTATGACTTCGAGCGACTGATGGACGGTGCCAAGCTGCTGTCCTGCTCGGAATTCGGCGACGCAATCATCGCCAAGATGTAACCGGGTGATTCGTCACCGATGAAAAAGGCCGGCTTGCTGCCGGCCTTTTTCGTTTCGTCTGATCCGTGACGAATCAGGCTTCCGCCGTGAGGTTCTCCACCTCGCTGCTCGGGGCAGCTTGTGCGGGCGGGGTGGATGCATTGGCGTTGACGGGCTGGATGTTCACCGCATGCAACCCCTTCGGACCTTGCAGGATCTCGAAACTGACGGGTTGGCCGGCCTTGAGAGTCTTGTAGCCATCCATCTGGATTGCCGAGTAGTGAGCAAACAGGTCCTCATCTCGGCCATCAGCCAGGATGAAACCGTAGCCCTTGGCGTTGTTGAACCACTTGACCTTACCGCTGAGCATGCTGATATCCCTCTGCAAAGGACTCCATCGCTGGAGTATCATCCACTACTATTCCGCTATGCCTTTTCCTGAAGACTGGCGTCCGGAACTCCTGATACCCTCCGGGGGGGTATCCTTTGGTTGTAACACCCTTTTGCCGTTAGTCAAGGCGGCGTCGTCTGGGCCTGAGAAGCGTTTCAACCTCCGGCCGGCCCACTCATTCACCCACTCGCAAAGCTTTTATTCCAGCATGCATGCAAGTAGCCAGATTCGACTAACATTCAATCAGGACCGCCCGGATCCATTGGAAGACGACGGGGCGGGGCTGGCGGTTGAAGAAGCCAAGCCCGCCCTGAAGGCGCCATCGATGTATCGGGTCATCATGTTCAACGATGATTACACACCGATGGATTTCGTGGTTGAGGTGCTCGAGTTGTACTTCAACATGAACCGCGAGCAGGCAACCAAGGTCATGTTGACCGTGCATACCCAGGGCAAGGCGCACTGCGGGACCTTTACCCGAGATGTTGCGGAAACCAAAGCCATGCAGGTCAATCAATATGCGAGGGAGAGCCAACATCCACTGTTGTGCGAAATTGAGATAGAAGGTTGATGCGGATGTTTGGGAGCGAGGTGAAGTCATGTTGAATCGAGAGCTCGAAGTCACCCTCAATCTCGCCTTCAAGGAGGCGCGGGCGAAGCGGCATGAGTTCATGACCGTTGAGCACTTGCTGTTGGCGCTTCTGGATAATGAAGCCGCCGCAACGGTTCTGAAGGCGTGCGGTGCGAATCTGGACAAGTTGCGGCGAGACCTGCAGGAATTCATCGATTCCACAACGCCGCTGATTCCCCAGCACGATGAGGATCGCGAAACCCAGCCAACCCTGGGCTTCCAGCGTGTCCTGCAGCGTGCGGTGTTCCACGTGCAGAGTTCCGGCAAGCGCGAAGTCACCGGCGCCAACGTGCTGGTCGCCATCTTCAGCGAGCAGGAAAGTCAGGCGGTGTTCCTGCTCAAGCAGCAGAGCGTCGCGCGGATAGACGTGGTCAATTTCATCGCCCATGGCATCTCCAAGGTGCCGGGCCATGCCGACCATACGGACAGCGATCAGGAAATGCAGGATGAGGAGGGTGGCGAGTCTTCCACTTCAAGCCATCCGCTGGATGCCTATGCCAGCAACCTGAATGACCTGGCGCGCCAGGGCAGAATCGACCCGCTGGTCGGCCGCGAGTCGGAAGTCGAGCGCGTCGCGCAGATCCTCGCCCGTCGCCGCAAGAACAACCCGCTGCTGGTGGGCGAGGCCGGTGTTGGCAAGACTGCCATTGCTGAAGGGTTGGCCAAGCGCATCGTCGACGGTCAGGTCCCGGACCTGCTGTCCGACAGCGTCGTCTACTCCCTTGACCTGGGGGCGCTGCTGGCGGGTACCAAGTACCGTGGCGACTTCGAGAAGCGCTTCAAGGCGCTGCTCAACGAGTTGCGCAAGCGTCCGCACGCGGTGTTGTTCATCGACGAAATCCACACCATCATCGGCGCCGGTGCGGCATCGGGCGGCGTGATGGACGCTTCCAACCTGCTGAAGCCGCTACTGTCGTCCGGCGAGATCCGCTGCATCGGCTCGACCACCTTCCAGGAATTCCGCGGCATTTTCGAGAAGGATCGCGCGCTGGCTCGTCGCTTCCAGAAGGTCGACGTCACCGAGCCGTCCGTCGAGGACACCTTCGGCATCCTGAAGGGCCTGAAGCCGCGTTTCGAGCAGCATCACCACATCGAGTACAGCGATGAGGCGCTGCGCGCCGCCGCCGAGCTGGCTGCGCGCTACATCAATGACCGGCACATGCCGGACAAGGCCATCGACGTGATCGACGAGGCGGGCGCCTACCAGCGCCTGCAGCCGGAAGAGAAGCGCGTCAAGCGCATCGAAGTGCCGCAGGTCGAGGATATCGTCGCGAAGATCGCGCGGATTCCGCCCAAGCACGTCTCCAGCTCTGACAAGGAGCTTCTGCGCAACCTCGAGCGCGACCTGAAGCTGACCGTTTTCGGCCAGGCGGCGGCCATCGAGTCGCTGTCCACTGCCATCAAGCTGTCACGCGCCGGTCTCAAGTCGCCGGACAAGCCTGTCGGCTCCTTCCTGTTCTCCGGTCCGACCGGAGTGGGCAAGACCGAAGTGGCTCGCCAGCTGGCCAAGGCGCTTGGCGTGGAGTTGGTGCGCTTCGACATGTCCGAATACATGGAGCGGCATACCGTGTCCCGTCTGATCGGTGCGCCTCCGGGCTACGTCGGTTTCGATCAGGGCGGCCTGCTCACCGAGGCCATCACCAAGACGCCGCATTGCGTGCTGCTGCTGGATGAGATCGAGAAGGCGCACCCGGAAGTCTTCAACCTGCTGCTGCAGGTGATGGACCACGGCACCTTGACCGACAACAACGGGCGCAAGGCGGACTTCCGTAATGTCATCCTGATCATGACCACCAACGCTGGCGCGGAAACCGCTGCGCGGGCCTCCATTGGCTTCACGCAGCAGGACCACTCCACCGATGCGATGGAAGTGATCAAGAAGAGCTTTACGCCGGAGTTCCGGAACCGCCTGGATACCATCATCCAGTTCGGCCGCCTGAGTCACGAGACCATCAAGAGTATCGTCGACAAATTCCTCACCGAACTGCAGGCGCAGTTGGAGGACAAGCACGTGCAGGTCGAGGTCAGCGATGCGGCGCGCGGTTGGCTGGCGGACAAGGGCTACGACCCGCAGATGGGGGCTCGTCCGATGGCGCGGCTGATCCAGGACAAGATCAAGCGGCCGTTGGCCGAGGAGATCCTGTTCGGCGAACTGGCCGAGCACGGTGGTGTGGCCCATGTGGACCTGAAGGATGGCGAACTGGCCTTCGAGTTCGAGGTGATTGCCGCAGAGCCGGCCTGACGCTGCAGTCAGGCGCAAACGAAAACGCCCGGCAATGCCGGGCGTTTTTCTGTGTGCCGGCTTCTTGCCGACACCTGCCGGCTCAGCGAGCGCGGTAGGTGATGCGACCCTTGGACAGGTCGTAGGGCGTCAGTTCAACGCGAACTTTGTCGCCGGTCAGGATGCGGATGTAATTCTTGCGCATCTTCCCGGAGATGTGCGCGGTAACGACGTGCCCGTTCTCCAACTCCACGCGGAACATGGTGTTGGGCAGGGTGTCGACGACAGTGCCTTCCATTTCGAAGCTGTCTTCTTTCGACATGCAGTAGAACCCTCGGTATCTATGGTTGCCTGAAGTTTCAGGGCATTAAAAAAGGCACACATTGTGCCTGAAATCGCCCCACAACGCCAATGGGTGTTTTTGCTTCAGTTCAACGCCACCCAGCGCTGGTTCACGAACAACTCGATCGGGCGGTACTGGGTCTTGTAGTTCATCTTCCGGCAATTCTTGATCCAGTAGCCCAGGTAGACGGCATGGAGGCTCAGGCGCTCGGTCTCGCCAATCTGCCAGAGAATGGCAAAGCGTCCCAGGCTGCGGCGTTCTTCGTCCGGATCGTAGAAGGTATAAACGGCGGAAAGACCGTTGGGCAGGACGTCGGTCACGGCGACGGCGAGTAGACGACCTTGCAGGCGGAACTCGAAGAAGCAGCTGAACGGTAGGTCACGGACCAGAAAGGTGGCGAACTGATCGCGGCTGGGTGGGTACATGTCCCCGTCGGCATGGCGCTGCTCGATGTAGCGCATGTACAGGGCGTAGTACTCCTCGGTGAAGGCGGGGCGCTTGCGGATGACTTCCAGGTCGGCGTTGCGCTTGATGATGCGTTTCTGCTGGCGGTTCGGCTGGAAACCGGCAGCGGGAATGCGCGCCGGGATGCAGGCGGTGCAATGTTGGCAATGGGGGCGGTAAAGGTGCTCGCCGCTGCGCCGGAAGCCGACCTCTGACAGCGAGGCATACAACTGCGCGTCCATGGGCTGACTGGGGTCGAGGAACAGGGTAGTGGCCTGCTCCTCGGGCAGATAGCTGCATGGATGCGGCTGTGTGGCGTAAAACTTCAGGCGGGCGAGCTCGGTCATCATCAACCCCTGCGAGTTCCCTCAGGCAAGTTTAAGACAGGCTGAGCGGGTATGCCTGCGAAGTCCAGTCCTCTGACGGTGTTTCGTCGAGATGACGGCGCAGGAAGCTGGCGAATTCGCCGCGGGAAATGGCGCGGGCGCCGAAGCTGTGCAGGTGCTGGGTCGGCATCTGGCAGTCGATCATCACGAAACCGGCCGCCTTCAGGCGCTGCACCAGGGTGACGAAGGCAACTTTGGACGCGTTGTCGGCGCGGCTGAACATGGATTCGCCAAAGAACAGGCGACCAATGGCCAGCCCGTAAAGCCCGCCGACCAGCTCATCGCCTTGCCAGGCTTCGGCCGAATGGGCGACGCCCAGGCGGTGCAGTTGGCAATAGGCATCCTGCATCGGTGTGGTAATCCAGGTGCCATCCGCATAGTCGCGCGGCCCGGCGCAGCCGACGATGACCTGCTCGAAGGCCTGGTCGATGGTGACCTGGTAGTGCTGCTGGCGGATGAACTTGGTGAGGCTGCGGGAAACATGCAGTTCTTCGGGAAACAGCACGGTGCGCGGATCGGGCGACCACCAGAGTATTGGCTGGCCATCCTGGTACCAGGGGAAGCACCCGTGGCGGTAGGCCTGGATCAGGCGCTGCGGGTTCAGGTCTCCGCCGGCCGCCAGCAGGCCGTTGGGCTCATGCAGGGCCTTGTCGAGGGGTGGAAAGTCGAAATTGCTGCGGGAAAGCCACTTGAGCATAGGGAGGAGGGGAGGGCGAACCTCCCCTTGCGCCGATCAGTTGTCGTCGAGGAACTTTTCGGCATCCAGTGCGGCCATGCAGCCGGCGCCGGCTGAGGTGATCGCCTGGCGGTAGACATGGTCGGCCACGTCGCCGGCAGCGAACACGCCGTTGATGCTGGTCAGGGTCGCATTGCCTTCGGCGCCGCCCTTGACCTTCAGGTAGCCGTCATGCATTTCCAATTGGCCCTTGAACAGGTCGGTGTTGGGCTTGTGGCCAATGGCGATGAACACGCCGGACAGGTCCAGTTGACGGGTTTCGCCGCTGTCGACGTCCTTCAGGCGGACGCCGACGACACCCATGTTGTCGCCCAGGACTTCGTCGAGGGTGGTATTCCAGTGCAGGCGTACGTTGCCGTTCTTGGCTTTTTCGAACAGTTTGTCCTGTAGGATCTTCTCCGAGCGCAGCTTGTCGCGGCGGTGGATCAGGTGGACTTCCTTGGCGATGTTGGACAGGTAAAGTGCTTCTTCCACGGCGGTGTTGCCGCCACCGACCACGCAGACCACCTGGTTGCGGTAGAAGAAGCCATCGCAGGTCGCGCAGGCGGAAACGCCCTTGCCCATGAAGGCCTCTTCCGAGGACATGCCCAGGTACTGGGCCGAGGCCCCGGTGGCGATGATCAGCGCATCGCAGGTGTAGGTGCCGCTGTCGCCCTTGAGGGTGAAGGGCTTCTGCTGCAACTCGGCGGTGTGGATATGGTCGTAGACGATCTCGGTATCGAAACGCTTGGCGTGCTGTTCCATGCGCTGCATCAGGGCGGGGCCGGTCAGGCCCTCGACGTCGCCGGGCCAGTTGTCGACCTCGGTGGTGGTGGTCAGTTGGCCGCCGGGCTGGATGCCGGTGATGACAACAGGCTTGAGGTTGGCGCGCGCGGCGTACACGGCCGCGGTGTAGCCCGCGGGGCCGGAGCCCAGGATGATCAGGCGCGAATGCTTGACTTCACTCATAAAAAGACTCCATAAGCCTTTGTCACGTAAGAGAATGCATGCTCCAATTGAGCAGCCGAAAAACGGTGTTGGGCTATGCTACACCGAACCCCGGAAAGCCGGCAAAAGCGCAGTCGGGCACACCTGGGGTCGCTGGCATCGGCCGGCCAAAGCCGTACAATGGGCCCATTTCGCGGTCCAACGACTCTCGGACGCGCGTATAGCGCAGGAATAGAAGCGTTTTGAAGGACACCACAGCAAGCCACGCCGCCGCCTGGCGCCAGCAACTGCATTACCGTCTGAAGGAAGGGGCTCTGATCGCGCTCGGCGCGCTCTGTCTTTACCTGTGGATGGCGCTGCTCACCTACGATTCCGCCGATCCGGGCTGGAGCCATTCCAGTCACGTCGAACAGGTGCAGAATGCGGCTGGCCGCCTGGGCGCGCTGAGCGCAGACATCCTGTTCATGGTGCTGGGCTATTTTGCCTACCTGTTCCCGCTACTGCTGGCAGTGAAGACCTACCAGGTCTTCCGCAAGCGCCACATGCCTTGGGAATGGAACGGCTGGCTGTTCTCCTGGCGCTTGATCGGCCTGGTGTTCCTGGTGCTGTCCGGCTCCGCGCTGGCCTACATCCATTTCCATACCAGCGGTGCCCATATGCCGGCTACGGCTGGCGGCGCGCTGGGCGAGAGCCTGGGGCAGCTGGGCGTCAATGCACTGAACGTGCAGGGCAGCACGCTGCTGTTCCTGGCGCTGTTCCTGTTCGGCATGACGGTGTTCGCCGATCTGTCCTGGTTCAAGGTGATGGACGTCACCGGCAAGATTACCCTCGACCTCTTCGAACTGATCCACAACGCCACCAATCGCTGGTGGAGCGCCCGTAGCGAGCACAAGCAGCTGGTCGCTCAGCTTCGCGAGGTCGACGAGCGCGTGGCCGAAGTGGCCGCGCCCATCGTTGCCGACCGCCGCGAGCAGGCCAAGGTCAAGGAACGCCTGATCGAGCGCGAGGAAGCGCTGGTCAAGAGCGTGCAGGAGCGCGAAAAGCGTGTGGCGCCGAAGATTGATGTCCCGCCGCCGCCCAGCAAACCGGTCGAGCCGAGCAAGCGCGTGCTGAAGGAGAAACAGGCGCCGCTGTTCGTCGATACCGCTGTGGAAGGTACGCTGCCGCCACTGTCGATCCTCGACCCGGCGTCGGAAAAGAAGCAGAGCTACTCGCCGGAATCCCTGGAGGCGATGTCGCGCCTGCTGGAGATCAAGCTCAAGGAGTTCGGTGTCGAGGTCATAGTCGAGTCCGTGCATCCGGGCCCGGTGATCACCCGTTTCGAAATCCAGCCGGCCGCTGGCGTGAAGGTCAGCCGCATCTCCAACCTGGCCAAGGACCTGGCGCGTTCGCTGGCGGTGATCAGCGTGCGCGTGGTGGAAGTCATTCCCGGCAAGACTACCGTTGGCATCGAGATTCCCAACGAAGACCGGCAGATGGTGCGCTTCTCCGAAGTGCTGATGACGCCCGAGTATGACGAGCACAAGTCCACCGTGCCGCTGGCTCTGGGTCACGACATTGGCGGCAATCCGATCATCACTGATCTTGCGAAGATGCCGCACCTGCTGGTGGCCGGTACCACCGGTTCCGGTAAGTCGGTTGGCGTGAACGCCATGCTGCTGTCGATCCTGTTCAAGTCCACGCCCGAAGAGGCGCGCTTGATCATGATTGACCCGAAGATGCTGGAACTGTCGATCTACGAAGGCATTCCGCACCTGCTCTGCCCGGTGGTCACCGACATGAAGGAGGCCGCCAACGCGCTGCGCTGGAGCGTCGCCGAGATGGAGCGCCGCTACAAGCTGATGGCGGCCATGGGCGTGCGTAACCTCGCGGGCTTCAATCGCAAGGTGAAGGACGCCGAGGAGGCCGGCACGCCGCTGACCGACCCGCTGTACCGCCGCGAGAGCATGGAGGACGAGGCGCCGCTGCTGCAGACCCTGCCGACCATCGTGGTGGTGGTCGACGAATTCGCCGACATGATGATGATCGTCGGCAAGAAGGTGGAAGAACTGATCGCCCGTATCGCCCAGAAGGCGCGCGCGGCGGGCATCCACCTGATCCTGGCGACCCAGCGTCCGTCGGTGGACGTGATCACCGGCCTGATCAAGGCGAACATCCCGACCCGTATCGCGTTCCAGGTCTCGAGCAAGATCGACTCGCGCACCATCCTGGACCAGGGCGGCGCCGAGCAACTGCTGGGCCACGGCGACATGCTCTACCTGCCGCCGGGCACCGGCCTGCCGATCCGCGTCCATGGCGCCTTCGTCTCCGATGACGAGGTGCACCGCGTCGTCGAGGCGTGGAAGCTGCGTGGCGCGCCGAATTACATCGAGGACATCCTCGCCGGTGCCGATGAAGGCGGTGGCGGTTCGTTCGAAGGTGGCGGGGGCGGCGAAGGCGGCGAGGGCAGCGAGGACGATCCGCTCTACGACGAGGCCGTGCGCTTCGTGACCGAAAGCCGCCGGGCTTCCATCTCTGCCGTGCAGCGCAAGCTGAAGATCGGCTACAACCGCGCCGCACGGATGATCGAGGCGATGGAAATGGCCGGCGTGGTGACCGCGATGAATACCAATGGCTCGCGCGAAGTCATCGCGCCGGCCCCGATCCGTGATTGATTCGACTTCGAGGATTTCGATGCGTCTGATCCGCCTGTTGTTCGTTGCTGCGCTGGCTGTCGCCGGCGTTCAGGCCCATGCCGACGAGGCCGCTGCGCAGCGCCTGAGCGGGATGCTCACCAAAGCCCAGACCATGACCGCGCGTTTCTCCCAGCTGACCCTGGATGGCAGCGGCACCCGCCTGCAGGAAACCGCCGGCACCCTGGGCCTCAAGCGGCCGGGCCTGTTCCGTTGGCACACCGATGCGCCGAACGAGCAACTGCTCATCTCCAACGGCGAGAAGATCTGGCTGTACGACCCGGACCTGGAGCAGGTGACCATCCAGAAGCTCGACCAGCGCCTGACCCAGACCCCGGCGCTGCTGCTCTCCGGCGACGTGTCGAAGATCGGCCAGAGTTTCGACATTACTGCCAAGGACGGTGGCAACGTGGTCGACTTCACCCTCAAGCCGAAGTCCAAGGACACCCTGTTCGACAGCCTGCGGATTTCCTTCCGTAGTGGTGTGGTGAATGACATGCAGCTGATCGACAGCGTCGGCCAGCGCACCAACATCCTGTTCTTCGACGTGAAGATGAACGAGGCGATGGATCCCAAGCAGTTCGTCTTCGAAGTGCCCAAGGGCGTCGACGTCATCCAGGAATGATCGGCGCCCCGCGCCAGCTTTAAGTCATAGGTAAGACCTTGGATCTGTTCCGCTCCGCCCCCGTTTCCCAGCCCCTGGCCGCGCGCCTGCGCGCGACCAGCCTGGACGAGTACGTCGGCCAGGAGCACCTGCTCGCCCGCGGCAAGCCGCTGCGTGAGGCGTTGGAGCAGGGCGCGCTGCACTCGATGATCTTCTGGGGGCCGCCCGGGGTCGGCAAGACGACCCTGGCGAAGCTGCTGGCCCAGGTCACCGACGCGCACTTCGAGACCATCTCGGCGGTGCTCTCGGGCGTGAAGGAAATCCGCCAGTCGGTGGAAGTGGCCAAGCAGCACGCCGCGCAGTACGGTCGCCGCACGATTCTCTTCGTCGACGAAGTGCATCGCTTCAACAAGAGCCAGCAGGATGCCTTCCTGCCCTATGTAGAAGACGGCACGCTGATCTTCATCGGCGCGACCACCGAGAACCCCTCGTTCGAACTGAACAACGCGCTACTTTCCCGCGCCCGCGTCTATGTGCTGAAAAGCCTGGACGAGGCGGCCCTGCGCCGGTTGGTGGAGCGTGCGCTGACCGAAGAAAAGGGCTTGGGCAAGCGTAATCTGAGCCTGCCGGATGATAGTTTCGCCATTCTCATGGCCGCCGCCGATGGTGATGGCCGGCGCCTGCTCAACCTGCTGGAGAACGCCTCCGACCTCGCCGAGGACGACGGCGAGATCAGTGCCGAGCTGCTGCAGAACCTGCTGGGTGATTCGCGTCGTCGCTTCGACAAGGGGGGCGAGGCCTTCTATGACCAGATCAGTGCGCTGCACAAGTCGGTGCGCGGTTCCAGCCCCGACGGCGCGCTGTACTGGTATGCGCGCATGCTCGATGGCGGTTGCGATCCGCTCTATATCGCCCGCCGCGTGGTGCGCATGGCCAGCGAGGACATCGGCAATGCCGATCCCCGCGCCCTGACCCTGTGCCTGCACGCCTGGGATGTGCAGGAGCGCCTCGGCAGCCCGGAAGGTGAGCTGGCGATTGCGCAGGCTATTGTTTACCTGGCCTGCGCGCCGAAGAGCAATGCCGTCTACAACGCCTACAACACGGCGCGCCGCGAGGTGGCAGAGAGCGGGTCGCTGGAAGTGCCGCTGCATCTGCGCAATGCACCGACCAAGCTGATGAAGAACCTGGGCTATGGCGACGAATACCGTTATGCCCACGATGAGCCGGATGCCTATGCGGCCGGAGAAGACTACTTCCCCGAGTCCATGGAACCGCGCCAGTATTACCAACCCGTGCCGCGCGGGCTCGAACTGAAGATCGGCGAAAAGCTGCGCCACCTGGCTAGCCTCGACAAGGCCAGTTCCCGCCGTCGCAGAAAATCCTGAAGTGGCGCCCGCTAGCGCCGCCTGACACTAGACACGAGAAGACACCATGCTCGATTCCAAACTGGTCCGTACCCAGCCGCAGGAAGTGGCCGAACGCCTGGCCACCCGTGGCTTCACCCTGGATGTGGCGCGCATCGAAGCGCTGGAGAGCCAGCGCAAGTCCGTGCAGACCCGCACCGAGACCTTGCAGGCCGAGCGCAATTCGCGCTCCAAGGCCATCGGCCAGGCCATGAAGAACGGCGAGGATGTCGCGCCGCTGAAGGCCGAGGTGAACCGCATGGCGGAGCAGCTGGAAGCGGGCAAGCGCGAACTGGACGTCATCCAGGCCGAACTGGACAACCTGCTGCTGAACATCCCGAACCTGCCGCACGAATCCGTGCCGGTGGGAGCTGATGAAGAAGACAACGTCGAAGTCCGTCGCTGGGGTACCCCGCGCACCTTCGACTTCGAGATCAAGGACCACGTCGCCCTGGGCGAACAGCACGGCTGGCTGGACTTCGAGACCGCTGCGCGGCTGTCTGGCGCGCGCTTTGCCCTGATGCGCGGCCCGATTGCCCGCCTGCACCGCGCCCTGGCGCAGTTCATGATCGACCTGCATACCCGCGAGCATGGCTACGAAGAGGCCTACACCCCTTACCTGGTGCAGGCTCCGGCGCTCCAGGGCACCGGCCAGCTGCCGAAGTTCGAGGAAGACCTGTTCAAGATCCAGCGCGAAGACGAAGCGGATCTGTACCTGATCCCGACCGCCGAAGTCTCGCTGACCAACATCGTTGCCGGGCAGATCCTCGATGCGAAGGAGCTGCCGCTGAAGTTCGTCGCCCACACGCCCTGCTTCCGCAGCGAAGCCGGGGCGTCGGGCCGCGACACCCGCGGCATGATCCGCCAGCACCAGTTCGACAAGGTCGAGATGGTGCAGATCGTCGAGCCGTCGAAGTCCTGGGAGGCCTTGGAAAGCCTGGTCGGCAACGCCGAGAAGGTCCTCCAGGCCCTGGAGCTGCCGTACCGCGCGCTGGCGCTGTGCACCGGCGACATGGGCTTCGGTGCCGCCAAGACCTATGACCTCGAAGTCTGGGTGCCGAGCCAGGACAAGTACCGCGAGATTTCCTCCTGCTCCAACTGCGGTGACTTCCAGGCCCGCCGCATGCAGGCGCGCTACCGCAACCCGGAAACCGGCAAGCCGGAGCTGGTCCACACCCTCAACGGCTCGGGCCTGGCCGTAGGTCGTACCCTGGTCGCCGTGCTGGAGAACTACCAGCAGGCCGATGGCTCGATCCGCGTACCGGAAGTGCTCAAGCCGTACATGGCGGGCATCGAGGTGATCGGCTGAGATGGACTTCCTGCCGCTGTTCCACATCCTGCGCGGACGTCGCGCGCTACTGGTCGGCGGCGGTGATGTCGCACTGCGCAAGGCGCGCCTGTTGAGCGATGCCGGCGCGGTGCTGCGGGTCGTGGCGCCTGAAGTGCATTCGGAGCTGCGCGAGCTGATCGAGGAGGGCGCAGGCGAACTGCTCTTGCGTCCCTACGCCCGGGGCGACCTGCAGGATTGCGTGCTGGTCATCGCCGCCACCGATGATGAGCCGCTCAACGCCCAGGTGTCCCGGGACGCCAACGAGCGCGGCGTACCGGTCAATGTGGTCGACGCGCCGGCTCTGTGCAGCGTGATTTTCCCGGCCATCGTCGATCGTTCGCCGCTGGTGGTGGCAGTTTCCAGCGGCGGCGACGCGCCAGTGCTGGCAAGACTGCTGCGCGCCAAGCTGGAAACCTGGATTCCCGCAACCTACGGCCAACTCGCCGGCCTCGCCAGTCGCTTCCGCGAGCGTGTGAAGCAGCGCCTGCCGGACCTGCAGCAACGTCGCAAGTTCTGGGAGGAGGTGTTTCAGGGCCCGGTCGCCGAGCGCATGCTTGCCGGCCAGCCGAGCGAGGCCGAGCGTCTGCTGGCGGGCAAACTGGAATCGCCGCAGGCCGAGTCTCGCGGCGAGGTCTATCTGGTCGGCGCTGGTCCGGGCGACCCCGATCTGCTGACCTTCCGCGCCCTGCGCCTGATGCAGCAGGCCGATGTGGTGCTTTACGATCGCCTCGTTGCCCCGGCGATCCTCGAGCTATGTCGACGTGATGCAGATCGGCTCTATGTCGGCAAGCGTCGCGCGGATCACGCCGTACCGCAGGACGAGATCAATCGCCAGCTGGTCGAACTGGCCCGGCAGGGCAAGCGCGTGCTGCGCCTGAAGGGCGGCGATCCGTTCATCTTCGGTCGCGGTGGCGAGGAGATCGATGAGCTTGCTGCCAACGGCATCCCGTTTCAGGTCGTGCCGGGTATTACCGCAGCCAGTGGTTGCGCGGCCTACGCCGGAATTCCGTTGACGCACCGTGACTACGCGCAGTCCGTGCGTTTCGTGACTGGACACCTGAAGGACGGCAGCACTGACCTGCCGTGGAACGATCTGGTGGCGCCTGGGCAGACCCTGGTGTTCTACATGGGCTTGGTCGGCCTGCCGGTCATCTGCGAGCAACTGGTGCGTCATGGGCGTTCTGCCGACACGCCTGCCGCGCTCGTCCAGCAGGGCACTACGGTGCATCAACGTGTGTTCACCGGTACCCTGGCGAATTTGTCGGAGTTGGTGGCAGAGCACGAAGTCCATGCACCGACCCTGGTGATTGTCGGGGAAGTGGTGCAACTGCGTGAGAAGCTGGCGTGGTTCGAGGGGCAGCAGTGAAACCCCTGCGCGTTACCCTCCTGGGTGCTGCGTGTGCCCTGGGTTGCTTCGCCTTGCCGGCCTCGGCGGCCAGCTTCGACTGCAAGACGGCCAGACAGGCCGACGAGAAAGCCATCTGTGCGGATCGCCAGCTTTCAGAGATGGACGTGCAGGTGGCGACGACCTACCGCCTGCTGCGCGGCCTGTTTGCCATGGGCATGCGTGGCAACCTGGGCGACTCCCAGCTCGCCTGGCTGGAGCAGCGCCGCGCCTGCGGCGCCAACAAGGCCTGCCTCAAGCGGCGCTACCAGGAGCGCCTGGACGCGCTGCAGAAGGTCTACGACGGTATCGACAAGCCGATCTGACCGGTTCTTTGTAGGAGCGAGCTTGCTCGCGAACTCCCGGACAAGTTGAAGGCCTCAAGCGGTTCGCGAGCAAGCTCGTTCCTACAGTTGGTCAGCCCCTGCGCGCAATCCCGCTGCCCGGCAGATGCCCTCGCCCGTGCGCACCGGTGAAGTCCTGCTGAGGGCCAAGCGGCACTATACCCGTCGGGTTGATGGTGCGGTGGCTGGCGTAGTAGTGGTTCTTGATGTGCTGGAAGTCCACGGTTCCGGCAACGCCCTCCAGTTGATACAGTTCGCGCAGCCAGCCGGACAGGTTCGGGTAGTCGGCCAGGCGGCGCAGGTTGCACTTGAAGTGGCCGTGGTACACCGCATCGAAGCGAATCAGCGTGGTGAACAGGCGCACATCGGCTTCGGTCAGGTATTCGCCCGCCAGGTAGCGCTGCTGGCCCAGGCGCTCTTCCAGCCAGTCCAGTTCGTTGAACAATGTCTGGAACGCCCCTTCATAGGCGTCCTGTGTCGTGGCGAAGCCGGCGCGGTACACGCCGTTGTTCACGGCCGGGTAGATACGTTCGTTCAGTTCGTCGATCTGCGCGCGCAGAGGCTCCGGGTAGAGGTCCAGCGAGTTGCCGGTTATCCCGTCGAAGGCCACGTTGAACATGCGGATGATCTCCGCTGATTCGTTACTGACGATGCGTTGCTCGTGCTTGTCCCATAGCACCGGCACGGTGACGCGGCCGGTGTAGTTCGCATCGTCCCTGGTATAGCGCTGATGGAGAAAGTCCAGGCCGTCGAGCTTGTCGCCCGTCGACCCAAGGGTCTTGTCGAAGGTCCAGCCGTTTTCCAGCATGAGCCAGCTGACGACCGAAACGTCGATCACTGACTCAAGGCCCTTGAGCTGGCGATAGATCAGTGTGCGGTGGGCCCAGGGACAGGCCAGGGAGACATACAGGTGATAACGGCCGGCCTCGGCGCGGAAGCCGCCTTCGCCGCTCGGGCCGGGTTGGCCGTCGGCAGTTACCCAGTTGCGGCGCTGCGCATTCTCGCGCTGAAAGCTGCCGTCCTTGCTGGTGTCATACCACTGGTCATGCCAGCGGCCATCGATCAACTGTCCCATCTCGTAGCTCCTGAATCTGGGGGGATGGGTTCAGTCTATAGGCTGTAGCTCGATTGTTTAGCGCAAAAACAGGATTCCAAGTATCGGCTAAATCGATCTGTCTCGTGCGGCCCAGCGTCGATCGGCTTCGATGAAGGCTTCGTCGCGCTTCAATCCCGTGGCGCGCAGGGCGAGTGCCATGGTCGCGCGGACGGCCAGTTCGCCGTAGGCGTCTTCGGCTTCGCCGCGCCAGAAGGCGGCCAGGTGTGTCGGGTCCAGCGTTTCCGGCTTGACGTGGCGCAGTGGCGAGAGCGCTGGCCACTCTTCGTCCCAGGCTTCGCCGTCCCGGCAACCGTAAAGGTGCGAGGTGGCATCGGGGTTCATCTCGATCTCGCCGCCTTCGCCCTTGATGACGATGGCGTAGTCACCGAGCAGGCGGCTGCCCTCGCGATGCACTTCCTGATAACCGGGATGGAAGATGCTCTGCAGGACGCAGGTAGCGCCCAGGGGGTTGAGCAAGCGCACGGCCGAATGCATGGGGGAGCGCAGGCCCAGGGTGTTGCGCAGGTCGATCATGCGCTGCAGGCGCGGCATCCAATCCACCAGCGGAGCGAAGGCGATGCCCTTGGCATCCAGCGATTCGCTGACCGAGTTCCAGTTGCGACACAGTGGCAGGCCGAGCAGCTCCAGAAGCTGTTCGGTATAAACCCGTCCAGCGGTATGCGCGCCGCCGCCGTGCAGGAGGATGCGAGTGCCGCTGCCACCCAGACATTTGACGGCCAGCAGATACCAGGGCAGATGGCGCTTCTTGCCGGCGTAGCTGGGCCAGTCGAGGTCCACGGCGATCTTCGGTACCTCTAGGCGGCAGCGCACGGCTTCGGTGAAGCCGGCAAGTTCCTCGGCGCTTTCCTCCTTGTGCCGCAGCAGCATCAGGAAGGCGCCGAGTTGGGCTTCTTCGACCTTCTCGTCGAGGATCATGCCCAGTGCCTCGCGGGCTTCCTCCCGGGTCAGGCCACGGGCGCCGCGCTTGCCCTTGCCCAGGATGCGGACGAACTGGGCGAAGGGATGTTCGGCAGGTGTCTGAAGGACGAGTGGGGAGGCGGTCATAGGCAATTGGTCGGCTTCGGCAGGCCGGCTAGCTTGGCGGCAAGCTTGGCCGGTGTGCCTTTGAACAGAAGGTTGAGGTGCAGGCTGCTGCCTTTTTCCGCGCCCAGCTTCTGGGCCACGTACTTTATCAGCGGGCGATTGGCCGGCGACAGCTGGAACTCGCCGTAGAACTCGCGCAGCAGCAGGAGGATTTCCCAGTGCTCCGGAGTCAGGTGCAGGCCCTCGTTGTGCGCCAGCGCTTCGGCAACGGCATCGCTCCAGTCGTTGAGATCGACCAGATAGCCGTCCTTATCCAGCGGCAGGGAGTGGCCGTTGACCAGTAGGGTGCTCATAGCCAGGCGTTCACCTTGTCGAAGCGCGTGCAGAGTTCGACGAAGCCTGGGTAGTCCACTGCAACGACGCGGGCGGGCACATCATCCATGCCGCGGGCTTGCAGGTCTTCCAGCAGGGCGAAGAGCGCATTGGCCGAGGGCATCAGCTCCAGCGCCTGGCAGGGGGCGGTGCCGTCGCGCAATGCGTAGACAGCGTCGCCGGTCAGCAGCAGGCCATCGTCGGGCCCGAGCAGGTGCAGGCAGCTGGCGAGCCGGCCGTCATTGAACGGGGAGTGCGAGAGCAGGTGGAGAATGGCCA
Organism: Pseudomonas nitroreducens TX1; assembly: GCF_000313755.1. GTDB lineage: Bacteria > Pseudomonadota > Gammaproteobacteria > Pseudomonadales > Pseudomonadaceae > Pseudomonas > Pseudomonas nitroreducens_A. The sequence continues at coordinate 53,187 of NZ_AMZB01000079.1, read as the reverse complement.
TCAGATCGTGATCACCTGTTCGTGAGTCTGCAGCAGATTGCGCAGCGCGACATCGTCCAGCGCTCGGGCCGGCAGTGTCAGGCTGGCGTCATCCAGCCCGCGTTCGGCAAGGCTGCGGCTGCTGGTATAGAGCGCTTCCACGCCGAACAGTGGCAGGGCTTGCAGGTTGGCCTGCAAGTCTTTCTGTTCGACCCTGCTGGGGCGTTGATCGGGTGCAAGCTGGAACACGCCATCATCGAGGAAGAGCATGGAGATCGGCAGGTCGAAGGCGCCGCCGGCCAGGGCAATATCCAGCGCCTCGCGGGCGGCGGGGCCGGCCCAGGGCGCTTGGCGGCTGATGATCAAAAGGGACTTGGCCATCAGTTGCCTCCAAAGCAGACCAGACGGTCTGCCAGTTGCGCGGCTTCATGCAGCTGGCCGAGGCCGGAAAGATCCCAGGGCGCCTGCAGGTTTGCAGCAGGACGGGAATAGCGGCTGGCTTCCTCTGGATTGAGCACGCCCCGACGCAGCGCGGCGGCAATGCAGACCACTCCGTCCAGCCGGTGATCGGCGACAAAGCGTGTCCACGCAGCGGCGACGTCCAGCTCATCCTGGCTGGCAACGGCATTCGCCGAAGCGCTGTGCACGCCGTCCTGATAGAAAAACAGACGGGTAATTTCATGGCCGCCGGCCAATGCGGCCTCGGCAAAGCGCAGGGCTCGTCGGGCTGCCGGCGAGTGCGGCGGGGAGAAGAGGGCGATGACGAACTTCATGGAGCGGGCCTGATCGGCGAATTTTCGCTGAATGATACGGCGCTACGCGGATGTTTGCCGCGCTGAAAATGAAAAAAGCCCGTCGAGACGGGCTTTTTCCTGGGGCGTGACGATCAGTCGTCGCTGCCCATGATGCCGAAGATCTGCAACAGGCTGATGAACAGGTTGTAGATCGACACGTACAGGCTGATGGTGGCCATGATGTAGTTGCGCTCGCCACCGTGGATGATCGCGCTGGTCTGGAACAGGATCATCGCCGAGGAGAACAGCACGAAGCCGACGCTGATGGCCAGTTGCAGGCCACTGATCTGGAAGAACAGCGAAACCAGCACGGCGCCCAGCAGCACGAAGAAGCCCGCGGTGATGAAGCCGGACAGGAAACTCATGTCCTTGCGGGTCGTCAGTACGTAGGCGGACAGGCCGAAGAACACCAGGGCGGTCATGAAGAAGGCCGACGAGATCACGCTCGCACCATTGGCCATGCCCAGGTACATGTTCAGGATCGGGCCGAGGGTGTAGCCCATGAAGCCGGTGAGGGCGAAGGTGCTGACCAGGCCCCAGCCGCTGTTGCGCAGCTTCACGGTGAGGAAGAACAGGCCGTAGAAGCCAAGCAGAGTAACGATGGGGCCCAGGTAGGGCAGGCGCAGTTGCTGCGAGGCGTAGGCCACCAGGCCGCTGAAGGCCAGGGTCAGGGCCAACAGGCCGTAGGTATTGCGCAGGACGCCGCTGACCTCTTTCTGCTCCACGGCTGTGGAGTCGAGATATTGCCGTTCTTGCATGTCGAGACACTCCTGTTAAGCGGGATACGGATCCATGACCGTAGTGGTGCCAATCATAACAGACGAAAAAGCGTGCTGAATCATCAGAGTTTGACAGTGTGTTGCGATCCGGTAATATTGCCGCCCGCTCATGTGGAAGCGTGGCCGAGTGGTTTAAGGCAACGGTCTTGAAAACCGTCGACGGGCAACTGTCCTAGAGTTCGAATCTCTACGCTTCCGCCACTATTACAACGTTGAAAGCCCCGCCATGCGGGGCTTTCGCGTTTATGGGCAATTGCTGTCGGGCGCGCCGGCAGCTTGCCCCCTCTTAACTCGCGGGTCGGCGATTAAGTGATGAATGTCAGAAAAGTCGGTCATCCCGATAGATGCTTCTGTAGGACGCTGATCCGCTCAGTTAAACTTCAAGTACCACCCTTCGGAAAACTCTGAATGAACCAAGTCGAAGATCTCGAGCGGCAGATGCGTGAAGCGCTGGGCGTTGCTCCGAGGAAAGTGAAAACCACTCGGGAAGCCAGTAATCCCATGCGGGGCTATTTGATTGTTCTGAGTGTGCGCGCAGACAGCGGGCCCGCATTTCGCTTCGAGCATCGTTCGCGCTCATTGAGCCGCACCGAGGCGATCCTGGAAGCGGAAAAGGCAGCGCGCGCCGCAGGCTACAAGCCCTGGGCCCTGCTGGATGCCGTCGAAGCCTGAGATCCATCTGTATTGCCATCGTTCCTTCCTGGTAAAGAATTCCCGGTACGGCCGTCCTAGACGGCCCGGCAAGCATCTGTCAGCATTTATCCCACCTGCGCTGCATTTCTCTGGCGCTTGCATTTTGGCGAACCGCTTCCAAGCTAGGTCGTAGAGCCGCTTTCTGTTAAGGTTCGGCAATTGTTCGGAGTCTCTTTTCGGGGCTCGCCATTCCATTCTGTTCAAGGGGTGCTGCGTGATTAAGGTGCTGGTGGTCGATGATCACGATCTGGTGCGCACCGGAATTACCCGCATGCTGGCTGACATCGACGGCCTGCAGGTCGTCGGGCAGGCCGACTCCGGCGAGCGAGGGCTGCAACTGGCTCGCGAGCTCAAGCCTGACGTCGTGCTGATGGATGTGAAGATGCCAGGCATCGGCGGTCTCGAAGCTACTCGCAAGCTGCTGCGCAGCCAGCCCGACGTGCGTGTCGTGGTGGTGACGGTTTGCGAGGAAGACCCCTTCCCGACCCGCCTGATGCAAGCGGGCGCGGCCGGTTACCTCACCAAGGGCGCCGCCCTGGACGAGATGGTCCAGGCCATTCGCCAGGTGTTTGCCGGCCAGCGCTATATCAGCCCACAAATAGCCCAGAACCTTGCGCTGAAATCCTTCGAGCCGGAAAGAAACGCATCGCCGTTCGATACCTTGTCCGAGCGCGAAATCCAGATCGCGCTGATGATCGCGAACTGCCATAAGGTGCAGAGCATTTCGGACAAGCTGTGCCTCTCGCCCAAGACCGTGAATACCTACCGCTACCGCATTTTCGAAAAACTCTCGATCACCAGTGACGTAGAGCTGGCGTTGCTGGCTGTTCGGCACGGCATGGTCGACGCCAGCAACTGATCATGGTGCAAGCGTTCGATTCGGCGGCCTTCCTGGCGACGTGCAGCGGACGGCCGGGCGTTTATCGCATGTTCGATGCCGAGGCCAAGCTGCTGTACGTCGGCAAGGCGAAGGACCTCAAGAAGCGTCTCTCCAGTTATTTCCGCAAATCCGGCCTGGCGCCCAAGACGGCCGCCCTGGTGGCGAAAATCGCCCAGGTCGAGACCACCATTACTGCCAACGAGACCGAGGCGCTGCTGCTCGAGCAGACGCTGATCAAGGAATGGCGACCGCCTTACAACATTCTCCTGCGCGACGATAAGTCGTATCCCTACGTCTTCCTGTCGAGCGAGGACCCGTTCCCGCGCCTGACTATCCACCGGGGTGCCAAGAAGGCCAAAGGGCGTTACTTTGGCCCATACCCCAGCGCCGGCGCCATTCGCGAAAGCCTGGCGTTGCTGCAGAAGGCATTCTTCGTGCGCCAATGCGAGGATAGCTACTACCGCAACCGCACGCGTCCGTGCCTGCAATACCAGATCAAGCGTTGCAAGGCTCCTTGCGTCGGGCTGGTGAGCGAGGAGGAGTACGCCGAAGACGTGCGTCACTCGATCATGTTTCTCGAAGGACGAAGCAATGTGCTGGCCGAAGAGTTGTCCACCAGCATGGAGCAGGCGGCGATGCGCCTGGACTTCGAGAAGGCGGCGGAGTTGCGCGACCAAGTGCAGATTCTGCGCCGAGTGCAGGACCAGCAGAGCATGGAGTTCGGCACGGGCAATGTCGATGTGGTGGCAGCCATCGTCACCCCGGGCGGCGCCTGCGTGCACCTGATAAGCGTGCGCGGCGGTCGGGTGCTGGGCAGCAAGAATTTCTTCCCGCAGGTGGCGATCGAGGAGGAGGTGGGCGACGTCCTGCTGGCCTTCCTCGGGCAGTACTACCTCAGCCATCACGAGCGCGATCTGCCGAACGAACTGATCGTCAACGCCGTGCATGAAGACTTCCCGGTCCTCGCAGCGGCCATCGAGGAGTCCCGTGGCCGCCTGCTGGAAATCACTCCGCGAGTGCGAGGCACGCGTGCACGCTGGCAACAACTGGCGGTTACCAATGCCGAACAGGCGCTGGCCGCGCGCCTCGCGAACCGCCAACACATGGCGGCACGCTTCGATGCGCTGGGTGAGGCGCTGGATCTGCCGGAGCCCCCGCAGCGCCTCGAATGCTTCGATATCAGTCATTCCAGCGGCGAGGCGACCGTCGCTTCCTGCGTGGTCTTTGGGCCGGAGGGCGCCCTGAAGTCGGACTATCGGCGCTTCAATATCGAGGGCATTACCGGTGGCGATGATTACGCCGCCATGCACCAGGCACTGACGCGTCGTTTCAGCCGTCTGAAGGAAGGTGAGGGCAAGATGCCCGATATTCTCCTGGTGGATGGCGGCAAGGGGCAGCTCGCGATGGCCCAGGAAGTGCTTCAGGAGTTGGCAGTCGTTGGACTTACGCTGCTCGGTGTCGCCAAGGGCGTCACCCGCAAGCCTGGCCTCGAGACGCTTTACCTCAATGACGCCGAACACGAATTCACCTTGCCCGCCGACTCGCCGGCCTTGCATCTGATTCAGCAGATTCGCGACGAGGCGCATCGCTTTGCCATCACCGGGCACCGTGCCCGCCGGGGCAAGGCGCGCCGCACTTCAACCCTGGAGGAGGTCGCTGGCGTCGGACCCAAGCGCCGCCGCGACCTGCTCAAGCATTTTGGCGGGTTGCAGGAATTGGGCAGAGCCAGTATCGAAGAAATCGCCAAGGCCCCCGGCATCAGTAAAAAGCTGGCAGAGCAGATTTATGCTGCACTGCACAGCGAGTAGAATGCCGGCTCAACTCGCAGACCTACTGACCGATGAATATCCCGAACCTGCTTACACTGCTCCGCGTTCTGCTCATTCCGATCTTCATCCTGCTGTTCTATCTCCCGTTCCCGGCCAGTCATCTGGCTGCCAGTGCGGTCTTCGCTCTTGCCGCCGCTACCGACTGGCTGGATGGCTACCTGGCGCGCCGATTGGGACAGAGCACGCCCTTTGGCGCTTTCCTCGATCCGGTGGCGGACAAGCTGATGGTCGCCACTGCACTGGTGCTGCTGGTGGAGGAGCACTCGAACCTGTGGCTGACACTGCCTGCTGCCATCATCATCGGCCGCGAGATTGTGGTATCGGCGCTGCGTGAGTGGATGGCCGAGATCGGAGCCCGGGCGCATGTGGCTGTTTCCAGCCTGGGCAAATGGAAGACGGCGGCACAGATGCTCGCGCTGGTCATATTGTTGGCCAATCCGCCGCTGATGACCTTCTGGGTCCTGGTGGGCTATGCCCTTCTGATCGTCGCTGCCATTCTTACCTTGTGGTCGATGCTGCACTATCTGTTGGCTGCCTGGCCGCACCTGAATACGACCCCGAAAGAGAAATAACTATTTTTGAATCAAGGAGTTGACAGGCATTTCTGAAACGTTAGAATGGCGCCCGTCAACACGACAACGCGGGAATAGCTCAGTTGGTAGAGCACGACCTTGCCAAGGTCGGGGTCGCGAGTTCGAGTCTCGTTTCCCGCTCCAGATTTTGATGATTCGCTTTGAGTCATCCGTGTTATGGCTGAGTAGCAGAGTGGTTATGCACCGGATTGCAAATCCGTGAACGCCGGTTCGATTCCGACCTCAGCCTCCAAACAGAAAGCCCCGTAGATCAAGCATTTACGGGGCTTTTTGCTTTCTGCCTTTCCTGCATCATTTCCGTTATTTTCGAATCGTTTCCGTTACTCGGCCCCGGCGGGGAGGGTTAGCGGGTCGGTTTGACTACTTCGCCGACACGGCGGTAGACCTTCTTCGTAATCTCTTCTTTGCTGTGGCCCAGCAGCTTGCTGGCGTCAGCGATGTCCTCGATCTCGCTCGCGGCTTTGGGGCGTATGTCGCTGAACACGAATGCCTTGATCCGCTCCGCCAGCGGCTTGTCGTGGGCCTCGATCGCGGCTGCGGCAGCCTGGTTGCGTGCTTCGTTCCAGCGGTTGACGAGCATGCGGTAGCTCAGGCGCAACCCCCGACTGTTGGTGATCAGCGTCGAGCTGGTGATGCCGGCGAGCTTGCGGCGCTCCAGTAGGCCGTCGATGAACTTGCCCAGCCCCGTGGCTTCGCCCTCGACGTGCAGCCGCACGCGCAGCTTTATCGTCGTCTTGCCCTGGGCGACCAGCAGGAAATCCGGGGTCAGGTCGCCAGTGGCCACCTTGAGGGTGTCTGCTGGGCGCTGGCCAGCCAAATAGGCCATATCCATTGCGTCGCGCAGCTCCTGGCAGGCTTGGGCGTAGACGGCGGACCAAACGTCGTGGCCCGCATAAAAGCTCCGCGGGCGCTCTTTATTGCGGCGGACCCCGGCGCAGGGGTTGGCGCCGTCGTGGTAGCCCCATTCCCGCGCGAGAGTAAAGACGTGGGAAAGGAGGGCAATCTCGCGATTGCCGCGTGTTTTTGCCGTCCGTGCGTCCCGGTACTGCGCAATCACCTGGGGCGTGATCGCGCCGATAGGGGCTTTATCGAACGCCTTGCGCAGGCGCGGCAGCTCGTATTTTCGATTGTCGTCCTGGGAGCGCTTGGACTTGGTTGGGATGATCTCGTTTTCGTAGCGGTCGAACAGCTCCGACATGTAGCGGATGGTTTTCGGAGGTGTTGCCCGGGCGAGGCGTGCCCATTCCTGCAGCGCCTCGCCGAGGTCGGTCCCGAGAGGGATTTCCTTGACCTTGCCGTCCTCCTTGCGGCCAAGGTAGTAGTAGCCGACCCATTCTTTACCTGATTTCAACACGCGCACGCGTTTGAGCATGCGCGGGGGGAGGTTGCTGTTCTCCTTTTTGCGGGGGCGGCCCATCAGCTGACGTCCCTCAAGTCGAGTTGCCAAGGTTCCTCGACAGCGGCCGAGCTGGTGGGCTTCACGCCGGCCAGCTTCAGACGCGCGTAGATGCGGCCGACGATGGGGCGTCCGGCGGCGTTGACCTCGTAGACCCAGTGGTGAGCCTGCAGCCACTGGATCTGCTTACTTGGCCAAACGACGCCCAGCATGCTGCACAGTTCGGCCTCGGTCAGGAACTCGGAGGCAGGGCCGGGCACAGGTTTGGTGTGGGTCATAAGTCTCTCACCATGCTGGGCGTCGGCACTCCGAATTCGGCGCAGCGATCGAGGCGTTCGAGTTCGGCGACGATGAGGGCGCCGGCCTTGATCAGCAGGCGGCGCGGGCTGCTGGGTTTCAGCCACTGGCTATCCCATGGCCACATCACGCGCCAAAGCTCCGACGGCTGGCCAGCAGCCCACAAGGCGAGGCAGCCAGCAGCGTCGGCAAGCTGGCCACCATCGTGCTCGGCATCGTGGGCGAGGGTCCAGCCTTCGACGGCCACCTGGCGGGCGCGTTCGAGGTGGATCTGATCGAGGATCTGCCCGGTAGGGGTTGCGGCTGGATGCTGGGTGTAAAGCCTGGTTCCTGCCGGTAGCTGAGCCATCCTCGCCGTATCCTTACGATCGAGCCAAAGGCCATTGCGTTCGTCGTCAGGATCTCCGGGCAGCAGGGTGGCGACTGGTGTAGCTGGTGGGCGGGCCTGCATTGCTTCGCGCAAGGCTTTGGCGCTGACGGTCAATGTCGCCTCGTCGCCAGTCCGTGCGGCCTCGTACAGCTCCTGCAGCTCGGGGGAAGGCATCAGTACCCTGGCGTCATCGTCTGCCGTGGTGCATTCTACCCACTGCAGGCTTTCGCTGACGGCGGTTGCAATGATGGCGGCCATTTCCTCGATGGAATCGACATCCCTACAGGCTCCATCTAGGGCGTCCTCGATGCATCGCGTGAGGTTCTTGGTAGTCATGCGGTCTCCTCCCTACAGCCAGTCAGCGGCGAGCATGGCGAATGCTGCCGCTGCCACTCGCGGGTCCTGGCCATCGCCAATGGCGCGATTCCGGTCCATCCGATCGGCCATCCCATCAGGCTTTCCCAAAAATCCGGGTTCACATACAGCTTGCCGGTGGGCGTTCCACGCAATTTGTTCTTGCTTCCGCCAACCTCCTGGAATGTCCCGCCCCAGTGGTTGGAGCCATGGCATGGAGTCGGCCAGGATCCACGTCCGCTTGCGGACGTGATCGGCGCCGATGTCGTTTGATCCGAGCACACACCAGCGAGCATCGAACCCCAGCTCGGCCAGGTCGCCGAGAACACGGCCGAGCCCTCGATGAGGCAGTTCTGCCGCGTTCTCCAAGAACGCGAATCGAGGGCGTACTTCGCGAAGGATGCGGGGTACTTCCACCCATACCCCGCTTGCCTCGCCCTCGATGCCTTCTTTCTTCCCTGCACGAGTGATGTCCGTACAGGGAAAGCCTTCCGATACAATGTCAATAAGGCCGCGCCATGGGCGTCCGTCGAAGGAGCGAACATCATCCCAAATGGGGAACGGTGGCAGATGTCCTTCATCTTGGCGCTGCATGAGTCGTCTAGCGCGGTAGGCGTTGATCTCCACGGCGCAGACTGTCCGCCAGCCGAGCAGCTTGCCGGCAAGAATCCCTCCGCCAGCGCCTGAGAAAAGTGCCAGCTTATTCATCAGGTCCCCCGGGTAATGCCATGCCAAGGCGCGCAGTTGCGGCCGCTACGATGGCCAGCAGAAGGTCGCGGGGCAGGGTGCCGGCTGCGATCGCGGCCGGCAGGTCGGCGGGATGGATGCAGAGTGTCCCGGCCTGTAGCTCGGCGAGGTGGATCTGGCCGGTGATGTCGAAGTGGCAGATAAACCTCGCGGTGAGGATGATTTCCCTAGCTGCGGCCTGGGCCTGTTCACTGCGATTTTGCTGTCTTGCCAGCGGAAGAGTCGTAGTGGTGGCGGGGGTCGTCATGATTTGCTCCCTGGTTGTCATTGGCGTAGGGCCGCTGGTGGGCTCGGCAATGCAACTGCCACGCTGGGTGCGCGTGGTCGGAGAGCTGGACGCGACGTGTGAGTGTAGGTCTACGCGCAGGCTCAGGAGGCAGTGCAGACTCCCGAGATTGAGCGCGAGGACTACGACTCGTAGTCCAGCACGGTCTGATGCGTGTTCAGGAAATATCCGGTAACGGAGTAGGCACAGCGCGAAGGGAATCATGGCAGTTCGTTCTCCAGATCCTGGGCCAGCAGCTGGTCGCGGGTTTCGCGTTTGAGCTGGTGCAGGGTGGGGCCGTCGATGTGTTGGAGTAACCGCGCCTCCATGGCGCGGTCGAAGCGTTTCAGCTCAGCGAGTTGGCGGGTTGCTGTCTGGTAGTGGTGTTGCAGCAAGCCTGCATCCTCAGGGCTGAGGCGCACGGGGCGGACGCGGGTCACGCGGCCCGCCTTGGCGAGGACTCCTCGCTCTGCTGCGCTGCCGGCTGTACGCGCTGGATCAGCTGCAGGAGGTGATCAGCGGCGACCTGGGCGTGGTTGACCTTCTGCGAGCCGGTGCGGCGGAACTGGGCGGCGTGTTGGCCGAGCTGGCGGGCGGCGTGTTGCAGGTGTTGCACGTCTGCCGGCAACAGGGCGCGGGCCTCGGCGCGGTTGAGTTGTTCCACCACCAGTTCAAGCGCGTCGGCGGCGAGGCGCTTGGTGGACGCATGCGCTTCGGCTTGGGCGACCAGCGCCTGCGCCAGATCATCCACCTGGCCGAGTTCTGCGCCCAGTCGCGCCTCTAAGCGCTGGTTTTCATCGTACAGCTGGCGGAGCGTGAGCCGAGATTCCTCCAGCTCGGCTGCGCCCCATTCGGCCTCGACGCGCAGGCGTCTGAGTTGTGAGCGCTCGTATTCCACGGATAGCTCCAGCTGTTCGCTGGCGTCATGTTCGCGGCGCAGCTCGTCCTCCAACTCCAGCACTTTGTCCGCGAAGATGGCGGCCTTGATCGCACCGCGCCGTTCGCCGTCGTGACGCCCGTTGTAGTAGGCGATCAGGGCGAGGATGACGCTGGCGGCGGCGAGGATGAGCAATACGACAATCTGCTGGTGTTCCATGGGGTCACTCCTTTTGCGTGGTGGGCTCGGTGGTGGCGAGCCGGCGGGCCAGTTCTTCATCGGCAACGTGTGAGCGGATATCGATGAAGACGGCGAGTTGATAGAGCTCGATGAACTGCTGCCCCTTGAGGGTTGGGTCCAGGCGGGTGACCGGCAGGGCTATTCGGCCGCTGGCCAGCGCCTTGGCGAAGGTGTCGCCATTGAGGTTGCGGAAATACCGAACGCGCACGACTTCGACGGGCACGAGGACGTCGCCGAATAGCCTGAAGAGGTATTCGACGAGGTTGGGACGTGGCGCCGGGAGCAAGCGCAGGTTGGGTTGCTGGCTGCCGGGTTTGGCCGGCGGGCCGGGTGGTGGTGTCTGCGGGCGTGTGTGCCGAACGCTGGTCATGGGTCACCTGCCAAGCGTCGGTCGGGCTGCGGTTCGGGCAAGGGTTGCTCGCGGCCGATCTTCTGTGCGAGCCAGCGCAACGACGTGTCTTTGACTCGGGTGCTGTAACTGGGCCGCGTGCCGGTGTGCGGTGTGCTGTAGGCACCTTGGTGGATGTAGATATGGGCACCGTCGCGGTCAGGCCGCAGCGGGTAATCAAGGTGATCGAGCAGGCCGGCGCGGCGCATGGCCGTGACCAGTTCCTTGCGGGTCATCTTGAGGCGGTGGGCTGCCTGTTGCAGCGTGAGGCCAGCCACGGTCAAAACCCTGCAGCGCTGGCCAGGTCAACGTCGCCCGCAAGGCGCACGCCCTGGACGAACTGGCGGACAGTTTCGTGCAGCCGCGTATAGGCGCGGCGCCGGTCGAAGGGCAGGCGGAAATGCACGGTAGCGCCCTGGCCCTCCAGTCGGCAGTCGATGCCATGGGGGCTGCGGTGCAACAACAGGCAGACCTCGATGTCATCGAGCGGCAGGTAATGGGTGCCGCGTCCGAGCTGGAGCGCATGGCGCAGAGAACTTTCCATGTTGCTGATCAGTTCGTGCTCGCCGACTTCCAGCAAGCCCGAAGGGATGTACCCATTAGCCTCGCCAGTGATGAAGCGTGCGATTCGGTGGTGGTTGTCGGGGTGGCGGCGATCCAGCGTGATGGTGACGGTGCAGCTGTGCTCCCCGATGGTGACGTTGACCTCAATAGCGCGCTCGCATTGTTCGATCGTGACAGTTGCGAGGACAGACAGACCCGCGCCGTCAGTCAGGGTGTGATGGAACACACCGTTCAGCTCGGCCTGCTGTTGCAGGCGCTGGCGGGACGCGGCGGTGAGGGCGAGATAGGCGGTCATGATGCGGCCTCCTCGACATCAACGTGCAGGAAGCGGCGCAGCCAGTTGTTCAGTGCCTTCAGCCTTTTGACGGAATCCACGTCATCGGGGGTGCGCAATATCGCGCCTCGATGATCCCGTGATATCCAGTGTTCGGGAGGTAGCTCAAAATCCGTTTCTGCCGAGCACACGGACAGGTGAACGCTCTGGTTGTTGAACGCCATGAGATCGACGCTTGCGCGCCACTTGCCCTGGGCGTTGATCTGTAGGGCGGTGGTCACGAGCTGCAGGATGAGGGCCTGGATTGCCGGATTCATGCTGCACCCCCGGTGTAAGGGCCGTGGGGCAGGTGAGGGCGCTGGGGCTGTACATGGGCGGTGCGGATGAAGTCGCAGCCGGCGCTCTCGGCGAGCCTGCGGACTTCGAAAACGCGATTGACGTTCTGGCCGGTGGGCAGCAGGTGGATCGCGGCGGGGTGGTCGGAGGACGGACGCTGCGCGGTGGTGGCGCGCGGTGCTGTCGGGATGAAGGTGCAGCCGGCTTCAGCGGCCTGGTGGGCGATCGCCGCCAGTGTGCCGGGGTACTTCAGGCAAGGCAGCGAGTGGATGGTGGCTTGCATGGATTAATCCTCGTCGTGGTGTGACGAGGATTAATTTACATCCAGACCTCAAAATGTCAAAACAACTTGTTATGTGTGAAGATTCCTACGAGTAGGAGGCGCCTAAGAGGGTACTAATGCCGTACTGGCCCAGACGATCCGACCCGCCACCGGAAGCGCCTGGATGTCGGCTGGTTCTAATGGTTCGTCGAAGTAGATTCCCTTATTGGGGTTCTCGCAGTGAAGAATCCACCGTCCAGTAACCGTCCTGAGGAACTGTCGAATCATTAAGCGTCCTTCGTGATGCAACGCGTAGATGCCTTGGGGGGCAATCTCCTGCTGGCTGGTGTCCAGTATCGCGCGAGCCCCCTGCTGCAGGAGGGGCGCCATACCGGCGTCGGATATCACTGTGACGCGCAGATTTCGCTCTACCAAAGCCATTGCGGCGAGTTCATCTCGGCTGATGAACACGCTAGGACCATTTTCGAAATATGGTGGAATCACCGCGCACTGAAGGGTCAGGCTATCGGTGGAAGGCTGTTCCGAGGCGAGCAATGTCGAGGCGGGAATCTGAAGCGCTGCTGCGATCTTGTCGATTGCGTCTAGCGTAGGCTCTCGCGAGTCTCTCTCGTAGTTGCCGATTCGGCCCTGCCCACCTTTCCATCCACAAAGTCTACCGAGCTCCGCCTGGGACAGATTGAGCTTCTCTCGGTAGTGCTTGATCCGGGCGCCTAGGGTTTCCATAAAAATCCAAAGTGTAGATTAACGTGCGATAACGTTATGTGTTGACTTAGAGCGTCTTTGTTAGATAGCCTTGAATTGGTCACTAACCAACTTGGTACGAGTGCAAGCCAATGAACCGCATTACTGAATTTCGAGCAAAGCGGCGAATTCAGCAGAAGGCTCTCGCGCACGACATGGGCTGGACGCCCAGCCGACTCAGTAGTTACGAGACGGGTCGGCGCGAGCCTGCGCTTGATGACTGTCGCGCAATCGTCACTGCGTTGAATGCGCGAGGCGTTTCGTGTTCGCTCGATGATGTCTTTCCCCCGGAAGCCGGCCAGCAAAACAGCGCCGCCGCTTAACGGCGAAGGTAATCCGTCAACTGACACCACCAGATGACGGAACCGGGAAGGGCGGACCCGCACCACATGGGCCGCCCCTCCCTCCGACCGGCACCAGGGAGGCGCCGGGGTGCCAAGTTCTCACCACAAGAGCTTGGCTGTCATGGCCGGGGAGGGCTTGGAGCTTCCCCCGGTCACAACGATCGTCAGCGGATTATTCACCACGAACGACGCCGCTGACGGTGACTGACGACGGTTAGCCAGACAGTCACGGGCCGCACTTTATCCCATAAATTGCACCGGGACACTGGCGAGTTAGGGATAAATTGCCATGTCAAAATGCCACGATACTATAGCTTTGTTTCGTGCACTCCACGCGGTTGCGATGAACCCGGCGCTGTGCCGGGGCGGGGTGTCTGGTTTCGCACGGGCCACGGGACGCAAGGTCTCGACGCTGGCCCACAAGTTCAACCCGCACGACACGCCAACACTGAATCTCCCTGAACTGCTCGACTTTCTGGCGTATGTGACGCCGGAGGGGCGCCGGGTGGTGCTCGATGCGTTGCACGGGACGTTGGGGGATTCGTTTGCGGTGTTCGTGGACACGGGCAAGCCGCCGGCGCTGCTGTCGAGCCTGGCCGAGCTGCTGCGCGGTGCTGCTGACCTGGCAGCGCTGGCGGGGATGCCGGTGCGACGTATTGGGCGCCGTCCACCGGAGGCGACGCCTCATGCTATGGCAGCCCGGCTAATCCGCGCAGCCCTGGATGTGTTCCGCGCGGTATGCGGCGGCCACCCGCTGTTGCCGGCAGATGTGCGCGGAGGGCTGCTCCATGGTTGACGCGGCGGATCGTGCCCTTGCGGATGAGCTGGTGTATCAGGAGGTGGCGCTGTCGGAGCGTCTGCAGCGGATCGAAGCGGCTACGCTGGCAATTTCCGCCCTATGTTGCAGTGATTGTGGATCGCCTATTCCGGATGAACGCCGGAACGCTGTGCGCGGTTGTACGCGGTGCGTGGACTGCCAGGCGATCGAGGAGCAGCTGGGGGAGGTACGGAAATGCGCCTGATACCAATCGCAGAAGCGGTGGGCCGCTATATCGACGTTTTCGGGCTGGCCGTGGTCAAGATTCCTCCAGCTTTGAAGGGCCCCGCAGGCAACGGATGGAACAAGCCGGGCGGGTATTTCACGGACGCGGAGGCGGCGGTGGAGTTCTGGACCCGGCACCCGACGCATAACCTGGGCGTGGTGTTGGCGCCGTCAGGCGTGTGCTCCCTGGACGTCGACGATGTGTCGGCGGCAAGGCAGGTGCTGTGGGAGGTGTTGGGCGTTGACCTTGATGCGCTGCCGCTGCACTTCCCGACGGTGGTTGGTAACCCGGCGCGGATGCGGCTGATGTTCCGCGTTCCTGCTGGTGTGGAGCTGTCGGTGCATAAGCTGACCTGGCCGAATGAGGCAGACCCGACGGGGGCGACTTTCCGCGAGGCGAACCAGCGCAAGGCCAGCGCGAAGAAGGCAGCGGAGGTGGCCCGGAAGGTGGGCGACGATGCGGCGGAGGCGCAGGCGCTGGCGGCGATGAGCGCCGCGCAGGCCGACGCGGAGGCGGTGCGGCCGTTTACGGTGTTGGAGCTGCGGGCGGGGGATGTGCAGGACGTGCTGCCGCCGTCGATCCACCCGGACACGGGCCAGCCGTACACCTGGCGCACGCCGTTGCCGGAGGCGGGGCCGATTCCGGAGTTGCCTGTGGAGCTGCTGCGCGGGTGGCAGAACTGGGACATTGTGAAGCGCGACGGGCTGGCGTGCTGCCCGTGGGCGCCGAAACAGTCGGTGCCGATGAAGGCGAAGCAGGCAAAGCGGCCAGCGCCTGCCACGGGCGCGGGTGAGTCGGTGGTGGATGCGTTCAACCGCGCGCACGACGTGGAGCAGCTGCTGGAGGCGCACGGGTACGAGCGGCGGGGTATGAAGTGGTTGTGCCCTGGAAGTAGCACCGGGATTGCGGGGATCACGATTGCTGACGGTACGGTGTTCTCGCATCACGGGAGTGACCCGCTGGGTAATGGCCACCGAAATGACGCGTTCGATGTGTTCCGGATCCTCGATCACGGCGGCGACCACAATGCGGCGGTTAAGGCGGCGGCAAGGATGCTGGGCATAGCTCGGTCTGGGCGGGAGCAGCCGCCGGCAGAGCCGAACACTGTGGCTGAAAAATCGCTGGCTGCTGCTCCTCCTGAGGGGGGCGAGGGGGTGACGACCTGGGCGCCTGATCTGCTGCTGGAGCGTTTCGCGCTGGTGTTCGGCGAAACGTCCGTGTTTGACCTGGTGGAGAAGGTGATTATCAAGCCCATGGCGTTCTCGGCCCTGGTGGGCAAAGCCTTGGCGAAGGGTTGGAAGGAGGATGAGCGGAAGCGGGTGATTGAGCCAGATCGGGCAAGGGCGCTGGAGGAGGGCGCGAAGTTCGCGGCGGACCCTGATGAGGAAATGTCGCCGGTGGAGCGCTATGTGTACCTCGATGGCAGCCAGGATATATGGGACCGGAAGCTGTGCGAGCGGTTGCCGGCCAATGCGGTGAAGCTGGCCCTCGGGGAGCGCTTCAAGGCGTGGCTGAACAGTAGTCAGAGACGGGTGATCCCGGCTGACAATCTGGTGTTCGACCCGCTGATGCGCGTGGACCCGAGCACGCATATCAACACGTTCGAGGGGCTGCCTCTGAAGCCGGTGGACGCGCCGGAGAAGTGCAGGACGCTGCGTTGGCTGTTGAGCTTCCTCTGCAATGAAGTCGAGGAGGAAACGGACTGGCTGACCAAGTGGTTGGCGCTGCCTCTACAGCGACTTGGCACGAAGATGGATACGGCGCTGCTGCTGCATTCGACCATGGAGGGCAGCGGTAAGAGCCTGTTGCTCAGTGATGTGATGGGGATGATTTACGGATCTTACGCGGCGACTGTCGGGCAAGCGCAGCTGGAATCCAGCTGGACGGTGTGGCAGTCGGAAAAGCTGTATGGGGTGTTTGAGGAGGTGGTGAGCCGCGATCAGCGCTACAACCAGCAGGGCAAGATCAAGCACTTGATCACGGGCAAGACGGTGCGGATGGAGTCGAAGTTTGTGAATGGCTGGGAGGAGGCGAACTATCTGAACGCGGTGTTCCTTTCGAACGAGATTCTGCCCTGGCCGCTGGGGGAGAACGATCGGCGAATGATGGTGCTGTGGCCTCGGGAGACGTTGCCCGCAGAGAAGCAACGGGCGATCACCCATGAGCTGGCGAACGATGGGCCGGCGGCGCTGCTGCACTATCTGCTGTCCTACGACCTGGGCGACTTCAATCAGCGAACGCGACCGCCGAAGACGCTAGCCCGGCAACGCATCGTGGAGCTGTCGATGGCCAGTTGGCAGACGTTCCAGCGGATGTGGCGCTTGAACGAGTTGGGAATCCCTTACTCGACCTGTCTGAGCACCGATCTGTATCAGTTGTTCCTTGAGTGGTGCCAGCGCAACAAGGAGCACTCGCTGAGCCATACGAAGTTCTCGGGGTTCATTTCGACGGAGGTCGAGAAGTCGCCGACGGCGCTTCCCTGGAGCGATGGAAGTCGGCGGGCGCATGGGGTGTTTTTCTTCCCCGAGCAGCCGGTATCAGTGCGCGCAGCTGACCTGGGAAAGGTGGTAGAGCGCTGGCGGGAGATAGCACGCGGCAGCGGCTGGGACGTGGATGACTGGGAGCATGTGAAGTGTCGGACGCAGAAGGCCGCATGACGCCCATTTCTGTGTGGGGTGTGTTGGGTTTGTGTTGGGTTGCGTTTGCAGACCCAGCACAGCGGGAAGCCAGTCCACTCGGGGCCTGTGGCGGCTTTGCGTCTGGTGTGTGGGGTTGGGCGCGGGCGCGCGTCTATACGCTTCAACATTTCCCGCGTGCCTTGTGATGCGCCTTTTTTAATTCTCTTTATGCGCGATAACCATGCACACCCACCGCACACTACACACATCTAGTTAAGTTAAGGATTTATAAAGAGTTTTTGTGTGTTGGGTGTGTGTTGGGTAGACCGCTTTCTGTGTTGGGTTGGCCGAGCTGGAGTTTTGACGATGATTCGAGCAATGGACGAACTGCTCCGCGTGTGGGCCTTTGAGTTCCACGGGCCTGGGCTGAGACGCCCGGAGGGTGTGGGCTGTGGCAATGTTATTGCGCTGCTGATGGACACTCAGGGCGAGCTGATCCGGAGTACGAACCGGGGCGGCAGTGTGTTGGTGGGGCAGGCGGCGGAAATTGAGATGATCATGAACCGCCATCTGTTGCCGCATAAGCTGGAGCGGGTGGTGCGGGAGCATTACCTGAACCGTCAGAGCCTGGAGTACCAGAAGTGGGCGTTCTGCCGGTGCAGTCGGGCGACGTTCTACCGGCGGTTGAATGAAGCACAGGCAGCTCTGCAGGGGATGCTGATTCGCCGGGCTGCCTAGGGCTGTTCCCGCATCTGGAAAACGAAAGTCCTTTGAAATCAACGCCATTCAAAATTGATTCACGCATCTGGAGCTGTTCCGCTTGGCGGTTTGAGAATCGGGGGGTACAAAGCGGGCAAGGTGTTACCTCTACGCCCGCAGGGTGAGGAGTTCAGCAGCGGTAACGATGCAACGGAAACCCGGCCATGGCGCCGGGTTTTTTTATGCCTGCGCGCAGGCTATGGAGAATTGAATGGCTGGCGGAACGATGAGCGGCCCGGCGCTGGCAACGCTGACAGCTACCGCGGCGGCTGTGCTGGGCGTGCAAGCAGAAGGGTTTGTGGGGGTGATCGCCGGGGCATTCTGCGGGGCGTTGGTGTTCATGCTGACGCTTCAGTCTGACCCAGTGTGGGCGAAGGCGCTGTACTTCGGCATTGCCCTGGTGGGCGGCGTTCTGGGGGGCGGGGTGGTCGCTGCCGGCATTCAGGGGTTTATGCCTGATGCCGCTCAGGTCCGGGTCCCGCATGGTGTCGGGGCGTTGGTGGCGAGTTCGATGAGCGTCCGCCTGTTGATTGGTCTGGCCCGCGAGCCGGTGAAGGCTCTGGGCGAATTCCTGGGCGGGGTTCTCCGCCGGAGGGGTGACTGATGGACAGCGTGTTGGATGTGCTCCGTTGGCTGTTCGCCTGGGTTCAGCCGCTTCCTGGTCTTCCGCTGGTGGCGACTGTCTTCGACTGCATTGCATGTGGGGGAACCCTGTACATGGTTGCGTTTCATTACCGCGGACCAGTCAAAAGCCGTTGGCGTACCTGGCTGGCATTCATTCTCGGGCTGTCTGCCGGGCTGACTTGCATCTTCGATGTGGCGGCGATGATGGGCATTCCTGGTGCTGGGCGGCTTGCGTATGTGGCCAACACGGGCATCAACGTCATGCTGTTCTCTGCGCTGATCGCCGTGCGCGGCAACATCGGCCAGTTGCTGAAGCGGCCGATGCAGGCTGACCAGCCGGGCCCAGGCCCCAGTTGACCGAGGTGGTTAACCGGACCCGCCGGGGACCCTGTGGGCTTCGCCAGACACGGGCGTTCAGACCCGCGATTTCGTGTTAGTGGCTGGGTTTGAGAGTTAGTGAACTGCGGTTAACCGGTTCACTCAGCCAGTTCATTCCGGTTAACAGGTGCCCTCGATGACACTGATGCTCAAATCCGAGTACGCGGACAGCCGCGGCTGGTCCCGGTCCTACGTTTCCAAGCTGGCCCGCGAGAACCGCCTGGTGCTCGCTGCTGACGGCAAACGCGTCGACGCCGTAGCCACCGACGCACTTCTGGAGAAGACGGCAGACCCCAGCAAGGCCGGCGTGGCTGCTCGCCACGAAGCGGCCCGCGTGGAGAACGGCGTCACTGCCCACCTGGCCCCCGATGCACCGCCGCTGCCGGCTCCCAGACCGGCAGCGCCCGGCGTCCTCGACTACCAGAAGGCCCGCGCCCACCGCGAGTACTACCTGGGCCAACTGGCCGAGGACGAATTCCGAAAGCAGCGCGGCGAGCTGGTGGAGAAATCCGCCGTCAACGCCGGTGCCTTCACCGCCGCCCGAACTACCCGCGACCTGGTGCTCGGCCTGCCCAAGCAGATCGCGCCCGAGCTCGCCGCCCTGGCCGACCCCTGGGAAGTGGAGCGCGTGCTGACCGAAGGCCTGCGCCGCACCCTCGCAGACGCCGCCCGGATGATCGCCGCCGACGGAGGCCCCACCTTCACCGACACGAGTTGAACCCATGCAGCACTATGCCGACGGTGACGCGGCCTACCGCGCGGCCTATGCGCGAGGCCTCGAGCCCGACCCCGCGCTCTGGATCGACCAGTGGGCCGACGAGTACATGCGCATCCCGCGCGACACCGGCGCCGCAGAGCCCGGCCCGTACCGAACCGACCGCACGCCTTATGCCCGCGAGCCCATGCAATGCCTCTCGCCGGCGCACCCATGCCGCCGCGTCGTGACCAAGGTCGCCTCGCAGCTGATGAAGACGCAGATCGCCCTCAACTGGATCGGCGGCTGCATCCACATGGCCCCGGCCAACATCCTGATGCTGCTGCCCAGCCTCAACCTGGCCAAGCGCGTCTCCGCCCGCCTGGATAAAACCATCAAGGCCACACCAGTCCTGCGGGAGAGGGTGGCCGCGCCGCGTTCGCGCGACTCGCGCAACACCATGGATACCAAGGAATTCGAAGGGGGCGCCCTGTTCGCCACCACCGCCGGATCCGCCGCCAACCTTGCTGAGCTGGCCGCGCGCTTCATCTACGGCGACGAGGTGGACCGCTGGGACGTGGACGTCGACAACGAAGGCGACCCCATCGAACTGGCCGAGACTCGCGCCTCGACCTTCGGCCGCAACGCCAAGGTATATTTCTCCAGCTCGCCCACCATCAAAGGCGCTAGCCGAATCCAGGACCTGTTCGACACCAGCGACCAGCGTCACTACTACGTGCCCTGTTCGCACTGCGGCTTCATGCAGGTCCTTGAGTGGTCGCGCCTGCACTGGGACGACGGCTACCAGATGGTCCAGTACCGATGCGCCAACCCTGATTGCGAATGCCTGATCGAGGAGCACCACAAGGCCGCCATGCTCGCCGCTGGCGAATGGCGCGCCCACGCCAAGGGCGACGGCGAAACTGTCGGATTCCACCTCAACGCCCTCTATGCCCCCCTTGGCTGGGTCAGCTGGACGGCCCTGGCCAAGCAATTCGACAAGGCCCAACTGGCCCAGAGCAGGGGCGACCTTGAACCCATGCAGGTGTTCTACAACACCCGCCTTGCCGAAGTCTGGGACAGCGCCCAGGAACAAACCAAGGCCGGCGTCCTGATGGCCCGGGCGAGGGCGGAAACCTACGTCCTCGGCACCCTGCCTGTCGGCGCGCTAATGCTCACCTGCGCGGTAGACGTCCAGGGCAACCGCCTTGAAATGATGACCCTCGCTTGGGGCATCGGTATGGAGCGCTGGGTCGTTGACTTCCAGGTGATCATGGGCGACCCCGCGGACGCCCGCACCTGGGCCGCCCTTGATGAGCGCCTGCAGGCCCGCTACCAGCACCCGGCCGGACCAACCCTGCCGATCCTGGCCACCGCCGTGGACTCCGGCGGCCACCACACTGACGAGGTTTACCAGTTCTGCCGCGTGCGCCGTTGGCGCAACATCTTCGCCGTCAAGGGCGCGAGCAAGCCGGGCCGCCCGGTGATTGCCCAGCGCCCCTCACGGGTCGATGTCACCTGGCGCGGCCAGGTCGAACGCAACGGCGCCGAGCTCTGGATAGTCGGTACCGACACCGCCAAGGACTGGATCTACAACCGCTACAACCTGACCGAAGGCCCTGGCGCATTGCACTTCGCGCGTGACCTGCCCGACGACTTTTTTGACCAGTGCGTCGCTGAGCGCAAGGTCGCCCGGTACATCAAAGGGCACAAACGGATCGAGTGGGTGAAGGGCAAGGCCGAGCGCAACGAAGCGCTGGACCTGCTCGTCTACAACCTCGCCATGGCGCATTACCTGGGCATCCACCGTTATCAGCAACACCAGTGGGAGCAGGTCGCCAACGCCTTCCGGCAAAGCAGCCTGCTCGATCAACTCGCCCAGCCGGCGCAGCAACCCGAGCCCGATGAGCCGGAACCGGTACCGCCCAGCCCGGCCCCTGAACCGCCAACCACCCCAACACCGCAGCCCCCGCGCCATGCCGTACCCCAGCGGCGCAGCTCCCACAGTGGCTACCTGAAAAGGCGATAACCATGGCCTACACCCAAAACGACCTGGAGGCGATCGACCGCGCGATTGCCACCGGCGAGCGCTCCGTCCGGTTCAGCTCCCCCACGGGGGACCGCACCGTTGAGTTCCGCTCCATTACCGAACTGAAGGCCGCCCGCGACCTTATCAAGGCTGAACTGGCGGAAAGCCCGCCACGTCGTATTGTCCGCCTCTACCACGGCGGCAAGGGGTTGTAGCGCAATGAGCCGATACCGCCCCGACCCTGCCAGGCTGGCCAAGCTCACGCGAATCCAGAACAACTACGAAGGCGCGGCAGAGGGGCGGCGCTCCCAGAGTTGGGATGCCTCCGACCAAGGCATGAATGCCTTGCTCATGCCCGCGCTCAACAACCTGCGCAGCCGCTCCCGCGCCGCCATCCGCAATGACCCTTACGCCGGCGGCGCCATCACACGTCGCGTTAGCAACCTGATCGGCACCGGTATTACACCGCGCCCCAGAACGACCGACAGCACCCTGCGCGAACAACTCCAGGAACTCTGGGATGACTGGGCCGACGAAGCCGACGCCGATGACCGCACCGACTTCTACGGCCTGCAGGCCCTGGTCGCGCGTACCGTAGAGGGGGCGGGGGAATGCTTCATCCGCCTGCGCCCGCGCCGCCTCGCGGATGGCTACTCGGTGCCCCTGCAACTCCAACTTCTGGCCCCAGAGTTCGTGCCCCGCGACAAAAACGAAATGACCCCAGGCGGCAACGTCATCCGCGCGGGCATCGAGTTCAACCCGCAGGGCCAGCGCGTTGCGTACCACTGCTACCGCACCCACCCGAAGGACCCAACCGCCTCAACCGGCGGTTACAACCAAGTGCTGCGCGTTCCTGCCGAGCAGATGCTGCACATCTACGAGCCCCTGGAGCCCGGCCAGCTGCGCGGCGTGCCGCGGCTGGCCCCCGTGCTGAAGCGGCTGCGCAGCCTCGACAACTACGACGACGCCGTGCTGTTCCGGCAGGAAGTCGCCAACCTGTTCACCGGCTTCATCCGCCGCGATGCGCCCGAAGGGGGTGGCCCGCCGGCTTTCGATCCGGTCAGCGGCAAGCCCCTGGAGATCGCCTCCGACGGCGTGGCCATGGCCGGCCTGGAGCCCGGCACCATGCAGGAGCTGCTGCCTGGCGAACACGTCGAATTTTCCGACCCGCCCGACGGTGGCAACAACTACCCGGACTTCATGCGGCAGCAACTGATGGCCGCCGCCAATGGCCTGGAAATGCCTTACGAGCTGTTCTCCGGCGACCTGCGCGACGTCAACGACCGTGGCTTGCGCGTGGTGCTCACCGAATTCCGCCGCCGTCTGGAACAGCTCCAATTCGGCGTCTACGTCCACCAGTTCTGCCGCCCCGTGCGCGCGGCCTGGATGGACATGGCCGTCCTTTGCGGCGCTGCGCAACTGGCTGACTACGCCACCCGCCGCCGCGAATACCTGCGCACCCGCTGGATTCCTCAAGGCTGGGCCTACATCCACCCCGTCCAGGACGTGCAGTCCAAACAGCTCGAAGTCAACGCCGGCTTCGCCTCCCGCAGCGAAATGGTCCTGCGCAGCGGCTACGACGCCGAAACCATCGACAAGGAAAACGCCGAAGACGCCAAGCGCGCCGAGTCGCTGGGCCTCAACTACAAGACCCTCACCAGCCTGGCCCCCGAGCCGGAGGAGAAGGAAACCCCATGACCACCACACAACGGCTGCGGATCTTCAACAAGGTCCCCGGCGCACCCATCGAGAACGCCCAGCACTGGTACAGCATCAAAGCCCGGGCCCAAGGCAGTACCGACCCTACCGAGGTCTACGTATACGGCGAAATTGGCGTCTGGGGTATCACCGCCAACGATTTCATCCGCGACCTGGTAGCCGCTGACGACGGCACCAGCCAGATCGTCGTCGCCTTCAACACCATCGGCGGCGACCTGTTCGACGGCCTGGCCATCCACAACGCCCTGCGCCGTCTGGGCGCGCGCGGTACCGCCCGCATCGACTCGCTGGCCGCGAGCGCTGGCAGCGTTGCCGCATGTGGTGCTCACCGCGTCGTCATGGCTTCCAACGCCATGATGATGATTCACAACCCCTGGACCTTCGCCGCCGGCGACGCCGAGGACCTGCGCAAGACAGCCAACGCCCTGGACCAAGCCTTGGAGGCCATCGTCGCGGCCTACAAGTCCAAGGCCACCGACATCGAAGATGCCGAACTGCGGCGCATGATCAACGAGGAAACCTGGCTTACCGCCAGCGAGGCCAAGGCCATGGGCTTTGCCGATGAAATCGGGGAGGGTGTCGAGGTCAGCGCCTGTATCGGTGCCGGCAACGCCCTGCGGCGCTACCACCACCCACCCAAGGCACTGCTGGCCCAGCTGGATCCGCCAGCCGACCCCGCGCCGGATCCCGTACCCGATCCGCCGTCCCCGAATGATCCACCGGCGCCGACAGACCAACCACCTCAGCCGGACCCGGTGAAGGCCACCGTCCTTGCCCTGAAAATCACCAACGCCTGCGCCGCCGCCAAGCTCCAGGACGTGGCCCCGATCATCATCGAGGCCACCCAGTTGCGGAGCGACGAAGCGGTGGATGAGGCCCTGACCCGCGCCCGGGCCATCAACGACCTCTGCGTTGCCGCCCGGCTGCCATCGCTGACGGCCGAGTTCGTGCAGAAGGGGTTGAGTGCTGATGCCGTGCGCGCCGAGCTGTTCAACAAAGTCGTCGGCAAGGGCAAGGGCAGCGGTTTCGAAATCAACAACACCATCCCGCCCGGCAACGACCCAACGCCGCCGGCGCAGATCAACCCGACCAACATCTGGAAGAACCGCCAGGCCGCCATCGTCGCGGCCCAGACTGGAGCCAAACCATGACCATCAAGCGCGAGCCCAACCACAGCGGCGAATACCTGCTCAGCGAAGCCCCCGGCAGCCTGTCCCGCGAAACCGTCATCCTCGCCGGCGGGCCGACCCTCTACGGTGGCCAACTGCTGGGGCAGATCACCACCAGCAAGGAATACGCACCGTACAACCCGGCCGCCACCGACGGCACGAAAAAGGCCGTGGCCATCCTGCACAACACCCAGCCGGCCTCGACCACCTCCCGGCCTGCAACCGTCGTGACCCGCCTGGCCGAGGTATCCCGAGCCCGCCTCACCGCGCTGGATGCCGCCGCCGAAACCAACCTGGCCCTGCAGAACATCATCGTTCGCTGAAGGCCCCCACCGTCACCCTGAGCCCCGCTTCGGCGGGGCTCGCCATTTCTGGAGTTCAACCCCATGGCCGATATTGCAGTTTTCGACGACGAGGCCTTCAGCGTCGCCAACCTCACACATGCCATAAACGACATTCCCTACGTGCCAGGGCGCATCGCCAAACTTGGCCTGTTCGTAGAGGAGGGCGTGACCACCACCACGGTGCAGATCGAGAAAGACGGCGACACCCTGGTCCTCGTACCGTCAGCCGAACGTGGATCCTCCGGGCTGGTCGTCAACGGCAGTAAACGCGACCTCATCCCGTTCAATACCGTCCACCTGCCGCAGCGCTGGACCATCCTGGCCGATGAGGTTCAGGGCATTCGTGCCTTCGGCAGCCAAACCGAGTTGCAGGCCGTTGAGGCCGTCGTCAACGCGCGGCTCGAAAAGTGCCGCCGCCAGCTCGACGCCACCCACGAATACCAACGCATGGGCGCCCTTAACGGCCTCGTGCTGGACGCCGACGGTAGCCGCGTCCTGTGCAACATCTTCAACCGCTTCGGCGTTCAGCAGATCGAAGTCAGCCTCGGCCTGGCAGATGCCAATGCCGACGTGCGTGAGAACGTCACCGCCGCCCTGGACCAGCAGGAAGACGTGCTCGGCGCGCTCACACCCAACAGCGTCCTCGGCATCGCCGGTCGGCAGTTTTGGGGCAAATTCATCAAGCACAAATCGGTGCGCGAGACCTACCTCAACAGCCAGCAGGCCGCCGCGCTGCGCGGTGATGCTCGTGAATCCTTCGAGTTCGGCGGCGTCACCTGGGAACGGTACCGCGGCAAAATCAACGGCATCCCTTTTATTGCCGAAGATGAGGCGCTGCTGATCCCGCTGGGTGTGCCAGAACTCTGCGCCACTGCATTCGCCCCGGCGGACTATATGGAAACAGCCAACACTCAGGGTCTGCCGTACTACGGCCGCCAAGAGCGCCTGCCGTTCGGCAAGGGTATTGCCGGCGAGGTGCAATCCAACCCCCTGCACATCGTCACCCGCCCGCGCTCCATCCTGCGGCTGAAGCTGTAACGCCATGGCCTTCCGCGAGCTGGCCAATCGGCTGGACGCTACCGTGTTCAGCCACCTGGGCGACCCAGCCAGCCTCAACGGTCGAACCGTCACTGGCCTATTCGCCGCGCCCTGGCGGCAGCCCACCTACGGCGGCCACAACACCTGCCTGCGAGAGCCGGTCCTGACAGTTCGCGAGGCCGACGCGGAAGGGCTGGAGCAGGGCGCTCTGATTACCCTCCACCTGCCGGCCCCCGACGGCGGCGACTACGACTTTGTGCGACCAGAGCCCGACGGTACCGGCCTGGTCGTCCTGGTTCTGAGGAGATGCGTATGAGCGTTGGCAGCTACTTCAAACCCGGCGCCCGCGGCGGTCTGATCACCCTGCAACCCAGTGCCGAGGACCTGCGCGTCCTCGAGCACTTCGCCAAGCTGGCACCCAAAGTCGCCGCAATGGCCCAGCGCCGGGCCATCAACAAGACAATCGGCTGGCTGCGCACGCACATTGCTCGCGCCGTCAGCAAGGAACAGCGCATCGCTCAGCGTGCCGTCCGCCAGCGCCTGCGCAGCTACCCGGTCAAGGGCAACGCCACCGCCGGCAAACTCTGGTTCGGCCTTGACCCGATCGAGGCCAGCCGCATCGGTCGCCCACGCAATACCGCCGCTGGCGTCAGCGTGGCAGGGCGGCGCTATGCCGGTGCCTTCTACAAGCGCGTACACGGCAGCAACCCGGATATCTGGATCCGCACCGCGAGCAAGCATTTCCGCGCGCAGGACTACCCCGACGCGGCGCTAACGTCGCCCCTGCATGCCGGTGGCCAGCGTCTCGGCAGCATGGACGCCGACCGCTACGGCCGCTTTCCCGTCGTCAAGGCCAAAGTTCGGCTGGAATCCGTGCGTACCCAGTTCGACATCTGGACCCGCCGCGCCCATCAACGCCTGCTGGAACTGCTCAAGCAGGAACTCAGCTACGAATTGAACAAGTACCTGAAGAGGTCCGCCCGTGGATGAACCCCTGACCCTCGACGCCTTCTACGCCGCCGTGGAGCAGCATATCGCCGAGCACCTGGCCGGCGCGCAACGGGTTCGCTTCTGGCCACGGGTGGGCGATGCGCTGGCGCTGCCGTCCGTGCTGCTGGAAATCGCCGAGTTCGAGCCCGGCCCGGATCCCGGCACTGGGGAAGTTGCCCTCGATTGCCGCTGCGAGGCCCGCATCGTCGTCGCGCCGGAACAGCAGGATGCCACCCGTCAGGCCGCGCACCTGAGCACCCAGCTATCCATCCTGTTACGCGCCCAGACCTGGGGGCTCGCCGTGGATCCAGCGCTGTTCACTAGCGCCGAACAGGACTACAGCCGCCCCGAGCTTGATAACTACCTGGTCTGGCGCGTCGAGTGGACCCAGACCCTTTACCTGGGCGAGGAGCAATGGCCCTGGCCGGACGAATCCGGCTACACGCTGATGATCGGCCTGGACCCCGAAACCGGCCCCGGCAACGAACCGAAGTACGTACCTGCGGAGGGTCTGCCATGAGCTACGCCACCGCCGAACACGACCGCATGCTCGCCGCCCTGATCATGCCGTGCGTGGTCGCTGCGGTGGACCTTGCCGGCGCCCGCGTGCGCGTCACCGATGGTGAGTGGACCAGTGCCTGGGTCCGCTGGCATTCCCAGGCCGCCGGCGCCGCCCGACACTGGCGCGCGCCGACCCTGGGCGAGCAGGGTGTGCTGATCAGCCCCTCCGGTGTAGCGGAGGCGGGCACCTTCGTTCCCGGGCTGTTCGGCGATGCCGGCGCACCGGCCGACAACCGTGGGCACGTCGAGGTCTGGCGCTTCGAAGACGGCGGCGCCCTGGTCTACGACTGGCAGGCCCACAGCTACAGCATCAGCCTCCCCACCGGCACGGTCAGCGTGCAGGTGGGCGGAACGGTCGCCACCCTCACCGACGACGCAGCCAACGTGCAGTCCCCCACGGTCACCGTCACCGCCGGGCAAATCAACCTGCAGGGCGCCGTCACGGTCAAGGGCACGCTCCACGCCACCGGCAACATCACCAGCGCCGGCAGCATTCTCGACACCAGCGGCAACAGCAACCATCACAGCCACTGACCCAGGCCCGCGAAAGCGCGCCTTTTTTCTGCGAGGTCCACCCATGAGCAAACAACGCACCGACACTCCCGCCGAACCCACCGCCGTGCCAGCAGAGCAACCAGCAGGAGAGGGCGCACCGGTAGCACTGACAGAACCCGGCCCTCCCGCCAGGCGCTTCCGCGACACCCGTTACCTGTCGCGCACTCTGGTCCTCGAGGACGGCCGCACCGCCCCGGTGGTGGACAGCGAAATCGCCACCAGTGACCCAGCCTGGCTCGAATACCTGCAACAGAGCCCTGAATTCGAACCCCTCGAGTAACCCAGCATGATCGGCGCCAACCGCCACACCGGCCAGCCGCTGGATGGCGTTGGCCACCTGCGGCAATCCATCGAAGACATCCTCACCACCCCGCTGGGTAGCCGGCGCATGCGCCCCGAGTACGGCAGCCAACTGCGCCGCATGGTCGACCTGCCCGTGACCGAAGGCTGGAAAAGCGCCGTACAGGCTGAAGTCGCCCGCGCCCTCGGCCGCTGGGAACCGCGCCTGGCGCTGACCAGCGTGCGTGTCCTGTCTGTGCTCGGTGGGCGGGTCACCTTCCAGCTCAGCGGCACCTACCTGGGCGATGCCCTCACCCTGGAGCTCACCACATGAGCAGCATTGACCTCTCCACGCTGCCCGCGCCACCCCTGATCGAACCGCTGGATTACGAAACCATCTACCAGCAGCAGCTCAGCGATTTTCGCCGGGCCATGGGGGAGGGCTGGACAGCCCCGCTCGAGTCGGACCCAATCGTCAAGCTGCTCGAGGTGGTGGCTTACCGCGAGCTGCTGTTGCGCGCCCGCGTCAACGATGCCGCCCGCGGTGTCATGCTCGCCTACGCGGTGAACGGAGACCTCGACCAGATCGGCGCTGGCTACAACGTCGCGCGACTGCTCATCGACCCTGGTGACAGCCAGGCGGTACCGCCGCGTGCCCCGGTCTACGAATCCGACCCGGATTTCCGCCGTCGCATCCAGCTTTCTTTCGAGGGCTACACCACCGCCGGCAGCACCGCCTCCTACGTTTTCCACGGCCTGGGCGCTGCGGCCGATGTCGCCGACATCAGTGCTGTCAGCCCAACTCCCGGCAGCGTCACCGTCTACGTCCTTAGCCGCGAGGGCAATGGCAAGGCCAGCGAAGCACTGTTGGCGCAGGTTGCCGCCGCGCTCAATGCCGAGCATGTGCGGCCGCTGACCGATCGCGTCACCGTGCAGTCGGCCAGCATCGTGTCCTACGTCATCACCGCCGAGCTGGTCATGCTGCCCGGGCCGGACTCCGCCGTCGTGCATGCCGCTGCGCGCTCAGCGATCGAAGCCTACACCCAGGAGCAGCATGCCCTGGACAGGGACATCACACTATCGGGCGTCTACCACGCCCTGCACCAACCCGGCGTGCAGCGCGTCAACCTCTCCAGCCCGGCCAAGAACCTGGCCATCAGCGCGGGGGAGGCCAGCTACTGCACCGCCATCAACCTGACCGTTGCAGGTACAACCGATGTCTAGCCTGCTGCCGCACAATTCCACGCAACTCGAACGCGCCCTGGACCTGATCGGCGCCAAGGCCATGGACCTGCCCGTGCTGCTGCGCAGCCTGTGGAACCCTGAAACCTGCCCGCTGAACCTGCTGCCCTGGCTCGCCTGGGCCTGGTCCGTCGATGACTGGGAGGACAGTTGGACCGAGCGGCAGAAGCGCGACACGGTAACCGCCGCCCTGTCGGTGCAGCGCATCAAGGGCACGCTCGGTGCCGTCATGCGTGCGCTGGGCGCCCTTGGCGTGCCGGCGCGTATCCAGGAGTGGTTCAACCAGACGCCCGCCGGCGCCCCGTACACCTTTCGGTTACTGCTGGACATCGACCAGACGCCGATGACCAAAGCCGACCTGGCTCGTGTCCTCGCTGTGGTCGAGAACACCAAGAACCTGCGCTCGCACCTGGAAACAGTCCTGCTCACCGTCACCAGCTCAACCCGCGCCTACGTCGCCGTGGTCGCCGGCGTCGGCAGCAACATCTGCATCGGCGGTTTCGAACCGCCGCGGCTGGTCCTGAGCGAGCTCGCCCTGCCGCTGGACGCACCCATAACCGCCTGAGGCCCCCATGGAACTGAAAAACTACTTCGCGCAGAACGCCGCCGGCGACCTGCTGCCCGGGGCGGTGGCCACCCTGTACCTGGCCGCCACCACCACGCTCGCCACCGGCTTGAAAACCGCCGCAGGGACTGCGCTGGCCAATCCCTTCAGTGCCGACGCCGACGGCCTGCTCCAGTTCGCCGCGCCCAATGGTCTGTACGACCTGAAGGTCACCGCGCCTGGCCGCAGCTTCACCGTGCGGATCCAGTGCAACGACGTCGCCGAGTCAGTAGCGGCCGCCGAGGCTTCGGCGCTCGCCGCGCTGACCAGTCGCCAGGCTGCCGAAACGGCCGCAGAAGTCGCACGGGTAGGGCAGATCGCCGACAGCTATGCCGCCGCACATGGCGCCGCCTGGAACGTACCCGATGGCGGCATCGTTCGCGTGCTGGCTGACGAAACCCACGGCAACCGCTCCAGCTGGTACAGCGCCCACACCAGCGCCGCCGGAAGCGGCCCAAGCCTGGCGCTCGATTTCATCGGCCCCGTGCCCCAGCTTCTGACCGAAACCTTGGCACTCGACTTCATCGCCGGCCGCTACAGCGTCGATACCGACCCGTCTCCACGCGTCATGGGCACCTACAACGTTGTGGGCGAAACACTGGAGTACGTCACCGGTGACGGTACCCGCCTGGTCGGTGTGCCGGCCAAGGCTACGGCGACGGGCGCACTGGGCGACTTCGCCATCAGCGACACCCACCTCTACGTTGCTATCGCCGCGAATACCTGGCGCCGCGTGGAGCTGAGCACCTTCTGAAGGAGCCCCCATGACCATCCTGCTCGCATTGACCAACCAGCAGACCAGCCGCTGGACCGTGAACATACCTGCCACCGGCGACGTGCAACTCTTCATCCGCGGCGAGCTCGGCCCCGGCCGTGTCGTGGTCAGCCTCAAGGGCGGCGATGGGCAGTTCCACAGCTATGACGGCCTGACGTTCGACCAAGCCCATATTGCCCGCGAACTCAGCCTGCTAGCCGGCGATGTGCTGCAGGTCGAGTGCATCGAGTGCCGCGCCGCCAGCGTCGAGGTGCGCCAGTGATCAGCCGCGCGCTCTGCCGGCCGCTGGTGCGCCCTTTAGTGGACGAGCTGCGGCGGCGTTCCGGCAGCCACGCGCCGACGTCCACCGATTGGCGCGATCTCGCCGCCTCCCTGATGCTGGATTTCCTCACTGACTATTACGCCAGCCAGGCCGCCACCGACGTCCTCTACCCGCTGCCACTGGTCCTCAACGAATTCGTTCTGCCGCTGCGCGCGGCAGCCTGACGCCACACACCACGGAGCACCATCATGGCCCTGACTCAGAAGAACTTTGCCGACCTCATCACCCTCAGCCGTAACAGTTCAGCATGGCGCTTCAACGCCATGGGCCTGCTGGAGTCCGTCCCGGCCAATGAACCGCGCTTTGATTACGACCGGCTCACCCACCAGTTGCGCGGCCTTCTGATCGAGGAACAACGCACCAACACCTTCCTCAATTCTGGAAACCTGACTCTGATGAACCTCAATGCCGGCGCCACTTGGGATGAAGCGCCCGGCATGGCTCCCGACGGCCAAGCAGTCGCACGAGTTCTCATCATGAGCGGTCCGGCATCGAGCGGCGTCTACCGCACCAACGCATCCACAAATGCTGGACAACAGGTCTGGTCGGTTGAGGCGCGCGCCATCACCGGAAATGGTCAATTGCGCCTGCAACTGAGTGGGACCAGTTATGCCGCGACGTACTACGTCGATTTCGATCTGATCAACAACAGGATCATCCGCAGCAGTGGGGCAACTGGATTCATCAGCAAGGTCAGCGACGATGGCACTTATCGAGTGAGTATCACCGCCCCCGTCGATAATCCCGCGACACCCGGTCACAACGTCTGCATCTACGCCGGGGACACCACCGCAAAATCGTTTGCAGTCTGGGGCGGGCAACTTGAAACCGGGGTGTTTCCTACCAGCTACATTCCCACGACCACAGCGCAAGTCACCCGCGCCGCCGACATCGCCTACGTCGGCAACACCGCCCCCTGGTTCAACCCAGTAGCCGGCACGCTCTACGTCGAGGCCAGACCGTCCATGGTCCCTACGGGCAACGCCGGGATCGTTGCCGCGTCACTGACCTCCGCCGGCGTCGCCGAACGCATTTTCGCCCTGCAGCTCACCGCCACCGCCGTGCGAGGCGGCGGCCTGGGCTCCGGCGGCAACGACCTCTCAGTGCTCCCGGTAACGGGCATCGCGCCAGAGGCCGAAAAGACCTACAAGGGCGCCCTGGCCTACGCCGCCAAGGACGCGCGCGGGGCGGTCAACGGCGTTTTGACGGCGCCCGGCGCCCCGGCCGTCCAGCCCGGCCCCATCACCAAGCTCAACCTCGGCTCACTCTCAGGCTCATCGCAGCTGTTCAACGGCCATATCCGCAACATCCGCTACTACCCGCGCCGCCTCACCGACGCCGAACTCCAAGCCCTCACCGCATGAGTACCGTCAAAATGGACCACTACATTTCTGCCACCGACGAACCCACCCTGCGCCTGGTCCTGACCGAGCTCGGCCTCGCCACCCTCACCGAGGAAGACCAGCTCGCCCCGGCCGAGGGCGTCGCCCTCGACATCCTCGGCATCTGGTACGAGGAAGGCGTCACTCCAGAATCCGCGCCCAAGGCCCTGCCCGGCTACCACGCCAACCTGCGCACCGAGCAGCCCATCGCCTGGCCGCCGTCCATCACCGTGCATCAACCGGAAACGCCGTGGCGCGTGTGGGCGTAAACAGGGGGTAACCCATGGCGTACAAGTCGATTCACACCCTCAAGGGGCTCAACGCGCTTGCCCGGGCCGAGTCACTGCGGGTGCCCATCAACCTGACCCACATGGCCGTGGGCGATGGCAACGGCAAGGCCACAGCACCTAAGGAAACCGACACCGGCCTGGTGCGCGAGCGCTTCCGCGCGGCTATCAACCGCGTCTATCAGACGCCAAGCGACAGCAAGCGCTTCACCGCCGAACTTGTCATCCCCGCCAGTTCAGGCGGGTGGACGCTGCGCGAGGTCGGCGTCTTCGACAGCAACGGCACACTGTTCGCTGTCGGCAACCTTCCGGACACCTATAAGCCCACGGCTGCCGAAGGGGCGTTCTCCGATGTGGTGATCCGGCTGGACTTCACCGTCAGCAACGCCGACATCGTGACCGTGCAGGTGGACCCCGGCGTCGCCATGGCTTCTCAGCTTTGGGTCACAACCAACATTACCGCCGCGCAGATCATCCCCGGCGGCACCGTCACCCAAATCCTGGGCAAGAAATCCAACGCCGACGGCGACTACGAATGGAAAGACCTTGGCGAAATCAACGTCACAGTCGACACAATCGCCGAACGCCAGACCCTGGCGGCCGGGCAGACCACCGTCGACCTCAGCGTCACCACCACCTATGGCCTGGCCGTCTACATCGAAGGCTTGCGTAAGGATCGCGGCAGCGGGGCGGACGACTGGCAACCCGACGCCCAGCTGCCCACCCGCCTCAAGCTCGGCAAAAGCTACGCCGCCGGCAGCCGCATCACCCTGGTCAACAACGAGCCCGCCGGCAGCGCTGCCGCCCCGCTGGAGCGCATGGCCAACCTCGCCGACGTCAACGACAAGGCCAAGGCGCGCGAGAACCTGGAGATCTTCAGCAAGGCTGAAGCCAAGCAATTGGCGCCCGCTGGCCTGATAGCCAGCTTCGCACGAAGCACAGCACCGACCGGGTGGTTGAAAGCCAACGGCGCTGCAATCAGTCGCGCGGCCTACGCGGAGCTCTTCGCCGCGATCGGTACCCAATACGGTGCCGGCGACGGCTTCACAACGTTCAACCTGCCCGACCTGCGCGGCGAAATCATTCGCGGCTGGGACGACGGCCGAGGCCTTGATGGTGGTCGCGTTTTCGGCAGCGTGCAGGCCTGCGCAATACAAAGTCACGGTCACGCCGCCGACGCCGCCAGCAGTGGCAGCCACAACCACAACGGCACCGCCAATGCCGGAGGCTCCCACAACCACGCCGCCAGCTCCGCCGGCGCCGGAAACCACAACCACAGCGCCTGGACTGACACCCAGGGAGACCACTCCCACGCCGCCTGGGCCGACACGCAGGGCAATCACCAGCATGCCTCCGCCGGATCGCCCGGTATCGGCCAGGGTTCCGGCGGCGGCAACTCCGTTATGCAATCACTGGGCAGCACCAGTCCAACATCAGTCGCCGGGGCTCACAGCCACAACATCGGCATCGGCGGCGCGGGTTCGCATGCCCACAACGTCGGCATTGGCATAGCAGGCGAGCACGCCCACGGCGTTTCAGTCGGTAGCTCCGGTGAGCACAGTCACCCGCTGAGCATCACCAGTAATGGAACCCACACCCACACCATCACCATCACCGCCACGGGCAGCGCAGAAACCCGACCCCGTAACCTCGCGCTGCTCATGTGCATCAAGTATTGAGGTCTGACCATGCTGGTTTACCAATACGACACCGCCGGGCTGTATGCCGGGCAAGCCGAGGCCGATGAATCGCCGTTGGAGACCGGCGTCTACCTGCTGCCGGCGCGCTGTACCGAGGTGGCCCCGCTCGAGCACTGGCCCGACGACAAGTGGCCACGCTTCAACGGCGTCGCGTGGGAGCTGGTCAACAAGCCCACCCCCGAGGCCGCAGCGGATCCCGTGGCAAAGCTCTCCGCCTTCCTGCAACAGAACCCCGACGTCGCCGCTCTGCTCGACCTCGGCAATAACTGATCGACCCTCACCCGAACCCACCGCCACCCGGCGGTTTTTTTACGTCTGGAGAACCCCATGAGCTTCTTTCACGGCGTCACCGTGACCAGCATCGACACCGGCGTGCGCACCATCGCGTTGCCGTCGTCCTCCATCATCGGCCTGGTCGACACCTTTACCCCCGGCGCGAACATCACGGCCCAGGTTGACGAGCCGGTACTGATCACCAACGAACGCGAAGCCGCCGCCGCGTTCGGCACCAGCTCGGCCATCTTCAAGTCCTGTCAGGCCATCTACCAGCGCACCACGGCCGTCATCGTCGCCGTCGGCGTGGCGAAGAACGCCACGCCTGCCACCCAGACGTCCGCGGTGATCGGCGGGGTGGACATCAACGGCAAACGCACCGGCCTGCAGGCGCTGCTCGATGGCAAACCACGTTTCAACGCCCAGCCCCGGCTGATCGTGGCGCCGGGGCATTCCTCCACTGCCGCCGTGGCCACCGCCATGGAAGGATTGGCCGACAAGCTGCGGGCAATCGCCATCGTCGATGGCCCAGGCACCACCGATGCCGCTGCCACCACCTACGCCAAAACCTTCGGCAGCAAACGGGTCTACCTGGTAGACCCCGGCGTGCAGTATTGGGACACCGCCACCAGTGCCACCGTGGACGCCCCAGCCTCGGCCTGGGTTGCCGGCCTGTTCGCCTGGACCGACAGCCAATACGGCTTCTGGGCGTCGCCCTCGAACAAGGAATTCGTCGGCATTACCGGCACCGTGCGCCCGGTGGAGTTCCTGGACGGCGACGACACCTGTCGCGCCAACCTGCTCAACAACGCCAACATCACCACCATCATCCGCGACGGCGGCTACCGGCTGTGGGGCAACCGCACGCTATCCAGCGACCCGAAATGGACCTTCGTGACCCGCGTGCGCACCCTGGATATGGTCATGGACGCCATCCTCGCCGGGCACAAATGGGCGGTGGACCGCAGCATCACCCGCACCTACGTCAAGGACGTCACCGAAGGCCTCGAGGCCTTCATGCGCGACCTGAAGAATCAGGGCGCGGTGATCGACTTCGAGGTCTATCCGGATCCGCAGCTCAACACCACCAGCCAACTGGCCCAGGGCAAGGTGTATTGGAACATCCGCTTCACCGACGTCCCCCCGGCTGAAAACCCCATCTTCCGCGTCGAAGTCACCGACCAGTGGCTGACCGAAGTGCTCGCCGCCGCCTGACATGAGGAGTAACCCGCATGGTTCCGCAAACGCTCTACAACACGAATCTGTTCGTCGACGGTGTTAGCTTCGCCGGCGACGTGCCAAGCCTCTCGCTGCCCAAGCTCACCGTAAAAACCGAGGAGTACCGCGCCGGCGGCATGGACGCCCCCATTGAAATGGATCAGGGTCTGGAAAAGCTGGAGGCATCGTTCTCCGCCAAGGGTGTGCGTCGCGAGGCGCTGAAGTTATTCGGCCTGGCCGATCAGACGGCCTTCAACGCCACGTTCCGTGGATCCTTCAAAGGGCAGAAGGGCATCACCACTGCCGTTGTCTGCACCCTGCGCGGGCTGCTCAAGGAAGTCGACCCAGGCGAGTGGAAGCCGGGCGGGGAGGCCGAGTTCAAATTCGCCATCGCCGCCAGCTACTACAAGCTGGAAGTGGGCGGCCGGGTGATGTTCGAAATCGACCCGGTGAACTGCGTGCGCAACATCAACGGCGTCGACCAGCTGGCCGCCGTTCGTGCTGACCTGGGCCTGTGAGGACCATCATGAGCGAACTGAAAACCCTGCCGGCCTGGTTGTCGGTCACCGACGACGGCGCCACCGTCAAACTCTCCCGTCCTGCCGAGTTCAACGGCGTGCAGCAAGACACCCTGACCCTGCGCTCGCCCACCGTGCGCGACATCCGCGCCGCGACGCGCAACAGCGGTGATGATGACGACCGCGAACTCCAGCTGTTCGCATCCCTCGCCCAGGTCGGCCGCAGTGAACTGGAAGCGCTCAAGCTCACTGACTACCAGCGCCTGCAGGCCGCCTACTTTCGCCTGGTGCAGGACGACGGGGTACCACCCCGCAATCCATAAATGCGCGGCCAAACGCGCGGCGGCGGAGCTTCACTTCTCCGCCGCCGAGCTGGAAGGCATGCCGTTTATTGAGCTGGCGTGGTGGCTGAGTGATTGAGTTGCATCACTTTCGCTGCGAGGCTGCTACTCGTTCGGCTTTGCGGGGCAGGCCCTGTTGCTTCAGGCTGGTCGCCATTTCCCGGACGGAGGAGAGCAGGTCCTCAGTGAACTGTGCCGCCTCCGGTCCTCCCGGTCGGCTGCTCCCAACCGGTTCGACTTCATCGGGCAACAAGCTCTCGTAAGGAATCCGTAGCCCTTGGTGCAGGCGGACAATCATACTCAGGCTGAGCGCCCGTTTACGGTTCAGCACCTCTGAAACTCGTCCGCTGGAGCCGATGTATTTCTCCAGGTCGCGCGGAGTCAGTCCCTGTTGTTCCATACGGAATTTGATGGCCTCGACTGGATCGGCCGGGCCGATTGGATAGTGCTTGTTCTCATACGCCTCGATCAGCGTCACCAGCACCTCCATCTCGTCGGCCTCCGGCGTTCCTTCCGGCGCCTGAAAAATACTTTCCAGACGTTGGAAGGCGGCCTGCAGATCGTCGTCATTTCGGATCGGCTTAATAGTCATTCACTGTCTCCGCATTTATCTGGTCGTACCGTGCGTGGTTCCCCACGAACTTCACCCACGCGATACCGCAGCGGTACTGCATTTCGGCAATCAGGCGGTACTTGTTGCCGCCGATGTTGAACACCACGCGGTTGTTGCCGCAGATGCTCGCGTTACGAAACTGGTTCTTCACGTCCTGCGGCGTCTTCCACTGAGCTTTCACCGCCGTCTCGTACCAGCTTTCCAGAGGTCCCTTGGCATCCTCTTGCCCGGGCTCCTCCCAGAATTTCACCAACGTGCTTTTTGCAATGACCCGCATTGGCGCCAGTCCTCCCGTTTTGGGAGAGATTAGAGCGCTCACTAATGCCATTCAATCAGAAAATTCCCAATTTGGGAGGTGCCATGAGCAGCAAACTCTCCCTCGGCCTGGTCATCGGTGGCGCTGTCAGCTCGACCGTAGGGGCAGCCTTCAACACGGTGGAGGGACGTATCAAGGGCCTGCAAGCCACCGCCAGCAAGGCCCGGATCCTCCAGAGCACCGTCGGCGAAACCATGCGCCTACAGAAGGAGTGGAAGAAGGCCCACGACACCGGCGCCGAGGGTGCGGACAAACTGCGCGGCAAGCTGGAAACCAACCTGAGCGTCCTGAAGGAGCAGGGCGTTGAGGTGCGCAACCTGGCTCGTGCCTACCAGACGCTGGACCGCCAGGCGCGCGGCGCCGAGCTCAAGGCCCTGGGCCGTACGCAGGTCGCCGAAGGCCTGGGCAGCATGAAGCGCGGCGCCGGCATTGCCATGGCTACCGCCGGCGCGCTGGCCATGCCGACCAAGGTGGCCGGCGACTACCAAGCGCAGATCCGCCAGATGGCCACTTGGGCGCACATCGCTGGCGAGGACAGTGAAAAGCAGATGGCCGCGCAGATCAGCCGGGTCGCCACCGACAAGGGAATGAGCCAGCAGGCACTTGCCCAGGCCGTGGGCGGGCTGATCGAGAAGGGTATCGACTGGCAGGAATCGGTGGACTACGCGCCGTTGATCGCCGACCTGATGGACGGGCAGGGCATGGAAGCCCAAACCATCGCCACCCTGGTTTCCGGCCTTCAGCATACCGGCATCAAAGGCAAGGCCGCGATGACTGCCGCCATGGGCCAGGTAGCAGCCGCCGGCGACATCGGCGCATTCGGCCCGAAGGAAATGGCGCGGTACCTGCCCAGCCTGCTCGGCACCATCCGCAAGCTGGGCATGCAAGGGCCGGAGGCTGTACGCTTCCTCGGGGCCAGCCTGCAATCGCAGTACGCCCAGACACAGGACGCGGCCGCCGCCGCGACCAACATGGACAACCTGTTAAATGCCGTCATCAGCGGCACCAGCCAGGAACGCTTCGCCAAGGAAGGCTATGACCTGGCCAGCAGCCTGATAGCCGCGCAGAAAAGCGGCAAGGCTGCCAACCCGGTAGAGGCGTTCATCCTGCTCACCGACCAGCTCATTGCCCGTAAGGACCCAGCCCAGGCCAAGCAGATGGCCAGCCTGAAAGCCCAGATCAAGGCCGCCAAGGATGGCAGCGCAGAAGAGGCGCAGGCATTCGCCGCACTCCTCGAGGGCGCGGGCCTGTCGCAGATCGTCAGCGACAAGTCGGCAAGCGCCGGCTTGCTCGCGCAGATCAAGTACGGCGCGGACATCAAAGCCAACCTGCAGACCATTGCCCAGACCGACGGCGAAAAGAAAATCGCCCAGGACGCCGAGCGCGCGCGCGAAGTCTCCAAAGCCAAATGGGGCACCGTGGCGGCGAGCATGGAAGCCTCCATGGAGAAAATCGGCAGCGCCATCCGGCCACTGACCGATGCCGTCGCGGACAACCTGACCAAGCTGTTCAACAGCCTGGCTGGCATCGCCGATAAGGCCCCGCAGATCGCCCTGGGCGGCGCCGCAGCTGCCGTAGGTATCTCGGCGCTGTTCACCGCCCTGGGTGCCATCAAGGTGGGGCGCGGTATGTTCAACATCGCCCGCAGCACACTGGGCATGGGTGGCCTGCGCAGCAGAGCCGGGCGCGGTGGTGCCTTGCCCGGAGTGCTGGATACCATCACCGGCGGGCTCACCGGCGCCGGCCAGGCCCAGCCGGTGTTCGTCACCAACTGGCCCGTCGGTGGCCTGGCCGGCGGAGCAGGGGACCTGCTCGGCAGCAGGGGCGGCGCCGCTACTGGTGGTCTCGGCAAGGTCGGGCGGCTCGCCCGCATGGGCCGTGGTGCGGCGGCAGGCCTAAAAGGGAGTGCTGCACTGGCGGTGGTCGGAGGCGGACTGATTGCGCTGGATACCTACGCCAACGCGAAAACCCAGAACGAAAAGGCCTCAGGTTATGGCGAGGCAGGTGGCACCTTGGCCGGGACTCTGGCCGGTGCGGCTGCGGGTGCGGCTATCGGCTCGGTCGTCCCCATCATCGGCACCGCCCTCGGCGGCATCATCGGCGGCGCCTTGGGTGCTTGGGGTGGCGGTGAGCTGGGCAAGCGCATAGGCCTGGGGCTGTTTGGCGAGGATGAGAAACCATTGCCGGCTCCTGTTTCGTTGCTGGCCAACCGGCCGGAGTCCGAGCGCCCCCTCGGCGAAGTCGCGCGCGCCATGGCTGCGGCACAACCTCGCCAGCCGGCGCCGCTGCTGGTCAAGCCGGTGGAGCCGGACAAGGCCGCCAGGCCGACCGTCATCGAGAAGAGCAATACCTTCGCACCTCATGTGGCCGTCACCGTGCAAGGCGACGTGAAGGATCCGCACGAGCTGGCCAACCAGCTGATGCCCTACCTGCAACGCCTGCAGGCTGACGCCCAGGCCCGGCAACAGTCCGACAGCCTCTACGACGCCCCCAACCTGTAACCGAGGACCCCATGGCCTACCTGGACCTGCTGCAAAGCGGCATGACGCACATTGCCTGCGCGAGCGAAGCCGGGCGCCGCTCCTTGGATGGCATGCTCAGCCCCGTCAACGGCGCTATCAGCGACATCGCCGGGGCCGTTGGCGAACTGGACGTGCTGCCGGGTGTACCGGATGGCGTGTCCGAACAGCTACGCCGCATCATGGGCGGCATCAGTGCCGCCCAGCAGCGCGCCAACGACGTCGCCTCGATCTACAACCGCACATCCCGGGTACTCAGCGGCATCGATGAGCGCTTGGGCCAGCTGGGCGAGCAAACCGGCCGCGCCGCGGCCGCCGTCAACCGCGTGGCCGGCAGCCTCAGCCCGGCCCTGTCGGGCATCCTGCCCACCACGGCCTTCGCGCCGGACCTCACGCCGGCGCCGGAGGCGGTGAAGCCGTTCTCGCACCTGCTGATCCTTCAGCCCCTGGCCGCCAACAGCGCGCCGTTCTACTTCAACCTGGACACCGCCGCGTTCGACCAGCTCACCCGGCAAACGGAGTTCCGCTGGGCCTCGCAGGAACGGCTTACACGCCGGCCGGCACAACAGTCCCCTGGCCTGGGCGAGGAGCGTATCAGCCTCAAAGGCGCCATTTTCCCCAACTGGCGCGGCGGCCTCGCCCAGCTCGACACCCTGCGCACCATCGGCGCCCAACTGCAGCCCCTGAACCTCACCACCGGCTACGGTCAGGTCCTGGGCCTCTGGTGCCTCGCGCGCCTCGAGGAGGAGCAGGGCGCCTTGCTGCGCGGCGGCATTCCCCGCAAACAGACCTTCACCCTGGAGTTCATCCGCTATGGCGAAGACCTGCCGAACGTCTGACGGCGACATCCTCGACGCCCTCTGTCATCACTATTACGGCCACCTCAACGGCACCGTGGAAGCGGTGCTGAACGCAAATCCTGGCTTGGCCATGGAGCCGCAACCGTTTCGGGTGGGGCTTCTGATAACCTTGCCTGAAGTCGCAGATTCACCCAGCCAGAATCTGCGGTTGTGGGATTGAATCAGAGTTGTTTCTATGCTCATCCAGATGTTCATCTATAAGGAAGTTGAATGCGTAACGTAATTTTGGGGGCGGTTCTTCTGCTCGTGGGGCTAAACGCTTCTGCAGATGACGTGACTCTGTTTCAAGGCTATAAGTACGGTGCGGCGAAGAGCACGTTCACCAGTGAGAGTGGGTTCTATGACTGTTCGAAATCGCTTCATGCCGACGCCAAATGTCTGGAGCAAGTAGATTTTGCCGGCGATAAATATTTTCTAAGCTTGATATTCGAGAGTTCCAAGCTGGAATCCGTTGTTCTGACTTCCCCCTATTCGTCCGATGCTTACTACAAGCTCATTGGATTATTGAGCGAGAAGTATATGGCTATATTGCTAAAAGATAGGGACACGGAATTTGACGTCGTCCGCTCCTATGCCGAGAACCCTGTTGGTCTGTCAGATGAAATCTTCAAGTATCAGCGCGTCGGCATGAGCACTGGCCAAGTGACCCTCTATATGTTTGAGGGTGCCGATAGTTACATGAAGGGTAAATCCTCCGCGCAACAAGTTTTGAATGCCTTGCCGAGAGATACCCGTATGGCAAAAGTTAACCGGACAAGGGGGCCTGAAAGCGACTACTTCTTCGTTACCTTCGCGGTTCCAAAATTGAGTGGAAAGGACCTTTAGGCAGACATCGGCCTGGCGAGTTCTAGCCCTACCAAAATCCCCACTTAAGTGGGGATTTTTTATGAGGGAGCACGATGAAACCTGAATTCCAGATAGTCGCTGATGGGAGCGACATTACGGCCCTTATCAACGACCGCCTCCTGCTGTTACGCACCGTGGACAAGGTCGGCATGGAGTCCGACGAGTTCGAGTTGCGCATCGATGACCGTGACGGCGCTGTCACGCTGCCGCGAAAAGGCGCGCGCCTCGAGGTGCTACTGGGCTATCAAGGGCAGGCACTGGCACGTCTGGGCGCCTTCACCGTTGATACAGTGGAGTTTGCCGGCCCGCCGGATGCCATCGTGATTCGTGGCCGCGCCAGTGATATGCGTGGCACCGGCAAGGCGGCGCGCAGCGGCAGTTGGGAAGCGGTAAGCCTGGCCCGCATAGTGGCCGACGTCGCTGTGCGCAACGGCTGGCAGCCCGAGTGCCCGGTGACCACCAGCGTGCCCCGGGCCGACCAGCTCAAGGAATCGGACTTTCACTTCATTACCCGCCTGGCCCGGCAGTTCGACTGCACCGCCAAGGTGGCCGACGGCAAGCTCCTGGTGTTGCCTCGCCAGTACGGTCAGACGGCCAGCGGCAGAGCACTGGGGGAGGTCGCTTTGCGCCGGGCGGACGTTTCCCGCTTCCAGTTCCGTTTCGATGATCGCAGCGCGCAGAAGGCCGTCCGCACCCGCTATCAGGACAAGACCAAAGGCCCGCTGCAGGTGCTCGAAATCCCCAACGAAGACGCCCCCGACGGACTGCCGCCTGTCCACACCGATCGCCACATTCACCCCAGTAAGACCGCTGCCGAGCAGGCCGCCCGGGCACGCCTGGCAGCGTTCAACCGCTCCACCGCCAACGTGCGCCTGGAAATGCCCGGTCGGACAGACCTGTTCGCCGAGCGAACGATCAGCGTTTCCGGGTTCAAAGCGGGCGTCGACGGCAGTTACTTGGTGGACTCCGTGGAGCAGGTGTTTACCGCGTCCGGCTGGAGCACAACGGTCGAGTGCAACGCCGGCAAGAGGGGCAAGGCGAAGGCCGGTACAAAGCGCGCTACCGCCAAGAAGTCCACCACCCTCAAGATTCTCACCGTCTGAACTTGTCGGACGCTGCCCTGGTTGTTGTGGGCGATTGCCCAAGCACGATACCCGACCTTGCGGTGCCAGCTGGCTAAGCCATGGTGTACCCATCAACACCCCACGGAGAAAGGGTCATGGGCAACCTGGTACTACAGCGCGACAGCGGCGAGGACATCATTCTCAGTGTCGACCCGGCTACAAGCGATGAAGACCTGATCCGCCAGCTGCGCGGCGACGGCATCGTCGTCCATATCGGCAGAGTCCACGGCAAGACGGCGGACGTCCGCATCAGCGCCCCTAGCTCCATCCACATTATGCGAGCGGAACTCCTCCCAAGGTAGCTCATCACTCCGCTCGGTTTCAGCCCGCCACTGGCGGGCTTTTTTATGGAAGGTTGAAATTCTGCTAGCCGAG
Organism: Pseudomonas nitroreducens TX1; assembly: GCF_000313755.1. Taxonomy (GTDB): domain Bacteria; phylum Pseudomonadota; class Gammaproteobacteria; order Pseudomonadales; family Pseudomonadaceae; genus Pseudomonas; species Pseudomonas nitroreducens_A. The sequence continues at coordinate 10,049 of NZ_AMZB01000079.1, read as the reverse complement.
TAGGTAGGTGTCCTGAACTGTAACAGGCCCCCATTTATATACTTTCACTGTTTCGCCCCCATTTGCTAAATGTACAAGTTTTCCCGGCGGGACGACTAGTCTCATAAATGCGGTCGGGAACGGGAGGTTCGCTTCGCTACCCGAAGCAAAGTCAAGCGATAAATAAATGTAATGGGGTGAGGCGTTCCGAATGGACGGGGTACCTGAGAGCTGTATATCCAAGAACTGTTTTGCGCTCTGATCTCCCTCCGCTGGAGCGTCTTCAACCTTAGTAATGGTCGTGGTCCCTGCCTCGCCTTCCTTCAGTACCCAGATATCATAGCCCCAAGATTTTGCAACGTAGAACTTTCCTTCTCGGTTGGAACTTCCATAGACCTTTAGCGTGACAATTTTAACTTTCATATAGTCGTTGTAGTTAACTAGCGAAACCCTCCTAGGTCCTGGGCTAGTTAGGCGAATGCCATCAACATCCGAAATGACCGGCCCTAGAGCCTCATCAACTTCATTTTCCCATCCTGGTGCAGCGCAGTTTCCGTCATTCCGCCACTCGTTGGTGCTGCAAACGTAGCGGCCATTGTTAATACAAATAACGGCTCCTTCCGAATAAGCATGTCCCGCGTACTGACATCCCATAGCGTCCTCGCCTCTATACCGATGTTTGATTTCGATTATGGCTTTATGCCATGGCGCTTAACCATAGCTTGTATTCCCGCTGTGCCTGAATCAAATGGAAATATAACCTGGAGAAGTTATGAATATTTCTGAGCAGCAACTGCTGCGCATCCTCCCCAACGCCGGCAAACAAGCCGGCGTTTTTGTTTCTCACCTCAACCGCGCGATGACCCGCTTCGGTATTACCTCATCGGTACGGCAAGCGGCGTTCCTCGCGCAGATCGGCCACGAAAGCGTCCACCTCACTCGCCTGGTGGAAAATCTCAACTACAGTGCCCAGCGCCTGGCCGATGTCTGGCCATCGCGCTACGCCACTAAGGATTCCCGTGGGCGCTACCTGCGAACAGAAAAGGGTGCGTTCATCCCAACGCCGTTGGCCGACCAGTTGGCACGCAAGCCGGAGTTGATCGCCAACACCACCTATGCCGCCCGCAACGGCAACGGTTCAATCTCCTCGGGTGATGGCTGGCGATACCGCGGCCGCGGGCTGCTGCAGGTGACCGGGCGCGACAACTACCGCGCCGCCGGGACCGGCATTGGCCAGCCGCTCCTCGATCGCCCCGAGCTGCTGGAGCTGCCGGAGTTCGCCGCATTGTCCGCAGCCTGGTGGTGGGCCGATCGCAAGTTGAACTCCCTGGCGGACGTCGGCCGGTTCGACGACATCGGCAGCATCATCAATACCGGCCAGCCCGGCCGAGTGCCGGTCGGCGCCGACGATCGCAGGCAGTTGTGGAAGCGTGCGCAGGAGGTATTGCGCGGATAGAAAAAAAGCCGGGCACCCAAGGTGCCCGGCCGGTAAGGACTTACTTGATGAACGGTAACACCTGAAGCACCAAGCTGATCATGGCGATCACCAGCTGGAACGCTTCAATGAGTCTGCCCATAGGCACCTCCACTGAGTTATCTGACAACCCAACGGCTTTGTGATACCTTGAACACGCGAGTGATAGGGGTATCAGCATCACCGATTGGTCCTAAAGATCAACGGTCTGTTGATCGCTCTTATCGGAAGCCCCCGGTTACTGCCGGGGGCTTTTTTTTGCCAAATAAATCCGCTGCGCTACAAGTAGCGAAGAGGCGAAGAGCTGTTTGGCAAAGCAAAGATAATTCGCCGTAAGAACATTTGCAAGGGGCTCTTTAGGGCCTCTAGCTATCACTCTTTGCGGACGACCTAAAATTTGCACCATGCAGTGATATTGTACCGTGTATTCCTGGGTTGGCTCTGGTGTTGGTTGTGCTGTACCCCAGAGATGGCGGGGCTTTGCGTCATTTTGTCATTGCGTTATTGCGTCATCTGGCCATTTGTCCAATTGGTCATTTGGGCGTTTGGCCAATTGTCCTGTTTCGTCGTATTTTTTCAATGTCTAAATAGTGAGGTGTTTTAGACGGTGCCGAAAAGCTTACCCAGTTTTATCGTCGCAATTTCAGTTGCATAAAATAGAGAATCTAAAAACGTACTAAGTTGTGTCGTTTAAAGTAAGTGGCGAAAAACTCTAACGTTTGAGTGGCGTAATTCTGGGAGAAAAATTACTAGTAGAGTTTTCGTAGCTTACGCCGTAGTCTACGAAGCCCATCGTATTGATCGCCGTTTCGTCACCGGAATCAGCGCGAAATCCGTTCAATCAATTCGGATCCCTGATTACGAGCGTTTCCCACGTCGGTAGTCACCGCGTACGCCTCAAAATCTTCCCGGCTCAACGCAATGGTGTCGTAGGCCAGCTCCAGGGATGTCTGCGGTGACAGCCAACACTCCCACTGCTCAGGCGCCAGGATCACCGGCATCCGGTGGTGGATCGCCGCCACTGGCCCGGCGGCATCCTTCGTCAGCAGCGCGCACGAGGTAATCGGCTCGCCCTCCGGCGGCGACCAGGTTGACCAGATCCCGGCGATCGCCAAGACGTTATCGCCAGGCGCATGATGATAGTAGGGCTGGTTCACCGTCCGGCCCGCCTTGTTCTTCACCGGCTCCTTCTCGTTCCACTCGTACCAGCCCGCCGCCGGCATCAGGCAGCGACGGTGCCGGATCGCATCCCGCCACATCGGCTTCGTCGGTGCCTCCTCGCTGCGTGCGTTGAAGGTCATCGGCGGTAGCTTGTCCTTCTTCCACCAGAACGGGATCAGCCCCCAGCGGGCTGCGATCACCTCCTGTTCTCCCGCCTCATTGAGGAACACCATCGGCACCTGTGTGGTCGGCGCAACGTTATAGATGCGCTGGATCCACCGCCCGGAGTTCCTTGCACCGATATGCCAATACCGCTCCATCGCAGCTTCGTCTGGCGATACGTACCTTCCGCACATCAGCACGCCCTCCGTTTGTCTCCCTCCCATTGTAGGAAACGTCCTTGGTCTATTACTGTATTTATATACAGTATATCGGACCTTTCCCATGCTTCATGACGTAGTCGCGCGCCTGCTGGCCCGCAGTCGCCCACTTCCCCTGTTCGCCTTCCGCGTGCCGGCCGGCTTCCCGTCGCCCGCCCAGGACCACCTCGAGCGCGAGATCTCCCTGGACGAGATCCTGCAGGTGAGGGCGCCCCATACCTACCTGGTGCGTTCCGGCGGCGACAGCATGATCCGCGCCGGCATCCACGATGGGGACCTCATGGTGGTCGACCGCTCCCGCGAGGCAGAACCGGGCGACATCGTTATCGCCGCCGTAAACGGCGAGCCCACCGTCAAGCGCCTGGCCAAGGAGCTCGGCCAGATCGTCCTGCGCGCCGAAAACCCCAAGTACCCACCGCGCTACATCCTGGAAGGGGACGAACTGCTGATCTGGGGAGTGGTGCGCTACACCATCCGGTGCCACGACCATGCCTGACCGCGCCATCGCGCTGATCGACTGCAATTCGTTCTACGCCAGCTGCGAACGCGTCTTCCGCCCCGACCTGGCCCGCACACCGATCGTCGTCCTCTCCAACAACGACGGCTGCGTCATCGCCCGCAGCGCCGATGCCAAGCCCCACATCGCCATGGGGGAGCCCTACTTCAAGATCCGCCACAAGCTGGAGCGCCTGGGCATCCTGGCGTTCTCCAGCAACTACGCCCTCTATGGCGATATGAGCGCCCGCGTCATGACCCTCCTCGAGGAGATGGCGCCGGCGGTCGAGGTCTACAGCATTGACGAATGCTTCGCCGACCTCACCGGCATGCCCGGCGACCTGGTGCGCCTCGGCCGAGAAATGCGCGCCCGGGTATTGCGCTGCACCGGCATCCCCGTTGGCGTCGGCATCGGCACCTCCAAGACCCTCGCAAAGCTCGCCAACCACGGCGCCAAAAAGTGGCAAGCCCAGACCGGCGGTGTACTAGACGTGCGCGACCCAGCCCGCCGCGATCGCCTGCTCAGGGCCTGCAAGGTCAGCGACGTCTGGGGCGTCGGCCGTCACATGACAGAACACCTCAACGCCCAGGGTATCAACACCGCCTGGGATCTCGCCCAGGCCGACGCCTGGACTCTGCGCAAACAGTTCAACGTCGTCATCGAAAAGACCGCCCGCGAACTGCGCGGCGTCGCCTGCCTGGAGCTCGAGGAGGCCGCACCACCCAAGCAGGAGATCTGCTGCTCCAGGATGTTCGGCAAACGCTTGCACGAACTCCCACCCATCCGCGAAGCCGTAGCCACCTACGCCGCCCGCGCCTGCGAAAAGCTCCGCGCCCAGGGCTCGTACTGCAAGCGCGTGCAGGTCAGCATCCGCACCGGCATGTTCAACCCCGACGAACCCAAGTTCGCCAAGGGCGTCAGCGTCGAATTGCCGTACCCCACCGACGACACCCGACTGATCACCAAGGCCGCCATGGATGGCCTGGAACTGGTCTACCGGGAAGGATTTGCCTTCAGCAAGGCCGAGGTGCTGCTGCTCGATCTCCGCCAGCCTGGTGAATTCACCGGCGACCTGTTCGCGCCCACCCAGCCCGAGCGCGCCACAAAGGCCATGGCCGTAATGGATGCCATCAACACGAAGTGGGGAAGGGGGACGGTCCGGCCGGGTGGGGTACCCACGGAACCGGACTGGGGAATGCGGAGAGACTTGTTGAGCCGTCGTTACACGACAAACTTGAGGCAGTTGTGGAGAATTCCATAGAAATAATGAAATTATTCAGCTTCCCCTGAAAGCGATTCCCATGTGGTTTTCAGTAGTGCTTCATATGAGGGGTCCTGAGGGGCCAGCCTATATTTTAAAGCATCTTCCTTTTGTAGTTCATAAGTCTCTTTGCCACCAAGCTTAAGGCATTCGGTGGTAAAGCTTACGGCGCGTTCAGTATCGCCCAGTAGGTGATAAGCATAGCCAAGATTTCCCAGAACGACGGGCCGATAGTCGTTGTCAGCGATAGCTTGGATAAGGGTTTTTATTGCTAGCTCTAAGTGGTTGATGCGTGTGGCTGTGTCGCTCCAGTTCTTCTTGGATAAAAGTATGTGGCAGTAGGCGCGTGTGTTTTTTATTCTTGAAAATTCTAGATTGCTATTTTCGTATTCGTCTATTTTGAAATTTCTTTCAAAATTGTCGCAAATGGTAAGTGCTTCCCCGAGGTCGTTATTGTTGCTAAGGATAGAGGCTTTTGCGCCATAAAGAGTAGGTATGTATTTTGCGATTTTTGTGTCGCTGCTGGACTCATATTTGGCTATGGTGGTGTCTATTAATTCAATTGCTTCGGGGACTCGATCCTGCTCAGATAAACGAATAGATTTGTTGATTGAGGACATTAGGAGGTATTCGATAATGTTGCTGTTGGGCGAGTCTCTAAATCGCTCCAGAATCTCGTTATATATCGAAATTTCAGATTTATTACGCTTCAGATTGCTATAGCACAAAGCTAGTGCGAACATCATTTTTACGAGGTTTTCCTCGTTAGGTGACGCTGAGTGAGTCTCTAGATTGATAGCTTTCCTGAGATTTATTAGTGCGGGATTGAAGCTATCTTGCGATAACAAAGAAAGGCCACGAGCAAAGTGCTCATCTGAGGTAAAGGTGGATTCTGGTTTGAATTCCAGTTCTTCACTAATCTTCCTGACTTTGTCTATATTCTTATCGCTGCTTGAGTCTGTTTGGGGGGGGGTCTTTTGATGTTTGTGCTTGGATGGGCTATCGGTTCGATGCTCGGCAACGTTGGCAGGCACTGGGGGGCGCGTTGTGAGGAGAATTTCGTCGGCGGCCTTGAAGAATTCGTCTCTGCGTTGGTGTATCTCACGAATGGCTTCCTGAGATACATCTTTAAGTTTTTCAACTTCGCTACGTAAGTTACTTGCTTCTTCATGTAGGGTTTGGATTCGAACTGTTAAGATCTCGCCGTGATCCCGAAACCAATGTTCAGCAGCTTCCTTGGCTTCACTGGTGGCTTTGTTCTTTACGCTTATGTAAGTCACAAAGGCAACTAAGATTGTTAATACTGTTATTCCAAGGCCGACAAGCGTCGAAAGGTTGGAGATAGACCCCATGTAGTTCGCCTGTTGGGCGGTTTGAAGCCCAAGGTCTGCAAGCCTTTTGTCTTGCATTGACAACTGATTGTTCGCTATCGCCTCGTTAATTGTTACTTTTGTTGTGACGTAACTGAGTTGTTCTTTGAGATGTTGAACTTCTAACTCTGCGTTCCTGATTTGCTCGTGGAGGTCCTTCTGTGCCTGAAGCTGGGAATTCTTATCAGGAACCGCAGCAGGCTTGGTCGCTGCGATCGGACTGAATAGCACAATTGCGGCGAGGAGGACGTATTTGTAGAAGGCCCTAGGCATTTTTCATCTCAAGATAAGGGGCAGTATTGAGTAATTCTGTTCAAAGGAGGTGTAGATGGCAAGTGGCCTTCAGGTGGAGAAAATCCTGTAAAGTACACTCCTCTACCTCTGCGCGGCCTTCAAACGATGTGAGCTTGGGGCGGCGTCGAGTGCAACGTAATCGAAGGCGCAGACCCCCTTTAGCTTCGGTAGGGTGGCTGCTTCGCCAAGGAAAGGACTCCCGACTCATGCCCGCTGTTATCGCTGAAAACGACGTCTCCATCTGGAACGACGAGACAGGCGCCATCTACCACTTCCCCAAGCGCTACAGCTCGATCCTCAAGCCCGGCACGCAGGTCATCTACTACAAGGGCAAGCTGCTTGATAAAGCCTTCACCGAGCGCCGCCTCAGCGAGCGGCCCCACTACTTCGGTGTGGCGCGCATTGGCTCGGTCGAGCCCGATCCCGAGAGCGATAAAGGCGATCTCCTTGCCATCATCGACGACTACGAGCCGTTCGCGTTTGCGGTGCCGGCCAAGGAAGGAGACAGCTACCTCGAGACTATCCCTCCATCGATGGCTAAAAACTACTGGCGCAATGGGGTCAGGGAGATTGGCCAGCGCGTCTTTAATAGCATCCTGAGCCGGGCAACGATCAAGGCTGCCCCTAGCAGCGCAGAGGGCACAGATCACCTATTCGAGGTCATCACCGACCCGGCAGACATCGCGGCGCTGAACGCCAAGTTTGCGAAGATCATGCGCAAGGGGTTCCCGTACAGGGAATCGCGAGAGCTCACATACCCATCTGGGCATCACACCGGCGACGTCTTTTTTGAGCATGACAAAGGAGATCGGGTTCGCGGCTGGTCACCGCTGGGGCATGACCCGGCCAAGTACGTGAATCACCTGCTATTTGGTGCGCCAGGCGAGTCTGACTGGCTGGAACTGGCCGTGCAGCTGAACTTCCCGAAAGAGACCTGTTCGAGGCTCTACGCCGGCGCGTTTGTTCGCGACGCAACAGGCGAGATCTTCCTGGCTCACCGCGGAAAGCTCACAAAGGGCAAAGCCGGCCTGCCGAAGGACCTCGTCCTATCTCAGTTCAGTAACTGCGTGGATGCTCGGGATGGCAAACAAACGAATCGAGTCATCTTGATTGCCGGCCTAAATGAGCCAGACATGATCGACAAGCTCTTTGCCTTCGCCCAGGAGGCCCGCGAGGTAGCGACTCGAATTGCCGCTATGAGTGCCGAGGCTCGGAATAGCGGCGGAAATGGTGCAGGGAAGAGCGGGGCCGCGCAACGAGACTCGATGATGGCCCTATCCGCGTACTTCGATGAGTTCTCAGGCGAGACGAACGTAGCGCCGCCGGCTACGACAGGTAAGCGGGTAGTGGAGCATGGAGCCATTGTTGCCGCGCTGGCCAAGGCTCTAGGAAGTGGGGCGAATCTACAGAAAAACCAGGCCATCGACCTTGCGGCAACCCACGCCGACTGGACGGAGCTATACGAGGTGAAGACCTCTGCCGATACACAGAGTGTTTACACCGCTGTTGGCCAGCTATTGCTTCACGGCGAGAGCATAAAGGCGCGATTGGGCTTACCGGTGAGGCGCTTCCTAGTGCTCCCCGAACTCCCTCGAAACGACTTCCTCAAGCCGATCTCGCAAGCTTTGGGAGGGGCGGTTATCACGTATCGAAAACATGAGGACAGCTACCTTTTCTCAGGGCTTTAACCCGCAGGAGTGCGGATGTTGCACCTGAGCGGTGATGCTGGCCGTACCACTCTCTGAGTCATAGAGCCCGACACTGGACGAAGCCCACATGTCTCTTTTGCTCACAATTCTCGATGAGTTTTTTCGGTGCCAGCATCAGAAGGGCTGGCTTGCCCTCAGGGCCAAGCCTGACCTCCCAATGCATAAATATCGGACACGCCGAATTGGAAAGCTGACGCCTGCTGGTGAGCTCCAATTCACCATAGGCGCCACCCTGGCCGGGCAGGATTCGCGTCTCAATGAATTTATCTGGGGAATCCTGGAAGCCGAAGGTGTAGAAGTCTTGACTAGGGCCTCCACAAGCGGGAGTCGCGACTACCTGGCAACCTATCCTACGATCGACACTAAGGTGGTCGACCCTACGGTCGTTAGACGCATCATTAAACGGCGAACGAAATTTTCACGACTTGGAAGTACGGCGATTCGGGCGGTGGGGAGGTGCAGTTCGATGCCGAAACCGGCACTGTCAGCGGTTGGCACGAGCCGTGAAGTAAATCGTGCAGGCGTAGCCTCTCATTCTAGCGGGGCGGCTGAGGCCATCTGTGAGCGGCTGCAACAGGGCGGTAGCTGGCTCTCACTAGCTGAAGCAACCGGCCAGAAGGGGCCTAGAGTAGATAAGTAAATTTTCACCTTTTCTGTTTCTAAGATAATTAGTTGGTGTGTGCTATGAATGTCTTTGAATTTGATCAAGGAAGTGCGGGTGAGAGTCTTGCTGCAAGTGCCTTGTCGCTAATATTTAATGGGGAAGCCAGTCGTGAGACGATGAGAGGTGAGGGGACTGGTGCTCTCGATTTTCAGTTGAAATTCGAAACAAGGTTCCCTAGTCCAGCTAATATGCAAGTGGCAGTGCAAGTTAAGACCGGCGTAAGTTTTGGTCGGTGGACTCCGACAAAAAAACGCTGGCGATTACAAAATATTGATAAGTTACATATACAAAAGTGGCGAGCAACAAATCAGCCAGTTCTTCTGATCTGGGTGCGATTAGACCCGGAAACTAAAATTTACTGGAAGCTGATCGATAAAAAAACACCAATTGAAACTCTATCTGTGTCGGAAAGCCATCTGCTGACACCTGCATCGAGATTTGAGATTGAGCGATTGTTGCATAAGCAGAGAGTGCCAGTAGCCAATGCGAGTGGTATTACCGTGCCCTCTCTAAATACTACCTCTGAAGTGCGTGACTGGGCTTGGCCGAGATTCTCAAGAATTAAAGGAGTGTTTAGTTGCTGCTTGGGGGATGTTTCAATCAGTAATTACGCCTGGAGGCACCTCACAAGGATTACTCGCGCGCAATCGCATATACGCGACAGTTTAACTGCTTTGCCATATGCGAAAAGTCTACTCATGCGAACGCCGCATCAGATTCAAACAGTTCCAGGAGATGTATTGCGGGAGGGCGGCAGAGTTGTTGTAAATAGAAAAATACTTGCCGTTTATAGGAATGTTTATTTTTCTGATAAGGGCGACTGTGTGGTCTATATTCGGCTGGATGAAAAAATTGTTTATAAAGAAAACTGGCGGGATAGAGGTTTTATAAGGCAGAAGCTCTATCAAGATCTAAAATTGGAGAGTATTTACAGGAAAACAGCAAAGAACATGAAAACAGCAAAGAAGTAGTGCGCTTCCCCCCTCTTCACTAACCTGTCCTACTCATTTACATGAATGCAAATGATATCAGACACATACCTGAGAAGCGCGTGAAGGTATGATCGCGCGCGAGAGCTGGGGAGCGCGCGGTTAAGATAAAGCAGAATTGCATATTGTCAATAGAAACCTGCGGTCGTATTGAGTTGCGTGGGGAGAGTAGCTAGCTATCAGCGTGTGCAACTCGCGTAGTGATCGCCTCGAGTATCGCGGCGACGGTGGCGGGTGGAATCTGGGTGATCTTGCTGTTCAGGTAGCTGGGC
>NZ_AMZB01000078.1 GCF_000313755.1 Pseudomonas nitroreducens TX1 | reverse complement strand
TAGACATAGAATCTCCTACGAAGAGCAAAGAGAATGCCGGGCATCAGCCCGGCATTTTTCGTGGGTTCCTCGTGCAGAAACCAGCCTGCTCGTCCCTGCATGGGTTTCATATCAATGGAAGAGGTATTGCACGCCGCCATTGATCAGGCCGCCGCCCACCAGCAGGAACACGAACAACCCGGCGCCCAGCAGCAGCGGCTTGGGGCCTTCCTTGCGCAGGTCGCCCAGGCGGGTGGCAAGGCCCAGGGCGGCCATCGCCATGCCGAGCATCACGTCGTCCAGTTGCTGCAGCGGTGCCAGCCAGTTTTGCGGTACCCAGCCCAGCGAGCGCAGGCCGGTCACCAGCAGGAAGAACACGGCGAAGCCGGGGATATGCAGCTTGCGGCGTGCGCCGGGTTCAGCGACTTCGGCACTTCCAACGCGTCCGAGGATCAGCAGGGCCGGAGCCAGCAGCAGGACCCGCAGCATCTTGCTGATCAGCGCGGCATCGGCGGCGGCCGGATCCATGGCGCGACCGGCGGCAACCACCTGGGCGACCTCATGGATGGTCGAGCCAGTGAACACGCCGAAGGCCTGCTCGCTACCGAACAGATTGGGCAGCGCCGCGTAGATCATCGGGTGAAGCAGCATCGCCAGGGTACCGAAGAGCACCACGGTGGCCACCGCGACAGCGGTGTGCTCGGCACGCGCCTTGAGCACCGGGCTGCTCGCCATGACGGCGGCGGCTCCGCAGATGGCACTGCCCGCGCCGATCAGCAGGGCGCTTTCGCGCGGCAGCCTGAGCCAGCGTTCGCCGATCCACCAGGCGACGGTCAGGGTGCTGGCGACCATCAACACGTCGATGACCAATGCTGCCGGGCCGAGGGCGGCGATGTCCTGGAAGGTCAGGCGCAGGCCGTAGAGCACCACGCCCAGGCGCAGCAGCTGCTGGCGCGACAGGTCGATGCCGGGGCGAATGCTGCCGAAGCGCGCGAGCCCCAGGTTTCCGGCCAGCAGACCGATGAGAATCGCCAGGGTCAGGCTGCCAAGCCCCAGGTGCTGCAGCGCGGGGATTTCCATGAGCTGGCGGGAGCCGAAGGCGATAGCCAGGCAGAGCAGGGCGCCGGGGAGATAGTAGGGCAGGCGGCGAGGGGCGTTCATTGCAGGCTCCTTGTGTAAGGTGAAGCCATGGTGCCGCCGGTGTACTTAGTGTAAAAACGGATTGTTCTTATTGGGTTGACCGGTTTTATCAATATGGGCCCGCGCATCACCCTTCGCCAACTGGCGACCTTCACTGCGATTGCCGAACTGGGCAACGTGACCCAGGCGGCCGCGCGCATCGCGCTTTCGCAGTCCGCCGCGAGCCAGGCTTTGCAGGAACTGGAGCGCGCGCTCGGCACTCGCCTGTTCGACCGAAGCGGCAAGCGCCTGGCGCTGAACGACAATGGCCGCGCTTTCTACCCCAAGGCCAGTGCGCTGCTGGCGCAGAGCGCAGAGCTGGAGAGCCTGTTCGAGTCGGCGCCGGTGCAGCTGAGCCTCGGTGCCAGTCGCAGCATCGGTGGCTACCTGCTACCGCAGGTCATGGCCGGCTTTCTCGGCGAACTGCCCGAAAGCCGTCTGGAGTTGCAGGTTGCCAATAGCGGCGGGGTGATCGAGGCCCTGGCCGAGTTCCGGCTGGACGTGGCCTTCATCGAGGCGCCGATCCAGCATCCGCAGATCCAGCTCACGCCCTGGATGGCCGATGAGTTGCTGCTGGTTGTCGCGCCTGATCACCCTTTGGCGCGGGCCGAGCGCATCGGTCTGAGGGATCTGGCAGCGGCGCGCTGGGTGTTGCGTGAGTCCGGTTCCGGTACCCGCGTGACGTTCGAGCAACAGGTATTGCCGCGCCTGGGTAGCGTCAACGCGCCTCTGGAGGTGAGCAACGCTGAAGCGATCAAGCATCTGGTGGGCAGCGGTTTCGGCATCGGTTGCCTGTCGCAGCGCGTGGTGCAGGCGGAGCTGGAGCGCGGCGAGCTGGTGCATCTGGATAACCCGCTGGGGCCTTTGCGGCGCACGTTCTTCCGCGCGCTGCATGTCGACAAGTACCCTACGGCGGGCCTGCGTCGCTTCCTCGATTACGCCCAGGAATGGGCGGCGCGGTCAGGCGCGATCTAGCGGCCACTCGCCGATGGCGCGGTAGTGCACGCCGCTAGGGCTGTTCTCCGAGCTGAACAGCGTCACGGCCTGGGCGGGTAGTACAAAGGCAGCAGTGGCGGCCGGCGTGTGCTGGGCGTGGCGGGCGAGGGTGACATGGGGATGGAACGGGCGATGTTCGACCTCGAATCCTCCGGCCTGCAGCCCATCGCGCAACGCCTGCACCAGTTCGTACAGAGCAACCGGCACGCTGCTGGGCGCCAGGTGCAGGATGCCATTGTTCCGGCGCGCGACGTGGTTCAGCTCCAGGTTGAAGCCCTGGCGTGGCAGGCGTTCGCCGATGGCGCGCAATTCCGCCTTGCGGCCGCGTGGTACGGAGCCGAGAAAGGCCAGGGTCAGGTGCAGGTTGGCCTGGGCTACGGGCTGGCCGTCGTGGTGCAGGCTGTCGCGCCAGGAGCAGATGCGCATCGCCAGTTCCACCGGGCAGGGCAGGGCGAAGAACAGCCGCATGGGGGGTGTGGTCATCGACTGAAGTCTCCTTGACAGCTTTGCCGGGGCTTCTCTAGGATGCCGCACAGCGCCGATTTAAGTAGCAACTTGCGGGGCGCGGATGCAGCGATGGCTGACATCGAAATACCGCTAAAGCGCTGGTTCGGTGTGCCTCTCGCCGCGTCCAGCAGGACCCTTGAGGCGGAAGACTAGACACCATGACCTGTCCCAACCCGCATGTGCGCCTGGCCCCCATCACCACCGGCCTGCTGCGCCGCAATCCGAAGATCCTCCTGGGCGGCAATCACCAGCCCACCCTCGTCCGTTACCTCGATGGCTGGCCCAAGCGCTGGAACGGCTCGCGCACCTTCCTGATCCAGTTCGCCGAGACCTTTGCCGATCTCGCGCGTTTCCCGTCCGACAGCTTCGACTTCGCGGTGGTGCAGTCGCCGGCGGCCGAACAGCTGGAGTCGGCTATCCACGAGCTGATCCGTGTTGCCCGGCAGGGGCTGATTACCCGCCGCCCACCGGCGCTCTGATCATTCTGTAGGAACGTCGTTCTCTGGCGGCACTCAGGGGTACTCGATTTCCACCACGAACCACATCTTCTCGCCGGATGGGCTGCGAACCATCACCTCGGCATCCAGTTCCTTGCCCACCAGGGCGCGGGCCAGGGGGGAGTCGATACTGATGTGGTTGTTGCGCAGGTCCAGTTCGTCCGGGCCGACGATGCGGTAACGGGCCTGCTCGCCGTCCTCGTCTTCCAGGGTGACCCAGGCGCCGAAGTAGACCTTGTTCGGATCGGCCGGACGCTCGCTGACCACCTTGCAGTTCTCCAGGCGTTTGCGCAGGAAGCGCACGCGGCTGTCGATCTCGCGCAGCATCTTCTTGCCGTAGGTATATTCGGCGTTCTCCGAACGGTCGCCTTGCGCGGCGGCCTCGCTGACCGACTGGGTCACCTGGGGCCTGCGCACGTTCCACAGTTCGTGCAGTTCGGCGCGCAGGCGCGCTTCGCCTTCGGGAGTGATCAGCGGGGTACCGGCGGGGCGGGGCGGACGATAGCGGCTCATGGCATCCAGTGCGACGAAAGTGATCGGGGCAGTCTACCCGATCAGCTCTCGCGCAGCAGGCGCAATGGGCTCACGTTGAGCGCGCGGCGGGTACCCAGCAAGCCTGCGCCGCCGACCAGCAACGCACCGAGGACGGGTAACACCAGCAGCCAGGGATGCGGACTCCACGGCAGGTCGAATACCAGCCGGTAGAGCAGGTAGCTGATCAGCTCGCAGCCCAGCGCCGCCAGCAGGCCGCTGACCGCCCCGAGCAGGGCGAACTCGCTGCGCCGCGTGCGCATCAGCAGGCCGCGCTCGGCGCCCAGCGCACGCAGCAGCGCACCCTGGCGCAGGCGTTCGTCGAGGGTCGCCTGCAGGCCCGCGAACAACACCACAAAGCCGGCCGCGAGAACGAACACCAGCACGTACTCCACTGCCAGCGTCACCTGGTCGAGGATGCTGCGCAGCTGCGCGAGCAGGGCGTCCACCGGCAGCAGGGTGACGGTGGGGTAGGCGCGGGCCAGTTCGATCAACTGGCGCTCCTGGCTGGCCGGCAGATAAAAGCTGGTCAGGTAGGTCACCGGCAGGTCGGTCAGCGTGCCGGGCTCGAAGACCATGAAGAAGTTGGGCTGGAAATTGTCCCACTTCACCGAGCGCAGGCTGCGGATCTGCGCTTCACGCGTCTGCCCGGCGACGGTGAAGCTCAGGTGGTCGCCGACCTTGAGGCCGAGATTGCCGGCGAGCTTCTCTTCCACCGAGACACCGGGCAGCTCGCTCTTCTCGCCGGCCTGCCACCAGTCGCCAGCGACTATCTGGTTGCCCGAGGGCAGGCGCGCCGACCAGGTCAGGCCGAGGTCGCGGTGCAGGGCGCGTTCGCTGCGCACATCTTCCTTCAGTGTTTGGACGGGCTTGCCGTTCACCGCCACCAGCCGGCCGGGTACCATCGGGTAGAGGTCTTCGGCGTTGGGCGAGAGCGCCTTCACGCGTTGCGAGAAACCTTCTTTCTCGGCCGGCAGGATGTTCAGGGCAAAGTGGTTCGGTGCGTTGGGCGGTAATTGGGAATGCCAGGTGTCCAGCAGCTCGCCGCGCAGCAGCGCGATCAGTGCCATGGCCAGCAGGATCAGGCCGAAGGCGAGGCTCTGCCCGGCAGCGGCCAGCGGATAGCGCAGCAGCTGGCCCAGGCCCAGCCGCCACGGCAGGCTGGCGCCCTGGAGCGCGCGGCGCAGGCCACGCAAGGCCAGCAGCAGGATGAAGCCGAGGACCGCCGCGGCGATGGCGCCGCCACCGAGCAGGGCGAGGGTGAGTTTCAGGTCCAGGCTCAGGCGCCACATGATCAGGCCGAGGGCGAGCAGGGCGCAGCCGTAGGCGGCCCAGGTGCGCATCGGTACCGGCAGCAGGTCGCTGCGCAGCACTCGCAGCGGCGGTACGCGGCCGAGGGCGGCGAGCGGCGGCAGGCCGAAACCCGCCAGCGCGACCAGGCCGGTCGCCATGCCGGCCAGTGCGGGGACTATGCCGGCATCGGGGATTTCCGGCGGCAGCAGGTTGCCCAGCAGATGCATCAGGCCGAGCTGCGCAAGCCAGCCGAGGAAGGCGCCGCAGACACTGGCAGCCAGTCCCAGGGTGAGTAGTTGACTGCCATACAGCAGGAGGGCTTCGCGGCGCGACAGACCCAGGCAGCGCAGCAGCGCGCTGGCGTCGAAGCGGCGCGTGGCGAAGCGGTTGGCCGACAGCGCCACGGCCACGCCGGCGAGCAGCACGGCGGCAAGGCTGGCGAGGTTCAGGTAGCGCTCGGCACGGCCCAGGGCATCGCCGATCTGCCGGTTGCCGTGATGGGCGTCCTGCAGTTCCTGGTTGGCGGCAAGGTTGCCCTGGGTCGCCTGCCGGTAGCTTTGCAGGGCGTCGTGCGCACCGCCCCAGAGGTCGCGATAGCGTACCCGGCTGCCGGGCTGTACCACCCCGGTGGCGTCCAGGTCGTGCAGGCTCATCATCACGCGCGGGGTGAGGCTGTAGAAGTCGCCGGCGCGGTCCGGTTCATAGGTCAGTACGCGGGCGATGCGCAGGGACTTGCGGCCGATGTCGACGCTGTCGCCGATCTTCAGGTCGAGGCTGGCCAGCAGGCGCGATTCGACCCAGATATCACCCGGAGCCGGTCGGCCGCCCTCGACTTCCGGCTGCAAGGGCGCAGCCGCGCTCTTCAGTTCGCCGCGCAGCGGATAGCTGTCGCCGACCGCTTTCACGCTGCTCAGCTGGATGCCGTTGTCGGTGGCCACCACGCTGGAAAATTCCACGCTCTGGGCGTGCTGCAAACCGAGCTGGAGGCCGCGTTCGATCTGTTCCCGCTGCGCCGGCTGGGTGCCGCTGAGTACCAGGTCCGCGCCGAGGAATTCGGCGGCGCGGACCAGCATGGCGCCGTTCAGGCGAGCGCTGAAATAGCCGATCGCGGAGCTGGCGGCCACTGCTATCAGCAGGGCGAAGAACAGCACGCGCAGTTCGCCGCTGCGGCCCTCGCGCCACAGCTGGCGCAGGGACAGGCGAAACAGGTTGGGCAGCGACAGTGGCTTCATCGGCTCTCGTCCGTCAGGGTTCGACGTGGTCGATCAGGTGGCCGCTTTCCAGGCGGATGTGGCGCTGGCAGCGGTGGGCGAGGCGCTCGTCGTGGGTCACCAGGATCAGGGTGGTGCCGCGCTCGCGGTTCAGCTCGAAGAGCAGGTCGCTGATACGCTCGCCGGTGTGGGTGTCGAGGTTGCCGGTGGGTTCGTCGGCGAACAGTACGTCCGGTTCGGCGGCGAAGGCGCGGGCAATGGCGACACGCTGCTGCTCGCCCCCGGAGAGCTGGCGAGGGTAGTGGGTCAGGCGCTGGCCGAGGCCGACCCGGTCCAGCAGCTCGCGGGCGCGCGGCTCGGCGTCCTTGCGGCCATCCAGCTCCAGCGGCAGCATGACGTTTTCAAGCGCATTGAGGCTGTCGAGCAACTGGAAGGACTGGAAGACGAAGCCGACGTGGGCGGCGCGTACCCGCGCGCGCTGGTCCTCATCGAGACGGCCGAGGGTGTGCCCGAGCAGGACGATCTCGCCGCCGCTGGGCAGGTCGAGCCCGGCGAGCAGGCCCAGGAGGGTGGACTTTCCCGAGCCCGAGCTGCCGACGATGGCGAGGCTGTCGCCGCGGGCGAGCTCGAGGGAGAGATCGTGGAGGATGGTCAGCTTGCCTTCCGCGCTGGAAACAACCTTGCTAAGGTTCCGCGCGGTGAGAATGCGTTCGCTCATGGAGAATCCGATGCGTGCATGGCTAATGGGCGGCTGCCTGGCGTTGCTTCTGATCACGCAGCAGGCCGCGGCGCAGACGCTGTTGGTCGTCGGCGATAGTATCAGCGCCGGTTTGGGGCTGGATACCAGCCTGGGGTGGGTCAACCTGCTGGACAAGCGCCTGAAGGAGCAGGGTTTCGACTACAAGGTGGTGAATGCGTCGATCTCCGGCGACACCACGGCCGGAGGCCTCGCGCGGCTGCCGGCGCTGCTTTCGGAGCAGAAACCGAAGCTGGTGGTGATCGAACTGGGTGGCAACGACGGCCTGCGTGGAATGGCCCCGGCGCAATTGCAACAGAATCTTAGCGGCATGGTTCAGCAGTCGCAGAAGGCGGGCGCCCAGGTGATCCTGCTCGGCATGCGCCTGCCGCCCAATTACGGTCAGCGCTATACCGATGCGTTCGCCAAAGTCTTCGACAGCGTGGCGAGTGAGCAGAAGATTGCCCTGGTGCCGTTCTTCCTCGAGGGGGTAGGGGGCGTGCAGGACATGATGCAGGCCGACGGCATCCATCCGGCGGTGGTCGCGCAGCCTAAACTGCTCGACAACGTGTGGCCGACCCTCAAGCCGCTACTCTGATCAGTCGATGCTCTGATAAACCACGGAATCGAGGCTTCCCCGCGCCCTGCCTTTCGGCTATGTTTGCGCACCCTTCTGGAACCCCCTATGTCGCGCCCCGCCTGGACCCTCTTCGCCTACCAGTTGATCGAACCCGATGAACAGCTGGATCTGTTCGCCTGCCGCGAGGTCCGGGTGCATCTGGTCGCGCGCCAGTTGGAGCTGGGTACCCCGGCCGACCGCACGCTGTGCGGCAGCCTGCTGCCGGCGCAGCCGATGTGGCGTGGAGCCGAGAAACCGCTGCTGCGCGATCGGCGCATCTGCGCGGCATGCCTGAAACAACTCGAAGAGGAAAAGCGCGGCGCGCGCAGTTCCTGGCTCGTCTGATATCTCCCGTTGACGGGGCTTGCAGTGGTAAACTGGTTATCCTTTGCCCATTGCCCATGTCAAGGATCCTCGGATGTTGTCGCGCGTCATTGCCGCCTGCTCGCTGTCCCTCGCCGCGCTGCTCTCGGCCGGCCCCGTTTCCGCCATTGAATTGCCGCTGCCGGCGCCGGGCGACGATATCGTCGGCCAGGTCCAGGTGATCAAGGCCAAGTACGAAGACACCTTTGCCGACCTCGGCGAGAAATACGGTCTCGGCTACTCCGAGATGATCGCCGCCAACCCAGGCGTCGATGCCTGGCTGCCGGGCGTGGGTACCGAGATCATCATCCCGACCCGTTTCGTCCTGCCGGCCGGTCCGCGCGAAGGCGTGGTGATCAACCTCGCCGAATACCGCCTGTACTACTTCCCCAAGGACAAGAACGTCGTCTACACCTACGCCCTGGGTATCGGACGTGAAGGCTGGGGTTCGCCGGTGGGCAGCACCAGTGTGATCGCCAAGACCAAGGATCCGGCCTGGTACCCGCCGGCCTCGATCCGCGCCGAGCATGCCGCCGACGGCGACCCGCTGCCGAGCGTAGTGCCGCCGGGCCCGGACAACCCGCTGGGTCCGTACAAGATGAGCCTGGGCTTCCACGGCTACCTGATCCATGGCTCGAACAAGAAGTTCGGCATCGGTACCCGCACCAGCCACGGTTGCTTCCGCATGTACAACTGGGACGTGACCCAACTGTTCTCGATGATTCCGGTGGGCACCAAGGTGCGCATCATCAACGAGCCGTACAAGTTCGGCCGCAGCGAGGGCAAGATCTATCTCGAAGCCCATGCGCCGATCGACGATAACGGTGATCCGTCCGTGGTCGACAAGCACACCGCGGTGATCAATGCCCTGCTCAAGCGCGAGGACATCGCCAGCCAGATGCAGATGGACTGGAACGTCGTGCGCGAAGTGGTTGCCGCTGAAGATGGCCTGCCGGTTGCCATTGCCCAGCCGCAGCCCGTGCAGGGCGGTTCGGTTGCCGCCACTGCCGATCAGGACGCCATGCCGCTGCAGTAACATGTAGCGCGCACTGGAAAGCCCGCCGACCGTCACCGGTCGAGCGGGCTTTTTAGTGCCCGTTGCATTGTCGTGGAGACAAGGCAGCGGGCATAAAAAACCGACCCCGAAGGGTCGGTTTTTTCGAACAGATCCGAAGATCTATTACTTGCGGCTGGCTTTGTCCAGCATACGCAGGGCGCGCTCGTTAGCCTCGTCAGCGGTCTGCTGGGCTTTCTGAGCGGCGGCCAGAGCTTCGTCAGCCTTGCGATAAGCTTCATCGGCACGGGCTTGAGCGCGAGCAGCGGCGTCTTCAGTAGCGGTCAGACGTGCTTCGGTTTCTTTCGAGTGGCTGCTGCAACCGGTGGCCAGAACAGCAGCCAGAGCCAGAGCAGAGAATTTCAGAACGTTGTTCATCGTGTTCCCCTTAAGGTGGACATTTCCATTAAAAGCAATCTCCCATGACTGGGAAATTAGCCGGACTACATAGTACCCATTACTTGTAGTAAGTAAACTGACCAAGCGCAAGTACGGCACTTTTTTTTCATGTTAGGTCGCTCTTCGCAGTTGTGCGAGGCCGGTTTGGGCAAAAACTGTCCAATCTGGCAAAGAAGTGTTACCAGCGGGCGCCAGCAGGGCGCTGGGGCGGGTTCGCGATGTTCGGAACCAAGCTTTCGGAGTAGTGTCGACACTGATCGATCAACTGTTTAATCCGCCTTGCGCAGTTGTCCAACCGACAACTTGCAAATAGGTCGCAACAGGTGAAGAAAGTGTGAAGGGGAAAACGAAAAAGCCCGGCTAATTGCTTAGCCGGGCTTCTTCATGAATCTGGCGGTGAGGGAGGGATTCGAACCCTCGATACGATTTCTCGTATACACACTTTCCAGGCGTGCTCCTTCAACCGCTCGGACACCTCACCAGATTTCTCGACAGCGCTGTGTCTGTCGAGGCGCGCACTTTACTCAAAGGTTTCCTCCTTGGCAAATCTTTTTTGAAAATTTTTTCCAAGGGATTCATCGGCTTAAGGAGCATGGTCCGGATCGCGGGTACACTGGCGGCTTCTGATACCTGGAAAAGCGCATGGCCAGCTGGGACATCTTCTGCAGCGTAGTCGACAACTATGGCGACATCGGCGTCACCTGGCGGTTGGCCCGTCAATTGGCCGGCGAACACCGTCAGCAGGTCCGCCTGTGGGTCGACGACCTGGCGGCGTTCGCACGCATCTGTCCGGCGGCCGATGGCCGGGCTGCCTCGCAGCGGCAGTCGGAAGTGGAAGTCCGGCTGTGGCCCAGGCCCTGGCAGCACACGCCAGCGGCGGATGTTGTGATCGAGGCCTTCGCCTGCGAAATGCCGGCTGCCTATATAGAAGCGATGAGCCAACGCCCGAAGCCTTCCTTGTGGCTGAACCTGGAATACCTCAGTGCCGAGTCGTGGATAGAGTCGTGCCACGGTCTGCCGTCGATGCAGGCCAGCGGTCTGCAGAAGTATTTCTATTTTCCAGGCTTCACCTTTGCGACGGGCGGGTTATTGCGCGAGGACGACCTGATTGCCCGGCGCGATGCCTTCCAGGCCGATTCGTCAGCCAGCCTGCGCTTCCTGGAAAGCCTCGGCGTGCACCCCCATCCCTGCGAGCGGCGCATTTCCCTGTTCGCTTATGAGAACGTCGCGCTGGGCGGCTGGCTGGATGCGCTGGCCGAAAGCCAAACTGCCACGTTGCTGCTGGTGCCAGAAGGCAGAGTGCTTGTCGACGTGGAGCGTTGGGCGGGGCAGGCGCTGGGCGTCGGGGAGCAGTACCGGAAGGACGCCCTGCGCGTGCAGGTATTGCCCTTCGTGCGCCAGGAAGACTACGACACGCTGCTGTGGAGTTGCGATGTCAACGCGGTGCGCGGCGAGGATTCCTTCGTGCGCGCACAATGGGCAGGGCGGCCGTTCGTCTGGCACATCTACCAGCAGGACGAGGACGTTCACCTGGAGAAACTGCAAGCTTTCCTGGCGTTGTTCTGCGAGGGGATGGACAACGCGCTGCGGGCGAAGCTGCAGTCGTTCTGGATGGCGTGGAATGGCCAGGGGAACGTCGGCGATGCCTGGAGAAAGTTGGAGAAACGGCTGCCGGAGTGGGCCGCGTGGATTGGCAATTGGCAGCGGCGGCTGAGCGAACAAACCGATCTTGCCGCGGGGCTGGTGCGTTTTTATACAAATTGGCTATGATATGGCCCCTGATTTTTGTCTCCAATCCAATCGGATAATCGTATGAAAACCGCACAAGAGTTCCGCGCTGGCCAGGTTGCCAACATCAATGGCGCCCCCTGGGTCATCCAGAAGGCCGAGTTCAACAAGTCCGGCCGTAACTCCGCGGTCGTCAAGATGAAGCTGAAGAACCTGCTGACCGGTGCCGGCACCGAGACCGTGTTCAAGGCCGACGACAAGCTGGAGCCGATCATCCTCGATCGCAAGGAAGTCACCTACTCCTACTTCGCGGACCCGCTGTATGTCTTCATGGACACCGAGTTCAACCAGTACGAGATCGAGAAAGACGATCTGGAAGGCGTGCTGACCTTCATCGAAGACGGCATGACCGATGTCTGCGAAGCCGTCTTCTACAACGAGAAAGTGATCTCCGTTGAACTGCCGACCACCATCGTTCGCGAAATCGTCTACACCGAGCCGGCTGTCCGTGGCGACACCTCCGGTAAAGTGATGAAGACTGCCCGCCTGAAGAACGGTGCTGAAGTCCAGGTTTCCGCCTTCTGCGAAATCGGTGACTCCATCGAGATCGATACCCGCACTGGTGAGTACAAGTCCCGCGTCAAGGCCTGAGCCTGATTCGAGATGCAAAAAAGCCCGGCTGATGCCGGGCTTTTTCGTTTCTGGCGTTCTGGTTTGTCGGCGCTGGAATCAGACGCTGACGTTCAGGCGCACGTCAATGTTGCCGCGGGTGGCGTTGGAGTAGGGGCAGACCTGGTGGGCTTTGGCGACCAGGTCTTCGGCCTCGGCCTGGTCCAGGCCCGGCAGGTTGATGTTCAGTTCCACTTCCAGGCCGAAACCGCCGGGGATCTGGCCGATGCCGACCTTGCCGGTGATGGAGGCGTCCGCCGGGATCTGTTTCTTGCTCTGGCTGGCGACGAACTTGATGGCGCCGATGAAGCAGGCCGAGTAGCCGGCGGCGAACAGCTGTTCCGGGTTGGTGGCTTCGCCACCCGCACCGCCCAGTTCACGCGGGGTGGAGAGTTTCACGTCGAGGATGCCGTCCGAGGAGATGGCGCGGCCGTCACGGCCTCCAGTGGCGGTAGCAGTGGCGGTGTAGAGGGCTTTGATGGTTTGCATGGTGGTCTCCGATTCGCTGTCTGGGATGTCTGGAAGAGGTGTCTGGCTGCTTAATATCTTGTGCGCTAAGCAGTTCGTGAGGTGAAAGTTAGTTCGATTTAAGTTAGTGCGCAAGATAATTATTGGAAGATTTCTGACTAAGGAACCTGCATCTTTGGCATAAGCCCCGGATTAGGGGCCTTGCAGATGACCGCGCAGGTCCACGAGCTCCTCCTGAAGATGCTTCAGACTGTCCAACGTCAGACCGCTGCTGGCCAGGATGCAGGCCGGAATGCTCTCCGCCTGTCGGCGCAGCTCACGGCCCTTGTCCGTCAGGCGCAGTTGCACCACGCGCTCGTCGGCTTGGCTGCGGGTGCGGGTGATGAGGCCTTCGGCCTCCAGGCGCTTGAGCAGGGGTGTGAGGGAACCGGGGTCGGTGAGCATGCGTGAGCTGATTTCTCCCACGGTGATGCCGTCTTCCTCCCATAGCACCAGCATGGCGATGTACTGCGGGTAGGTGAGCCCCAGATCCTGCAGCAGCGGCTTGTAGACCTTGGTCATTTGCAGGGAGGTGGAGTAGAGGGCGAAGCACAGCTGGTTATCCAGCTTGAGGGCTTCGCAGGTCGGGTCTTTCCGGGTCATGGCGTGCTCCTGGTCGGGACGCTCGAAGCGAAGAGGTGATTGCGCATTAATTTAGCGCGATGGTTAATTCTTGAACAGCGCTTCCGCCAGCGCGGCGTCCCACGGCGGCGGGAAGCCGAAACGCTGCAGCAGGAAGGCCAGCAGGCGCTCGCTGCGCGGGTGGGTGCCGCGCTCCAGGCGCAATGCATGGATGACCCCGGGCTCCGGTTCAGGAAGGCCGTTCTCGCAGAACAACGGCAGCAGTTGGCCGGAGATCAGGTATTCGCTGCACAGCCAGGTGGGCAGGTGGGCAAGGCCGATGCCTTGCAGCGCGCCTTCCACCAGCGTTTCGGCGTTGTTGGCGGTCATGCGCAGCCGACGCGGCCGCAGGTGTTGCAGCTTGCCGTCGATCAGGAAGCGCCAGGCCAGCGGCGGCGCGAGACCTTCCCAGTCGAGGCCGGTGTGCTCCGGCAGCTCCAGCGGTGAGGCCGGGTTGCCGTGCTGCTGCAGGTAGGCGGGGCTCGCGCAGACAATCCGCCGCATGGGTGCCAGGCGCGTGGCAACCAGGCGGCTGTCAGGCAGGGTGCCGATTCGCAGAACCAGGTCGACTTGGCCGAGGTTCTCCCCGCGGGTGTCGGTGAAACTGTCGATCAGCCGCAGTTGCACGTCGAGGCCGGGATTGGCGGTGAGAAAGTCTGCCAGCGCCGGTGCCAGATGGCGGCGACCGAAGGGTACGGGAGCGTCGATGCGGATCAGGCCTTCCGGCGCGGTGCTCAGGGAAACCGCTTCCGCTCGCGCCTGGCGCAGCTCGACGACTATGCGCCGCGCTCGCTCGGCAAACGCCAGGCCCGCCGGAGTGGCGCGTACGCTGTGGGTGCTACGGGTCAGCAAGGTTGAGCCTAGTCCTTCCTCCAGGGAGTCCATGCGCCGCGCCACGGCAGAAGGGGTGAGCTGGCGCAGGCGGCCGGCGGCGGAGAAGCTGCCGTGGTCGAGTACGTCCAGATAGAGGTCGAGCTGGTCTTCCAGGCCGGTAGAGTTCATGGGTTTTATTACCACTGTGCGCAAAATGCAAAGCCATTGTGCTGCGCTTTGCGTTTCCCATCCAGCCGGGTTTTCCTAGCATGAGCGCATTGTTGTGGAGGTGCGTGATGTGGAATCTGGTCCTGGACTTTGTGCTCGGCGTCGTGCTGGGCAGCCTGGGTGGGCTGTTCGGTATCGGCGGCGGGTTGCTGGCGATTCCGGCGCTGGGCGTGCTCTTCGGGCTGGATCAGCAACTGGCGCAGGGCACCGCGTTGGTGATGGTGGTGCCGAACGTGCTGTTGGCGATCTGGCGTTACCACCAGCGCAACCGCATCGATCTGGCGCAGGCCGGCGTGCTGGCGCTGACCGGTCTGGTCTGCGCGTTCTTTGCCTCCAGCATCGCGGTGAACCTGGATGGCCGCAGCATGCGCACCGCCTTCGTGGTCTTCCTGGTTCTGCTCGCGGTATATCTGCTGGTGCGCCTGTTCCAAGCTGTTCCCCAGGGCAGCAGCACGCCGCGCTACGGGCTGCCGTGGATGGGCGTGCTGGGGCTGGGCGCGGGTTCGCTGGGCGGGCTGTTCGGCGTGGGCGGTGGCGTGCTGGCGACGCCGGTATTGACGTCCGTCTTCGGCCTGACTCAGGTGGTCGCCCAGGGCCTCGCGCTGGCACTGGCGGCGCCCAGCACAGGCGTAGCGCTGGCGACCTATGCGGTGCACGGCCATGTGGACTGGCGCATGGGCGGCGCGCTGGCGCTGGGCGGGCTGGTGAGCATCTCCTGGGGCGTGGGCCTGGCTCATGCGCTGCCCGAGCGTCAACTGCGCATGGCTTTCAGCGCTTTCCTGGTCGTCTGTGCGGCACTGCTGGCGGTGCGCTGAGCCGCCTTACGAGCGGAAGCCTTCGACTATGTACTCGGCCAGCTTGTCGGTCACCGGCGTCATCTTCTGTCCGCGCAGCAGGACGATGCTGGCGTTGGGCAGCACCGGCAGGCCCTCGTCCTCGCCGAGGATGCGCAGGTTGCCTGTGAGCAGACTGCGCAGTTGCGCGGTCACCGCGAGGCCCGCGCTGGCCACGGCGAACAGCGCCGACAGACTCGGGCTGCTGTAGGCGATGCGGTAGTCCACCTCCATCGCCTCCAGGGCATTGCAGGCCCAGGCGCGGCAGAAGCAGGCGGTGTTGAACATTGCCAATGGCAGGGGGCGCTGATCCTGTGGGCAGAAGCTCTCGGCGGCCATCCAGACGAAATCTTCCTGCCGCAGCAGCTGGCCGATCTCGGTGCCCGGCTCGCGGGTGACGATGGACAGGTCCAGGTCGTTGCGCAGCAGCAATTGCGCGGACGACTCGCAATGCACCTCGACCTGCACCAGCGGGTAGGCCTCGGCGAAGCGCGAGAGGATGCTGGGCAGGAAGCGCATCACATAGTCGTCCGGCGTGCCGATCTTCACCGAGCCGACCATGTGCGGCTGGCGGAAGGTGTTGAACACCTCGCCCTGCAATCGCAGGATGCGCCGCGCATAGCCCAGCAGGATCTGGCCTTCCGGCGTCAGGCGCACCTGGCGGCCGTCGCGCTCGAACAGGCTGCGCTCCAGCACGTCTTCCTCCAGGCGTTTCATCTGCATGCTCACCGCCGACTGCGTGCGGTTGACCATCTCGGCGGCGCGGGTGAAGCCACCGTGGTCGGCGATGGCGACGAAGGTGCGCAGCAGTTCGCTGTCGATGCTGGGGAAGCTGCTCATTCATCAATCTCCGAGATGGGTTGCATAAGAATGATTCGTTGGATTGATCTTAGCGCGAGCGGGAAACTGCATCCAACCCCACAGGGAGGGAAGCATGATGAAAGGTCAACTAGGTTTCGTAGCAACGTCCTACCATGTTCACAAATCTTCCGATCACAAAGCCGCGGCCGTACCGCTGTGGAAGCGCGCCATCCAGCGTGTCCTGCACTGGCATGAGCTGGCCCGCCAGCGTCGTGAGCTGGCGACCATGAGCGATGAGGCGCTCAAGGACATCGGCCTGAGCCGCGCCGATATCCAGCAGGAAGTCGAGCGCCCCTTCTGGGCGGACTATGTCCGCCGTTGAGCCCGCCGGGCGGCACGGACTCCCGCCGTGCCGCCCGCCTTTGCAAATCTGATCAACGTCATGACAAGGATGCCCATGTCCCCCCGATACCATCTCGCCCAGCTCAACATCGCCAAGGCCCGTGCCCCGTTGGATCACCCCCTGATGAAGGGGTTCGTCGACCAGCTCGATCACATCAACGCCCTTGCCGAGCGCAGCCCCGGCTTTGTCTGGCGTTTGCAGACGGAGGAGGGCGATGCCACTGCCATCCGCGTCTTCGAAGACCCGCTGATCATCGTCAACCTGTCCGTCTGGGAATCCGTCGAGTCGCTCAAGGACTACGTCTATGCCGGCGAGCACCTGCAGGTGCTGCGCAGCAAGCGCGACTGGATGGAGCGCCTGCCCGCGCCGAGCCTTGCGCTCTGGTGGATGCCCGAAGGCGAGCTGCCGGACGTGATGCTGGCCCGCGATCGCCTGGAGCGTCTCCGGCTGGAAGGCCCCTCGGCAGAAGTCTTCACCTTCGCGCGGCCTTTCCCCATGCCCCAGCGGCTCGGTGAACCCGCCTGATGCAGCGAGGCAGCGCAATTGGCGTTAGGCTCTAGGGCTTGACCCGCCGTGGAGTCCGCGATGCCGACCGTTGAATCCTTGTCCCTCAAGCAGGCTCGCCGCCTCGCCCTGGCTGCCCAGGGCTTCACGCTGCGCAAGCCCAGCGGCGAGGTGCAGCGTCGCCATGTGCGCAGTGTGCTGGAACGACTGGGCGTACTGCAGATCGACTCGGTGAACGCGCTGGTGCGCTCGCACTACCTGCCGCTGTTCTCGCGCCTGGGTACCTACTCGCCGGCGCTGCTGGAAGAGGCCGCCTGGAGTGGCGGCCGTCATCGTCGGCTATTCGAATACTGGGGGCATGAAGCGTCGCTGCTGCCGCTGGACTTCTATCCGCTGATGCGCTGGCGCATGCGCCGCGCAGCCGAGGGGCGCGGGATCTACCAGCAACTGGCGCGTTTCGGGCGTGAGCAGCAAGCGGTGATCCGGCGGGTGCTGGATGCCGTGCGCGAGCAGGGGTCGCTGGGTGCCGGCAGCCTGACCACCCGCCAGGAACGCGCCGGCCCCTGGTGGGACTGGAGCGACGAGAAGCACGCGCTGGAGTGGCTGTTCGCCGCGGGCGAGGTGACGGTCGCCGGGCGGCGCGGCTTCGAGCGGCTTTACGATTTGCCCGAACGCGTCTTGCCTTCCGATCTGCTGCAACAGCCCGAACTGGAGGAAGACGAGGCGCAGCGCCAGTTGCTGCTGCATTCGGCGCAAGCGCTGGGTGTGGCCACCGAGAGGGACCTGCGCGATTACTTCCGTCTCGACCCTGCCGACAGCAAGGCGCGGCTGGTCGAGCTGGTGGAGGCGGGCGAGCTGTTGCCGGTGCAGGTCCAGGGCTGGCAGACGCCCGCCTATTGCCTGGCGGACCCGGTGATCCCGCGCAAGGTACGCGCCAGTGCCTTGCTCTCGCCTTTCGATTCGCTGGTCTGGGAGCGCGCCCGCACCGAGCGGCTGTTCGACTTCCGCTACCGTCTGGAAATCTACACGCCGCAGCACAAGCGCGTTTACGGCTACTACGTACTGCCGTTCCTGTTTGATGAGCATCTCGCCGCGCGGGTCGATCTGCGTTCTGACCGCGCCGCCGCGAAGCTGGTGGTGCATGCCGTCCACGAGGAGGAAAAGGGCCTGGGCGAGGAGGGGCATGCCGCGCTGGCGCGGCAACTGGGGGAGATGGCGAACTGGCTCGGGCTGGAGCGGGTGGTGGTGAACTGCAGGCGGCCATCCGGCGAACGCCTGCAAGGACTGCTGGCGCAGGCCTGAAAACGAACGGGCCTCCGAAGAGGCCCGCCTGGGATCACTTGCCGCTGGCGATGCGCTGGCGGATGTGGTCCGCGCGCTGCTGCGAGCCGGGGTGCGAGTCGAACATGCTGCTCTCCTTGCCGCCGCTCAGCTTGGCCAGCTTGTCGAAGGCAGTGGCCAGGCCTTCCAGCGGGATGCCGCGCTTCTTCAGCAAGTCGAAGGAGTAGTCATCGGCGGCTGATTCCTGGGACTGGGAGAACTGTGCGTTGACCAGCGCCTCGCCGATCTCGCCCAGCTGCGACTGCGACAGCGCTGCCACGGTGGCATTGCCCGAGGCGGCAGCGGCGTTGCGTGCGGCAGCGGCTGCGTAGGCGGTCTGGGTGGCCTTCTTGATGTGGCCCAGGGCGACGTGGCCGATCTCGTGGCCGAGCACGCCTTCCACTTCGTTGTCGTTCATCAGGTCCATCAGGCCGGAGTAAACGCGCACGCAGCCGTTGGCCATGGCGAAGGCGTTGATGTCGTCGGTGAGGTAGACCTTGTAGTTGACCGCGGTGCCGGTGAGCGGGTTGCCCAGGGCGGCGGCGATCTTGTCCAGGCGCTGGGTGTAGGGGCTGTTGGCCGGAGCGATCTGCGCTTCGGCGTCCTGCTTGGCGCAGGCTTCGTCGGCGACCTGCTTGATCTCGGCGTCGCTCAGGGTGGCGGCCTTCATGGCCATCATGCCCGACTGCATGAGGCTGTCGGTGTTCATGTTCTGGCAGCCGGAGAGGGCTGCGGCGGTGCTGACAACGAGGGCGAGCAGGGAACGGTGGAGTAGCATCGGAATCTTCCTTGGTTGACGATTTCCATGGCGCGGCGGCTGCCGTGCGGGGCGCCACTCTAGGCAGGCGCCCCGTTACCGTCAATTGCAGGAAGTGGTTTTAGGATGGCTGTGAGACTCGTGTCGGATTCAGCGGCGCACCTGCTTCAGGGTTTCCGCGATCAGGAAGGCCAGCTCCAGCGACTGGTCCGCGTTCAGGCGCGGATCGCAGTGGGTGTGGTACCGGTCACTCAGGCCATCTTCGGTGATCGGGCGCGCGCCGCCGATGCACTCGGTGACGTTCTGCCCGGTCATCTCGATGTGGATGCCACCGGCGTAGCTGCCCTGGGCCTGGTGCACTTCGAAGAACTGCCGGACCTCGGCGAGGATGCGCGCGAAGTCGCGGGTCTTGTAGCCGCTGGAGGCCTTGATGGTGTTGCCGTGCATGGGGTCTGAACTCCACAGCACCTGCCTGCCCTCGCGCTGCACGGTCTGGATCAGGCGCGGCAGGCCGTCGCCGACCTTGTCCGCGCCCATGCGCACGATGAGGTTGAGGCGGCCGGGGTCGTTGTCCGGGTTGAGGATGTCGATCAGGCGGATCAGCTCCTCGCTGTCCATGCTCGGGCCGACCTTCACGCCGATGGGGTTGCCCACGCCGCGCAGCATCTCAACATGGGCGCCATCGAGCTGGCGGGTGCGGTCGCCGATCCACAGCATGTGCGCCGAGCAGTCGTACCAGTCGCCGGTCAGGCTGTCGCGGCGGATGAAGGCTTCCTCATAGTTCAGCAGCAGCGCTTCGTGGGCGGTGAAGAAGCTGGTTTCGCGCAGCTGCGGCGCGGTGTCCAGGCCACAGGCGCGCATGAAGGCGAGGGTCTCGTCGATGCGGTCAGCCAGTTGCTGATACCGCTCCGACAGTGCCGAGTTGGCGATGAAGTCGAGGTTCCACTGGTGTACCTGATGCAGGTCGGCGAAACCGCCACCGGCGAAGGCGCGCAGCAGGTTCAGCGAGGCGGTGGACTGGTGGTAGGCCTGCAGCAGGCGTTCCGGGTCCGGTACGCGGCTCTTCTCGTCGAAGCCGATGCCGTTGACGATGTCGCCGCGGTAGGCGGGCAGGGTCACGCCGCCGATGGTTTCATCGCCGGAGGAGCGCGGCTTGGCGAACTGCCCGGCCATGCGCCCGACCTTGACCACCGGGCAGCCGGCGGCGAAGGTCATCACCACCGCCATCTGCAGCAGCACCTTGAAGGTGTCGCGGATCTTTGCCGCGGAGAACTCGGCGAAGCTTTCGGCGCAGTCGCCGCCCTGCAGCAGGAAGGCACGGCCGGCCGTGACCTCGGCAAACTGCCGGCGCAGTTCGCGTGCCTCGCCGGCGAAGACCAGCGGCGGGAAGCTGGCCAGGGTGCGCTCGACTTCGCTCACGCGGTGGGCGTCGGGGTAGGCGGGCTGTTGCTGGATCGGCTTGCTTCTCCAGCTATCGGGGCTCCAGGGCAGGCTCATCGGCGGGGTCTTCGCGGCTGTGGACGGTATCCGCCCATGGTATCAGCTCGGCTTTTGCCCCGCGCGTGGCGGCGCGCGAGAAAGGGGGGACATCCTTGTCCAGGGGAACGCTGAAAGGCGATCAGCCGCCCGCGCAGCACGCGGGTGCGTGCTGAAGCTGAAATCTGTGCGGGGGAAGGTGTCGTTCGACGAAGGCGGGACGGGCGTTGCGCTGACGCATGCTGGGTTGTGCCTCTTGGGCTGTTATTCTTGAGGCCTTGCCGAAGTGGCGGTCGTGGCTGGCCGTCTTGATTCGAAGGATTATTGTGTGCGCGAGCCCCTGTATTTCAATGGCAAACCGTGCCGTTCGCCGCACCCGGCGGACCGCATTGTCACGGCCGATTTTGCCCGGTGCCGGACATGAGCGAGGAGCTGCTGAGCGAAGAATTGCTCATCGTCGAGGAGCGCGATGAATTCGGCGTGATCCGTGTCGTGGAAAGCGGCGCCTTCCGCTACCTGGAGTTCGGCGACGAGGTCGAGCAGAGCTGCGTGCTGATGGGCGATCCGAGCTGGCTGGAGTACGACTACTCGCGCGCCATGCTGGTCGGCGCGTTGTGCCATCCGCGCCCGCGCCGTGCATTGTTCCTCGGCTTCGGCGCGGGCAGCCTGACCCAGGCCTGCCTGAAATACCTGCCGCTGGATGAGGTGGAGGCGATCGAGCTGCGCCCGTCCATCCCCCGCCTGGCCCGCGAGTACCTGGGGTTGGTGGAGGACGAGCGCCTGGACCTGCGCATCGGCGACGCGGTGCAGGAACTGGCGGAGTGCGAGCCGGCGGACCTGATTTTCCTCGATCTCTACACCGACACGGGTCCCGCGCCGGCGCATATCGCCTGGGATTTCCTCGGTACCTGCCGCGAGCGCCTGCGTCCCGGTGGCTGGCTGGTGATCAACCAGTGGAGCACCGACGATGGCCGCCCGCTGGGCGCCGCGTTGCTGCGCGGACGCTTCCATCGGCATTACTGGGAATGCCCGGTGCCTGAGGGCAATGTGATCGTCTTGGTGCCCGCGGAGCTGGACCAGGAGCTGAACCTGCGCGGCCTGAAGAAACGCGTCGGCCAGCTCGAGCCCACGCTGGGCTACTCGTTGCGCCCCTACATCGAGTCACTGCGCCCGGCACAGTGACTCGATGTAGGGGCAACCCTCAGGGGATCTGATAGCTGAAGGCGAAGTTCAGCCGCGGGCTGCGTTCGTTGTTGTCCAGTGCGCGGTCGCCGAAGGGCTTGGCG
Source organism: Pseudomonas nitroreducens TX1 (assembly GCF_000313755.1). Classification (GTDB taxonomy): domain Bacteria; phylum Pseudomonadota; class Gammaproteobacteria; order Pseudomonadales; family Pseudomonadaceae; genus Pseudomonas; species Pseudomonas nitroreducens_A. The sequence continues at coordinate 18,720 of NZ_AMZB01000078.1, read as the reverse complement.
ACTTCCATCGACACCAGGTAGTGCTTGCGGTTGGAGAAACGCACGCCCAGTGCCGCCGAGCCGAGCTTGCCTTCGCTCAGGCCGTCCTGGTTGTAGCGGGTGCGAGCGGTGTCGACGACGAAATAGGGCTGGATCTGGTTGAGCACCACGCTCTGCCGCAGGAAGGAGTAGTTCACTTCGTAGGAGGCTCCCCAGCCCTTGTCGCCGCTGGCCTGGTCGTCCGGATAGCCGCGGCCGAAGTTGCCGCCGCCATAGGTGACCTGCTCGGAGTCGGGCAGCACGTCATCGCTCCACTGGAAGGCAGCGGTCACCACGCCCTGCCAGTTAGAGCCGAACTGGTCCTGTTGCGCGCCATAGCCGAGAAGGCGGGTGAAGTTCTTCTTGATCGGCTCCGGCGCTTCCGCGCCCATGCCGTTGAGCCCCTGGTAAACCGCCACGCTGCCGGCGCGCACGCGTTGCTTGGCGAACTGCTGGACGACGGTTTCGATCCCCACCACGCGCAGCTTGCTCTTCTGTTCGATGCGGAAGGGGATGGCCGGGTAGACCAGGTCGTAGGTGCTGGTGTCGTTGACCGTGTAGCCACGCAGGTTGAGGTCCCAGGTCAGGTCGCGACGAAGCACCAGCGGGACGCCCAGGCCGGCGCTGACCCGCTCGTTCTGCCGCTTGCGCTCGAACTCCAGGCCGCTGGCCAGGCGCAGGTTCTCGCCGGGGCGCGAGTTGTACTTGCTGTAGCCGGCGAGCAGTTGCAGGCCGTTGTCACCCAGGAGCTGGCTGTAGTTCCAGGCGCGGTAGTACTCGTGGTCGTCGCCCGGCGGGTAGAGGTAGCTGAACTGCAGTTGCTCGCCCCAGCCGAGCATCGACATCACCTCGGCGTTGAACAGCCCGCGCTGCTCGCCACGGCGGGAGTCTAGGTTCATGCCGGTGTCGAAGCGCTTCTGCTTGCCCGCCAGCTCCAGCACGGCGCCACCGTCGCTGGTGGTGGGCGGATTGAGCGCCATGGCCATCTGCATGCCGGGCACCCGGCTCATCAGCACGCTGAAGCGTTCGAAGCTTTCGCGGGTCAGGGGTTTTTCCGCTTTCAGCTTCTCGATCCAGCGGTCCACGCGCATCTGGTGCACGCCCAGGTCGCCCGCAGCGCGAACCTGGCTGATGTGCCCCTCGACCAGTACGATCCGCGCGACGCCGCTGCGGAAGTCCTGGTTGGGTACGTAGGCGAAGGAGATGAAGTAGCCATCGTCCTGGTAGCGTTGGGTGATGGCCTTGGCCGCTGCGACCAGCTCGCTGACCTGGATGGTGCGCTTGGTCAGTGGTTCCAGCAGCGGTTTCCAGGTCTCGACGGGGTAATGCTTGCCGCCGGCCAGCTCGATGCGCTTGATGCGGATGCGCTGCTGGAGGATCTGCACGGGTTGGGCAGCGGAGGGATCGGGGGTGGTGACCTTGGGGGCGCTGGGACGGATGTCGCCGCCAGGCAGGTTGGGGCGGGGAAGGGTCTGTTCGATATCGGAGCCGGGAAGCTGTATCGGGCGCTCGGCCCAGGCGAAGGGTGCAGCCAACAACAGGGGAAGGACAGCGAGTCTGCGCATCTGGCTCCTCCATGAGACCGATCTTCTTATTAAAAGACCAGGAGCCGTGGGCGGCTCCTGGTTACTACAGTATGGGCGTAAATCGGATTATTGCTTGGGCGTACCGATCGCCAATCCACCGCCCAGTCCGCCGGTCACACCACCCAGCGCGCCACCCACGGCGCCCAGCGTATTGCCCAGCAGGCCTCCCTGACCGCTGGTCCCGCCAGTCGTACCGGCGCCGGCACCGACTGCTACGCCCGAACCCTGGGTGCTGCTGCCCACGCCCACGCCTGCCCCGGCAACCAGGCCGCCGCCACCGGTGAGGCTGCCGGTCACGCCGCCAAGGGTGCCGGCCACGCCGTTGACCAGTCCACCCACTGGATTGCTGCCGCCAGTGGCGCCGCCCAGGGAGCCTGTTATGCCGCCCACCGCGCCAGTCACGCCGCCGACCAGGCCACCCACCGGGTTGCTGCCGCCGGTGGCACCGCCCAGGGAACCGGTGATGCCGCCCACTGCGCCGGTCACGCCGCTGACCACTCCGCCCACCGGATTACTGCCGCCGGTAGCGCCGCCCTGGGCGCCTGTGACGTTGCCGAGCAGCCCACCGCCCGGATTGCTGCCATTGACCAAGCCGCCGGCGGCGCTGACTGCCTGACCTGTATTGCTGACGATTCCGCCGACCGGTGCCAGCGCCGGATTCTGGCTGGTCACCTGGTTGCCTGTCTGGGTCACAACGCCGCCGACGGTGGTCAACAGGTTGTTCACCGGAGTCCCCAGGCCGGTGACGGAGCCGATGCTCCGGGTGGTGCCTTCGACCTTGCCGACCAGGCCTGCGGTGGTGCCGCTGAGCTGGGTGGTCAGTTGGCTCAGCGGGCCGGTCGTGACCGCGCCGGTGAGCGAATCGCCGAGCATGGTGATCTTGCTGCCGGCGCCATCGACCAGGCCGCCGACCTGGCCGGTCAGGCTGTTGAGCGGGGTGTTGGCCAGTACCGGCGCATCGCCGATGGAGGCCACGGTGTCGCCCAGGCTGCTCACTGCGCCGCCGGTGTGGCTGACCAGGCCGGTGGCTCCGGCGACGGTAGTGCCAAGGGCGTTGGGGTTGTTACCCAGTTGGCCGAGTCCATCGGTGACGCCGGTGCCGACGCTGTCCACGCCCGCGCCAACTTCCTGGATCAGGGTGCCGGCGTTCTGCGTAACGCCGTCGCCCAGCACCGGCAGATCGATTGTTTTCACCACTGCGCCCACGGTGCCCACCGTATCGCCGACATTGGAGACTGCTTCGCCGGTATTGGTCAGGATGTTGCCGGTCGTGCTGGCGGGCGGCGGAGTAGTGGTGCCGCCGCCGTCTCCACCGCCGTTGTCGCCACCGCCTGTGCCACCGGTTCCGCCAGTCCCACCGGTTCCGCCGGTTCCGCCGGTGCCTCCGGTGCCGTCGGTGCCACCGCCGGAACCATCGCCACCAGTACCGCCGCTTCCACCGCTGCCGTCGCCACCGGAGCCGGAGCCGTCGTCGGTGGTGCTGTCGGAAGCACGGTGGTGACTGCTGCCGCCGTGACTGCTGCAACCTTGCAGCGACAGTGCGACGACGAGAAGGGAAAGAGCGAACACGCGGATCGGGCCAGACATAAGAAATTCCTCCATGAGAACGTCAGTCAGCGGGCTGCCCGGTCGGTATTCCGGCGAGTCGCTGAGCTGCTCTGGAGTCAGTTCTAGAGGTTTGTTTCCAGGCGCGTAATTGGAACTTGTATATAGTCGTTTTGTTAAATTTAACTATTTGATTTATAAGGAAAAACTAAATAATTAAAGTCGTTTTGCCAGCATTTTTAATACCTTGGATATAGCGCTTTTCGCACGATGGTTCCGTTTACCGTTCTGCGCAGTGTTTCATTTGCCTTGGAATCGCCCTTCGCGGCGCTCGAGCATGGCGCTCAAACCCTCTTGCGCATCCTCGGTGGACAGCAGTTCGCTGGCCATCGCCGGCAGCAGCCTGGCCGCCGCTTCCTCGCCTTCATCGAGGCTGCGGCGCGCCGAGGCGAGGGTGGCACGGATACCCAGCGGCGCCTGGGCGGCGACCCGCTGTGCCAGCCAGAGCGCGCGAGGCATCAGCTCTTCCGGCGCGGTGACTTCCTGCACCAGGCCGATGCGGTAGGCCTCGTGGGCATCGAACGGGTCGCCGGTGAGCAACCAGCGCATTGCGTTGCCCCAGCCGGCCACCTGGTGCATGCGCAGGGTGGCGCCGCCAAAGGGGAAGATGCCGCGCTGCACTTCGAGTTGGGCGAAGCGCGCGTTGCTGGCGCACAGGTTGATGTCGGCGGCCAGCATCAGCTCGATGCCCAGGGTGAAGCAGTAGCCTTGCGCGGCCACCAGCAACGGTTTGGTCAGGCGCCGGCCGCCGAAGGTGCCCCACGGGTCGGCCGAGCCTTCCGGCATGGTCCAGCCGGTGCGGAAGGTCTCGCCGATGTTGGCCAGGTCCAGGCCGGCGGTGAAGTGCTCGCCATGGGCGAACACCAGCGCGCAGCGCAGGTCATCGTCCCGCTCGTAGTCGCCAAAGGCCTGGACCAGTTGGGTGAGCATGTCCAGGTCGAAGGCGTTGCGCTTTTCGACCCGGTTCAGCCCTAGCAGCAGAACGTGGTCCTGGCGTTCGACGGTGATGCGCGGTTCGCTGCTGGCGGTCATCGGTAGGGCTCCGGTCAGGTGGCTTGCAGGGTATAGCCGGCGAGATCGGCATTGTCCACGCCATGACCGTTCGCCGGCCATGTTCCGAAAAGAAACACATTGGTCAGGATTTTCCGGTATGATACGCGCCGGCCAAACGCTGGCCTCGTTTCGGATCCCGCATTTTTCCGCAGCTTCACGCTCGGTCTATGTGTCCGCAGTGCGGACTTCCTTGACGCATTCTTCCAATCTTCATTTCGCAAATCCCCGCTTCCAGCTGCCTGGGTGACTTCATCGTCGTACAGGGCATGCGCAGCTCGGCTCTTGGGTCTTTGCGGATACATTTAGAGGCAAAACCCATGACCCAGGAAACCGCCGGCTTCGCCGCGCTCGGTCTTCACCCCAGTATTCTCGCTGCCATCGCCGCTGTCGGTTATGAAGAGCCGTCGCCGATCCAGGCCCAGTCGATCCCGGTGATCCTCGAAGGCCACGACATGATCGGCCAGGCCCAGACCGGCACTGGCAAGACTGCCGCCTTCGCGCTGCCGCTGCTGTCGAAGATCGATCCGGCGCGCCGCGTTCCACAGGTGCTGGTTCTGGTACCCACCCGCGAGCTGGCCCTGCAGGTCGCTACCGCTTGCGAAACCTATTCCAAGCAGATGCCGGGCGTTGGTGTCGTTGCCGTCTACGGCGGCGCGCCCATGGGCCCGCAGCTGAAGGCTCTGCGCCAGGGCGCCCAGGTGCTGGTCGCGACCCCGGGCCGTCTGTGCGACCACCTGCGTCGCGATGCCAATCTGCTCTCCACCGTCGAGCGCCTGGTCCTCGACGAAGCGGACGAGATGCTCAAGCTCGGCTTCATGGATGACCTCGAAGTGATCTTCGAAGCGATGCCGTCCAGCCGCCAGAGCGTACTGTTCTCCGCAACCCTGCCGGCTTCGATCCGCAGCATCGCCGAACGTCATCTGAAAGAGCCCAAGCACGTCCGTATCGCTGCCAAGACCCAGACGGTCGCCCGCATCGAGCAGGTGCACCTGATGGTCCACGCCGACCAGAAGGCGGCCTCGATCCTGCGCCTGCTGGAAGTCGAGCAGTTCGACGCGCTGATTGGCTTCGTCCGCACCAAGCAGGCCACCCTGGACATCGCCGAGCTGCTCGAGCGCCAGGGCTACCGCGCCGCCGCGCTGAACGGCGACATGCCGCAGGCCCAGCGTGAGCGCGTGATCGAGTCCCTGAAGGACGGCTCGCTGGACATCGTTATTGCCACCGACGTCGCCGCTCGTGGCCTCGACGTGGCGCGCATCACCCACGTCCTGAACGTGGACATGCCCTACGACCCGGAATCCTACGTACACCGTATTGGCCGTACCGGTCGTGCCGGCCGTGAGGGCCGCGCCCTGCTGCTGGTGACTCCGCGTGAGCGCCGCATGCTGCAGGTGATCGAGCGTGTGACCGGTCAGAAGGTCGGCGAAGTGCGCCTGCCGGATGCCGAGACCGTGCTCGAGGCGCGTCTGAACCGTCTGGCTACCGGCCTGCAACCGCTGCTGGCCAACGCCGTTGCCAGCCGCGGCGCCGTGCGTGACGAGCTGTGCCGTCGCCTGGGTACCGATATGGACACCCTGGCCGCCGTGCTGCTGGCCAAGCTCACCGAAGGCAAGGCGCTGGACCTGGAATCGGTTCGCCGCGAACAGCCGCTGACCCCGGCTGCACCGCGTGAGCGCAGCGACCGTTACGAACGTGGCGATCGTCCCGAGCGCGGTGATCGTCCGGAGCGCAGCGGCGAGCGCCGTCCGATGGCCGCTCCGTCGGAAGGCAAGGCCCGTTGCCGCACCGCCCTGGGTGCCCGTGACGGCGTACAGGCGAAAAACCTGCTGGGCGCCATCCTGAACGAAGGTGGCCTCTCCCGCGAGGCTATCGGCCGCATCCAGATCCGCGAGACCTTCAGCCTGATCGAGCTGCCGGAAGAGAACCTCGAGCGTCTGCTGACCAAGCTCAAGGACACCCGCGTCGCTGGCAAGGCCCTGCGCCTGCGTCGTTACCGCGAAGACTGATTCGTCGAGCCCGCACGTGAAAAAGCCCCGCCATTGGCGGGGCTTTTTCGTTTCCGGGGAAAATCCCTTCGGCACCTGGCCGCTTTCTTCTGTAGGAGCGAGCTCGCTCCTACAGCAGTGCTCAGCCGAAGCGGTAGATGTCCATCCCCAGCGCGCCGAGGGTAAAGCCGGCGTGCTCCACCGTCATCGCCGAGCCGCCCGCCCCTCGGGCGAAGTACAGCGGCAGCAGGTGTTCGTCGCGCGGGTGGTTGCGCACAGCATTTGGCGCCTGCTGGCGATAGTCGAAGAGGGCGGTTTCGTCGTTGGCTTCAAGGCGCTCCACCATCCAGTCGCGAAACGCCTTGGCCCAGGGCGTGATGACCTCGGGGCCGGCGTGCCAGTCCAGCTCGCCGAGATTGTGAGTGATGCTGCCAGAGCCGATCAGCAGCACGCCTTCCCCGCGCAGTGCACGCAGGGCAGCGCCGATGCGGTGCTGCATGGGCGCGCCGAGGCGGCTGGGTAGGGACAGCTGGACGACCGGGATATCGGCGTCCGGGTACATCAGGCTCAGCGGCACCCAGGCGCCGTGGTCCAGCGGTCGCTCGGCATCGAGGGTGGCGGGCAGGCCATCTTCGGCCAGCAGCTCGACGACGCGCCGGGCCAGCTCCAGCGAGCCGGCGGCCGGGTACCGCACGGCGTAGAGTTCGGGCGGGAAGCCGTAGAAGTCGTGCCAGGTGTCCGGCTTGGGCGATGCGGTGACGCGCAGGTCGGGGGTTTCCCAGTGGGCGGAGACTACCAGGATGGCCTTAGGGCGTGGCAGTTCGCGCGCCAGGCGCTTCAAGGGGGCGTCGCTGGCGCCGGGGTCCAGGGCCAGCATGGGTGAGCCGTGGGAGATGAACAGGGCAGGGAGCATGGCGAACCTCGTTACTCGAATGCCTCTATGTTCACGCGGCTAAAGATCGAAATCCAGTATAGGTTTTTGACAGTAATGATCTATTTCCTGGATTACTCCGCTCATGCGATGTCCCCTTGAGATGCCTCGCTGCGGAATTGCCAACTCGGTTGCAGACTCATGGAGCGGGTCGCCATAAAGCGTTTGGGCGGGATGTTCGTCGGACGATACGTTAGAGTTTGCGGAAATTTCCGAAGTAGATGGCGAATTCGGCTATGCAGCAAGTTGAACAGGTCCTGGAGCTCGAGATCGGCGACTGCCTCTGCCTGGAGGACGGTACCCAGATCTGTGTGCAACGTGTCCGTGACGGTCAGGTGCGCTTGAAGATACTCGAAGTCGGAGAAGGGCGTAGAAGATCGGCTCGCGCACTATGGTGTGTGGTGGCGCTGTCCGCTGTTGCGCTCGTGGCAAAATGCTTGATTGGGTGATCTATGCAGCATGAATTCTGGCAGTCGCGCTGGGCGCGCAATGAAATCGGTTTCCATCAGCAATCGGTGAATCCCGGCCTGCAACGGCACTGGCCGAACCTGGGCTTGCCCGAGGAATCGCAGGTGCTGGTGCCGCTGTGCGGCAAGAGCCTGGACATGCTCTGGCTGGCGCAGTGGGGTTATCGCGTGCTGGGCGTCGAGTTGGCCGAACGTGCCGCCGTCGACTTTTTCGCTGAGCTGGGTGTCGTACCGCAGATTACCCAAGAGGGTGCGCTGCGCCGTTACAGCTACGAGCGCCTGGAGATTCTCCAGGGTGATTTCTTCGACGTCGCGGCCGAGCAGGTGGCCGGTTGCGGTGGGTTGTATGACCGTGCGGCGCTGATCGCCTTGCCGCCGGACCTGCGCGCCGACTACGCCGCGCACCTGCAGCGCATCCTGCCGCATTCCGTGCGCGGCCTGGTGGTGACGCTGGAGTATCCGCAGGCGCAGATGGATGGCCCGCCTTTCGCCGTGCTGGCCACCGAGGTCCGCGAGCTCTTCGCCGAAGGTTGGGAGGTGGGAGAGATCGAGCGTCTGGATGTGCTGGCGGAGAATCCGAAGTTCCTCAAGCGCGGCGTCAGCCATCTGGACGAAGTGGTGTTTAGGCTGCGTCGCGGCTGAATCGCAGGCAAGAGAAAGGGCGACCCGAGGGGTCGCCCTTTTTTTCGCCTTGAAGCTTAGCGGCCAGCGGCGCGCAGGGCTTCTATACGGTCTTCCAGCGGCGGGTGGCTCATGAACAGGCCGGCGAGGCCATGCTTGAGGTTGCCGTTGATGCCGAAGGCCTGCAGGGAGTCGGGCATCTGCACCGGCACACCCTGTTCGGCGCGCAGGCGTTGCAGGGCAGCGATCATCGCGCCGGTGCTGGCCAGGCGGGCGCCGGCTTCGTCCGCACGGTATTCGCGCTTGCGAGAGAACCACATGACGATGATGCTGGCGAGGATGCCCAGGACCAGCTCGGCGAAGATGGTTGCGACAAAGTAGCCGATACCCGGGCCGTCTTCGTTCTTCAGGATCACCTTGTCGACGAAGTTGCCGAAGATGCGCGCGAAAAACATCACGAAGGTGTTCACCACGCCCTGGATCAGTGCCAGGGTGACCATGTCGCCGTTGGCCACGTGGCCGATCTCGTGGGCCAGCACGGCTTTCACTTCTTCAGGAGAGAAGCGCTCCAGCAGGCCTTGGCTGACCGCAACCAGTGCGTCGTTCTTGTTCCAGCCGGTGGCGAAGGCGTTGGCCTCGTAGGCGGGGAAGATACCCACTTCCGGCATCTTGATGCCGGCCTCGCGGGACAGCTCCTCCACGGTCTGCAGCAGCCACTGTTCGTGGCGGGTGCGCGGCTGGCTGATGATCTCGGTTCCGGTGCTCATCTTCGCCATCCACTTGGAGATGAACAGCGAGACCAGGGAGCCGGCGAAGCCGAAGACGGCACAGAAAATCAGAAGGCTACCGTAATTCTGGCCGGTGAAACGGTCCACGCCGAGCAGTTTCAGGGTGATGCTGGCGATCACCAGAACTGCCAGGTTGGTGGCCAGGAACAACAGGATGCGCATCATGGCGTAAAGCTTCTCCTCACGGTGACATTGGGGAAAACCGCCTTGGAACGCGGCTTTCCGGATCGCCGGGCACAGTAGCGCACGGGATCGCTGAATAGTATGCGGGGTATATACGGTTGGGCCCCAGGCGATTCAACTCGGGGACTATTTCAACTTGTGTCGCCTGCCGGAACTACGGGCGCCCCAGATCGCTCTCGAAGAGTAGACGGGTCAGCCGCGCGATGCGTTCCCCGTGCCGGCTGGCCAGTGCTTCGCGCAGCTGGTTGGCCAGCGTGGCCTGGTCGCGGCGCACGCTGGGTGGCAGTTCCTCACCGTCGCGCACGGCTTGGGGAACGATGCGGGTCAGGCGCATGAAGGCCTTTTCGCTGAGCACCGCCTGGTCCAGCGCTTCATAACGAATGGTTGCCTCGAAGCGCAGGTAGCCTTCATCGGCCAGCCACAGCAGCGCCCCCAGGCAACTCTGGTGGCGGGTACTGGGCAGGCCGAACTCGTCGGGCTCCTCCCGGCCGATCAGGTCCTCGACGTAGAGGGCGATCTTGCGCGGGAAGGCCTGGTAGAGCATCAGCAGGCCGCAGGCGCAGTCCTTGTAGAAGTCGTCGATCTGCAGGTCCATTTATGCGCTGGGATTCACTGGCGATGATTTATTGGCGATAACTTTTCAGGAAGTTGCCGATGCGACCGATGGCCTGTTCCAGGTCATCGAGACGGGGCAGGGTAACCACCCTGAAGTGATCCGGCCAGGGCCAGTTGAAAGCGGTGCCTTGAACGATGAGCAACTTCTCGGAAAGCAGCAGGTCGAGGACGAACTTCTCATCGTTGTGGATCGGGCAGACCTTCGGATCGATGCGCGGGAAGGCGTAGAGCGCGCCCATGGGCTTGACGCAGCTGACGCCGGGAATGTCGTTGAGCAGTTCCCAGGCGCGGTTGCGCTGCTCCAGCAGGCGGCCGCCCGGCAGGACCAGGTCGTTGATGCTCTGGTAGCCGCCCAGCGCGGTCTGGATCGCGTGCTGGCTCGGCACGTTGGCGCACAGGCGCATGTTGGCCAGGATATCCAGGCCTTCGATGTAGCTCTGGGCCTTGTGTTTCGGCCCGGAGATGGCGATCCAGCCGGAGCGGAAGCCCGCCACGCGGTAGGACTTGGACAGGCCGTTGAAGGTCAGGCAGAGCACGTCCGGCGCCAGCGAGGCGGTGGAGATGTGCTGGGCCTCGTCGTAGAGAATCTTGTCGTAGATCTCGTCGGAGAAGATCACCAGGTTGTGCTGGCGTGCCAGTTCGACGATGTCCAGTAGCACCTCGCGGGAGTACACCGCGCCGGTGGGGTTGTTCGGGTTGATCAGCACCAGGGCCTTGGTGTTGCTGGTGATCTTCGCCTTCATGTCGGCGACGTCGGGGAACCAGCCGGCCTGCTCGTCGCACAGGTAGTGCACCGGCTTGCCGCCGGAAAGGGCGACCGAAGCGGTCCACAACGGGTAGTCGGGCGCCGGGATCAGCACTTCGTCACCGTTGTTGAGCAGTGCCTGCAGGGCCATGACGATCAGCTCGGACACGCCGTTGCCCAGGTAGATGTCCTCGATGCCAACGCCTTCCACCTGCTTCTGCTGGTAGTACTGCATCACCGCCTTGCGTGCGCTGAACAGGCCCTTGGAGTCGCTGTAGCCCTGGGCGGTCGGCAGGTTGCGGATGACGTCCTGGAGGATTTCGTCCGGCGCCTCGAAACCGAACGGCGCCGGGTTGCCGATGTTCAGCTTGAGGATGCGGTGGCCTTCCTCTTCCAGGCGTTTGGCGTGCTTGAGCACGGGCCCGCGAATGTCGTAGCAGACGTTGGCGAGCTTGTTCGATTTGGTGACCTGCATGATCTGGGATTCCGAAATTGTCCGCGGCCGGCGACTTGGCAGGCTGTAACGCGGGTGACAGACTGGCGTCAAATGAGTGGTTCGGAAGTGCTTTTCCCTGGCGTCGACCCTGAAAATCGACAGGAAAACAGTGGAATTCTCGAAAAATTAGAGCTTTTAAGGCTTTTCTATCGCGAGAATGTCTCTGTGCGGCAGATTCTGAACATGACGTTAACCACGCGCATCATACGTGCGGCCCGATTCCCGGAAAAGGAGGCATCGGGCATTTTTTCCATTAATGGAGGCAGATCGATGGAAAAGCTGGAAAAGCCCCTGGATTCCTGGCGTGACGAACTCACCGACGAGCAGTTCCACATCTGCCGGCTGGGCGGCACCGAGCGTGCCTTCACCGGCGAATACCACGATACCAAGACGCCCGGCATCTACCACTGCGTGTGCTGTGGCACCGCGCTGTTCGACTCCGACGCCAAGTACGACTCCGGCAGCGGCTGGCCGAGCTACTTCCAGCCGGTGAACGGCGAGGTGGTCAAGGAACTGGAAGACTTCAGTCACGGCATGCACCGCATTGAAGTACGCTGCGGCAAGTGCGATGCGCACCTGGGCCATGTCTTCCCTGACGGTCCGCGGCCGACCGGGCTGCGTTACTGCATCAATTCGGCGTCGTTGAAACTGGTGCCGAAAGAGTGACCCCAAGGCCCGCCATCCGGCGGGCTTTTCTTTTTGGGGGCTCTTCGAAGGAGCGAGCTTGCCCGCGAACTCGCCCAGCACCATTGCCCCCAGAAAGGCCGTTCGCGAGCACGCTCGCTCCTACAAGTGGCATCGGTGCGGATCTGATAGCAGGTCATTCATTGGATGATTCGTGATCAATTGAATTGCGTGCAATTTAATTGATCACTACTCTTGGGTTTCCCACTTTCCCTGGAGCCATCTGCGATGAGCGATGCACTGCTGAACATTCCCGTGACCACCATCAAGGGCGAACAGAAGACCCTCGCCGACTTCGGCGGCAAGGCCCTGCTGGTGGTGAACACCGCCAGCCAGTGCGGCTTCACTCCGCAGTACAAGGGGCTGGAGAAGCTCTGGCGGCAGTACAAGGACAAGGGCCTGGTGGTGCTCGGCTTCCCCTGCAACCAGTTCGGCAAGCAGGAGCCGGGCAACGAAGGGGAGATCACCCAGTTCTGCGAGCTGAATTTCGGCGTGAGCTTCCCGCTGTTCAAGAAGATCGACGTCAACGGCGCCGAGGCCCACCCGCTCTATGTGCAACTGAAGAAGCGCGCCCCCGGCCTGCTGGGCAGCCAGGGCATCAAGTGGAACTTCACCAAGTTTCTCATCGGCCAGGATGGCAAGGTGATCAAGCGCTTCGCCCCGACCACCAAGCCCGAGCAACTGTCCGCCGAGATCGAAGCGCTGCTGTGATGAAAGACGCTGTATCGCTGCCGGCCGAACTGCAGCTGGACAACCAGCTGTGCTTCCGCCTGTATGCCGTGTCCCGCGCGGTGATCCGTGGCTATCGGCCGATGCTCGAGGCGCTTGGCCTGACCTACCCGCAGTACCTGGCGATGCTGGTGCTCTGGGAGTGGCAGGCCGAGCCGCCGCCGCAGCCGTCGGTGAAGACGCTCGGTGAGCGCCTGATGCTCGACTCGGGCACCCTCACGCCGTTGCTCAAGCGTCTGCAGCAGTTGGGCCTGGTGCAGCGCCGTCGGGCGCAGCATGACGAGCGCGAAGTACACCTGGGGTTGACGGCGGAAGGGATGGCATTGCGCGAGAAGGTGCTGCCGTTGCGTGAGGAACTACTGTGCCGAAGCGGCATAGACCTGGGCGTCACCGATGGCCTGCGCGAGCAACTGGACAGCCTGTTGGCGCAGTTGTCGAAACTGGACGTCTGAATCAGCTGCGCGCCTGGGGGCCGGCCCAGCGCTCGAGGATGGCTGCGAGCTCGTCGCGGTGGAAGGGTTTGGCCAGGTAGTCGTCCATGCCGGCGGCGCGGCAGCGCTCGCGTTCCTCCGGCAGGGCGTTGGCGGTCAGGGCAACCACCGGCAAGTCCGGCCAGCGGCCGCTCTCGCGGATTTCGCGGGTAGCCTGGTAACCGTCCATCACTGGCATGTTGCAGTCCATCAGCACCAGGTCGAATTCGCTGCTGTCCAGTTGTTTCAGCGCCTCTTCGCCGTTGATGGCGATGCCTACCTGACAACCCAGCTTCTGTAAAAGGCCGCGCGCGACCAGTTGGTTGACGGGGTTGTCTTCAACCAGCAGCACGCGCGCCGAGAACTGCTCCTGCGAGGGGGTGCCAGTGGTCTTCGATGAGGGCAGCGGCTGATGCTCGAAGGCCTGCTTCAGCGCCTGGTAGAGCACCGCGCGGGACAACGGCCGCGCCAGTTGTCGCAGGGGGGCGAGGCGCTGGGCCAGTTCGGGTTCGAGGAAGTTGCCGTAGGCCGTCACCAGCAGCACCGGCTTGGTGACGTTCTGGCGCAGCACCACCAGGCAGTCCGGGCAATCCGACAGCAGTGCGTCCAGTTCCACGCCGGCGAGGCTCTCGTCGATGTCCAGACGCTGGTAGTCCACGCCCCATTCCGGCAGCCAGTTCTGCAGCAGTGCGGCCAGGCCGCTGCCGGCAGAACATTGCACGATGAGCTTGCCGTGCAGTTTCGCCAGCGGTTGTGACGGCTCCAGTGCCCGCAAGGGCAGGGTGACGATGAACTCGCTGCCCAGGCCTGGCTCGGAGGTGACGCTCAGCTCGCCCTTCATCGCCTCGCAGAGCTTGCGCGTGAGCGCCAGGCCCAACCCGGTTCCGCCGTACTGGCGGGCGATACCGGCATCGGCCTGGGTGAAGGGTTGGAAAATCTTCTGCAGGGCCTCGGGCGCCACGCCGATACCGGTGTCGCGCACGCTGATGCGCACACCTTGCTCCCGGGTTCCACCGCCCAGTGGTTCGACGCGCACGTCCACGCGGCCGAAGCGGGTGAACTTGAGGGCGTTGGAGAGCAGGTTGCTGACCACCTGGCGCACCCGCGTCGGGTCGCCGGAAAGCTGTGCCGGCAGTTGCGAGCTGATCAGGCAGGTGAGTTCCACCGCAGGACCTGCATTCTGCGAGAGCAGGCTGGCGGTGTCCTCCACCAGGGTGCCGAGGTCGAAGGGAATCTGCTCCAGCTCCAGTTGGCCGGCCTCGAACTTGGACAGGTCGAGCACGTCGTTGAGCAGCTCCACCAGCACCTTGCCCGAGTCGTGGGCTATCGACAGCTGCTGGCGCTGCTCGGCGGTCAGCGGGCCGTCCAGCGCCAGGCCCAGCATGCCCAGCAGGCCGTTGAGCGGCGTGCGGATTTCGTGGCTCATGTTGGCCAGGAAGTTGCCGCGCGCCTGGGCCATGGCCAGGGCGGTCTGTCGCGCCTGTTCCAGTTCCTGGTTGGACAGGGTCAGGCGCGCGTTGGCTGCCTTCAGTTCGGCCGTTCTTGCCGCGACTATGCTTTCCAGCTCTTCCAGGTACTGGGTCAGGCGGTCTTCGGCTTCGCGGCGCTGTTCCATCTCCACCGAGATGCGGTTGAGCTGGCGATTGGTGACCTCCACCAGCACGCCGATCTCGTCGCGCTCATGGCCACGCGGGCAGGGCAGGCGCAAGCGCGAGGGCGAGCGCGGGTCATGGCGGGATAGGGCTTCGATCAGGCTCACCAGCGGCTTGGTCAGCAACGCATAGAAGAGCACCAGCAGGATCAGCGAGAGCATCAGGCTGCGCACGAAGCCGGAGAGGAAGGTCATCCCGGCGCGGCGCAGGAAGTCGTTGCCGAAGACAAAGGTGTCGATCTCCAGCCGCAGAACGCCAAGGGATTCGGCGGGGGCGTGGTCGACGAACAGCGGCTCCTCGTAGGTGCGCTGCTCGCCGAAAAGGAAATCGCTCAGGCCGCGCAGGTGGCTTTCTGCCGGAGGCCGGTCGGCGCTGGCCAGGGGCACATTGGCGTTGTCGATGATCTCGGCGCGGATCACCGCGGGCGAGCGCAGCAGTCCTACCACCAGCTCCTGGGCCAGTTCGGCGTCGATGTTGTAGGCGATGCGTGCGGCCGGATTGTGGCTGACGTCCAGCAGGGCGCGCACTTCGCGGTTGATGGAGGCGTCCTGGCTGGCATAATCGACGCCTACCTGGATGAGGCTCAGCAAGGTGCCCAGGATGAACGCCACCAGCACCGTCAGGCTGGCCTGCTTGAACGAGAGGCGATGTGTGAGCGCAATATCCATGGTTGCGGAGTGTCGCCTCGCAGAAGCTTTCCTGCGGCGTAGCATAGCCCATCGGAACCGTCTGTCGGGATAGCCCGAAGGCGAAGAAATTCCCAGGCCTGACGCTTGGGTGTTGCGCCTGGAGACTTTCCCCTGAAAAGCCTGGAGACTCGCGTGGATTCCCGTCTGAACGATTTTCTTGTGCGCGCCGAAGCGCTGATGGCACGCCTGGAGCCTTTGCTGCCTGCGCTCCGCGAAACAGTGGACTGGCAGCACAGCCTGGCGGCGCGCTGGCACCATGACGGCCGCAGCGGCTACCTGCAGCCGCTGAAGGTCAGCCTCGACCTGCGCCTGGACGACCTGCTGGGCGTCGATCGACAGCGCGAGCAACTGGAGCGCAATACCCGCCAGTTCGTGGTCGGCCAGCCGGCCAATCACGCTTTGCTATGGGGCGCCCGCGGCACCGGCAAGTCCTCTCTGGTGCGCGCGCTGTTGGCGGAGCTGGCCGGGGAGGGGCTGCGTCTGATCGAGATCGAGCGCGACCACCTGGCCGACCTGCCGCGTGTGGTCGAGCAGATCCAGGGCCTGCCGCAACGCTTCGTGCTGTTCTGCGATGACTTGTCGTTCGACGCGGGCGAGGGCGATTTCCGCGTCCTCAAAAGCGTACTCGACGGCTCGCTGGAACAGGCGCCGGACAACGTGCTGCTGTATGCCACGTCCAATCGCCGCCATCTGGTGTCGGAAAAGCAGAGCGACAACGAGAACTGGAAGATGGTCGACGGCGAGTTGCACCCCAACGAGGCCGTCGAAGACAAGATCGCCCTGTCCGACCGCTTCGGCCTGTGGCTGTCCTTCTATCCCTTCACTCAGGAGCATTTCCTCAGCGTGGTGCGCCACTGGGTCGAGGCGCTCGCGCAGAAGTCCGGGCTCAGCGCCTGGGCCTGGAACGAGGAACTGGAGAAGGAAGCCATCCGCTGGGCGCTTGGGCGCGGCAACCGTAATGGCCGTTGTGCCTATCAATTCGCCCGCTACTGGGTGGGCCGACAATTGCTGGAAGGAGAAACCCCATGATCGATCTGCAACAGGCCGGCGCCGGCCTTGACGGCTATGCGCTGCTGGCCGCCCAGGCGGAGTCGCTGTTCGCCGACGAGCGCGACTTCATCGCCAATGCCTCGCAGTTTTCCGCGTTCCTGTTCAACGAGCTGGCGGACCTGAATTGGGCCGGTTTCTACCTGAACCGCGATGAAGAACTGGTGCTCGGCCCCTTCCAGGGCAAGGTCGCCTGCGTGCGCATTCCCTTCAGCAAGGGCGTGTGCGGCGCAGCGGCGCGAACCCGTGAAACCCAGCGTGTGGAAGATGTGCATGCCTTCCCGGGCCACATTGCCTGCGACAGCGCCTCCAACAGCGAACTGGTGGTGCCGCTGGTGAAGGACGGCCGCCTGATCGGCGTGCTGGACCTGGACAGCCCGAAGGTTGGCCGTTTCAGCGAAGAGGACCAGGCCGGTATCGAGCGGCTGGCGGAGATATTCCTGCGTCTGTCCGACTGCTGAGGGTGTCCGGGTAAGCAAAAGCCCCGCCTCGGCGGGACTTTTTCATGTGGTCGCGCGGGTGGCCGGAGCGATGCGAACCCATCGCGGACGGAGTCCGCTCCTACTCCCTCGGTGACACCGTGCAGTGCCAGCAGGAGCGGATAACGCCGTCGGCTGCTGGCGCGGGATCTGCTCAGCGCTTGGCCATGATCTTGGCGATGATCTGCAATTCGCCCTGGACGATCTCCGCCAGGGCAGGGCGGGCCAGGGTGCGCTCGAAATGCGCAGCCAGCCTCGGCCAGCGCTGGGCATCCAGCGCTTCCCCGCCGTGACGCAGGTTCACCAGCTGGCAGGCCATGGCGATGTCGGCGAGGCTGAAGCGGTCGTCGACGAACCACTGCTGTTCGCCCAGGCACTTCTCCAGGTAATCGAAGTGCTCCGGAAGCTTTTCCTGCATCGCGCCTTTTACGGCCACTTCATCGCAGACCTTGCCCATCAGCGGTTTGAGCAGACGATTGCGGAATACGGTGAAGGTGGTCAGCGGGGCCAGCTCATAGTCGGCGTATTTTTCCAGCCAGTTGAT
This sequence comes from Pseudomonas nitroreducens TX1, assembly GCF_000313755.1. Classification (GTDB taxonomy): domain Bacteria; phylum Pseudomonadota; class Gammaproteobacteria; order Pseudomonadales; family Pseudomonadaceae; genus Pseudomonas; species Pseudomonas nitroreducens_A. The sequence continues at coordinate 1,333 of NZ_AMZB01000078.1, read as the reverse complement.
CCGCGCGCGGGATTCGGCGCCCGTGCCGCACAGCGGGGCGCGTTGCGGGTCGCGGTCTTCCAGGTAGTGGCAGATGACGCTGGAGTCGGCGAGGGTGAAATCGCCGTCGCGGATCGCCGGCACGCGGCGCAGCGGGTTCAGTTCGCGGTACCAGTCGGGCTGGTTGAACGGGTTGACGTTCTCCAGCTGGTAGTCGAAGCCTTTCTCGGCCGCGAACAGGCGGACCTTGCGAACGAAGGGGGACAGCGGGGCGCCGAAGACGACGAGGCTCATGCAAGGCTCCTGGGGCAAAGGTGGCCGGGGTTTTGGTTCGACGATGGATCAGTCGTAAAGGTTCTTCTTCTTCCAGATATCGTCTTCGTCCAGTGCCTTGAGGCCGTCGCCCAGTTCGCTGGGTTCGTCCGGTACGGGCTGGGAGGTTTCCAGCACCAGGGCGTTGGCATGGGCCAGTTGGGCTTCCATGTGCTTGAGCTGCGCCTGGTAGCGGCCGATTTCCGGTTGCTTATGCAGGTACTGCGCGCCGCGCTCGAAAGCCAGGCGTGCCTGCCGGGGCTGGCCCTGCTGCAGCGCTTGCTGGCCCAGGTTGCCGAAGAACTCTATATGAAGGAGGGTGAGCAGATGGCGGATTTCCTTCACCCACTTCTTCGCTTCGGCCTGCGGCAGCATGTTGTCCTGGGCGCAGCGGGTGAGCTGGGCGTGCAGCGCTTCGAAAAGGAAGCGCACGTCCTTGGCCTTGGCTTCGGTGAGGATCGGCTGCGGCGCATTCTTCACCGGGATGCTGTCTCCCTTGGCAACCAGGCCGCGCAGCTCTTCCAGGCGCTGCCTCAGCGCAGCGTTCTGCTTGTCGACCGCGAGCAGGCGTTCGCCGAGCTTCAGCTCGAAGCCGCTGAGCAGCAACTTCAGCGCCGGCGACATGAACTGGCCGGGCAGGGACTCGGAGACATCGGCGCAGCGCCGGCAGCGATCTGACAGATCGGCCTTCAGACGAGCCTGCTCAAGCTTGCGGTTCTCCACCAGGTGATTGATGTAGCCGATGGCGACCAGCAGGGCGATACCGACGAGAACCAGGACCGTAATGACGATTGGCGACACCGTGGAGTGCTCCGGATGCTTTTTCCGCGAGTGTAATGTCTTAGTGATACCGCTGATAGCGGAAGCTCAGTTTTTACTCAGAAGTCTTTGATTTAAAAAAAATTTCTTTGAAGGGTTGACGACCCTCCAAAGCCTCCCTAGAATGCGCGCCACTTCGACGCGAAACGCAGGAATGCCGGAGCGACGAAGTCGGAAAGATGTTAAGTTCCGGGCCGCGTCCCCTTCGTCTAGTGGCCTAGGA
>NZ_AMZB01000077.1 GCF_000313755.1 Pseudomonas nitroreducens TX1 | reverse complement strand
GCCGGTGATGCGGCGGTTGTAGCTCGACCCCTCGACGCGCTGCCACTGGCCCCCGGCGTCCTTCTTCACCTCGATCACGCTCAGGCCGTGGGCCGCGATTTCCTTGCGCACCTCGCCTTCCGGACGCCCGCGCGAACCATCGGGACGATCCTCGAAGGTCTGGCCCTTCGGATGCAGCGTCGGGTTGATGTATTCGTGGTTGATGACCAGCAGGCCGTGGCTGTCCGGCGCATCGGGGAAGGGGAAGTAGTGCATGCCGTCATGGTTGTCGCCGGCCTGCAGCTCCTGGGCTTTCCAGTCCTCGCTGGCGTCGCCTTTCCAGGCCGGCGCGCCGGTCACTACGGTGTCGCCCCAGGAGAAGAACGGCCGGGCGGTGTAGCCCTCAGCGACGATCACCCGGTCGAACGTCGGGTCCTGCTGTACCGGCACGCCCTTGAAGCCGAGCAGCGCAGTGGGCACCGGCGCGTCCGCAGCGAACAGCGAGCGGCCGGGGAACAGGCCGCCGCCGAGGAAGCCGACCGCGCCCAGCACCAGGCTGTTCTTCAACAGGCGGCGGCGCGAAGCGTCGATGATCTCGCTCATCGGCACGTTGCCGGAGGGGTTGATCGCCTGGTCGTCGAAGGCGGAGAGATGGGCGTGGAAATCGGTCGGCTCGGCACTCATCGGGAGGTTTCCTGGATCCGGTAATGGAAGGTGTTGCGCACGTTGGCCACGGCGACGGCCTGGCCGTCGATTACCCGTGGCTGGTAGCGGAAGCGGGTGGCGGCCTGCAGCGACGGGCGCTCGAACACGCTGTGGCTGCAGGCGCCGGGGACCACGCGCGGGTCGCGTACCGAACCGTTGGGGGCGACGGTGTATTCCACCGTGCAGTCGCCTTCCAGACGACGGTCGAGGGCGCTGTCCGGGTAGGTCGGAGCCTTCTTCACCAGTGGCTGGTAGTTCTGTGCGGCGCGGACAGCCTCGGCGGCGGCTGCCTGCTGTGCGGCGAGCTGGCGATCGTGTTCGGCGCGTGCCCGTTGCTCGGCCTGCTGGTGTGAGCGCTGCTCCTGTTCCTGACGTTGCTGCTCGGCGATGCGCTGCTGCTCCTGGCGCCGTTCCTCGCGCTGGCGCTCTTCGCGTTCACGCTGCTCGACTTTGCGCCGTGTCAGTTGGGCGACATCAGGTTGCGGCGCCGGGCGAGGCGCCTCGACCTGTGGTGGGGGCGGTGTAACGGGCTCTGGCGGTTGCACCACGGGTGGCGGCGCTGGAGCAATGGGCGCGGGGCTCGGCAGGCTGACCAGCGCGGTACGCATCACCTTCGGCGCCGGGGTGGCCGGCGCCGAAGGGTGGAAACCGATGTACAGGCCGGCCAGCGCGAGCGCGTGCAGCCCGGCGCTGATGGCGGCAGGCAGGGCGCGGCGGGTGATCCTGGGGTTCACGATTGCGGCGCCTCGGTGATCAGTCCGACATCGCTGACGCCACCGCGCTGCAGGGCGGCCATGGCGGCGATCACCCGGCCGTAGTCCACCGCCTGGTCGGCGCGGATCAACACCTGGGTGTCGGCGCCCAGGCGGGTGAGCTTGGCAGTCAGCTCGTCCAGGTTGCCGGCGGCGTCGGTGCGCTGTTCGGTATCCACCTGGCTGCCCAGGTACCAGTGGTAGCCGCCGTCGGCCTGCACCGTGAGCGTCAGCACCGGGCGCTCGGTCTCACTGGGTAACGCCTCGCTGGCCACCTTGGGCAGTTCCACCTTCAGGCCCTGCTGGATCATCGGGGCGGTGACCATGAAGATCACCAGTAGCACCAGCATGACGTCGATGTAGGGCACTACGTTCATTTCCGCCTTGGGTGCGTGCTTGCTGCGTATGCGTCGCATGGCCGGCCTCCGGTCAGGCCGCCGCGGCCATGGCCGGGGCGGCGTGGATGCGACGGTTGAGCTGGGCCTGCAGCTGTTCGGCGAAGGCGCAGTAGCGGCCCAGCAGTTGGTCGGAACTGGCAGCGAAGCGGTTGTACGCCATGACTGCCGGGATTGCTGCGAACAGGCCGACAGCGGTGGCGACCAGGGCTTCGGCGATGCCCGGCGCGACGGTGGAGAGGGTGGCTTGCTGTACGCCGGAGAGGCCGATGAAGGCGTTCATGATCCCCCAGACGGTGCCGAACAGACCGATGTACGGGCTGGTGGAGCCGACCGTGGCAAGGAACGGCAGGCCGCGCTGCAGGCGTTCCTCCTCCTGGGCGATGACCACGCGCATGGCGCGCTCGCTGCTTTCGATCAGCAGAGCGGGATCGATGCCCGGCTCGTCACGCAGGTGCAGGAACTCCTGGTAACCGGCATGGAAGATACGCTCGACGCCGGCGTCCTCGCCGGGTTCGGTGGTTTCCCGGAACAGCCGCTGCAGGTCGCCGCTGGCGCGCCAGCGCGCTTCGAAGGCGCGCAGGCGACGGCGGGCGCCGCCCAGCAGCAGGCTGCGCTGGACGATCACGTACCAGCTCACCAGCGAGGCGGCCAGGAGGATCAGCAGCACGGCCTGGGCGAGCGGGCTGGCGGCTTCGACCAGTGCCCAGATGCTGGTGTGTTCGAGAGTGGCTTGCATGGTGGTCTCCCGGTGAGGCTCCCCGTCACGGGGAGCCTGGTGGTCAGTCGAGGTTGAGGGCGCGGGCGATGTCCGCCCACGGCACGTACTTGAAGTTCTGCGTGCCTTCGGGCAGGCGCTTGCGGCCGTCCTGCACCACCAGCATCCCCTGGCCGAACGCGCCGCCCAGGTTGGCCGAGGTGACTTCGATACCGTCGGTTTCCGAGGTTCCGTCGATGCCGGCAGCGGCGTTCAGGCCGACGCGGAAGGCACCACGAACGCGGTAGGGCGCGGCGGCGTCGAGCACCAGGTAGCTGTCGTTGCCCTGGCTGGAAACCAGCAAGTAGCTGGCCTTGGCGCCGTGGTAGAGGGCCAGGCCCTCTACGTCGTCGTGGAGCAGGTCGCCCACGGCCAGTACCTGTTCCGGCTCGCCCTTGGCGTCCGGCTCTGCCCCGAGGGTCCAGACCGCCACGTCTTCTTCGCCGAGGAACAGCCGCTGGTTGCGGTCATCGGCGACGCAGCCTTCGGGCTGGCTGGCGACGCGGAATTCGCGCAGCAGCTCGCCTTTCACCTGGCCGCCGGGAGCGCTCAGCCGGTACTGCTGGAAGCGTCCGTCCTTGTCATTGACGAAGGCCTGGATGTCGCCGTCGCGGGGCGCGTACAGGCACAGACCGTAGACTTCCTCCAGCGGCGTTGGCACGCGGCCGATCTCGCGCACCTTGCCGTCGGCCGGCTCGATGGCGAACAGGGTCAGGCTGTTGTCGCTGCGGTTGCTCGCCACCGCCAGGTCGACGCGGCGATTGCCGAGCCGGAAGCCGTGGCGCACGTCGACGTTGTTCACCAGCCCGGCAGCCAGGCTCTGCAACTGGCGGCCCTGGAGGTCGAAGACCAGCAGGCCTTCCTGCTTGTTGGTGCCCAGTACGCGGCTGAGTTTCGGGTTCTTCGCGCTGACCCAGATCGCCGGGTCATCGGCGGCGTCGCCATGGCGCTGCACGCTCTGCGTCTGCACCGCCGGCATCACCTCGGGTAGCGTGCGGGGAGCTTCCGCGCGTGCGGGTAGGGCAGGGACTTCGGCGTGATAGTAGTGCCCGCTGGCGTCGTCCTGCAGGACGATGCGCAGCGTGCCGGCCTGTTCGGTGGCCGCGAGTTGTTCGGCTTTATTCGGGCTGTTCAGCGCGATCGCGCTGAGGTTCTCCCAACCGTCGCCCTGACGCACGTAGCGCTGCAGGGCAGGGCCCTTGTCCAGCGCGAGCACGCCGCCGGACACCACCGCCAGTCCGCTGACCGATCCGGCGAGCCCGCCATAGGGCGCGTTCAGGTCCACCGGCAGGCGGCTGCCGTCTGCCTCCGGATTGGCACCATAGGCCCACAGGCCGATGCCGGGTTCGTCGACGTACAGGGTGCCGTCGCTGTCGTCGGCGCGGCACAGCTCGGCGCTCGGCGGCAGGGCCAGGCGACGCACCTTGCGCGCCTCGCGCTCGAGCCGCTTGCCGTGGCCGACCAGCCATTGCTCGCCCTGGCCGTTCTCGCCGACCAGGAACAGGTAGAGGTTGGCGCTGGCATCACGGTAGAGGCACTGGCCGTTGACCGCGAAGTCCGGGCTCGGCAGGCGCAGCGCATCGTCCCACTGGTCGTTGCCGGCCAGCGGTTGCAGCAGCGGCTGCTGGTGCTCGCGGTCGAACGTGGCGAGCAGGCTGCCATCGCCCCAGGGGCGCTGGTCGAGGAAGTCGTAGCGGCCGGCGAGGCGACCGCGTTCGTTGCCTGTCTCGTCCAGCAGCAGGAGGCCGTCGCGCTTGCTAGCAACGACGCTGCCGGCGCCGGGCAGCAGGGCGATGGCCTGGGCCTTGGCACGGGTCGGCCAGGGTTGCAGGGCGACGGATTCGGCACAGGCGTAGCCGGCCAGCAGCAGGCCGGCGAGCAGCGGGGTCAGGGAGTAGCGGCGTTTCATGGAGGGCGTCTGTCCTTGTGGTGCTGCGCGGACGCCGGCGGACCGGCGTGCGCGGTCCTCAGAAGTGGGTGAGGGTCAGGCCGACGGTGTAGGTCGGGCCGTACTCTTCGTACTGGTAGTTGTAGCGACGGTGGCCGCTGTAGATGTAGTAGGGCTCGTCGCCGAGGTTTTCGGCGTTGAAGAACACCTGCAGGTTGTCCGTCAGCGAGTAGCGCGCGCTGAAGTCGATCTGCGTCTGGTCGTCGACGCGACTGTCGTAGCGCTTGTCGCTGACGTTGCCGACCTCGTAGAGGTAATCGGACTTGTAGTTGGCGGTCAGGCGCAGGCTCAGGCGGTCCTTCTCGTAGCCGATGAGCAGGTTGCCGGTGACGTCGGATTGGCTGGGCAAGTCGATGTTGCGCTGGTTGCCGTCGGCATCGGCGATCTCGGCGCGCGAGCGGCTGAAGGTGGCGTTGGCGCCCAGCAGCAGGCCGTCCCAGGGCGCGGGGAGCATGACCATTTTCTGCGACCAGGCCAGTTCCAGGCCGTAGACCTTGGCCTTGTCGCCATTGGCGAAGGTGGACGCCTCGTCGAAGTCCGCCCAGGCGCCGCTGCCGGCGAGGTCGGTGTTGTAGACGAAGTTCTTGATGTCCTTGTAGAACAGCGACGCCGAAACCACGCTGGCGCGCCCCAGGTAGCGCTCGATGGCCAGGTCCAGGTTGTGCGAGCGCAGGGCGGCGAGGTCCGGGTTGCCGAACTCCGCTTCGTCGCCATCGATGGCATAACCGGGCGCGAGTTGTTCGAAGGTCGGGCGTACCACGGTGTTGGTCCAGGCGGCGCGAATCTGCGTCTGGTCGTCCAGTTGGTAACGGGCATGCAGGCCTGGCAGCCAGTTGTGGTAGTCGCGCTTGCGCTCGATGGCCTGGTAGTCGCCGTTGTCGATGCCGGTGCCCCTGGCCTCGAAGTGCGTGCCCTCGTAGCGCAGGCCGGCGATGAAACGCCAGTCACCGACGTCCACGGTGTTCATGAAGTAGCCGGCGTCGATGTCTTCGTGCATGCGGAAGTCATTGATGGTGGAGGCTTCCTCGTCGTAGTACTGCGCCGAATCCAGCCCGCCGATCAGGCGCTTGACCGCGTCGGCGGAGATGCCCTGGCCGAACTTCTGCAGGCGGTAGTGCACGGTGCCGTCCAGGGCGTTGGCGAGGTTCAGCTGGTCGTCGCTCAGGCCGGCGTCGGCGAGGTCCTCGTACTGCCAGACCTCTTCGTCGTTGTCCTTGGTGCGCCGGCTGAGCTTGCCGCCGAATTTGAAGGTCGACGGGCTGCCGGCCAGGTCGTAGTCGCGGGCCAGGTCCAGACGCAGGTTCTTCTCGTGGTCCGATGTGTAGGACTTGCCCCACTTGACCTTGTCCAGGCTGAACTGACTCGGGTCGTAGAACGCCGGGTCGATGTTCAGGCGTGGCTTCTCGCTGTCGTACCAGCCACTGTCCATGTCGCCGCCGCTGTAAACGGCCGGGTCGATGTGGCCGGGGCTGTCCTCGTCGGATTTGCTCCAGCCGGCCTGGCCGCTGAAGGTCCAGTCGCCGCGGCGTTGCTCGCCGCCGAAGACGTAGGACTGGATGGTCTGGGTTTCCTCGCGATGTTTCAGGCGGCGCTCCACCTCGGCTTCGCCGCTTTCGCCTTCGGCCAGGGCGTCCTCGAAGTCGATCTTGGTGGACTGGCGTGTCTCGTTGTCCTTGAACTCGCTGTAGAGAGTGCGCAGCCAGAGCTTGCTGTCGTCGTCGGGGCGGTAGTCGAAGTTCAGCGCGCCGCCGCTGCGTTCGCGCTGGATGTCGTAGTCACGTTGCTCCAGGCTGTTGAGTCGGGCACCGTCATCGAAATCCCAGTCGCCGCCGGTCTCGACGTTGTCGGAACCGAACTTGCGCTTCTGCCAGCTCAGTGCGGCGGCCACGCCGAAGTTGTCGATGCCGTCGCCGAGGCTGAAGCGCTGGCTGGCGGCGCCGGAGTATTTCGGGCTGAAGCGGTTGGTGTTCTCGTCGTAGCTGGTCTGTGCGGTGCCGCTGAAGAACAGGCCGTCGTGATCGAAGGCGGAGAGGCTTTCAACCTCGATGGTGCCGCCCAGGGAGTTGGCGTCCATGTCCGGGGTCAGGGTCTTGACCACTGACAGCGACTGGATCAGTTCGCTGGGCAGCACGTCCAGCGCCACGGCTCGGCGTCCGGCCTCGGGCGAGGGCACCAGGGTGCCGTTGATGGTGACGGCGTTGAGGTCCGGGCCGAGGCCACGAACCCGCACGAAGCGGCCTTCGCCCTGGTCGCGCTCGACGGACGTCCCCGGTACGCGCTGCAGGGCCTCGGCGGCGTTGCTGTCGGGCAACTGGCCGATGCTGTCCGCGTGCACCACGCTCTCCACGCTGTCGGAGCGGCGCTGCTGACGCAGGGCCTTGTCCAGGCTGTCGGCTTGGCCGTACACGGTGACGCTTTCGCCGGCCTCGGTGGTTTCCTCAGCCCAGCCTGACGGCGTGGCGGCAATCGCCAGCGCCAGGGCGCTGACCTTGAACAGCGGACGCAGCGTCCGCGGCAATTGCTGATCGATCACGGAATTTCCCCTTGTGCCTGTTCCCCCGACCGGGGCGATTCGGCCCGGTCAACTGGGGAGCGGAAGCTAGGCAGCGGGAATGACGGTTACGTGACAGCGATCGGCTGCAGGCCCCGAAATACAGGGATTTCAGCGATACAGGGCACGTTACTGATCCCAATTGACCCGGTGCGTTCGGCTCAGCCCCGGCGGCAGGGTGCAGGGCGTGGTACAGGGAGCGGCGGCGTAGGACTTTTTCGCAGGATGGGGGCGGTTTCGAGTGAGCCGATTGCACCCTCGGCGCTGTCATCAAAGCATCACGGGGACCTGTTTGGCTGGCCTCCGTCACTCGTTGCGGATACCGCTCCCATGTCCAACCTGCTCAAGCTGCACCGCCTGAAACTGATCGCACTGGTCGTGCTCGCCAACATCGGCCTGGTGCTCTACCTCGCCGCCGGGCAAATCAAGACCTGGGACCGGATCGACTGGCTCGACGTGGTGGGCGAGGGCGGTTCGGCGCTGCTGGCCTTCTGCTGGGTCTGCCTGGTGCTCGCGCACCGGCCGGCCGGGCGGGTCACCACGTTGCTGGCGGTGGGCCTGGGAGCGGTGTTCTTCTCCATGTGGATGGATGCCCTCGACGAATTCATCCAGCTGCCTGCGGAGATTTCCTGGGACCACTGGCTCGAATCGGTGCCGATGCCCATCGGCCTGCTGCTGATCACGCTCGGCCTGTACCACTGGAGCAAGGAGCAGAAAGCCCTCGGCCAGCAGCTGAGCAAGCGCGAGCGGCTGTTCCGAGAGCACCTCCACCACGACCGCCTGACCCCGCTCAACGGCGCCGCCTACCTGCGCCGGCAGATCGAGCTGGAGCAGCGTCGCTCCGGCGAGGAGCAGCAGGCGTTCTCCCTGGTGCTGGTGGACCTGGACGACTTCGCACCCTTCAACCGCAACCATGGCCACGCCGAGGGCGACCGCGTGCTGCAGGCGGTGAGTCAGTTGCTGTTGCTCAACCTGCGCCACTGCGACCTGTTGTGCCGGCTGGCGGGTGATCGTTTCGTTGCCCTCCTGCCTGGCACCGGCGAGGCTCAGGCCTGGCGCATCGCCGGGGAGCTGGAGAACGCCGTGCGCTACTACGCGCACAAGAGCGTGCCCCAGGGCGAGAGCCTCGTCCTCAGCGCCACTGCGGTGGCCTGCATGGCGCGCGACGAATCGTCGGACAGCCTGCTGGAGCGGCTGAGCCTGTCCATGGCGAGCGCCAAGTCACGGCCGCGCCTGGCCCGCAGCGCCTGAGGCCTGTCGCATGGAGGCCCCGTTGAACTACTACGAGCGCGACCTGCGCTTCATCCCGGCGCAACACCAGCCGGCCTGCCTGCTCGACCTCGCGCTCAGCCGCGAACTGGACAGTCACCGCCTGCTGCGTGGCACCGGGCTGTTCCAGGAAGACATCATCGCCGGCCAGCGGTTGATCAGCGCCGAGCAGTACCTGCGGCTGGTGGACAATTGCCGCCAGGGCAGCGGCGGCGAGGAGCTGGGCTTTCTCTTCGGCCAGCGCCTGCTGCCGGGGCACCAGGGCGCCGCCAGTGGCGCGCTGATGCACGCCGCTAACCTGCAGGAAGCGCTGGACCTGCTGATCCGCCACCGCGCGCGCTTCAGCCCGTTGCTCGCCCCGCGCCTGCTGGTGGAGGAACGCTTCGCCTGCCTGTACTGGGTCGACGCCTGTGGTGTCGGCGGCGCCCGTCGCTTCCTGGTGGAGAGTGGCATGACCGCCGTGACTGCGCTGTGCCGCTGGTTATCCGACGAACGCCTGCCGTGGAAGTACCTGTTCGCCCATTCGCGGCCCGACTACATCGAGCAGTACCAGGCGCACCTGGGGCTCAACCTGCAGTTCGACTGCCATGTCGATGCCATGCTGATTCCCCGCGACTACCTGGTGAAGCCCTGGCCGCGCGCCTCGCTCACCGCCGGTCAGGCGGCGCAGCGCGATGCGCGGCGCGAGCAGGAGCAACTGGGTCTGGGCGAGGGCGTTCTGGAGCATGTCTACCGCCTGTTGCAGCGCGAGGCCCGCGACCCGCTGAGCCTCGACCGGCTCGCCGAGCGCATGGGCATCAGCCCGGCCACCTGCAAGCGCAAGCTGCAGAAACACCAGACGCACTTCCAGGCGGTGCACGACGAGGTGCGCAAGCATGTGGCGCTGTACCTGTACTGGTCGCGTGGCTACAGCAACGAGGAGGTCGCCGAGTACCTGCGCTTCACCGACACCACCAACTTCCGCCGCTCATTCAAACGCTGGACGGGCCTGGTGCCCAGCGCGGTGCGGGATCTGCGGCCGGGGCGGGATAGCTGGCTGGAACACCGTGCAACGGATAGTTGAGCGAAACGGTTGGTGATGAGGTGCGATTTTTATAGGATGTAGCAAATATTTAAGCAGACCGTGCTGAATAGCCCTGGGTTTCATAGAAGCCTCAAATCTCAAAATTGACTCTTTGAAAACGGGCAACTGATGCCTCTGGCGAGAGGCAGCTACCGACCCAAAACAGACGTCCATGCAGGTATCTAGACTGTCGCGAAAGCGGCAGCTTTGTTTGATCCGAATCAAGTGTCGCAGAGCTGCTAGCGGTAATGTCTAACTTACTTTTGCTACGGGCTGAGCAGATGACCTGGTTCCGGAACCATCAACGCACGCTGCTACGCATAGCCTTGGTGCTGTGGGTGCTGGCGTTCGGGGTTGCGGCAAGCCATGGTTGTCTGTCGTACCCGGAGCATGACCCCGCACTCGTCCATGCAGACGTCTCGGTCGGCCTGGATGGTGCAGCGCACCAGCTTCATGCCAGTGGCTGCCTACAATTCTGTGACGACAGCGCATCGGCGCTCAATCAGGCACCGGGGTATATTCTGTTCGACCAGGCTCTCTGGGTGCTCCTGCTCACGCTTCCCGTCCTTTTCCTGCCTGCCATCATCCCTCCGCGCTTCGGCGCACTCGCCATGCACCTGCCCGCGCCGCCCCGGCCGCCGGCACGCCTGAGCTTCGTCCGCTTCAACGATTGACCTGCCTTCCGTGCACTCGGACCACCGGGTGCACAGTCTTGCTGTGCCTGCACGCCAGGCGCGGCTGCGCTTCATTTCACCCGTTGAAATACCTGGAGATCGCCATGCACATCACCATCAAATCGCTCGTCGCCGCCCTACTGATTAGCAGCCCGCTACTTGCCGTGGCTGTCGACGAACATCACCCCGATCAGGCTCCGGCGAAAGCTGAGAACGCGTCGGCATCGGCTCAGGGACAGGAGAAAGCCATGGCCGCACAGATGCAAAAGATGCAGGTTATTCACGACAGACTCGCTGCCGCCAAGACCCCGGAGGAGCGTCAGGCAGCAATGCATGACGGCATGCAAGCGATGAAAGAAGGTCTGGGCATGATGCAGAGCGGCTGCGCCGGTCAAGGCATGGGCCAGCACGTGAAGATGATGGATTCGAAGATGATGGGAATGATGATGCAAATGATGGATCAGCAGGCCGGCATGATGGGCTCGCAGTCGGACATGAAGGGCATGCCCATGCAGCACTCCATGGACCAGCCGGCCCAGAAGCCAGCCCAGTAGTCACATGGCGCGGCTCCAGTCTTGGTCTGTAGGGCGGAAGCATCCCTAGGCCAAGGCGGAGCACCCCCACTTTCGCCCTGGAGAATACTCATGAACGCTTCGCCTTCATCCCATCAGCCTCCGCCGTCCTTTTGGCGCAGTAAGCCCGGTATTGCCCTGGGTATGTTGCTGGTCATTGCCTTGTTCTACCTGGCTCGTGAGCACTACGGTCATATCTCGCTGCTGTTGCCATACGCGATCTTGCTGCTGTGTCCCCTGATGCACCTGTTTGGCCATCACCACGGCGGCCACGGCCATCATAGTGGAACGGACAATGCCCCCAAGGACGACCAAAGAGGCTGACTCATGCACGGTCATGAACATGCACACTCATTACCCGGAAACAAAACCTCCTCCGGCGAAGTGAAAGATCCTGTCTGCGGGATGACGGTCAAAATAGATAGTCCGCATCAGCTGCAGTACGCCGGGAAGGCCTACCGGTTCTGCAGCGAAAAGTGCCTGTCGAAGTTCAAGGCGGCACCGGATCTCTATGGCCCTGCTGCGCAGGGGGAGACGACTAAGCTTCCGACAACTGCAGGTGACACGTGGTACACCTGCCCAATGCATCCCGAGATACGTCAGCTCGGCCCAGGTACCTGCCCAAAGTGCGGCATGACCCTGGAGCCGGTGCTGCCGGAACTGGAGCAGGAGGAGAACCCCGAGCTCCGGGATTTCTCCCGGCGCTTCTGGTGGACCTTGCCCCTGACCGTCATCGTTACGTTGCTGGCCATGGGCGGGCATGCCTTGAACCTGTTCCATGGCGCCACGCAGAACTGGGTCGAGCTGGTGATCTCCAGCCCGGTGGTGCTCTGGGCGGGGTGGCCGTTCTATGTGCGCGGAGTGCGCTCGGTACTGCAGCGTAGCCCGAACATGTGGACGCTGATTGGTCTGGGTACTTCCGCCGCCTATCTCTACAGCCTCGTTGCCACTCTGGCGCCGGCGGTCTTCCCGGAAAACTTCATGATGGAGGGCCGTATCGGTGTCTACTTCGAGGCGGCGGCCGTCATCATCTCGCTCACCTTGCTGGGGCAGATGCTCGAGCTCAAGGCGCGCTCGCAGACCTCAGCGGCCATCAAGTCGCTACTTGGCCTGGCACCGAAGACGGCCCGGCGGATCAATGCCGATGGCAGCGAAGAGGACATCCCGCAGAGCCATGTGCACCCAGGCGACCGGTTGCGCGTCCGCCCCGGCGAGAAGGTCCCGGTCGATGGCCTGGTCGTACAGGGCGAAAGCGCCGTTGATGAATCCATGCTGACTGGCGAACCTCTGCCGGTGCTCAAGCAAGTGGGCGACACGCTCATTGGGGCAACCTTGAACACCCACGGTAGCCTGGTGATGCAGGCGCAAAAGGTCGGATCGGAAACCATGCTTGCGCAGATCGTGCAGATGGTCGTGCAGGCGCAACGCTCGAAGGCGCCGATGCAGCGCCTGGCTGACGTCATTGCCGGCTACTTCGTGATGGTCGTCATCGCCATCGCGGCCCTGACCCTGATTGGATGGGGCGTCTGGGGGCCGCAGCCCAGTTGGGTGTTTGGTCTGATCAACGCCGTGGCGGTGCTGATCATCGCCTGCCCCTGCGCCCTCGGCCTGGCGACCCCGATGTCTGTAATGGTCGCTACGGGCAAGGCTGCTGGCAGTGGAGTGCTGTTCCGCGATGCGGCGGCCATCGAGAACCTGCGCAAGATCGATACGCTGATCGTCGACAAAACTGGCACCCTCACCGAAGGGCGCCCGGCCTTCCAGAGTGTCGAGGCAGCGTCTGGTTTCAGTGCTGAAGAGGTCCTGCGTCTGGCCGCCAGCCTTGACCAGGGCAGCGAGCATCCACTGGCCCATGCCATCGTCGAGCGGGCCAGGGCCCAGGGACTGGCGTTGAGTGAAGCAGAGGAGTTCGAGAGCGCCTCGGGGATTGGCGTACGCGGCAAGATCGATGGTCGGCGCCTGTTGCTGGGCAACACTGCCCTGCTGGCCGATGCGGGCGTGTCCTGCGAGGCCCAGCAGGTACGTGCCGAACAACTGCGTAGCGAAGGCGCAAGCATCATGTACCTGGCGGTGGACGGCACCCTGGCCGGCCTGCTGGCGGTAGCTGACCCTATCAAACCGACCTCCAGGCAGGCCGTGCAATACCTCCAGGACGCTGGCGTCAGGGTCATCATGGCCACTGGCGACGGTCCGACCACGGCGCGGGCAGTGGCCCGGCAATTGGGTATTGAAGAAGTACACGGTGAGGTCAAGCCACAGGATAAGGAGCGCCTGGCTGCCAGCCTCCAGGCGGCTGGGCATCGTGTGGCGATGGCCGGAGACGGCATCAACGATGCGCCCGCCCTGGCGCGTGCCGATGTTGGCATTGCCATGGGTACCGGTACGGACGTCGCGATGAACAGTGCCCAGGTCACCCTGGTCAAAGGCGACCTGCTCGGCATTCTTCGCGCCCGCAACCTATCCCTGGCGACGGTTCGCAACATGCACCAGAACCTGGCCTTCGCCTTCGCTTACAACGCCATGGGTATACCTCTCGCCGCCGGGTTGTTCTATCCCCTGACGGGGCACCTGCTGTCCCCAATTATCGCTGCGTTGGCCATGAGCGTAAGTTCGGCATCGGTTGTCTTCAATGCCGTGCGCCTGCGTAAGGCCTCGCTCGATGGCTGAGTTCGGGAGGCTTGACCTTGCCACTATGGCAAGGTCGAGGATAGGTCCATGTCCCGGATAGGTTCAGCCAGTGTTCCGGGCAATAAGGTTTCTTGTTGAGGAGTCACCACGATGAAAAGTATTGATCTGCACGTTGAAGGCATGAGCTGCGCTTCGTGCGTCCGCCACGTGAATGCTGCATTGACGCCAGTCACTGGGGTTGCCGAGGTGTCGGTCGACCTCGCGGCGGGGCGGGTGCGCGTCAGTGGGGACGTCGATGCCCAAGCACTGATGGCCGCGCTGCAGGATGCCGGATATCCGGCCAAGGTCGAAGCATCGGCCCAGGCCCCGGAAGGCGGCAAGGCGCGCGGTTGCGGTGGCAGTTCCTGCTGCTGTCACTAAGAGGGGGAGCATCATGCACAAGGCACTTCGCTTGACTGCACTGGCCGGGTTGTTCATGGCATCCATCGCCCAGGCCGCCACAACCATCGACGTCTACCGCGACCCCAATTGCGGTTGTTGCAAGAGCTGGATCAAGTACCTGGAGGCCAACGGCTTCAGCGTGAACGACCATCTCGAGCCGAACATGAGTTCGGTCAAGCAGCGCTTTGGCGTGGTACCGCACCTATCGTCCTGCCACACCGCGGTGATCGGTGGAAAGTTCGTCGAAGGGCATGTTCCGGTGGCGCAGATCCACGAGCTGGAGAAGCGTCCGGAACTGCTTGGGATCGCGGCTCCAGGCATGCCCGTCGGCTCGCCTGGCATGGAAATGGGGCAGACCAAGCAGGCTTACCAGATCATTGGGCTTACCCGCGACGGCACCGACGAGGTTGTCGCCAACTATCCGGCAGCCCAATAGCCGAATGGGCTTTCCCGCCGGGGGCTTTCAAGTAGCGTGTTTTGAACTCAACAAGACGCGCCGCTAGCCCGGACATCGCACCATCAAGGGCGATGTGGAAACTCCAGGTGGAATGCTGTCACTCCGTTTGATGAGGTGCACCAGATGCGGCCATGATGCGCCTCGACAATTGAACGCGAAATCGCGAGGCCAAGGCCTGCATTATGTGATTCCCCCTCGCGGCGCGCGGGGTCGGCACGATAGAAGCGATCGAAGAGCTTCTTCAGGTGCTCGGCAGGAATTGTCTCTCCAGGATTGACGACCGAGAGAGTCACGGTATTGGCGTTACTCTCAATGATCACATCGATTGTTGCGCCCGCCGGGGTGTAACGAACAGCATTCGATAGCAGGTTGGAAATGGCTCGATGCAGCATCAGGCTATCGCCCTGGATAGAAGACGAACCACTGAGGCGAAGCTCAATGCCGCGTTCCTCTGCAAGCAGGCTGTAGTACTCGAAGAGCCTCTGCACAATCTCCTCAAGATTGATCTTGGCCGAGCCAGGAGTAATAAGGCCATTATCAGATTTTGCCAAGAAGAGCATGTCGTCAATCATTCTCGACATATGATGCAAACTATCAAGATTGGAGTAGAGGTTTTCCTCATAATCATCAATATTTCGCTTTTTTCCGAGGATTACCTCGGTGTGCGTGAGTAATGTTGTAATGGGTGTGCGAAGCTCATGGGCAATATCCGCCGAAAAATTGGAGAGGCGCACAAACGAATCGTCTAGTCTAGCCAGCATCTCATTAAAAGAGCTTACCAACTCTTGGAGCTCAGAGGGCACGGGATCTAGTGGGATACGCTCTTTCAAGGACTTTGCTGACATTGATGCCGCCACTGCGGTCACTTGTCGTATCGGTCGCAAGCCACTTCTGACAACCACGACGCCCAAGGCGCCGCTTGCAATGGCGCTGATCGCCAAGCCTATCCAAAACCAGCGCTCTAGCGTCACGAAAAAGTGAGAGTGGCTGGTGACATCCAATATCAGGACGGCGGTTGCCGAACTAGGCCCCGACTGTGGGCCAACCCGAGCAGTCATACCCCTATACAGCCGTCCGTGATCCCCCCACTCCCACATGCCCGCGCTTTCCTGAGAAAACTGTTGCGGCAAATTAGTAATGGTTGAGTTCGAAAATAAGACATTGCCGTCAGTCGTGGTAATGATCGATTCGAGTTCATGGTGCGCGCCAAGTAAAGCATTCAGTTCCAAACGAATGTGACTGCTCTCCAGATTGGCATTCGCAGACATGAGGATTTGTTGAATAGAGTCGAGCTTTTCGGTGATCGTCTGCTGATCCTGCATCCAGAAGTGCCGACGACTGAACTCACTGAAGCTCACTCCAGCAACGGTCAGGACGGACACCACAGCAAGCATGAACATCAGGCTCATGCGAGCAGTTAGGGATAGTCGCTTCATTTCTGCTCGGGCTCTTCGAGCATGTACCCCATTCCCCTAATCGTATGGATCAGCTTGGGCTCGAAGTCATCGTCAATCTTGGCCCTCAGCCGCCGTACTGCCACCTCGATAACGTTCGTATCGCTATCAAAGTTCATGTCCCATACCTGAGAGGCAATCAGCGATTTCGGCAGAACCTCCCCGCGTCTCCGCATCAACAGCTCAAGCAGCGAGAATTCCTTTGCCGTCAGGTCAATGCGCACCCCGCCTCGCACTGCCCGGCGCTTGAGCAGGTCCACTTCGAGATTCGCAATTTTTAGGGTCACCAGGGTTGGAGTTGTTGTCGCGCGCCGTAGCAGCGTGCGTACGCGCGCCAGGAGCTCGGCAAATGCGAAAGGCTTGACCAGGTAATCATCTGCTCCCAACTCAAGTCCCTTGACGCGATCATCCACGCCGTCGCGTGCGGTCAGGAACAACACCGGAACATCCTTGCCGGCGGCCCGCACCATGCGTAGTACTTCCCACCCGGTCAGACCAGGCATCATCACGTCCAGTATGAGCAGGTCATACGACTCGCTGAGTGCATGCTGGAGCGCTTCAGTACCCGAATTGACCAGGTCGACATTGAAGCTGGCCTCGCTCAGTCCTTGCTGCAGGTACAAGCCGATCTTGGGTTCGTCTTCCGCGACAAGAAGTCTCATTTTTCTGACCCATAGCTGAACAATGCTGTGAGTGTGCCGCTACTGGTTGCTACCAACCAGATCCTTACAAAAATGTAATCCTGGCATAAGCCGACGGTCAGGCAGGTAGCGCTATGGTTGAGACGACTTCTAGAGCGAGTACTTCGTTTGGGCGATCTGAGCACGCGAGGTGTGATGATTGGCACGATCCCCTTAAGGCCTTACCAGTGCTCCTTTGGCCAATCGGCGCCGCCTTGGCGCCGATTTTTTAGCAATCAGTACGCCGCTCAAGAACTGATGCCAAGAGCATGATTTTTAACTGTGCTGGCCTGGGATTAATATTTCTATCGAGAGGTGTTCTATGAATACTAAATTTTCGAACTTCCTGGTTGCGGGGATTTTGTTTGCCCTCTCTACAGTTTCGATGGCTAGTGAAAAGGCAGTGAATTTCGATTTTGGAAGTCGTAGCGCGCCGGAGAAAGCAGATCGGACAATTGAGATTAAGATTGGGGATCTCTACTTCGAGCCTTCTCGTATAGATGTAAAAAATGGCGAGACCATTCGATTTGTATTGAGAAACGAAGGGCTGGTTCTTCATGAGTTCAATCTGGGCAAGGCAGCGGCGCACGTGCAGCACCAGAAGGAAATGGTGGAGATGTTCAAAAGTGGCTATCTCACGGCAATGAAAGTTAACGACGCCGAGCACGATATGGCAGGTATGGAGGGTGACATGCATGGCATGAGCATGCCCAGCATGAACCACAATGACGCCAACAGCGTTTTGATTGAGCCAGGTCAAACCAAGGAACTGGTTTGGACATTTAGTAAAACATCGGGGCTGCAATTTGCGTGCAACGTTCCAGGGCATTACCAGAAAGGGATGGTAGGGCAGATTGCCATAAACTAGTTGACGGCAGTGCTTTCCGTTTTAGCTGCGCTGCAGGCTTGTGGGAAGGGGGCGGCTCCCGCCGGCGGCTAACCGCGATAATGGCAACATGCCAGTTTGCTCCCGCGCAGGCCAGGCAGGTAGCGGCAAGGTCAATCCTTACAGAAATGTAATCATCGCGACTGCCTAAATATGGCAAATTTTTCAAGGACATCTGAGCCTCCGATCGTCAGGCTCGAAATGAAGTCCACTTCATAATGGCTCGAAAGTGGCCCCATAAATTGGTTCATGAGAGCTCTTTCCTAGCAGGGTCGTAGCGGAATGCAGAACAAAACGTCAAGACGGACTTTCGTTAAGGGCCTTGCCGCGACAGGCATTCTCGGCGGGCTCGGTTTGTGGCGCACCCCCGTCTGGGCCCTTGCCAGTCCGACTCAACCGACTGTCCTTGCCGGTACCGAGTTCGATCTGTTCATTGGTGAAACTTCAGTCAACCTGACTGGTGCAGTCCGTACAGCAATGACCATCAATGGATCGCTTCCTGGGCCAACTTTGCGTTGGCGCGAAGGTGACACGATTACGCTCCGCGTTCGTAATCGCCTGAAGGAAGATACCTCCATTCATTGGCATGGAATTATTCTCCCAGCCAACATGGATGGTGTGCCGGGTTTAAGTTTCCAGGGAATCGCTCCCGATGGCATGTACGAATATAAATTCAAGGTCAATCAGCACGGTACTTACTGGTACCATAGCCACTCCGGCTTCCAAGAGCAGCTTGGCGTTTTCGGGCCGTTAATTATCGACCCCCAAGAGCCAGAGAAAATTTCTTGCGACCGTGATTATGTCGTCATGCTGAGCGACTGGTCGGATGAGAATCCCAGTCGTGTCCTTGCCAAGCTGAAGAAAGACTCTGGTTATTATAACTTCCATAAACGCACGGTCGGGGATTTCATTGATGATGTAAGCGAGAAGGGTTGGTCGAAAACTGTCGCCGACCGAAAAATGTGGGCTGAAATGAAGATGAGCCCAACCGATCTCGCCGACGTAAGTGGTTATACCTACACCTATCTCGTCAATGGTCACGCACCTGATACCAATTGGACTGGCATTTTCAAGCCCGGGGAAAAGGTCCGACTGCGCTTCATCAACGCCTCTGCAATGACCTACTTCGATGTTCGGATTCCCGGACTGAAGATGACCGTAGTGGCTGCAGATGGGCAGCCAGTCCAGCCGGTAAGTGTTGATGAGTTCCGCATTGCCGTTGCTGAAACCTATGACGTCATTGTCGAGCCGACAGACCAGGCCGCATACACCATCTTTGCTCAATCGATGGACCGTACCGGCTACGCCCGAGGCACGCTTGCGGTAAAGGAAGGAATCAGTGCACCAGTGCCGGCGCTAGATCCCCGCCCACAAATCACCATGGACGATATGGGGATGGGAGGCATGGACCATGGGAGCATGGCGGGCATGGATATGTCCGGGATGGATCATGGCGACATGGCCGGCATGGATATGTCCGGGATGGATCATGGCGACATGGCCGGTATGGATATGTCCACCATGGACCATGGCAGCATGGCTGGCATGGACCACAGCCAGATGCAGGGAATGGGGGCACAAATGCAATCCCACCCTGCGTCCGAAGCCAATAACCCCTTGGTCGACATGCAGACTATGAGCCCTACAGCAAAGCTCAACGACCCAGGTATTGGCTTGCGCAACAATGGCCGGCGCGTGCTGACCTATGCCGATCTAAAGAGCACATTCGATGACCCTGACGGACGAATCCCATCCCGAACCATCGAGCTTCACCTGACCGGCCACATGGAGAAGTTCTCCTGGTCGTTCGATGGCATTGAGTTCGCTGATGCCAAGCCGCTACTCCTCAAGTATGGCGAGCGTGTTCGTATCACCCTAGTTAACGACACCATGATGACGCACCCCATCCATTTACATGGCATGTGGAGTGATTTGGAGGATGAACAGGGCAACTTCATGGTGAGAAAGCACACTATCGACATGCCGCCGGGGTCGAAGCGCAGCTATCGCGTAACGGCCGACGCGCTCGGTCGCTGGGCCTATCACTGCCACCTGATGTATCACATGGAGCTGGGCATGTTCCGTGAAGTGCGAGTGCAGGAATAGGAGAACAGCATGGCCCTCGAACAGACCCGCAGCCCCGTTTTGGCTGGCATTGCAATCCTTGGGATGAGTTTGCTCCCTTTGACAGGCGCCCGTGCTGAAGAGCCGATGCAAAGCATGGACGGCTCCCAGATGCAGGGAATGGACCACTCCCAGATGCAGGGTATGGATCACTCCCAGATGCAGGGCATGGACGACTCCCAGATGCAAGGGATGGATCATTCCCAGATGCAGGATACGGACTACTCCGATATGCAAGGGATGCAGCCCGCTGCCCCAACGGAAAGCCGTACGCCAATTCCTGTGCTAACTGATGCTGATCGTGCCGCTGTGTACAAAGGCAGCATGGACCACCATATGGGACAAGCACTTAACTCCCTGTTCGTCATAGATAAGTTGGAGTGGCAGGACGCCGATCAAGGTAGTGCCCTCAGCTGGGAAGCCAACGGTTGGGTCGGCGGCAATATCGATCGCCTATGGCTGCGCTCCGAAGGAGAGCGAGTCAATGGGGTTACCGAGAATGCCGAACTGCAGGCCCTGTGGGGACACTCCATCGGCCCTTGGTGGGATGTGGTCGGCGGCGTGCGGCAGGACTTCAAACCTGGTTCGCCACAAACCTGGGCAGCCGTTGGTATCCAGGGGTTGGCCCTGTATGACTTCGAAACCCAGGCAACTGCGTTCCTGGGGGAAGGTGGCCAAAGCGCTCTGAGGCTCGAAGGGGATTACGACATCCTCTTGACCAATCGCTTGATCCTTCAGCCGACGGCCGAAGTGAACCTCTACGGCCGGAATGACCCGCAACGCGGTACCGGGTCCGGCATCTCGGATTCAGAAATCGGACTGCGGCTTCGATATGAGATCGTCCGAGAGTTCGCGCCCTACATAGGCGTCACTTGGAACCACCTCTACGGAAAAACAGCAGACTACGCCCGCGAAGAGGGGGATGACTCCAGCGAGGCGCGATTGGTCCTCGGTGTACGTATGTGGTTCTAACAGGCTATTTCACCCCTTCTGTGTTTCTTCCTAAATAAACATAGCGGTTTAAGCCGCGAGGAGTCTTGCATGCAAAATCTCAAAACGTTCGCCGTCATGGCTGCGCTCGGCGCGGGAATGCTGCTGAGTGCGGCAGCCCAGGCACACCCCAAGCTGCTTTCCTCCTCGCCCGCTGAGGGGAGTGTCGTCGAGGCTCCGGCCAAGATCGAATTGCACTTCTCAGAAACGCTGCTGACTCAACTCTCTGGCGCCAAGCTCGTCATGACTGAAATGCCAGGCATGTCTCACTCCTCCCCCATGGGCGTGAAAGCAGCTGTCTCGGGCAGCACCGATCCGAAAGTGATGCTCATCACGCCGGCAGCTCCTCTCACCACCGGCACTTATAAGGTCCAATGGCGGGCCGTTTCTTCTGATACGCACCCGATTACTGGCGCTGTAACCTTCAAGGTGAAGTAAGTCATGGGCGACCCCGTCACTATCGCTCTACGCTTCGCCCTGTATGTTGACCTGATTATGCTTTTCGGTTTGGCGTTGTTCGGCCTGTACAGCCTTAAGGGACAAGAACGGATCAGCGGGGCGGTATTCAACTTCGAGTCGATATTGGTGTGGGCCGCCTTGATCGGTACCTTGCTATCTGTAGCTGCAATGCTACAGATGGCTAAGGTGATGAGCGGTGTTTCCAATTTCTCCGAAATACATCGCCATATTTTAGAGATGATCTTAATGGGTACCGATGTCGGCCTGACTTGGATAGTCAGGGTCGCGGCCCTCGTATTGGCTGCGATTGCCGCCCTGTTCAACAAGCGTGCGCCAACATTGAGTCTGCTTGCAGTATCCGCACTGGGTGCTATCGCCCTTGCTAGTTTGGCCTGGACAGGGCACGGCGCTATGGATGAAGGTATCTTGCGCTACGTGCATTTTACCAGCGACATTGCCCACCTTCTCGGTGCAGGGGGATGGCTGGGGGCATTGGTAGCCTTCGTACTGCTACTCCGCTCCAAGAAGCTTGAAGGTGAGCAGCATCTCCGCTTGTTGTCGCGGACGCTGACAGGTTTCGAGACGGCAGGAGCCCTGATCGTTGTTAGCTTGACAGTTACTGGTATTGCTAATTACGTGCTAATAATTGGTCCGGAAATTGGTGGATTGGTAAAGAGTACCTACGGTTTTCTATTGGCAATCAAGGTGGCGCTCTTTGTTGCGATGTTGGTGCTTGCTGCAGCAAACCGCTATCACCTCAGTCCTTTGCTGGATCGGTCGTTGCAGACTGGTAGTTATGCTCCTGCAATAAATGCGCTACAGCGCAGTATCATTCTTGAGTTCGCGGTGGCGATTGTCATCGTCAGTCTCGTAGCCTGGTTCGGAACACTGAGCCCTGAAATGGACATGGCTGTCGAATGATATTGAATGTAACTTTCTGCAAGCGTGACTCAGCGATACTGCGAGACTCGCGTTGATCGTCTGAGTGGGGTGAAAATTGCCAAAATGTAATTTTGGCCTCAGCTTCCCAACAGTATGCCCTGGCTACTATGTCCTTGAGCATAATGCTCAAGCCGTCAAATGACGGATGAATATTAGCAAGGACCAATATATGAACTCGCTCAAAACTCTTTTGGCAATTGTTGCTTTTGCTGCTTCTTCTCTTGCAATGGCCGAGAGTGGTGGTGATCGCACGTTTGCCAAGATGGAGCAGATCCGCCAATCCTTCGTTGAAGGCGCTCAAATTTCTCAAGAGCAGAAGGTCGCTTCTCCAGTGGCAGAGTCAAACATAAAGGGAGATAAACACAGCAAGTGCTAAGCCACTTCGCTGTCTCGTTGCGTTTTCACTCCTGTCGTGCACCCATGCGCCCATGCGCCGATGGGGGGAGAGCGAGTTGCACGGCGAGGCAGCCAAAGGAATTTGCCATACGGATGTAGCGGTACCCAAACCGCTACGGCATCCCGAAGGATCCGGGCGCCCCTAGATACGTACAACTGTGGTGGTTTCAAAAAGCCTGGTAGCGGTTACCACTGAGCTGCGGCATTGGCGAAGCAGGGAGAGTCAGAATGGGAGCCTGAAAGCGGACGTAAATGAACGTCCGCTAGTGGCCGATTGCTGACCGAGGCTAAGGGCCTCAACCTAGAGCGGAGGGTCATAAAAGTCCGCGAACGGTTACAAAGCAACCCGGCCGAAGCTTGAAGCCAATGTTGCGATCTCGCCGCAACCCGTTGGGCTACGGCGAGGCTGGAACACCTCAGTTCTCGTATCGCAGGGTGATGGCGAAGTTGCGCGGCTCGCCGTAGTAGTTACCCAGGTTCGAGTTATAGATCGAGGCGTAGTATTTCTTGTCGAACACGTTGTCGAGATTCAGTTGCGCACTCAGGTTGCGGCTGATCTGGTAGTTGGCGTTCAGACCGACTAGGTTGTAAGCGCCTTGCTCCACGTTGCCCAGGTAGACCTTGCTCTGATGGTAGAGGTCGCCGCCCACGCGCCAGTCGCTCAACTCTCCGGGAAGACGATAGCTGCTCGCCAGTTTGAACAACCGCTGGGGGGCGGTTTCAGTTGCATAATCAGTGCCCTTGCGGGCTCCAGCTACATATTCGGGGTGGCTGTAGGTGTAGCCCACTACCGCATTCCAACCCTTGAGAATCTCGCCGGACACCTCAGCCTCGAAACCGCGATTGCGTACCTTGCCGCCTTCCTCATAGCAGGTTGAGGTACGCCCCGGCCCGCAAATACGTGCTGCGCCGGTAACCGCCTGGGGCATATGGCTCTGGTCGACCTGGAAAATCGCCAGCGAGGTATTGAGCAGCCCGTTGTAGAACTCGTTCTTAAGGCCTATTTCGTAGTTACTGCCAGTGATCGGGTCGAGCAGCTTGTTGTCAATGTCGTAGTTGTTTTGAACCTGATAGATCTCGGTGTAGCTGGCGTAAACCGAGGCGCTGTCAGTCAGGTCATAGACCACACCGGCGTAGGGAATGACTTTTCCGTCTTCCTTGAAGCGGTCCTCATAGTCGGCAGAGGCGTAGTCGACCCAGCTGAAGCGGCTGCCAAGGATCACATGCAGGTCGTCGGTGGGGTTCAACCGGGTGGCGGCATACACTCCCTTGTCCTTGCGCACGTTACGGTACTGGATGCGCTCGTAGCCATAAGTGGGCGAGGCCACTTGCGACGGGGCGAAATCAAGGATGTCGACCACGCTTGGGTTGTTGTTGTAGCGCGATTCGTTGATGAAGCGATCCTTGCGTGCGTTAGCGCCGAACACCAGTTCGTGGCGTTGGCCAAGCAGGTAAAACGCGCCGTTGAGCGCCGCATCCAAGCTGATTTGCTCATCGTCGTATTTGGTGTCGTTGGTGAACAGGCGGAACTGGTCATTACCAATGTTGTTGCCGTAGAGCCCGAGAAAATCTGCGTTCGACCAGGTCAGGTTGGTGTTGACCGTCAGTTTCCAGTCGTCGTTGAACGTATGCTTGATGTCAGCAAATACTGTGCGATTAATTTTGTTTAGGTGGGCCCAGCTCGGCGCAAAAGAGCTGGAGCGCGACAGTGGATAGAAGCTGCCATTGAGTTGAGTGGGAAGACCGCCCCAGTCATAGCCGCCGTGATAATCCTTTTGCAGCACGGTACCCAGGCTTACGGTAGTGGCTTCGCTCAAGTCGGCTTCACCAATGGCGTAAAAGAGCTGGTTCTCTTTGTCAGCGCGATCTACAAAACTGTTGCCGGCGTTGTACAGCAGCACTGCTCTGGCGCGCAGTGTTCCCTGTTCGTTCAACGGCCCGCCCACGTCGATCTGGCTGTGGTAGTTGTCCCAGGAGCCAGCGCCGATTTCGGCTTTGAACTTGTAGGTGTCCGTTGGGCGCTTACGCACCAGGTTGATGGCTGCCGAGGGGTTGCCAGCCCCCTGCATCAGACCGTTTGCGCCGCGAACGAACTCTACACGGTCGTAGATTGCCATGTTGTTCACCGAGGTCACATCCATCGAGTAACTCTCGGAAATACTCGTTGGCACGCCGTCGTACTGCAGGTCGTTTACCTGGAATCCACGAGAAAAGTAACGCGAGCGCTCGGTGCCAAAGTCCTTGGCTGTGCTGATGCCGGTGGCAGCCCTGGCAACGTCCTCCAGAGACTGCATATTCTGATCGTCCATTTGCTGGCGCGTGACGACGCTGACCGACTGTGGCGTTTCCCGCAGTGAGAGGTTCAGCTTCGTCGCGGTGCTGGAGCTGCCGGTGGTGTAGGAGCCGGTGCCTTCGGTCACCGACCCCGGGGACAACCCCGAGATAGTCAGAGGATCCATTTCCAGGGCACCTTCGGCGGCGGGAATGGGCTGGATCAGCCAATTGCCGCCGGCGCTCCTTCGAGCTGCCAGCCCACTGCCGCTCAGCAGCTGATCCAGGCCACTCTGTACGTCGAATTCTCCATGCAGCGCTGGCGCCTGCTTGCCTTGGGTCAGTGATGGATCGAAAGGCAGCGTGATCCCGGCAGCCTGGGCAAACCCGTTCAGAGAATCCTCCAGCGCGCCGGCGTGTAGGTCGTAGCGATGAGTCCCGTTTTGATCAGCGTGCACGCCGATGCTGGCCAGTGAGACGACGGCGGTGCTGCTGAGGAGAATGCCGCGAAGGGTGAGGGCGAGGGTGGTGCGACGCAATGCTCGCGACGGCGAGGAAAGGGATGGCATGGACAACAAGCTCCTTGGCAATGGCAGTGTGTTTTCCTGTCTGCCGAAGGGCTCGGAAAAAACCGTAATCGTTATCGAGAATTTTTTGCATTGAGCTCAGCGAGCGACGATGCGAATCCACAACGGCGTGAAGCGCTGGATGCGCAGCGGCATCGAATCGGCCAGGGCGTCGAGGACGTCATCGATGTTGTCGAGCTGGAATACGCCGGAAACCTCCAGCGCAGCAATCGACGGGTCGCAGCTGAGCCATCCCTGCCGATAGCGTCCTAGCTCCTCGATCAGGTCGGCCAAGCGCATGCGCTTCGCCACAAGCTGGCCGCGCGTCCAGGCACTGGCATTCATGGTGCTGTGTTCGACCCGTCGGGTGCCTGAGCCGAGGATCAGGTATTCCTCGCCCGCCAACACCCGGATCGGCTGTGCGTCTGCGCGATGGATAGCGACGATCCCGTCCTCGACCCACAAGCGCGTTCCTTCGGCTTCATCGCGCACTGCAAAGGCGGTGCCGATGGCCTGTAGTCGAACATGGCGGCTCTCCACCCATAGGCTGCGATAACCCGCCGGTGCCTCGCTGTCCTTGCCCGAGTCGATGAAGATCTCGCCGCGCAGCAATGCGATCGTCCGGCGCTGTGCGGTGAAGCGCACGTCCACCGCGCTGGAGGTATTGAGCTGCAGACGAGTGCCGTCGCTCAGGAGGAACTGCTGATGCTCACCAACACCGGTGACGTAGTCCGCCCCCCAGGTTGCTAGCGGGCGCTCACGCAGTCCCCAGCCACTGAGGCTGCCGATTGCCACGCCAAAGCCCAGCACCTTGAGTGCCTGGCGGCGGCCGTGACGCTTGCCCTGCAGGCGTTGCAGGATGTCCAGTGCGACACCGCCGGGTAGTTCGGCCATGCGTCCGAAGGCCGACTCGCTGGACTGCAAGGCTTGCCAGGCGGTTTCGTGAATCGGATCTGCCTGCCGCCAGAGCAGGCAGGCCGTCTGCGTTTGCTCGTCCGCATAGCCCGATTGCAGACGCACCAGCCAGCCGACGGCCTGGTCGAGTACTGCGTCCGGCAGTTCCCTGGTGCTCATTGCTGTGCCAGAAAGCAGTGGCGAATGGCGGTGGCCATGTACTTCTCCACTGAGCTCAGACTCACGTTCAGGCGCTCGGCTATTTCTTTGTAGCCCAGGCCCTCGAGCCGTGACAGCAGAAACGCGTTACGTGCCTTCGGCGCCAGGCCATCCAGTACCGCATCGATTCGCGCGAGGGTCTCCAGCAGGATCAACTGCGACTCCGGGGAGGGCATCTCCGCTTCGGGGAGATGGGCAATGGCTTCCAGATAGGCCTTCTCGACGCGCTGACGGCGCACCCGGTCGATCAGCAAACCGCGGGCGACGACGCTCAGCCAAGCACGTGGCTGCCTGACTTCCTGCAGTTGCGTTCGCTTGCCGAGCAGGTGGACAAAAGCGTCGTGGGCCAGGTCGGCTGCATTGTCCGCGTGGCGCAGGCGCTTGCGCAGCCAGCCGAGTAACCAGGCGTGGTGGTCGAGATACAACGAGTGGATGTCTGCGTGATGGACGCTGGGAGCGGGCGGGGAGGTCAACGCGAATCCTTGCGTGATAACGGCTTGCAGATGAGAATTTGTCTCATCGTAAGCGGGCGCTATCCGGACGGCAAGAAGAACGGTTACGGGAAATAGGGAGATGGGGCGCTTTTGGGCTTTCCGATACTGGTCGATCGCCGCAACTGATGAGGGTCGATATAGACCCATAGCGGACTACCGCTCAACAGGTGCTGCGATAAATAAACCAGGTAATGAGCACGACGAATGGAGCGAGCAGAACGCCGGTTTCCGGGGAAGTGCTCCGCGGTCTGGATCAACTCACCTCAAGTAATTTGACGGAGCCTTTAACGACCAATGGCTCCCTTCTTATACTCGTCAACAGCCATTATCGAGACGTATGCCAATGTTGACGTGTGTAATGACGCTCGGGTGCAAGGGTGTGGTAGTCTTAAGACGGGCCGATTTTCTGGCGGATTATGTCTCAAGGAGTGCGTTATGAGGTTCAGGGAATCTTGCATTGGGTTGTTGTTTGGCTTGCTTGCTTTTGCTGCAACATCTACTCAAGCAGCCACAATGCGTTGTGGAAGTAATTTGATAAGCGAAGGCGAATTGATAGTTGATGTGATTAGGAAGTGTGGTCAGCCAGCGCAGCGTCAGGTTGTGGGTCCTGCTGTCGACGCTAATGGTTACGTAGCAAAAGGCGCTGCAACAATTGAGAATTGGGTTTATGGCCCCAGCAATGGGGCATATCAATACCTGCGCTTTGTCGATGGCAGATTGGTTGAAATCCGCACTCGAATGAATTGATGGAGGGCGCAGGTACTCAGTGAGTACCTGCGAAGGGGCATTAGCCCGCAGTGCCGATGACATCCAGCAGAGTAGCGATGGGGGCGCTTTGAGCGCTTGCGACAATGATCGTCGTGTTCGCCCCAGCATTGCTGACGGTTTGTTGAAGGTTGTTTGCCGTTAATTGCGCGCCGTTGAATGTGGCGCTGAAGAGTTTGCTAGCCCCGGCAATAGAGAGAAGTTGAAGCATGGTGTTGATGTTCACTGCTTGAGCAGTGTTAATACTAATCTTGGTCTTAGTCCCCGCTGCAGTCAGCGCTTGCTGCAGATTATCTGCTGTCAATTGCGCGCCATTGAAGTCTGCGCTGAAGTTCTTATTGTTGCCTGCATTCTGTATGGCTTGAAGGAGGGCCGTGATGTTCGCCGCCTGGGCGGTGTTGATGCTGATGCTCGAGTTGGTTCCTGCCGCGCTGACGGCTTGCTGAAGGTTGTTCGAAGTCAGTTGAGCGCCATTGAAGTCGGCGCTGAATTTCTTGGTATTGCCAGCGATGCTAAGTAACTGTAGCAAGGTTGTGATGTTAATCGCTTGGGCGGTATTTACGCCAATCGAAGTATTTGTGCCGGCGGCGGTAAGAGCTTGCTGCAAGTTTGTGCCAGTGAGCTGGGCTCCGTTGAAATTTGCACTAAATGCCTTGCTGCTGCCCGCAGCATTTATCGCCTCGAGAAGGGCGGTAATATTCGCCGCTTGAGCCGTGTTCACACCGATACTTGTGCCTGATTGCGCGGCGGTTACCGCCTGCTGCAAATTATTTGCGGTGAGTTGGGCACCATTGAAATCCGCGCTGAAATGTTTGGTGGTGCCCGCGGACGATATTATGGAAAGCAGAGTGTTGATGTTTACCGCCTGTGCAGTATTGACGGCGATGTTGGTGTTGCTGCCGGACGCATTTACTGCTTGTTGTAGATTATTTGAGGTCAACTGAGCACCATTGAATGTGGCGCTCAGGTGCTTGGTATTTCCCGCGATGCCGATGGCCTGGAGGAGCGTGGTTATGTTGACGGCCTGAGCTGTGTCGATATTGATGGTTGTGTTGGATCCCGCAGCTGTAATTGCCTGCTGGAGATTGTTTGCGGTAAGGGCTGAACCATCGAAATTAAGTACAAGCTTCATGTTTTGCTAATTCCTTTTTGCAAGTCGAATCGGAGGTGGTCGCTTCATTCAGCGGCGAAAAAGAAACTAGAAGTGATTCTTGGAAACGACAAGGCATTTTTATTGCGATGTCTGCAACAGACTGTTGTGGTAATTAATTGCCGATTTTTTGATATGGATCATTGTGCTTTGAGTGGGGCAATAAGGTCGGGGCCTTCCTCTCGATGGTTAAACGTTTTTCAAACTCGACAAACAGCAGTTCCAAGTGCACAGACCAGGAGTAACCCCGGCCTCCTTACGCCGGCGGGGGCGTCTGTGCAGCGAATCGACTAGACCGGACCGGGTACTCTGGTGCTCCATGGCACAGACACCTACACACAGCGCACGTGTCTGCGCTGTATACAAGGTCTGCTTCGGGCCGATTGCTGCCCCAGGTGAGAGGCGACTACCGACCCATAGCGGCCATTAGCTTCTGCCTGTCTACGAGTTTGTACCTCCTTTCGAAATTCGTTGCGCACAATCGTTTCAATGAGCGGGATCTTCTATGCAGACTGACCAGACCAGGCTACTCGCCCTCGCATTGCTTGAGATCAGGACGCTGCTTGCTGATTATTTGGGCGGCGAAGCAGATGCTCCAATGTGCGTTCGTGTTGCGGCACATATGGCCTATGCCCTCCACAACGAGGCGGAGGCTGCATACAGAAACGCCGACTATCAGCTCGACCACGCGATCCGGAAAATCGCAGCGATCAATGAACTACTTGGCGTTTCGGATGGCGCCGCGTTGCTGAGTAGATTTGAAATCGAGGCGACACTCATTCCACGTGGCTCTCCACCTGGTTGACCGCTCCTGGCTTTCAGCCATCTCCGTGCCCCCGTACGATCACTAACCGCCTGCACAATTTTCTACTGCTGCTGGATTTGCGGCCCTTTGCGCCTGGTCGAGGACGCGAAGCAGATTGCCGCCCCATATGTTGGCGAGATCCTGTTCTGAGTAGCCCGCGTCCACAAGCCGCTGGGTAATCCTTGGCAATTGACTGACGTCCTCGAGGCCTGTGACACCGCCGCCACCATCCCAGTCGGCGCCTATGCCGACGTGCTCCGGTCCGACCACCTGGAGGATGTGCAGCAGGTGCTTCATGAACACCTCGAAATCCGCGCGCGGATGCTGGTACTTGCGATCCACCTCGCGGATGTCGGCGTAAAGTTGCTGGACTTGCTCAGGGCTCAGGGCAGCCATGTTGCGATAGCGCGCGTAGAACTGCAGGCGGGCACGTTCACGCTCCGGTTCTGCCTTCAGTGGGATGAGGTAGTCGCTGTAGGTGTTTACCTGAACGACCCCACCCTTGGCCGCCAGGCGGCGAAGCCTTTCATCATCGAGGTTGCGCGGATGGCGATTGACCGCGCGACTGCTGGAGTGGGAGGCGATCAGCGGGGCGGGGGACAGCTCCAGCAACTGGTCGAACACAGCGTCAGAGGCGTGCGAGACATCCAGCAGCAAGCCAAGCTGTGCGGCCCGCTGAGCCAGCTCTCGCCCCCTGGGACTGAGGCCACGCCACTCGGGCAGGGCGGTTGCCGAGTCGGCCAGGTCGTTATTGGCGAAATGCACTAGCCCGAGCATTCGCAATCCTCCCCGATAGTAGGTGCATAGCAGCGCGGGGTCCGAGCTGAGCGGGTCGGCGTTCTCCATGCTGATGAAAACCACGCGCCTGCCCTGGGCGGCGATCGCGCGGGCTTGCGCGGAGGTCCTGGCCAGTCCGAATTCAGCGGGATGCCGCTCGACCAGATCATGAATCCGGGTAAGCGTTGCCAGGCCGTAGGCACTCGCTTGGGCGCGCCCCTCATCGGTCCTTGCGCCCTGAGGGGTGTAGATCGCCCAGAAGCCGCCATCGAGTCCGCCTTCCTGCATGCGGGGCAGGTCGACCTGGCTGCCGTCGCCGAGCGTGCTGTGGCGTTGCAGGACGTTCCAGCCGGGTCGGGAGAGCTGGATGGGGGTGTCCAGGTGGCTGTCCAGCACCAGAAGTCGCTGGTGCAAGGCGAGCGTCTGCGCCGAGACCTCCTCCTGCGCCTGGGCACCAGGCGCGGAACCGTTGAGCAGCAGAGCGACAACGATCAGACGAAGGAAATTCTGCATGTCAGAACTCCGCGCTGAGGGTGGTCTGGAAACTGCGGGGCGGCCCTGGCCGGAACAGCGCCGGACCGTCAGGACTGGTGAGGATGAATCCGAGGTAGTTCTTGTCGAAAAGGTTGTCGACGTTGAAACGCAGCTTGACGCTCTTCAACGGCCCGCCCGCCCACTGTTTCCCGCCGAAATCGAGATAGGCGCTGTACAGCGTGTAGCCGCCGATCGACTCGGTGTTGGTGAAGTTGCTGTACCGCGAGTCGATGTAGCGCGCGGTGAGATTGCCCACCGCCCACGGCGAGAACTCGTAGGTCGCGCCGGCCTGAGCAAGCCAGCGCGGGCTGTCGGGGAGGGAGTTGCCGCTGAGCTTCAGGCCGCCGGCGTCATCCTTGAAGTGGGCGACGTTGTAGGTGACGTTGCCGTTGATGACCAGCCCCTGGCCGGGAATCGGTGGCTTCCATTGGCCGCTGAGCTCGCTGCCGTATGCCACGGCCCGCCCGACGTTCTGGTAGTAGGTCTCCGCCTGGCTGCTGCCGGGAACTGGAGCCGCGAAGGCCTGCAGGCGATTGTCGAACTCCGTCCTGTAGAGCGCCAGCGAGGCGTTCAGGGTCGGTCGATTGAAGCGATACCCGACTTCGTAGTTCTTCGACCGCTCGGCTTCCGGTGCCGGGACATTCGGGCTGGCAGCTCGGTAGACGTCGTCGGCGCCCCTGGGCAGGGCCATGTTCTCCGAGTAGGAGGCGAATAGCTGGGAACGTCCATCCAGGTCGTAGACCAGTCCCGCCTGTGGCAGGAAGTCGTCATTCCACGAGGTCGACAGACGTGGCTGGCGACCGGCAATGTAATCGCCGGCGTTGCGATAGCCCGCCATTTCGTAGTCCAGGTCCAGGCGCTTGAAGCCGTACTGCAGGCGAAGGCGATCATCGATCAGCGACCAAGTGTCCTGCAGGTCGAGCTGCAGGGAATCACGGGTGGAGGTGAAGTCGCCCTGCAGGTGGACGGGTTGGTCCAGCAGCGGCTGCCCGGCGGGGCTGCCGTCCGTGAGGTTGTAGCGCGCCTGCAGGCGGTTGAACACGTCCTTCTCGACCCAGGCGCCAGCCTCCAGGAAGTGATCGCCAAGCTGCCACTGCAGCGCCTGGGAAAGTCCGTAGCGGTGGCCGCTGATTTTCGACAATCCATACTGCACACCAAGCGGCGCGTACAACCCCGGTACGCTGCCGGCCTCCGCGTTGTGCAGTTTGGCGGAGGTCGCGTAGGCTTCTGGCGATACCCCGTATCCGCGCTTTCCCTCGTAGTAGAGGCTGGTAACGCTGCGCAGGTCCGGCGTCAGGGCGAAACTCCCGCGTAGGGTGGTCAGGTTGTCGCGTCGCTGATTGATCGCCTGCTTGTAGTACTGGTTGTAAGCGGTGTTGCTGTAGGGGACGCCGGGAGTTGTCTGTGGCAAGGGCGGCAGGTAGTCGATATAGGCAAAGTCCCGCCCGGAGCGGCCGAAGGGGTCCGCGGCCGAGCCCTGGTACTGGGCCAGGGCGACATAGGGCGAATCGTAGTCATAGAAGTCGTTGTAGATGCTGCGCAGGCTGAGCTCGTGACCTTCGCCAAAACGATATCGGACCTTGGTTTCGACATGCTCGCGATCGATGGTCCCGGGCCCCCGCCAAAGGTCGCCATCGATCTTGGAGCGCGAGACGTACGCCGACAATCCCTCGTGTTCTCCGCTTTCGAGCTTCACGAAGCTACGCCGCAGGGCATCGCTGCCGAGGCTGTAGGAGGTGCTGATGCCGGCCTCGGTCGCGGGCATCAGGGTTTGATAGTCGACGTAGGGGCCCAGCGATGCGTAGCCTGGCTGGGACACGTCGCCGGCGCCGGTGGAGGCCGTCACTCGCTCGGTGTTCTCGTTGTCCACGTAGCGATAGATGGGGCTGCCGCCGAACTGGTCGCTGCGCCCCAGCGGCACTCCGTCGATGGAGAAGCCGATCTGCTGGAAGTTGAACGCGCGGACGAACACCGAATTGCCGAACTCGTAGAGCCCCAGGGGATCGTTCACCTGCACGTTGAAGCCGGCCAGCGACTCGAGCATCTTCAGGCCGGATGTCCCCGCGGGGGCAGAAAGCAAGGCCTGGTGGGAAATGGACTGCGTACTGGTGATGTGGTCGACGCCAGTAGCCAGGCTCGCTTCGGTCACGCGAGCTCCGACCACCTCGACCTTTTCCAACCGGGCATCGCCATCCTCGGCATGCGCCGCAGCCAAGGGTAATCCGCAGAGAAGCACACCCCTGAGCAGGGAGCAGGGGGCTGGTAACTTCCGTTTAATCGCCTGAGCTTTCATTGATCGGCCTTAGCTTTCCTTGGGCAGTAAGAAGCCGTCCGGCTCAGCGAGGCTGGCCGGATGCGGCGAGGTTTTTCTCTGGGGTCAGGGTTGGGAGATATGCTCGCCGAGCTCGCGCGCGGCCTCTGCGAGGAACCTGCCGTCGGCCCATTCGCTGACGCTGAAATCGTTCTGCAGGTAGCCGCGTTGGCGCAGGAAATCCTTCTTCAATTCCAGTGCGGCGAGGTTGCGCGCGCTCAGCTGAGGCACCAGGTCCTGACCTGCCAGCCACTGGCGCGCCAGCGCGGCGCTGCCCAGCACACTGAAGCGTGGGAAGAGCTCGGCAGCCGCCTGAGGGTTGGCATTGATCCAGCGCCCTGCGCGAATGGCGGCCTTGAGAAAGGCCACGACGATCCGCGGGTGCTCCTCGGCGAAGCGCCGGTTGACGACAGTGACGTGCGGACCGTTGATGTTCTTCAAGGTCCAGTCCGGGTAACGGTCGAGATCTTCAATGGCGGTGAATCGGCCCTCACGGGTCAACCCGGCCGCCTGCCAGGGCTGCACCACCAGGGCATCGACGGTACCGTCAGCGAGCGCGCGTGCGGCCTGTTCGCCGTTGTGGTGCTCCCGCAGCTGTGCCCAGAGGCCGGCCGGGCGTTCGGCGGGGCGAAGATGCGTAGGGTCATCCTGCTCGAAGCGGACGACTTCCACCTGGCCGCGCTCGAGCCCGGCTAGCT
This sequence comes from Pseudomonas nitroreducens TX1, assembly GCF_000313755.1. Taxonomy (GTDB): domain Bacteria; phylum Pseudomonadota; class Gammaproteobacteria; order Pseudomonadales; family Pseudomonadaceae; genus Pseudomonas; species Pseudomonas nitroreducens_A. The sequence continues at coordinate 17,258 of NZ_AMZB01000077.1, read as the reverse complement.
CCAGGCTGTACTGCAAGGTCTGTTCGGCCACTGCGTTGGCCACGTCGATGCGTTCGGGGTTCGTACTGGCGGCCACGCCGATGCGTCTGCCGGCCAACTGCGCCACTCGGCGCAGGCCGGCCCCGGCGCGCACCAGGATCTGGCCAGGACGCTGGCTGGCGGTCGTCGCCACCAGCAGGGTGTCGGCCAGGTCCGCTCGGGCCCACAGCGGAGGCACCGCGCCGCCGTCGCGAATCAGGTTGTCGTGATGATGGCGGAAGTGACCCAGCCAGCCCTGATTTTCCGGGAGCGAACGCAGATACCGCGGGCGAGCGCCGACGCGCTGCAATTCTTCGTCGAGCCAGCCGAACTCGACCGCCACATTCGAGGCGATCGGCAGGGGGCAGAGGCTGTAGAGGGTTTCGATGATGGGCGATTGACTCATGGACAACTCCTGTGAAGGCAAAAGGAAAGCGTCAGGCCGGTTGTCCGTCTGTTGCGTTGGGGTTCGAGGTGGCTTCATGCGGGTGAAGAAGGGGCAGCGCCTGTTCCAGGTCGGCCAGCAGATCATCCAGGTCTTCGAGGCCGACATGGAGGCGCAACAGGTGCTCCGTGGCTGCGCTGCTGCGCGGGGATTGCTGGCGGATCAGGCTCTCGTAGCCGCCCCAGCTGGCGCCCTGGGCGAACAGCTGCAGGCGGGCCAGGAAGGCATCCACGCGGTCCTGCGGCTGGGCGGCGAGCACGACACCGAAGAGGCCGGAGGCACCGCGAAAGTCGCGCTTCCAGAACTCATGGCCGGGATGCCCCGGCAGCGCCGGGTGAAGCACCCGCTGCACTTCGAGACGATTGACCAGCCAGCGTGCCACGGCGAGCGCCGAGCGCTCGTGCTGGCGCAGACGCACTCCCAGGGTGCGCAGGCCGCGCAGGCCCAGGAAGGCGTCGTCGGCGCTGGCGATGTAACCCATTTCGCGCACCAGGTTGCGTACCGGTACGAACCAGTCGCGAGTGGTCACTATCACCCCGAGCATGGCGTCGGAATGCCCCACCAGGTACTTGGTGGCGGCGTGGATGGAAATGTCCACGCCATGCTCGAAAGGTCGGAAGAACAGCGGCGTGGCCCAGGTATTGTCCAGCAGCACGGCCAGCCCATGGGCGTGGGCGATGCCCGCCAGCCCCGGCACGTCCTGCACCTCGAAGGTATTGGAGCCGGGTGCTTCCAGATAGAGGGCTCGGGTGGTCGAGCCGATGAGCCCAGCGATTTCCGCGCCGATCATGGGATCGAAGTAGGTCACCGAAATGCCGTAGCGCGGCAGCAGGCTGTCGAAGACCTGCCGTGCATGCCAATAACAGTTGGCGGTCACCAGCACGTGCTCGCCGCTGCGCGCAACCGCCAGTACCGCGCCGACGATGGCTGCGAGCCCCGATGGCATGATCAGCCCGCGAAAGCCACCTTCCAGCTCCGCGACCGCGTCCTCGAACGCCGCGGTGGTGGGGTTGCCATTGCGACCGTAGAGGTGGCCGCGATAGTCCGGCTCCTGACCGTGACGCCGGTAATCCTCGAGCACCTCGGGAGAGTCCCAGAGGAAGGTCGAGGCACGGTACACCGGTGTATTCACCGTGCCTTCGTGGCTGGCCGGATCGCGGCCCAAATGGGTGAGCAGGGTGGCGGGCCGCCAGTCCTGGCGCTGAGGTCCGGACATGTCAGAGCACCCGCTCGAGAAAGCGTTGGGTTCGCGGATCGCTGGGGCTGTGGAGCAGGTGTTCCGGTGGACCCTGCTCGACGATCCGGCCGCCGTCGGTGAAATAGATCGTGTCGGCTATCTGCCGGGCGAAACGCATCTCGTGGGTGACGATCAGACAGGTCATGCCGCTGTCCGCCACGGAACGGATGGTCGCCTGGACCTCGCCGACGGTTTCCGGATCCAGTGCCGCCGTCACCTCGTCGAACAGCATGACCTGCGGGCGCATCGCCAGGCTTCGGGCGATGGCCACGCGCTGCTGTTGGCCGCCGGAGAGTTGCGCCGGATAGGCGTGCTCCTTGCCGTGCAGGTTGACCTGGGCGAGCAGGTCGCGGGCCCGCGCCTGAGCGCTTGCCGGTGCCTCTCCATGGACGCGAATCGGCGCCAGCGTGATGTTCTGCAGCACGCTCAGGTGCGGGAACAGGTTGTAGCTCTGGAACACCATGCCCACGTGGCGTCGCAGCTGACGCGGATCGGCGCCGCGACCCACTGCGAGGCCACAGACATCGATGCTGCCGGAGTCGAACGAGGCAAGACCGTTGAGGGTTCGCAGCAGGGTCGACTTGCCCGAGCCGGACGGGCCGATGAGGCAGGCGATCTCAGCGCGACGCACCTGGAAGGAGATGCCCTGCAGCACCCAGTGGTCGGCATAGCGTTTGTGGAGATCGCGGACAGTGATCCGGACATCGTTCATCGTGGTTGGCTCCAGCGCCGCTCCAGGCGGCGCGCATAGCGGGAAAGGGGATACACGCAGATGAAAAAGGCCAGGAAGGCATAGAGGTATGCCGGCAGCAGCAGGTCCGGTCGGGTCTGGCTGTTGAGCAGCATCTGCAGGCGGGTGAGCAGCTCCTCCACGCCCAGCAGGTTGGCCAGCGAGGTAGCCATCAGCAGGGTGCAGAACAGGTTCATGGCTGGCGCGAGAAGGCCACGCACAGCCTGCGGCAGGATCACCCAGCGCAGCCGCTGGAACCGGCTCAGCGACAGCGCGGCGGCGGCGTCCCACTGGTTGGCGGGGATGGCCAGCAGGGCGCCGCGAACGAACTCAGCGACGTAACCGCAGGCCGGCAATGCGAGGCCGGCGCTGGCCTTGAGCCAATCGGGCAGTTGCAGCCAGCGACCTGCGACGTGCAGCTCATAGGGCAGCAGGTAGGCGGCGTAGAACATCACCACCAGCCAGGGCAGGCTGCGTAACCCGCGCACGATCACCGCCGCCAGCCGACCGCCGATACCGGGCGCCAGCTGCAGTATGCCCAGCACGCATCCGACCAGGCTGGCCAGCAGCATGGCGACCACGCCCATGAGCAGGTTCATCGCGGCGCCGCCAAGCAGCAGCGGAGTCCATTGCACGAGCAGCTGTAGCGGATCGCGGTAGTGCCAGATGAGCAAGCAAGTGCCCAGGGTCAACGGCAGCGCAATGGTGAGGCGACCCCAAGGGACTCGGGAGGCGGGGCGAGAGGTGGCAAGCAGTGCCTTCATGCGCCCACCTCGCCTGGTATCCGCAGGCGGTGTTCGAACCAGCGCTGGAGTGCGGTCACGCCCAGCACCAGCAGCAGGTAGCTGATCAGCAGCACGGGCATCATCTGCGCGATGTTGCCGTTATCGGCCCAGATGCGATTGGAGGCGTAGAGAAGCTCCGGTACGGCAATCGCATAGGCCACCGCGGTAGCCTTGACGACCTGAACCGTTACGTTTCCCAGCTCAGGCAACGCCAGGCGCAGCGCCTGCGGCAGGAGCACGTGACGACGTACATCGCGCTCACTCAGGCCCAGCGCTCTTGCGGCCTCCAGGGTGGTTGCGGGAACCGAGATCAGTGCGCTGCGCAGTGCCTCCACCTGGTAGGCACCGTAATGCAGCCCGATGGCGATGATCGCCCAGCCCGTGCGGCCCAGCAGCGGCTGTCCGCCGGCGTCCTGAGGCAGGAGGGATCCCACCCCGAAATAGAGCAGGAACAGCTGCACCAGCAGCGGCGAGTTGCGCATCGTTTCGACATAGGCATCGACCAGCAGGCGCACAGGTCGTCCGCGCGAGCTATGCAGGAGGGCGCCAGCCAGGCCGAGGAACAAGGCGAGGAGGGCACTGCCAGCGGCCAGAATCAAGGTGTGTGCGAAGCCCAGCAGGTAGCGATGGCGATCCAGCGGATCGTCCAGGACGTGCAGCCACTCGGGGTTTTCCAACCAGAAGCTGAGGCTTTCGATCATGGCTCGCTCCGCACGCTGGCCGTGGCGAAGCGCTGGTGCTGCTCGGCCAGCCAAGGGTTGGCGGGCAGCCCATAGCGGTGCTCGAGGTCGATCAGGTAACCGGAGACGTGCCAGTCGCGGACGATGGCGCCGACACTGTCCCGAAGCTGCGGTTGGTCCTTGCGAAGGGCGATACCCCAGGGGGCCGGGTCCTGCCCGGGTAGCTTCACTTCGAAGTCCTGCCATTGCGGCTCGCCTGCCAGCGCGCGGAACAGCACGTCATCACCCAGGGCGCCCACGCAGCGGCCGTCGAGAAGTGCCTTGCGCATCTCCGGCAAGCCACTGAACGAAATGAACTCGATGCCGTAGCGCGCCTCGTAGGGGCGTACCCAGACACTGGTCAGCGGTGCGCACAGGGTCTTTCCTCGCAGGGCTTCCCAGCTGTCGATGGATGTGTGCTTCGCAGCGAAGACAGTGGCTGCGGAGCTGTAGTAGCCGGGGGCCGCGAAGTCCACTTCGCGTCGTCGCGCCGGGGTGTCCAGCAGTGAAGTCACCAGCAACTCGCAGCGTCCCTGGTTGAGGAACAGCAGGCGATTGAGTGGCGTGACCTGCACCAGCTCCAGCTTCAACGGCTGCCCGGTCCGGGTACTGAGGCGGTGCTGCAGGTCGACGATCAGGTCGTAGATCAGGCCGCTGGCCTGGCCGTGGCTGTCGTAGCGTTTGAACGGAGGGAATTCGTCGGCGGTGCAGACGTTGAGCGTGCCGCGCTCGATGGCCCGCTCCAGCAGCGGCTCGCCCGATACCTGGCCGGCCAGCAGGGCAAGACTGCCGGCCAATGCAGTGGGCAGCAGGCAGGACGCGACCCGCGACTGCGTTTTCATTGGTTGTTCCAACCCTGGCGAACCTGCTTTGCCGCGCCAGCGGGGAAGGTGCGCGCTCCCCCCAGCTGCTCGGCGAGGAAGCTCAGGTACGCGGATTCTTCCAGGTTGACCAGCAGACGCGTGGCGGCCAGTACGCCACCCTCCGTCCAGGCGAACGGACCGTGGTTGGCCAGCAGTACGGCGGGTGTCCAGGGGTGCTCGCGCAGCGCGGCGACCACGGGTTCGCTGGCATAGCGCGGGCCCCATTCGGCGACGGGGATCGCCTGGTCTTCATCGATGCCGAACAGCAGGGCGTTGGTGTGGGCCGGCAGCGGGCGGCGGGCGATGGCGAATGCCGAGAGGAATGGCGAGTGGGTATGGATGACTGCCGTGGCGCGCGGTCGTTCGCGGTAGATGGCCACATGCAGGGCCGCCACTTCGCGCAGGTTATCGCTGGGGGTTCCCTGGCCGTTGCTCAGGTCAAAGTCCAGCGCCAGCGCGGAGCCTGGCTGATCACCGTTGAAGGCGGCGATCAGCAGGCGCTCCTGGCCGGGCAGGCGCAGGCTCAGGTTGCCGGCGGCGCCGGGACGCAGTGCCTGGCTGTCGAGGAGCAGGCGCAGCGATGTCGCGACGTCCTGTTCGAACTGCTGGAAGAGGGCGATCGGGTCGATGGGAGTAGTGCTCATTGGGGGCTCCTTGGCTGGCGGGTGCGATCAGAAGGCGTAATCGGCTTTCACGTAGTAGAAGGCGCCTTCGGCGCCGGCGGGGGCGATGTTCGGGTACATCACGACCCCGCCGGCGGAACGGTTGCTGGTCAGTAACTTGTCGGGGTAGGAATCGAAGATGTTGTTGCCGCCGACGCTGAGCTTGAGCGCCGAGGTGAGGTTGTAGGCCAGGCTGGCATTGGCCACCCATTGGGCGCCGAAAGTCTGGTCGTATTGCTCGCCGTTGTTGGAGTTCAGGGTGTACTTGCCGTAGCGGATGGCGCTGGTCTCCAGCTGCCATGCACCCTGGCGGTAATCCAGCGCAAGTACGAGCTTGCTCTCCGGGCTGGCGCTCTCGACGTAGCTGAGCGCCTCGCGGTTGATCAGCACCACGCCGGTTCCGCTCAGTTCAGCGGGGTTTGCCTTGACGTGGGTGACCTGGGTCTTGCTCCAGTTCAGTCCTCCGTTGAAGGTCAGGGTGGCGGCGTTGGGCAGGTCGAAGCGGTAGTTGCCGTTGAGATCAAGACCATGGGTCTTGGTGTCCAGCGCATTGGTGAAGAAGCTGACTCCGGTGTAGGAGCCGTAGCCTGCGGCGTTCAGGATGCTGCGGACCTGCGGGCCGCTGAGGGTCTCCGACAGTGCGATGCGGTCCTTGATGCGAATGGCGTAGGCATCGAGCGTCAGCGAAGCGTTATCCACCGGCCGCAGGACCAGGCCCAGCGACAGGTTGGTGGACTTCTCGGGCTTGAGATCGGTCGCCCCCAGGGCGCGGGTGACTGGGCGGTCCACGCTGATGGTGCCGACCTGGTAGGCAATCGGATCACCCGGGTGGAAGTCGGTGGTGGTCGCCGAGGTACCGATCTGCCCCAGAGTCGGAGCCCGGAACCCGCTGCTGAGCGTGCCGCGCACGGCGACGCGGGGAGTGAAGTCGAAGCGTGCGGAGAACTTGCCCGTGGTGGTGGTGCCGAAATCGTCGTAGTGCTCGGTGCGCCCGGCGACGCCCAGTTGCAGCTGGTCCGTAAGCTGTTGCTCCAGGCCCAGATAACCCCCGAATACATGGCGGGCGTAGCGGCCCTCGTCGCTGTCCTGAATCCCCGGGAACCCCTGAGCGCCGGCGGCCTTGGCATTGGCACCGCCGTGTTGCCAGGAGGCCGGCTCGCCGGCGATGACTTCGTACTCTTCCTTGCGCCACGTCAGGCCGCTGGAAAACACCAGCGGCTGCTCGGCGTAGCCGACGCTGAAGTTCTTCACGTGGTCGAGCGAAACGTTGGTCTGCTCGTTGACCAGGGTGCCGGCGTCGAAGTCGTGCGGGCTTGCGGTGCCGAAGCTGGCGTTGAGGCTGTCCCCGACGTTGTACTGAATACGGTTCTGTCCGTAGGTAGCGCTGAGGTCGAAATTGCCCAGCGTGTCGTCATCGAACTTCAGCCCTGCGGTGGCGGCACCATCGCGTGAGCGAACATCCAGCAGCGGCAGGAATCCATCGGGGTAGACGGCGGGCAGGTTGTTGGCGTCCACCGGACGGCGGAACAACGCCTGGGAGTGGGTGGTACGGTCCTGGTAAGTGGCGAAACCGTAAGCCTCGACCTGATCGTTGAGCGAGAAGCCGGAGTTGGCGCCGATCTTGAAGTCACCCAGCCCCGGCGATCCGTAGCGCCAGTCCCGGTCGGCGCTGGCCTCGCGCGGATCGCCGGCGGGGTAGAACCGACGGCTGTCGCTACCGCCGACGGAGGTGCGTTCCTGCCGGGAGCCCTCGGCGTTGAGCGTGAGAAAACCGTCGCCCGGCAGGCTGAAACCCTTCAGGCCGCTGACGCTTCGGGTGAAGCCATCACCCTTGCTGTACTGGCCGACACTGCCCTGCAGGTCGCCGCCGTGGTCGTCCTGGCGCAACACGATGTTGATCACCCCGGCGATGGCGTCCGAGCCGTACTGCGCCGAGGCTCCATCGCGCAGAACTTCGATTCGCTCGATGGAGCTCACCTGGATGGTCGACAGGTCCACCGATTGTGAGCCGCGGCCCAGGGTCGCCTTGGTGTTCACGAAGGCCGAGGCATGGCGTCGCTTGCCGTTGACCAGTACCAGGACCTGGTCGGCAGCGAGCCCGCGCAGGGTGGCCGGGCGTTGTGAAGAGACGCCGTCAGTGCCGTTGATCTGCGGAAAATTGACCGAAGGCACCAGGGTTTCCAGGACCTTCGCGAGGTTGGTGCTACCGACCGCCTGGATTTGTTGGGCAGTGAGAATGTCCACCGGGGCTGGTGCGTCCAGCGCCGCCAGGTCGGTGCGACGGCTGCCGATGACGGTGACGGTCTTGAGCTGCGGCGCAACCACGGCCGGAACGCTCGCTTGCGGTACATCCCGACGATGCACCAGGACCGCACCACCGCCGATGCGCGAGAAGCCCAGGCCGCTGCCCTGGAGCGCAGCATTGAGTGCCTGGTCGCGGCTCAAGGCGCCGCGAATGGCTGGACTGTTGTAACCCTGTACCAGGGCTTGGTCGAAGGAGATCGGCTGCCCGGTCAGCCGTGAAATATCCAGCAGTGTGTCGGCCAGCGGTCCCGCCTCGAGGTTGAACTGCGTGACGCGTTCCTGTGCGGCGGGTGTTCCCTCCTGCGCCCATGCGCCGCCTGCCACCAGCGCACTGGCGAAGGCCACCGTGCATGCGCCAATTCCCCTCCGGATGATCCCCTTGTCCAGCATTCAAATCGCTCCATGGCCTGCAGATGAGTCGGCCGAGCGGTCTGTGCTTGCGCCGCGTCGTGCCGTTTTGGGTTTCTGCTGGCGTTGAGTGATTTGGCGGGGGGATTTTCAGTCGGTCGTTAGACCGTTTTTGCTGCCTCTCCAAACTTTTCGGGAAATGACCGGCTGCCCCTTCCTTATTAGCGGCGAGGGCTCTGGCACAGGACCTGCGGAAAAATCCGGGCGGATTTCGCATCGCCATAAGCGGCAAAGCAAACGATCTAAGACAGGACTGAAAAATTGCGCTGGCAGTTGCTCACTGGGATGAGAACGGCATGAAGCCGCGTTGTTGTGAAGTGCAATTTTTGAAAGTGCCTGCAACCGTCTATGAAGGAGATCCCGACATGTCCGATGTCTCTCATTACGAGAACACCGTACCGCGCAGCATGGTGCATCGCGCCGCAGTCAGCGAAGTGTTCCTGACCGGTGCCACACGTTTCGACGATGTGAGCTTCCAGTGCGCCGCGCAGCTTCCGCGCACCCATAGCTATTTCAGCGAGCACTCTCACGGTGGCGAGCACTACGACATGCTGTTGTTGCTCGAAGTATTCCGTCAGGCCTCGATCTATATCTCCCACGCCTTCCTCGGCGTAAGTCCGCAGGACAAGTTCCTCTATGTCGACAGCGATACCCGCCTGGTTCGTCGCGATCTGCTGCGGATCGGCAGCAGGCCCGCCTCGGCGCTGATCGACGTGCAGGTGGTCGACCACTACTGGCGCGACACCGTGCTGTCAGGTGTGACCTTGGACATGCAACTGCTGATCGATGGCCAGGTCGCCGCGCGCCACGAGCGCATGAGCATCCGCTGGATGCCTTCGGCCAGCTGGGACAAGTTGCGCGCCCGGGGCCTGGCAAGCGTTCCCGCCGATGCGGACCCACGGGTACAGCGCCCCGAACCGCTGGCCCCGCGGCGGGTAGGGCGGCACTGGCTGACCAACGTGGTGCTGGGGCGCGACCTGGACGAACAGGAGGACGGATTCTCCGCGAGCCTGATCGTCGACCGCGACAACCCGGCGATCTTCGACCACCCGCTGGATCACATCCCCGGCATGCTGCTGCTCGAAGGCTTCCGCCAGGTAGCGCTGGTCGCGGCACGTCGTTATCGCTCCATCGAGGCCGATGCGTTGCTGCTGTCGCAGTGCAAGGTTGCCTTCACCCGCTTTGGCGAGTTCGGCCTGGAGACCCGCTACCGGGTGCGCTCGGCCGACCTCCGGCTACAGGAGGACGGGCAGACCCTGTCGCTGCCGGTGGAGGTGGTGCAGGGCGGACAGGTGATCGCTCGTGCGGAGGTTCACCTGGTGCCGATCGCCTCGGCGCTCCCCCAGGAAGTCAGCGCCGTGCCGCTGCGCGAAGAGGTGGCCTGAGATGAGCGCACCCAAGTTCGTCTGGTTCGATTTCGGCGGCGTGCTCTCGCCGCCGATTCCGGAACTCTTCACCCAGTACCAACGCAAGACTGGCATCGCACCGGCGGCCCTGCAGCAAGCCATGCAGGATGTCGCCGACGATCTGGGACTGCCGATGCTGGCGCCCATCGAGAACGCCGTGCTGAGCGAGGTCGAGTGGGGCGCGCGATTGGCCGAGGCGCTGCGCCGCAACGACCCTTCCCTGGACCTCTCCCGGGCACGCCTGGAGCAGTTCGGCCAGCAGTGGTTCAGTGGTGTCGAGCCCAATCCCGCGATGCGTGAGGCGGCGTTGCAACTCAAGGCGGCGGGTTACCGGGTCGGCATCCTCACCAACAATGTGGTCGAGTGGGAACCTTACTGGCGTGAGTTGGTGGGGCTCGACACGGTGGTCGACCTGGTCGTCGATTCTTCCCACGAGCGCTGCCGCAAACCGGACGCCCGTTTCTTCGACATCGCTGCCCGGCGCGCAGGACTCGCTCCCGCGCAGAACCTGCTGATCGACGACGTCGCCGAGAATATCGAAGCGGCCGCCGCGCTCGGCTGGCAGACACTGCACTTCCGCGGCAACCCCGGTGCGCTCAGTGCTCTTGAGGCCTTGACGGGCATACCTTTGCGCGCGCCGCAGGAGGCACTTGCATCATGACCATAGCCCTTCACACACGTCCCCCCGTGCTGGTGTCGCAGATTCCCAATCTCGACGCGGCTGCACAGTACCGTGTTGCCGAACCCGCTGCGGGTCTGCCGCGAATCGTCCTGCCCAGCGGGCACTTGGCCTATCACCTGACGCGCTACGAGCACGTCCAGCAGATCCTCACCGACGCACGAGCGATTCGCAGCCCGTGCAACGCCGAGGACGGCGCCAGCTTCCTGCCAACCATCACGCCCCCGGAAATGCTCCTCAACAATGACGCGCCCTTCCACAGCCGCCTGCGCAAGGTGATCGCCAAGGACTTCAGCCCGGCTGGCGTGGCCGAGTTGGGCGAGCTCGTGGTGAGCGTCACCCATCAGCGCTTGGACGAGCTGGCGCGGGCGGGCGAGGGGGCCGACCTGTTCGGGCTGGTGCTGGATGAAATACCCGCGACGGTGGACTGCCGCCTTCTGGGTATCGATCTGGCTGACCGCGCCTATTACCGGCCCCTCAGTCACACCATGCAGATCGCCTCCGACGAGGACGTTCCGGAACTGCTGCGGCAGTTCTGGGAGGTCTATGGCTACCTCACGGACCTGGTCACCGGCGTGCGGCCATCCCTGCCCGGCGGCCTGATCCAGCGTCTGGTCGCGGGGCGCGGGGACAGCGAGCCGCCGCTCAATGACAAGGAGCTCGTGGGAATCCTCATTGGCGTACTGGTGGGCGGAGACCAGAACATCCTCACCGTCCTGACCAAGGTGCTCTATACGCTGCTCGCCGCGCCCGGCCTGTGGCAGTCGCTGGTCGACAACCCGGCGCTGATTCCCTCGGCGGTGGAAGAGCTGCTCCGGCTGATTCCGCTGGGCACCATTTCGACCTTCCCGCGTTTGGCCAGCGAGCACATCGACGGGCCGTGGGGCGTGATCCCCGCCGGCAGCGCCATCTATGCCGATGCCTTCGCTGCCAACCGCGATCCCGAGGCTTTCGCCGACCCGCTGGTGATCCGCCTGGATCGCCGGGGACCGCGCCACCTGCAGTTCGGTTATGGCATGCACAACTGCATGGGTGCAGCGCTGGCTCGCCTGGAGATCACCACCGTCCTTCAGGTGCTGGTCGAGCGGCTGCCGCGTCTGCGCCTGGCGGTGCCCGCCCAGGAGCTGCCGTGGGTCCACGGCATCATCCTGCGACGTCCGCAGCACCTGCCGGTGCGCTGGTCCGCCACTCACTGACCTCGACGGGAGCGAACATGAGCAAAGCACTGATCGACAAGGCCCTACTGGGCGTAATTCTGCTGGCGATTTTCGTCGTCCCCAGTTCGATATCCGGCACGGCGCTGGCGCTGCCGGCGATCGGCAGCGATCTGTCAGCGCCGCTGACCGGCCTTCAATGGGTGGTCAACGCCTTCAACCTCGCCTTCGCCTGCTTCACCCTGACCTGGGGAGCGCTGGCTGACCGTCTGGGGCGCCGCCGTTGCTTCGTCATCGGCGTCGGCCTGTACGTTTTGGCATCGCTGTTCTCGGCGCTGGCGTTCCAGGCCTGGGTACTGGACCTCGCTCGGGCGCTGGCGGGAATCGGGGCGGCAGCGATCTTCTCCTGCGGTATCGCGATTCTCTCCACTTACTTCGAGGGCCCGGCGCGGCTGCGTGCCTTTGCCCTGTTCGGCACGGTGGCGGGGTTAGGCGTGAGCCTGGGGCCGACCATTTCCGGTCTGCTGCTGGACAGCGTCGGCTGGAGAGCCATTTTCGCTGCGCATACCGTGACGCTGGGCCTGGTGCTGCTGGGCAGTCCGTTGATACCCAAGGATGTCGCTCGCCCCGGCGGTCAGCGGTTTGACGTGCTCGGCGCCGGCCTGTTCATCCTGGCGCTGCTGGCATTGATGAGCGCTATCGTCCAGGGCTCGCAGTGGGGCTGGCAAAGCCAGGGCATCGGCTTGCTGGTGCTGGCGGCTGCGGTCCTGCTTGGCCTGTTCACCTGGCAGGAGAGGCGACATGTGCAGCCGATGCTTGATCTCTCGCTGCTGGCCAATGCCCCCTTCGTCGGTCTCGCCCTGGTGACGGTTGCTGCATCCTTCGGTTTCGTCACCCTGCTGACGTACCTGCCCAGCTACCTGTCCGGAGTGTTGCGCCTGTCGCCCACCCACGCGGGCCTGGCCATGCTGCTGCTCACCGCGCCGATGCTGGTTTGTCCGATCCTGGCGGGCAAGTGGGTCGGCCGAGGCGCCTCAGCGGTGGGGATCCTCAAGGCAAGCCTGCTGGCGCTCCTGGCCGGGTTGGTCTCTCTGGCCCTGCTCAGTCAGCCGGGTGCGCTGCTCGCCCATCTGGCGGTGCCGCTGTTGCTGGTCGGGATCGGCATGGGGCTGTCCGCGGGGCTGGTCGACGGCTTAGCGCTGAAGACAGTCCCGGAGCCGCAGGCCGGCATGGCGGCGGGCCTGCTCAATACCTTCCGACTGGGCAGCGAGGCGGTGGCGGTGGCGCTCTACGGCTCGCTGCTGGCGACCTTCCTCGGCCAGCAACTGGGGCCTCGTATCGCCCCGCTGGTTGAAGGGCCCGGCAGCCTGAAGGGTTGGTTGGATGCCACCGCGGCGGGAAACCTCGATGGGCCTGCCGGAGCACCCGAGGGACTGCTGCAGAGTCTGCAACCCTTGTTGCTGGCGGGCTACGACCAGGCTTTCCATGACGTGCTCTGGGTGCTGGCTGGCATCGTGCTGGCCCTGAGCCTTGCGGTGGTATGGCTGGTCCGTCCGCTACGCGCGCAGGAACGTCAGGCGACGCTGGCCGGCGCGATCTGACGGCTGCTACAGAGCCGACAACATGCGCAACGGGCTCCTTCCGAGGAGCCTGCTGGCGTGTGTCCGCGTGTCGCATTTCATATAACGAAATTGCTGCAGCTTGAAATTTTTTATTTCTTCTTTGAGGCGATTGGATCATGCAGATTGATAGCCAACCGGTTCCTCGCAGGTCCCGGGTGCGTCGCCACGGCGCACGCCTCTTTCAACGACAGGCCCACTACCGCACCACACGTTGGCGTGAGCAGTCCCCAAAGGCCTCGATTCATATGGACCATGAAGCCCTCAAGCAGAAAGTATTCGGCCAGCTGTTTCAGCAGAACTACGCCTGGCTCTGTGCTCGCCTGTCTTATCGCACCGGCTGCGCCCACAGCGCTCAGGACATCGCCTCGGAAACCTTCCTGCGGGTCTGGTCGCACACCGACCCCAGCGCCATCCGCGAACCCCGTGCCCTGCTCACGACCATCGCCCAGCGTCTGATGTACGAAGGCTGGCGCCGGCGCGAGCTGGAAAAAGCCTACCTGCAGGTGTTGGCCACGACCCCGGAGGAAACCCATCCCTCGCCGCAGGAACAGTGGATCCTGGTGGAAAGCCTCCTCGCCATCGATCGCATGCTCGATGGCCTGTCGCGCCAGGCCAAGTCGGTATTCGTCTACAGCCAGATCGACGGCCTGACCTACAGCCAGATCGGTGAACGCCTGGGACTCTCGCTCGGGCGCGTGCACCAACTGATGGCCGAGGCGTTGCGTTGCTGCTACCAGGAGTTGGCCGGATGAGCCGCAAGCCCCTTGCCGATCCACTGGTGGAAGAAGCGATTCAATGGATGGTGCGCCTGCAATCGGGAGAAACCACGGAGCAGGAACGTCGAGCGCTGGAGCACTGGCTGAGTACTTCGCCACGGCATGAGGCGGCGTTTCAGAAAATTTCCCAGGGGCTCTCTCCGCTGCGTGAATCGCCATGGCGCTCGCGCTCCGGGGATCAGTTGCTCAGCGCCATGCGGGCGCCGTCAGGGCGTCGCCAGTTCCTGCGCGCCAGCCTGGCGCTTGCCGGGCTGGCACTCGCGGCAGGCGCGATTCTACGTGTGGAACGCGCAGGGCTGGCGCTGCCCGGCGATCTCTACACCGGCACCGGCGAGCGGCGCTCCTGGAACCTGGAGGACGGCAGCCGCATCGATCTGAACGCGCGCAGCGTGGTTGCCACCTGTTTCGAAGAGCATCAGCGCGGCGTGCGGTTGCGTCAGGGCGAACTGTTGCTGCGGGTCGCGCCGGACCGTCGGGGAGCTTTTCGATTGGCCACCGGCAACGGGCAGGTGCTGGTCCATCGAGGCAGCCTGATGCTGCGCAAGGAAGCGCAAGGGACGCGCCTGGTCACCCTCGACACTCCTGCGCAGTTAACTCTGGGGAATGCCGGTACCCATGATCTTCAGGCGCACCGCAGCGTACTCTTCAATGAGAACGGCTTGTTGGCCAATGATGCGATGCAGCCATCGGAGAGTGCCTGGGTGGATGGATGGCTGGCGGCGCATGATCGCCCGCTGGCGTGGGTCGTCGAGGCAATCAAGCCCTATCGCCGCGGAATAGTCAGCTTAGATGCTGCCATTGCGGGCGTTCGCGTCAGCGGGCTATACCCGCTGGATAACAGTGACCTGACTCTGGAGATGCTCGAGCGCAGCCTTCCGGTGCGAGTAGTAAGGCGCAGCGAATACTGGGTCAGGATTGAAGCTCGGGGATAATTGGCGGGTCTGTGCTAACAAGCCCGTCTCTCTAGGCTGACAAGGTCTTGACTCAGAGGCAGCTACCGACCCAAAGCGGACTTTTGCTCCTCAGGACAGCCCAGTCGACATACCCGACCAACTGGGCCTCCATTCAGAATTACTTCTTCCGGATATTCACTATCTTCGACGCCCCTCCTTCATAGAGGAATTCGAAGGCCACCTTGTCGCCGACCTGCAGATTGTCCAGTTGGCCCGGATCGGTCTTGAAAGCCATGGTCATGGGCGGCCATTGCAGAGCCGCCACCGGGCCGTGGGCGAGAGTGACAGTGTGGCGTTCATTGTCGATGGCCTTGATGGTGCCTTCAGCACTGGCGGTGGGGGTGGCCTTCGAGCTTTCTGCGTTCATCCCGTCCATGTTCATGCCATCCATCTTCATGCCGGGCATGTCCTCAGCGGCGGCGACAAAGGACAGTGCGAGCAGGACGGTGCCGGCGGCGATCAGTGGTTTTTTCATGCGATTTCTCCGGGTTGGGATTGGATAGCCACGCGGGGCTGACGACGGCGCATCAGCCAGTAGGCGGCGGGGATGACGAACAGTGAAAGGAGCGGCGCGGTGATCATGCCGCCGACCATCGGCACGGCGATGCGGCTCATCACTTCGCTGCCAGTGCCGCTGCTCCAAAGAATCGGCAGCAGGCCGGCGACGATCACGGCTACGGTCATGGCCTTGGGGCGAACGCGCTGCACTGCGCCTTCGCGGATAGCGGCGAGCAACGCGTCTGGACCGCTGTTATCCGAGCGTTCAGACCAGGCGTTCTTCAGGTAGACCAGCATGATCACCCCGAACTCCGCCGCGACCCCGGCCAGGGCGATGAAGCCAACCCCCGTGGCCACCGACAGGTTGAAGCCCATCAGGTAGAGCAGCCACACGCCGCCGGTGAGGGCGAAGGGCTAGGTCGCCATGACCAGCACGGCTTCGTCGAAGCGCCTGAAGGTCAGGTAGAGCAGTACGAAGATGATCGCCAGCGTCGCCGGCACCACCAGCTTGAGCCGGGCGTTGGCGCGCTCCAGGTATTCGAACTGACCGGAGTAGCTCAGGCTCATGCCCGGCGCGAGCTTCACCTCGTGCTCTACCGCTTGGCGGAGGTCTGCCACCACCGACGCCAGGTCGCGACCGCGTACGTCGACGTAGACCCAGCCGGAAAGGCGAGCGTTCTCGCTCTTGAGCATCGGCGGACCTTCGCTGATACGCACCCGCGCCACGCTACCCAAGGTGATTTGGGCACCCAGGGCGGTGTAGATCGGCAACTGCTGCAGCGCATCGACCGAGCCGCGCCACTCGCGCGGATAGCGCACGTTGATCGGGTAGCGGGCGAGCCCCTCCACTGTCTCGCCAACGTTCTCCCCGCCGATGGCGCCGCTGACGATGGCCTGCACATCGGCGATGTTCATGCCGTAGCGGGCCGCCGCCTGGCGGTCGATATCGACGTCAATGTAGCGCCCGCCGGTGAGACGTTCGGCCAGCGCCGAACTCACACCCGGAATCCCCTTGGCCACCCGTTCCACCGCCTGGGTGGCGCGGTCGATCTCGGCCAGGTCAGTGCCAGCAACCTTCACCCCGACGGGACTCTTGATGCCGGTGGCGAGCATGTCGATGCGGTTGCGGATCGGCGGAATCCAGATATTGGTCAGGCCCGGCACCTTCACCGCGCGGTCAAGCTCCTCCACCAGTTTTTCGCTGGTCATGCCCGGCCGCCACTCTTCCTTCGGCTTGAAGCGGATGGTGGTCTCGAACATCTCCAGCGGCGCCGGGTCGGTGGCTGATTCGGCGCGGCCTGCCTTGCCAAATACGCTGGCAACTTCCGGCACGCTTTTGATCAGCCTGTCGGTACTCTGCAACAGTTCCGAGGCCTTCTGCGCAGACAGGCCGGGCAGCGCAGAGGGCATGTACAACAGATCGCCCTCGTCCAGCGGCGGCAGGAACTCCCCGCCCAGGTGGGAGAGCGGCCACAGCCCGGTGAGAAAGATCACCAGCGCTGCTGCCAGCGTCGTGCGCGGCCGGCGCAGCACCGCCTCAAGGGCAGGCTGGTAAATGCGGATCAGCCAGCGATTGAGCGGATTGCGTTGTTCCGAGGGCAGGCGTCCGCGAATCCAGTAACCCATCAGTACAGGTACCAGGGTCACGGAAAGCCCAGCGGCGCCCGCCATGGCGTAGGTCTTGGTGAACGCCAGCGGGCCGAACAAGCGGCCTTCCTGCGCCTGCAGGGTGAATACCGGAATGAATGACAGCGTGATGATCAGCAGGCTGAAGAACAGCGCCGGCCCGACCTCGACGGCGGCCTCGGTCATCACCCGCCAGTGCTGTTCGCCCACCAGCGGGGTACCAGGATGGTGCTCGTGCCAAGCTTCGATGCGTTTGTGTGCGTTCTCGATCATCACCACTGCCGCGTCGACCATCGCGCCAATGGCGATGGCGATCCCGCCCAGGGACATGATGTTGGCATTGATCCCCTGGTGGCGCATGACGATCAGCGCG
>NZ_AMZB01000076.1 GCF_000313755.1 Pseudomonas nitroreducens TX1 | reverse complement strand
GAGCAAGCTCGCTCCTACAGGTCAGCAGTGAAGCGGGGCTTCGTCACCTCCCACCCATGATCGCAATGTAATCCTGCGTCCACCGGCTGTAAGGCACGCACTGCCCCTGGTCGCACTTGGCCTGAGGGGTCTTCCAGAAGGCGATGCGGTCGAACTGGTCGTAGCCGTTGGCGGCGCAACCTTTCTCGCCCAGCAGTTGGCTGCCGCTGCAACCGTCGGGTACGGACGGCACCGAGCCGAACCAGGCGGCGACGTCGCCCTGCACCTTGGGTTCCAGCGACCAGTTAAGCCATTTGTAGGCGCATACCGGGTGCTTGGCATCGGCGTGCAGCATGGTGGTATCGGCCCACCCGGTGACGCCTTCGCCGGGAATGGTCGAGGCGATCGGCTGCTTCTCTCCCTGCAGCGCGTTCACCTGGTACGGCCAGGAGCCGGAAGCGGCCACGCCCTCATTCTTGAAGTCGCTCATCTGCACCGTCGCGTCGTGCCAGTAGCGATGGATCAGCTTCTGCTGCTCACGCAGCAGTTTTAGCGCGGCGGCGTACTGCTCCTCGTTCAGTTCGTACGGGTCCTGGATGCCCAGCTTGGGATTGGCGGTCTTCAGGTACAGCGCCGCGTCGGCGATGTAGATCGGCCCGTCATAGGCCTGTACGCGGCCCTTGTTGCTCTTGCCGTCGGGCAGCTTCTGCTCGCTGAACACCACGCTCCAGCTTTCAGGAGCCTTGGGGAAGACCTTGGTGTTGTACATCAGCACGTTCGGGCCCCACTGGTAGGGCGTGCCGTAGTGCTTGCCGTCCACCGTGTGCCACGGCGCGTTCTGCAGGCGCGGGTCGACGTTCTTCCAGTTGGGCACCAGGGCAATGTTGATCGGCTGTACGCGCTTGCCGTAGACCAGCCGCAGCGAGGCGTCGCCGGAGGCGGTGACCAGATCGTAGCCGCCCTTGGCCATCAGGCTGACCATCTCGTCGGAGGTGGCGGCAGTCTTCACGTTGACCTTGCAGCCGGTGTCCTTTTCGAACTGGCTGACCCAGTCGTAGTTCTTGTCGCTCTCGCCGCGCTCGATGTAGCCGGGCCAGGCAATGATATCCAGCGCCCCTTCAGGGTTGCCGAGCTGCTTGAGCGCTTCGGCGGCCTGCAACGAGGCGCTGGAAAGCAGGCTGATGCCGGCGAAGGCCAGCGCCGCGACTTTCACGCAAGACAATTGCACTGATGACATGGACGGACTCCTGTTGTTCTTCGTTGTGGGAGCCACTGCGGACCCTGCGCGCAGAAAATTGGCACCACGGTCGACCGCTGCGTGTCCATAGCGAATGGGCACGTTCTTGCAGCGTAGTTCCGGCCCCGGAGGCTGACAAGAACGCCCCCATGCCCCGCAAAGCCCCGCCCGCTGGCGCTTGCGGCCCCAAACGGGGCGAGCCGAGGGGGCTGCTGGCGAAAAGCGCACCGCGCTGGTGCGAATCGCTCGGGCAACCTTTGCAAGTCATTGAATGGATAGGAAATCGACCTCTGGCACGGGCCTTGCGACGGCTCTCCTGCCAATGCAGAGCATGCCGGGGAAGCACGGCAACAAGGAGTAGAAGATGGCTCGGGTGTTCTATGACGAAATGCACGACGCCGCTGGCGCCTGCCGACCGCACTACACGGAGTTCGCCCGCTGGCTGGCGGACATGCCCGGCGAGCAGCTGCAACAGCGCCGCCGCGAGGCCGACCTGCTGTTCTATCGCGCCGGGATCACCTTCACCCTTTACGGCGACGACCAGGGCACCGAGCGCCTGATCCCCTTCGACACCATCCCGCGCAGCATTCCCGCCAGCGAGTGGAAGACCATCGAGGCCGGCTGCATCCAGCGCGTGCAGGCACTCAACCTGTTCCTCGCCGATCTCTACCACGACCAGCGCATCCTCAAGGAGGGCCTGATTCCACCCGAGCAGGTCCTGGCCAACGATCAGTACCAGCTGGCCATGCAGGGCCTGGATGTGCCCGGCAACGTCTATGCGCACATCGCCGGCATCGACCTGGTGCGCGATGGCAACGGCGCCTACTACGTCCTCGAGGACAACCTGCGCACCCCCAGCGGCGTTTCCTACATGCTGGAGAACCGCAAGATGATGATGCGCCTGTTCCCCGAGCTGTTCGGCGCTCAGCGCATCGCGCCCATCGATCACTACCCGAACCTGCTGCTCGACACCCTGCGCCAGGCCAGCGCCGTGGACCAGCCCTGCGTGGTGGTGCTGACGCCCGGGCGCTTCAACAGCGCCTACTTCGAACACGCCTTCCTCGCCCGCGAGATGGGCGTGGAGTTGGTGGAGGGCGCCGACCTGTTCGTCCGCGACGAGCGCGTCTACATGCGCACCACCGCCGGCCCGATGCCGGTGGATGTGATCTACCGCCGGGTGGACGACGACTTCCTCGATCCGCTGGCCTTCAATCCCGATTCCATGCTCGGCGTGCCCGGCCTGCTGGCCGCCTATCGTGCGGGCAACGTGGTGCTGGCCAACGCCATCGGCACCGGGGTCGCTGACGACAAGTCAGTGTATCCCTACGTGCCGGAAATGATCCGCTTCTACCTCGACCAGGAACCCATCCTGCACAATGTGCCGACCTGGCAATGCCGCCGGCCGCAGGACCTTTCCCACGTGCTGGCGCACCTGCCCGAGTTGGTGGTGAAAGAGGCCCAGGGCTCCGGCGGCTACGGCATGCTGGTCGGCCCCGCCGCGAGCACGGCGGAAATCGAGGCCTTCCGTGCCCGCCTGATGGCCCGTCCGGAGGCGTACATCGCGCAGCCGACCCTGAGCCTGTCGACCTGCCCGACCTTCGTCGAGAACGGCATCGCCCCCCGCCACATCGACCTGCGGCCCTTCGTGCTGTCCGCGCCGGACAATGTCCGCCTAGTGCCCGGTGGCCTGACCCGCGTAGCGCTGCGCGAAGGCTCGCTGGTCGTCAACTCGTCACAAGGTGGCGGTACCAAGGACACCTGGGTAGTCGAGGACTGAAATCATGCTGAGCCGTACCGCTTCCGACCTGTACTGGATGTCGCGCTACCTGGAGCGCGCCGAGAACCTCGCGCGTATGCTCGACGTGTCCTACTCGCTGTCGCTGATGCCCCAGGATGGCCGTGGCGATGGCCTGGAGGAACTGGCGATGCCGCTGCGCATTACCGGAAACCTCGATGCCTACCTGGCGCGGCATGGCGAATTGCATGCCGAGCGCCTGCTCAACTTCTTCGCCCTCGATGCGCAGAATCCCACCAGCATCTACTGCTGCCTGGGTGCCGCCCGTGCCGCTGCACACGCGGTACGCGGGCGTATCACCACCGACATGTGGGAGAACATCAACGCCACCTGGCTGGAGATGCGCGACATCGCCCACCAAGGCCTGCTGCGCTATGGCATCAGCCATTTCTGCGAATGGGTGAAGGATCGCTCCCACTTGTTCCGGGGCGCCACCTTCGGCACCAGCATGCGCAATGACGCCTTCCATTTCATCCGCCTGGGCACCTACATCGAGCGCGCCGACAACACGCTGCGGCTGCTGGATGCGCGCAACCAGGTGCTCGGTGATGACCAGGGGCCGGCCGAAGGCACGGCGCGCGGTTACTACCAGTGGACCGCGCTGCTGCGCGCGCTGTCGGCGTTCGAGGGGTACACCGAGCTGTACCGCGACGCCCTTAATGCGCGGAACATCGCCGAACTCCTGCTGCTGCGCGAGGACGTGCCGCGCTCGCTGCTGGCCTGCGCCGAGGAGCTGCGCCAGATCCTCGCCAGCCTTCCCGGCATCAACGGCCGCCCGGCCCAGCGCCTGGCCGCCGAACTGGAAGCGCGGGTGCGCTACACCGGCATCGATGAAGTGCTGGGCAACGGCCTGCATCCCTGGATCACCGACCATATCGGGCTGGTGCGCCAACTCGCCAACGCCATTCACAGCTCGTACCTGGAGGCCGCATGAAACTCTCCATCCGCCACGACACCACCTACCGCTACGAAGACCAGGTGCGCGCGAGCATCCAGTACCTGCGCCTGACCCCGCAGGAAAGCGAGCGCCAGCACGTGCTCGACTGGCAGCTGCATCTGCCGCGTCCGGCGCATCCGCAGCGCGACGCCTACGGCAACATCCTCCACGTATTGACCCTCGACGAGCCCCACGAGGCCATCGCCATCGCCGCCCATGGCCACGTGGAAATCGACGTGGAGAACGAGCGCGAGCACGATCACCTGTCGCCGCTGCCGTTCCTGCGCAGCACCCGGCTGACCCAGGCTGATGGTGCGTTGCAGGAGTTCGCCCGCACCCAGTGCGCCGAGCGCCGCGACCGCAAGGCCATGATCCACCTGATGCAGGCGTTGAATGAGCGCATTGCCTACGTGCCCGGCTCGACCCAAGTCGACAGCACCGCCGCCGAAGCCTTTGCCGCCGGGCAGGGCGTCTGCCAGGACCACGCCCACGCCTTCCTCGCCTGCCTGCGCCACCTGGGCGTGCCGGCGCGCTATGTCTCCGGCTACCTCTACACCGACGCCGAGGAGCACCTGGCCAGCCACGCCTGGACCGAAGCCTGGCTGGACGACGCCTGGTACAGCTTCGACGTGACCAACGTGCTGGACCGCCCGGAGCGCCACCTGAAGCTGGCGGTGGGCCTGGACTATCTCGACGCCTGCCCGGTGCGCGGCATGCGCCGGGGCGGTGGCGGTGAACAGATGCACGCCCGCGTGACCGTGGCGCCGGGGCATCTGCAGCAGATGCAGCAGGCGCAGCAGTGAGGGTGCATGGCGCGCGGGCCGGCACCGGCAGTAAGATCGGTGCCAGTTCACCCCGCCAAAAAACAGTCATGAGAGCGCTATGACCTACTGCGTCGCCATGAACCTCGCCCAGGGCCTGGTCTTCGTTTCCGATTCGCGCACCAATGCCGGCGTCGACAACATCGCTGTGTTCCGCAAACTGCATGTCTTCGGTACGCCCGGTGAGCGCCTGATCGTGGTTCAGAGCGCCGGCAACCTGGCCACCTCGCAAGCGGTGATCAGCGTGCTGCGCCAGCGCATGAGCGCCGACGGACCGAACCTCGGCACGGTGGAGAATCTCTTCGAGGCCGCGCGCCTGGTGGGATCGACGCTGCGCGAGGTGGTCGACCACGACGAGAACATCGGCCACAACCAGGGCGTCGACCTGGGCAGCTCCTTCCTCGTCGGCGGGCAGATCGGTACGGAAGTACCGCGCCTGTTCAACGTCTACCCGCAGGGCAACTTCATCGAATCCACCCGCGACACGCCGTACTTCCAGATCGGCGAGAGCAAGTACGGCAAGCCGATCATCGACCGTGCCATGAGCTATTCCACGCCACTGGAACAGGCCCTGCGCTGCGCACTGATCAGCTTCGACTCGACCATCCGCAGCAACCTCTCGGTGGGCATGCCGCTGGACCTGCTGGTGTACCGCGAGGGTAGCCTGGAGGTGCCGGCGGGGTACCGCATCCAGGAGGGCGACCCGTACTTCGAGGGCATCCGCGGGCAATGGGGCGCAGGGTTGCGGCAGTTGCTGGGCGAACTGCCTGCGCCGCCGGGAGATTATTGGCACTGACGCTCGGTGTTCGGGCGGGTTCGCGAGCAAGCTCGCTCCTACAAGGACGGGCTGCACCTGACCTGCTTTTCGTAGGAGCGGATCTGATCCAACCGCCGCACGGTGCTCAGGGTCCCGGTTGCGCCGGTATTTCGCGGAGAAGCTCCGCTCCTACAGGCCCGCTCCGCCTTGCTCTTCGTAGGAGCGAGCTTGCTCGCGAACCATCGCCGCACCGACCTTGCCGATCAGCTCCCGGCCTTCGCCTTCCGCCCTGCCATGTGCTTGAGGTAAGCCACGATCTGATCCAGCTCCTGGTCGCTGATCACTTCCGGCGTGAAGCCTTTCATCCGCGCCTCGGGCCAGTGCCGCAGGCTTTGCGGGTCGCGGATGTACTGTTTCAGATAGCCCGGGGCGAAGTATTCGGTGGGGTTGTGCGGAATGTTCAGGTCCGGGCCGAACTGCGAGTCTCCGGCGCCGTTCAGGCGGTGGCAGGCCAGGCAATTCTTCTGGAACTGGGCGAAACCCTTCTGCACCGGTTCAGCAGCGCTCTTCGCCGGTAGCAGCGCCGGGAAGCGCTCGGCCAGCGGCTTCAGATAACGGATGCCGGCAACCTGGAACGGCCATTGTTCCGGGCCGATGCCGGCGGCTTGGGGATCGGTCCACACCAGGTAGAAGGGGCCGGCGGAGGGCTTGCCGTCGCCCAGCTTCGGCCAGGGTTTGTCCGCTTCCTCGATGGCCAGCCAGGCGCGGGAACCCTTCTCCGCCAGCAGTGGCGCGGCGGGCAGCTCGGCGGCGAAGCCGTCCAGCGCCACGGCCTGCAGGTGGTCGGCGGGCTTCACGCCTTGCAGCAGTGTTGCCAGTGGCACCGCGCGGTAATGCATGGTGCGGTTGTAGGAAACGTCAGCAGGAATCTCGATGTCCTGCGCCTTGGGGTTGGCCAGCAGTTGCTCGGTGGTGAAGTCGTGTTTGCCGTCGGGCAACTCGAGGGTGAGCGTGGCGGCAAAAGAGGCGGGGCAGAGCAAAAGCAGCGTCAGCAGCAGTGGGCGCATGGTCGCATCCGTGGCGGGGAGGGGGCCGCGGAACATTAGCAGAGGTAAAGGCGCTGCAGGAGGTGGTGGCTCCCGCGCTGCGTTGACCGTGGCTCGCGGATGGCGGCGTGCGGTACGCAGCAACGGGGATGCCGGGTGTTGGCCCTAGCCGACCAGACGACTCAGATTGGGGATGATCAGAACAACGGTGGTTGCGAAGACGATCAGGCTAGCCTGACGCCATTTTCTGGATTGTTTGTCCATGATGTCCTTCCGCCTTTCTTGTTCTTGGCACGCCTCGCTCACGGCCTGTAGTAGCGAGCCTCGTACCTTGGCTTCTGGTTATTCGAGCCGAGCCGGCAAACCCGGCAACGGCACTCTTCGCATCATCTGCCTGGTTGAGTCTAAGCCTAGTGCCGCGCGGTCTTAGACCATCTGGCAACAAGTGCTGCAGATCCAGGCATATTCCATCTATATGACCGTGCGGTGACAGCTCAGGGGTGTTTGCTTACCGCTCGTCCGCCTTCGCCGGCAGCCCCTTTCCAGAGCCTTCGAACCATTGGCCGCCGGTCGGTGGCTGAGCGTGGCGGTCAATTGCGCTGAGCGCTGCGGTCATTGCCCCCGGCCGATACGCCGCTAAGGTAGGCCGACACGCCACGCCTGCGTGACGACAACTCTAAGAGAGAACGCCATGACCGAAGCATTCATTTACGACGCGGTGCGTACTCCCCGCGGCAAAGGCAAGAAGGACGGCGCGCTGCACAGCGTCAAGCCGGTCAACCTGATGGCCGGTGTCCTGCGCGCGCTGCAGCAGCGCAACCAGCTCGATACCGCCCAGGTCGACGACATTGTCCTGGGCTGCGTGACCCCGGTAGGCGACCAGGGCTCGGACATCGCCAAGACCGCCGCGCTGGTGGCCGACTGGGACGAGCAGGTCGCCGGCGTACAGATCAACCGCTTCTGCGCCTCGGGCCTGGAAGCGGTCAACCTGGGCGCCATGAAGGTGCGCTCGGGCTTCGAGGACCTGGTGGTGGTCGGTGGCGTGGAATCCATGTCCCGCGTGCCCATGGGCTCCGACGGCGGCGCCTGGGCGCTGGACCCGGAAACCAACCTGCACACCAGCTTCGTGCCCCAGGGCATCGGCGCCGACCTGATCGCCACCCTGGAGGGCTTCAGCCGCGCCGACGTCGACGCCTTCGCCCTGCGCTCCCAGCAGAAGGCCGCCAAGGCCCGCGCCGATGGGCTGTTCGCCAAGTCGCTGGTGCCGGTGACCGACCAGAACGGCATCGTCCTGCTCGACCATGACGAATTCATCCGCGCCGACTCCACCCTCGAAGGCCTCGGCGCGCTCAAGCCCAGCTTCGAGATGATGGGGCAGATGGGCTTCGACGCCAGCGCGCTGCGCAAGTACAGCTTTGTCGAACGCATCGAGCACGTGCACACGCCGGGCAACAGCTCCGGCATCGTCGACGGCGCCGCCGCCATGCTCATCGGCTCCGAGGCCAAGGGCCGCGAGCTGGGCCTGAAGGCCCGCGGGCGCATCGTCGCTACGGCGGTGACCAGCACCGACCCGACCATCATGCTCACCGGCCCTGCGCCGGCCACCCGCAAGGCGCTGGCCAAGGCGGGCCTCAAGGCCGAGGACATCGACCTCTATGAGGTGAACGAGGCCTTTGCCTCGGTGGTGATGAAGTTCATGAAGGATATGGGCGTGCCGGAGAGCAAGGTCAACGTCAACGGCGGCTCCATTGCCATGGGCCACCCGCTGGGCGCCACCGGCTGCATGATCCTCGGCACCCTGCTGGACGAGCTGGAGCGGCGCAACCTGCGCTACGGCCTGGCCACCCTCTGCGTGGGCGGCGGCATGGGCATCGCGACGATTATCGAAAGGGTTTGAGGCCGGAGAACAAGAAAATGACCGACGCCATCCGCTATGAGAAAGGCCAGGACAACATCGTCGTCCTGACCATGGACATGCCCGGCCAGAGCGCCAACACCATGAACGCGGTGTACCGCGAGGCCATGGCCGCCACCGTGGCGCGCCTGGAAGCCGAGAAGGACTCGATCGCCGGCGTGGTGATCACCTCCGCGAAGAAGACCTTCTTCGCCGGCGGCGACCTCAATGAACTGATCAAGGTGACCAAGGCCGACGCCCAGGCTTTCTACGAAGGCATCCTGGTGCTCAAGGGCCAGCTGCGCCGCCTGGAAACCTTCGGCAAGCCCGTGGTCGCCGCCATCAATGGCGCGGCGCTGGGCGGCGGCTGGGAAATCTGCCTGGCCTGCCACCACCGCATCGCCCTGGATGAAAGCCACGTCCAGCTTGGCCTGCCGGAAGTCACCCTGGGCCTGCTGCCCGGCGGTGGCGGCGTGGTGCGTATGGTGCGCCTGCTCGGCCTGGAGAAGGCCCTGCCGTACCTGGCCGAAGGCAAGAAAGTGCGCCCGGACCAGGCGCTCAAGGCCGGCCTGGTCCACCAGTTGGCGTCCAGCCGCGAGGAGATGCTGGCCAAGGCCCGCGAGTGGATCGCCGCCAACCCGGCCGCGAAGCAGCCGTGGGACACTGCCGGCTACAAGATCCCCGGCGGTACGCCCTCCAGCCCGGCCGTGGCACAGATGCTGGCCATTGCCCCGAGCGTGTTGCGCGACAAGACCAAGGGCTGTTTCCCGGCGCCGGAGAAGATCATGTGCGCCGCCGTCGAGGGCGCGCAGGTGGACTTCGATACCGCCCAACTGATCGAGGCGCGCTACTTCACCGAGCTCACCACCGGCCAGGTGGCGAAGAACATGATCGGCACCTTCTGGTTCCAGCTCAACGAGATCAACGCCGGCAAGTCCCGTCCGCAGGGCGTCCCGCCGCAGCAGACGAAGAAGGTCGGCGTCATCGGTGCCGGCATGATGGGAGCGGGTATCGCCTACGTCTCCGCCGCTGCGGGCATCGAGGTGGTGCTCAAGGACGTCACTCTCGAGGCCGCCGAGAAGGGCAAGGCCTATTCCTCCGGCCTGCTGGACAAGAAAGTGAGCAAGGGCCAGATGAGCAGCGACAAGCGCGACGCCTTCCTCGCGCGGATCAAGCCGACTGCCAGCGACGCTGACTTCGAAGGCTGCGACCTGATCATCGAAGCGGTGTTCGAGGACCGTGGCCTGAAGGCCAAGGTCAGCGCCGCCGCCGAATCCGCCGCGCTGCCGGATGCGGTGATCGCTTCCAACACTTCGACCCTGCCGATCACCGGCCTGGCTGACGCCGTGGCGCAGCCGCAGAAGTTCATCGGCCTGCACTTCTTCAGCCCGGTAGACAAGATGCCGCTGGTGGAAATCATCCGCGGCGAAAAAACCGACGACGCTACCCTGGCGCGCGCCTTCGACTACGTACTGCAGATCAGGAAAACCCCGATCGTGGTCCACGACAGCCGTGGTTTCTTCACCTCCCGCGTGTTCGGCACCTTCACCAACGAAGGCCTGGCGATGCTCGGTGAGGGCGTGTCGGCGGCGATGATCGAGAACCAGGCGCGCCAGGCCGGCATGCCGGTGGGGCCATTGGCGATCAGCGACGAAGTGTCGATGAGCCTGATGACCCACATCCGCGAGCAGACGCGCAAGGACCTGGAAGCGGAGGGCAAGCCATTGCCGAAGCACCCGGCCTTCGCCGTGGTGGACCTGATGGTCAACGAGTACAAGCGCCCGGGCAAAGCTGCCGGCGCCGGTTTCTACGACTATCCCGCCAATGGCAGGAAGCACCTGTGGCCGGAGCTCAAGCAGCGCTTCGAGAAGGCTGACGCGCAGATATCCGCCGAAGACGTGCGTGACCGTATCCTCTTCGTGCAGGCCATCGAGACGGTGCGCTGCGTGGAGGAGGGCGTGCTGACCTCCACCGCCGACGCCAACATCGGCTCGATCTTCGGTATCGGCTTCGCGGCCTGGAGCGGCGGCGCGCTGCAATTCATCAACCAGTACGGCCTGAAGGACTTCGTCGCCCGTGCCCAGTACCTGGCCGAGCAGTACGGCGAGCGCTTCCTGCCGCCGGCGCTGCTGCTGGAGAAAGCCGCACGTAACGAGCCGTTCTGAGCGTACGTGTAGGAGCGAGCTTGCTCGCGAGCCACCCCCTCGGGGGGCCGTTCGCGAGCAAGCTCGCTCATACAAGTCGTCACTTCACAAAACCGGCCCTGGTGGCCGGTTTTTTCTTGCCGGTGCAAGCCGTAGGATGGCGTCTTCCGACTCGCAAGGACCGCACCGATGACCGTTTCCGCTCTGTTGATCATCGACCAGCAGCAAGGCATGCGCACCAGCCCTGAGCCGCGCAACAACCCGCAGGCCGAGCAGCGCATCGGAGAGCTGCTGGCTGCATGGCGTCAGAAAGGTTGGCCGCTGGTGCATGTCCGTCATATTTCACGTACGCCGGGCTCGCCGTTCTGGCCGGGGCTGCCGGGCGCCGCGTTCCAGGAGGCGCTGGTGCCGCTGGACCATGAACACGTAGTGGAGAAAAACGTCCCGGACGCTTTCATCAACAGCGGCCTGGAGCGTTGGCTGCGGGTGCGCGGCATCGACTCGGTGGTGATCTGTGGCGTCAGCACCAACAACTCGGTGGAAGCCACGGCGCGTTCGGCGGGCAACCTGGGCTTCGTCACACAGGTCGTCGCAGATGCCTGCTTTGCCTTCGAGAAGCGCGATTTCAACGGCGTGCTGCGCAGCGCGGAAGAGGTCCACGCCATGTCACTGGCGAACCTGGAGGGCGAGTATGCGCAGGTGCTGGACTCGAACTCGGTGCTGCAAAGGCTGTCCATCGGCTGAATCCTTGCCAACCGGCCGTCACCCCTGTGCATCCGTGCAATTGAAGGAAGTCGGTTTTTCCGGTATTTCCCCTGAAATTCCTACACAAGAATCGGCTCCGGCATCTTGTGTGGTGAAAAAATAGGGCGTAATTTTCACGCGCGTTTCATCAGTGTCAGGAAAACCATTCTTATCAGCCGCCAACCCCCCAGGAATCACCCCTGCATGTCGTTGCACATCTGCATTCTGGAAACCGACATCCTCCGCCCCGAACTCATCGATCAGTACAAGGGCTATGGCTGGATGTTCCAGCAACTGTTCGCCAAGCAACCCGTTCCGGCCGAGTTCACGGTCTACAACGTGGTGGAAGGGCATTACCCGCCCGAAGATGAGAAGTTCGACGCGTACCTGGTGACCGGCAGCAAGGCGGACTCCTTCGGCACTGATCCCTGGATCCAGACCCTCAAGGACTACGTGCTCAAGCTCTACCAGCGTGGCGACAAACTGCTGGGCGTGTGCTTCGGCCACCAATTGCTGGCGCTGGTGCTGGGCGGCAAGACCGAGCGCGCGAGCCAGGGCTGGGGCGTGGGCATTCACGATTACCGGATCGAGGAGCAGCCGGAGTGGATGAACCCGGCACCGGGGGATGGCCTGACCCTGCTGGTCAGCCACCAGGACCAGGTCACCGAGCTGCCCCACGGCGCGCGTCGCATCGCCTCCAGCGACTTCTGCCCGAATGCCGCCTACGCCATCGGCGACCAGGTACTGTGCTTCCAGGGCCACCCGGAGTTCCAGAGCGACTATTCCCAGGCGATCCTCGAGCTGCGCAAGCACATCTTCAGCGAACCGGTGTTCCAGTCCGGCATCGACAGCCTCGCGCGCCCGCACCAGGGCACGGCGGTCGGCGAATGGATGATGCGCTTCGTCCAGCAAGGTCGTGACCGGGAGAAGAAAACCGAGAAGCAGAGCGCGGCCTGACTCCTGCCGTGCTGACTGAAAACGCCGCTCAACCGAGCGGCGTTTTCGTTTGCGGGGCGCTTCTCGCGGACATGGCCTGTTCCTACAACCAATCCGCCTGCTTGAAGCTGATGTACAACCCGACGCAACCCAGCGCCAGCAGCCCCATGATCAGGAAGTAGCCGTAGTGCCAGTGCAGTTCCGGAATGTACTCGAAGTTCATCCCGTAGATGCCGGCCACGGCGGTGGGGAAGGCGAGGATGGCCGCCCAGGCGGCGAACTTGCGCTGCACCACGCTCTGCCGTGAGGACTCCAGTGCCAGCCCGACCTCGATGGTCTGGCTGGCCACGTCGCGCAGCGTGGTGAGGTCTTCGAGCAAGCGGTTCACGTGGATCGCCACGTCGCGGAAGTAGGGCCGCATCTGCTTGTCGATGAAGGGGAAGTCCAGGCGCTGCAGCTCCTGGCAGATCTCCACCATGGGCGCGGCGTAGTGCTTGAGCTTGAGTACCTCGCGACGCAGACCGTAGATCTTCTCGATCTGCTCCTGGGTCAGCGATTTGCGCAGAACCTGCTGCTCCACTTCCTCGATTTCCTCGCGGATCGCCTCGACCACCGGCTCGTAGTTGCTCATCACGAAGTCGAGCAGGGCGTAGAGCACGAAGTCGGTGCCGTGCGCCAGCAGGAGCGGTCGCGCCTCGCAGCGCTGTCGGACCTGGGCGTAGGACTGGGAGAAGCCGTGGCGTGCGCTGATGATGTAGCCGATGCCGGCGAATAGATGGGTTTCGACGAACATCAATCGGCTATCGGCGCGGATCGGTGAGTAGATGACGATGAACAGCGCATCCCCGAAGGTTTCAAGCTTCGGCCGGCTGTGCTTTTCCAGGGCGTCGGACACGGCCAGTTCGTGAAGGTTGAACTGTCGCTGCAGGTTGAACATTTCCTCGGGTGTGGGTTCCTGCAGTCCGGTCCAGACGAAGTGGTCGGGCTGGCAGGCCCAGCGGTAGCCGTCCTCCAGCGGTATGTCGGACACCTTGCGGCCCTTGCTGTAGACGGCGGAAGCGATGACTCGGCCCATGCTCAAGCCCACCCTGTTGCTGGATAGGTCGTTCTGCAGGGTTTGAGTGTTGGCCAGCCTGGCGCGACGCGCCAGCGAAGTGGATCAGGAGTGAGGTGCGAGGGCGTCCTGCAAACCCTGAAGGGCGACCGGAACCGCCTGATTGAAGCGTTCGAACAAGCCGGTGCGGTCGATGGTGTCCACTGGGGCGCGGCGCGCACCGTCGAAGCCGGCGCTGAGAGCGGTGACCACCAGGATCACGATGGTATACAGGCCCAGGGCGGCGAGGGCGCCGTTGCGGGCGTAGCGGTGGGCTTGACGATTCATGGCGGCGACTCGGGCTCGGGGAAGAGATGGCCCAGTGTCGCTTTGGTCATTTCGATTGAAAAACGATGCCGGTTGGTTTCCGGTATCAGGCAAATTGATGGATAACGGCGCTACGACCAGATGCAAGCAGGTGGAGGGTGGGACGCTATCGAATGTTTCCGGGACTCTGGCGGGCTTCATGGCTGCGTTACCCTCGTCAGAATGGCTGTGACATCGTCTCTGCAAAACCCGGCATCACGCCGGGCTTTTCGCTTCGGGCAGGACGGCATGACGTCACCTTCTGCATGCGGCGGCTGGCTGTGCGCGAAGGTTTCAGCCCTGCTTGGCAGCAGCTTCGACATTCACATGGCTGGCGGACTGTTCGGATTGCTGTTGCTGGATGGCAGCCTGGGTCATGTGAACCATACGGTCCTGCATCAGCGGGGATTCTTCGGCGAAGCTGGCCTGGGCGGCGAAAGCGGTAGCGGCGGCCAGTACGCTGGCGGCGATGATGTTGAGTTTCATGATGAACACCTCCGGTTGGTTTTCTCTGGGTTCATCTATAGGTTAATGCGTAATAATTTTTGAAAAATAGCAAACAGGCTTAATCAGTATTGCTCTTTAGGTAATAGTTATGGCACGAAAAAGCCCGGCACCTGGCCGGGCTTTTGTCAGCGTCGATCAGGCCAGATGGCTGCGATCCAGTTCGATGGACTTGTCCAGGGTTTCCAGCAACTGCTTGCGCACTTTCAGCTTGGTGTTGCGGTGGGCCGTCATGTTCAGCTTCTTCAGGTGCTGGGCAGCCTCCAGCGCGGCGGCCTGGAGTTGGTCGGCCGGCACCACCTTGTCGAGGAAGCCGGCGTCGACTGCGTCGCGCGGATTGAACATCTCGGCGTTCACCACGGAACGGGTGAAGGCGGAGCGGCGCAGACGGTCACGGGCCAGTTCGATGCCCACGTGGTGCATGGTCATGCCGATGGCCACTTCGTTGAGGCCGATCTGGAACGGGCCGTCGACGCCGATGCGGTAGTCCGCCGAGAGCAGGATGAAGGCGCCCTTGGCCACCGCGTGGCCTGTGCAGGCGACGATGACGGGGAAGGGATGCGACAGCATGCGGCGGGCCAGGGTGGAACCTGCGGCTACCAGGTTCACGGCGTTCTCCGGACCGGAGGTCATGACCTTGAGGTCGTAGCCGCCGGAGAGGATGCCCGGCTGGCCGGTGACGATGACGATGGCACGGTCCTTCTCCGCCTGGTCCAGGGCCTGGTTGAAGGCTTCGATGACCGCCGGAGAGATGGCATTCACCTTGCCGTTGTTCAGGGTCAGGGTGGCGATGCCGTCTTCGAATTGGTAGCTGATCAGCTCACTCATGGCAGAGGGTCCTGGGTTGCAGTCCTTGGGTTGGAAGTGGCCAGAACATACTGACGCAGACCTGGGGCGTAAAGCGTTTTGGCTGACTGGTGAGTCAGCCGCTTGCCATGAAATCCGCGCGATTTCTGTGCGCTATGCACGCAAATTCCTACGGCTCTCGTGGAGAGGTCCCAGGTGTACTGTTAAGCTGCCAGTATCCCTGCGTCCCGCCCTCGCACAATCCAGGATGTGCATCTCATGTCGAAGATTCTCAAGTGGTCCCTGTTCGCCGTCGTGGCGATCGCCCTGATCATCAAGGCGTCGCTGTGGCTGTCCGTGCGCAGTGTAGTGAACGACGCCATCGCCCGTGTTTCGCCGTTCATGGACATTTCCTACGGCGGCATCTCGTCGTCCTTCGATGGACGGGTTGGGTTGCAGAACCTGGTGATCAGGGTGCCGATGGCGGGGGACAGCCTGAAGGTTGCGCACGCGCAGTTGAAGTTCAATGGTCTGCGCGAACTGCTGAGTTTCAAGGAGCGCCTGGATGAGGGCAAGTTGCCCGAGCAGATGGCGGTGGACCTCAAGGGCGTGGAGTTGCAGATCCATGGCCCGTTCATGCAGTCGCTGTACGCCCAGCCGGCGGAGAAGAGCGCCTTCACCGCGATGAGCGAAGTGGCTTGCGGCAACGTGCGCAATATCGGTGTCGATGAGTTGCTGCAGATGGGTTACCGCACCCTCGAGTCGGACATCGAGTTTGCCTACCGCATGCAGCCGGGCGCGCAGACCCTGACCTTCGATCTGCGCAGCGATACCCGCGACATGCTCGACATGCACACCAGCATGACGCTGATGAATGTCTCCGAGCGCCCGGGCGACATGCGTGTGAATCCGCCGCGAGTATCCCAGGTGGTCGTCGAGATGAACGACAACCAGTATCAGCGCCGGGTCAGCGAATTCTGCCGGGGCAAGCTCGGTCTGGACCAGGCTGCCTACACCGCACTGTCACTGGAGCAGTTCGACAAGGCGCTGCGCCAGCAACGCATCGCGCTCGACAAGCCAGTGCTTGAAGCCTACGGCCGCTATCTGGCTGACCCGCGTTCGCTGCGCGTCGAACTGACGCCTACCGAAGGCATGACCTGGGATGGCCTGCAATTTTTCGAGCCCAAGGATGTGATCCAGATGCTGCATCCGGTCGTCCTAGTGAACCAGCAATCTGTGGCACCGCTGGGGTTCGCCTGGGTCGATCCGCTGAAGAAAAAAATCACGCCGGAAAGCCAATATGAAATGGTTTCGGCCCAAGAAACGGTTGAGTCGCAGGCCAGAACGCAGCAATATGAGTTCGTTAGCGTTGAAAGCCTTGCCCAGTACACCGGCAAGCGCCTGCAGTTCATCACCTTCGATGGTGCCTATTACCAGGGTGTGCTGCACAAGGTGGAGAACGGCCGAGTCTATATCACTGTCCTGCTCGGGACGGGTTCGGCAGAAATGTTCCTCCGCCTGAACAAGATCAATCAGGTGCGGGTCATGTTGTGAGGCCCTGCGAAGGAGAGAGCAAGTGAGTGAGTCGTTGTCCATCCAGCATGATGAAACCAGCCACCAGTTCGTAACGACTGTTGATGGTCATCGCGCCTATCTGGCCTACATGGATCTGGGCAAGCAGACGCTCGACATCTACCGCACTTTCGTCCCGGACAGCCTGCGCGGCCGCGGCATCGCCGCCGCCCTCACCGAACACGCCCTGCAATACGCCGAGCGCAAGGGCTACAGCGTCATTCCGTCGTGCTCCTATGTCGAGCGCTACCTGGAACGCCGCCAGCGCCACACCGATACCGCGCTCTGATCCGCTGATCGCAGACATGAAAAAAAGCCGGGCTCATTGCCCGGCTTTTTCTTTGCCATATGTTCGCCCCATCAACTTGTAGGCGGATAACGCCTCAAGCGTTATCCGCCATCATGGGTATCGCTTCGCTCCACGCCATCCTACAAAAACACCTCGCGGCAGGCACGGATGCCTGGGCATGAAAAAGCCGGGCATTGACCCGGCTTTTTCATGCCCGCAAACCTCAGCCGCGCTGACGCTTGGGCAGGACATCCTTGAGCTTGGCGTGCATGCTGCGCACGGCCTTCTCGGTGGTGTCCCAGTCGATACAGGCGTCGGTGATCGACACCCCATACTTGAGCTCGCACAGGTCCTTCGGAATCGGCTGCGCGCCCCAACCCAGGTGGCTTTCCACCATCAGGCCGACGATAGAGTTGTTGCCTTCGGCGATCTGGTTGGCAACGTTGTCCATCACCAGCGGCTGCAGGGCCGGATCCTTGTTGGAGTTGGCGTGGCTGCAGTCGACCATCACGTTCAGCGGGATCTTCGCCTTGGTCAGTTCCTGTTCGCACAGGGCGACGCTGACCGAGTCATAGTTCGGCTTGCCGTTGCCGCCACGCAGCACCACGTGACCGTAGGCGTTGCCCTTGGTGGTGACGATGGAAACGCCACCTTCCTGGTTGATGCCCAGGAAACGGTGCGGGCTGGAAACCGACTGCAGGGCGTTGATTGCCACGGTCAGGCTGCCGTCGGTGCCGTTCTTGAAGCCGACCGCCGAGGACAGGCCCGAGGCCATCTCGCGGTGGGTCTGGGATTCGGTAGTGCGCGCGCCGATGGCCGACCAACTGATCAGGTCCTGCAGGTACTGCGGGGAGATCGGGTCGAGTGCCTCGGTGGCGGTGGGCAGGCCCATCTCGGCGAGGTCGCGCAGCAACTGGCGACCGATGTGCAGGCCGTCCTGGATCTTGAAGGAGTCGTCCAGGTAAGGGTCGTTGATCAGGCCCTTCCAGCCGACGGTGGTACGCGGCTTCTCGAAGTACACGCGCATCACCAGGAACAGGGTGTCGGAGACTTCCGCGGCCAGCACCTTCAGGCGCTCGGCGTATTCGTGGGCGGCCTTGATGTCGTGGATCGAACAGGGGCCGATCACCACGAACAGGCGGTGGTCCTTGCCATCGAGGATGTCACGGACGACCTGGCGGCCGTTGGCGACGGTGCGCAGGGCGGCGTCGGTCAGGGGGATTTCGCGCTTGAGCTGCTCCGGCGTGATCAGTGTCTCGTTGGAGGCAACGTTAAGGTCGTCGATCTGTAAATCAGCCATCGTGGTACTCAATCAGGTCACGGGTGCCGGCCGCCAGAAATCCCCGTGCGATGGGGCGCAGGCAAGTGTGTCGCTAAGGGGAAGCCGAACCTTAACCGGTCAGGCGTGGCCTCGACAATGGCTCGATGCAGGAAAATGCCCGGATCACGGGCATTGGCGCGACTTTCTGCGCAGCGGCGATCAGACCGCGCAAAACAATGGGAAGTCCGCTGCGTTCTGCGCGATCCATTCCAGCGCAAGATCCTCGCTCGGCGACTCGCCACCGTCAGCCTGGGCATGTTGCCGGCGGTAGTGCTCGATCTGGCAGACCTGCTCGATCATCCTCGCGCGAAAAAGCATGTCTTCGTCGATGAAGGCAATGCCCACGCGGTAATCGCTCGCCTGCTTGCGGCTCCAGGCGATCACGCCGCCATAGCGCGCCGCGTCGCCCAGCAGCGGAATGTGCAGTTCGATGGAGGTGCCGCGACGAAAGCCTCGCGGTGAGTTGCACGCCACGCCGCCCAGGCTGATATTGTGCAACCGCTGGCGCGGCAGGAAGGTCTGCTTGCGGATGACCAGCTCGACCGAAAGGTCGCAAGGGTGACGCAGGAACTGACGCATGACGGAACGCTCCGACTGCAATCCTCAGAGTGATGGCACCTTGAGTATAGTGCCGGGCCTGGAGCTGACCGACCTGGATGCCGACCGCCGGCTGCTGGAATTTGCCGGTGTCTCGCTACTGGTTTTTACCGGCGAAGGCTGCTCGAGCTGTCGCTGGGCGCGGCAGGTGCTGCCGGAATTCGGCCTGCCCGTGGATCGTCTGTGCTGGATCGATGCCGGGCACAGCGGCGGACTGGTCGAGCGCTACGAGGTCTTCCACCTGCCGTCCCTTTTTCTGGTGCGGGACGGCCAATTCCTGGGCGCGGTTCACGCACCGCTGCGCCCTGAACCCCTGATCCAGGCCCTGCGCGTTGCCCTGGCGCGCCCTGCTGAGGAATTGCCTTGATGAATCTGCGAATCGGCATCATCGGAACCGGCGCCATTGGCGGTTTCTACGGCCTGATGCTGGCCCGGGCCGGCCATGACGTTCATTTCCTGCTGCGCAGCGAGTATCCCGCCGTCGCGCAGAACGGCCTGCGCCTCAACAGCCAGGTACACGGCGCGCTGAGCCTGTCGCCGGTCAACGCCTACGACGACGTGGCGAAGATGCCGCCTTGCGACTGGCTTCTGGTAGGCGCCAAGACCACCAGCAACGCCGACCTCGCACCGCTGATCGTTCAGGCCGCTACGCAAGGGGCGAAGGTCCTGCTGCTGCAGAACGGCCTTGCCGTGGAAGACGAGCTGCGCACGCTGCTGCCCGAGCACATCCACCTGCTGGGTGGGCTGTGCTTCATCTGCGTGCATCGCGCCGAACCGGGGGTGATCGAACACCAGGCGTTCGGTGCGGTGAATATCGGTTATCACTCGGGCTCCGCGCAGGAGGCCGAATCCCGCCTGGCGATAGTGGAAGAGGGCGCCGCGCTGTTGCGCAGTGCCGGCCTGGACTCCAACGCCATGCCCAACCTGGAGCAGGCGCGCTGGCAGAAGCTGGTCTGGAATATCCCTTACAACGGCCTCTCCGTGCTGCTCGACAGTGGCACGCGAGCGATCATGGACAACCCCGACAGCCGCGCCCTGGTCGCCGAGCTGATGGAGGAAGTCATCGCCGGCGCCGCTGCGTGCGGGTACTCGCTGCCTCAGGGCATCGTCGGCGCGATGCTCAGCTCCACCGACGCCATGCCGGACTACCTGCCCAGCATGTACCACGATTTCGCCCAGCGCCGACCGCTGGAACTGGGGGCGATCTACGCCGCGCCTCTGGAAGCCGCGCGCCAGGCAGGACGTGAACTACCGAAGATCGCAGCCCTGTATCGCGCGCTGCGCTTCATCGATGCGCGCAACCAGGCACGCTGACGGACACTGGGGGAAGCATGGCAAAAGGGCTGGGCGACAAGCTGGTGGTGGCGATTTCCTCGCGGGCGCTGTTCGACCTGCGGGAAAGCCATCAGGTCTATGAAAGCGAAGGCGTCGAAGCCTATCGCCAGTACCAGATCGCCCGCGAGGACGATGTCCTGCCGCCGGGGGACGCCTTCGCCCTGGTGCAGAAGCTGCTTGCCCTCAACGGCGGGACCGACAGCGCGCCGGTGGAAGTCATCCTGGTCTCGCGCAACAGCGCCGACACCGGCCTGCGCGTGTTCAATTCGATCCAGCACTATGGCCTGGGTATCTCCCGTGCCGCCTTCGTCGGCGGCCGCAGCCCTTATCCGTACCTCAAGGCGTTCAACTGCCACCTGTTCCTTTCGACCCATATAGAAGACGTGCGCAACGCCCTGGACGCCGGCTTCGCCGCCGCGACCATTCTTTCCGGCGGTACCCGGCGGGAGGCCAGCGGCGAACTGCGCTTCGCCTTCGACGGCGACGCCGTGCTGTTCTCCGACGACTCCGAGCGCGTCTACCAGCAGGGCGGGCTGGAGGCCTTCCAGACCCACGAACGCGAGTCTGCCCGCGAGCCGCTGGGCGGCGGGCCGTTCAAGCCCTTCCTCGCGGCGCTCAATCGCGTGCAGCAGGCCTTCCCCCAGGAGTCCTGCCCGATCCGCACGGCGCTGGTGACCGCGCGTTCGGCTCCGGCCCACGAACGGGTGATCCGCACCCTGCGCGAGTGGGACATCCGTCTGGATGAGTCGCTGTTCCTCGGTGGCCTGGACAAGGCCGCCTTCCTTGAAGCCTTCGCCGCCGACGTGTTCTTCGACGACCAGCCGCTGCACTGCGAGAAGGCTCGCGACGTGGTGGCAACCGGCCACGTTCCGCACGGCGTAAGCAACGAGAAGAAGGTCGCCCAGTAGCCGCCGGGCCGCGACATCCGGCCTTATCGGAGCGATTCGCGTTCTCCTGCTACGCTGCTGGATAGGCCCCGCCGCGCAGGCAGTCGAGGAGGCCGCATGATCCGAACGATTCTTTACGCCACCGACCTCGGTCTTTACGCACCCTATGTCCTCCAGCACGCATTGTCGCTGGCCCGTGCCTACGGAGCCGAAGTGTATGTCGTGCATGCCGTGGAGCCGCTGGGGCTGTTTGCAGAATCCGTCCTGCAGACCTACCTGGACGAGAGCACGCTGAAGGAGATGCGCACCAATGGCCTGACCAATGTCATGGGCAGCATCGAGCAGCGGGTAATGGAAGGGTTCCGCGACGAACTGGGGGAAGCGCACCAGGACGCCGCGCTGATCCGCTCGGTGCGCGTGCTGCAGGGGGACGCGCCGATGGTGATTCTCGACGAGGCCAAGCGCCTGGATGTCGATATCATCGTCGCTGGCAGTCACAGCCACGGGGAAGGGCTGAACACGCCGCTGGGGCGCACCGCCGCGCGCCTGGTGCAACTGGCCGAGGTGCCGGTCTACCTGGTGCCGATGCTGCAACACCGCTGAAAGCTTTGTGACGATACGTCGGATAAGCCCGGAGTTTCCGTGGGGCTTTAGACGAATGGCATGCAGAGCGAAAAAAAACGTCTAGTTTTATTCCTTAAACCATTAATATGGTTATAAAACGACAAGCCCCTCATCGCGGGTCGCGACATTCATTTCGAGGAAATTCCATGAAGCTTCAGCAACTGCGCTATATCTGGGAAGTCGCGCACCACGATCTGAACGTCTCGGCCACTGCCCAAAGCCTGTACACCTCCCAGCCCGGCATCAGCAAGCAGATCCGCCTGCTGGAAGACGAACTGGGCGTCGAAGTCTTCGCCCGCAGCGGCAAGCACCTGACCCGCGTCACCCCGGCCGGCGAGCGCATCATCACCACCGCCGGCGAGATCCTGCGCAAGGTCGAGAGCATCAAGCAGATCGCCCAGGAATTCTCCAACGAGAAGAAGGGTACGCTGTCCATCGCCACCACCCACACCCAGGCGCGTTATGCGCTGCCCGGCGTGATCAGCGGCTTCATCAAGCAGTATCCGGACGTTTCCCTGCACATGCACCAGGGCACGCCGATGCAGATCGCCGAGATGGCCGCCGACGGCACCGTCGACTTCGCCATC
This sequence comes from Pseudomonas nitroreducens TX1, assembly GCF_000313755.1. GTDB lineage: Bacteria > Pseudomonadota > Gammaproteobacteria > Pseudomonadales > Pseudomonadaceae > Pseudomonas > Pseudomonas nitroreducens_A. Next base: position 26,102 of record NZ_AMZB01000076.1, on the reverse strand, counting down.
GCCACCGAGGCGCTGGAGCTCTTCGGCGATCTGATCATGATGCCGTGCTACCGCTGGAACCGTTGCGTGATCGTGCCCCAGGGCCACCCGCTGACCAAGGTGCCGAAGCTGACCCTGGAACTGCTCGCCGAGCAGCCCATCGTCACCTACGTATTCGGCTTCACCGGCCGCTCCAAGCTCGACGAAGCCTTCAACCAGCGTGGCCTGGTGCCGAAAGTGGTGTTCACCGCCGCCGACGCCGACGTGATCAAGACCTACGTGCGCCTGGGCCTGGGCGTGGGCATCGTGGCTCACATGGCGGTCGACCCGAAGCTGGACAACGACCTGGTGATGCTCGATGCCGGCCACCTGTTCGAATCCAGCGTGACCAAGATCGGCTTCCGTCGCGGCACCTTCCTGCGCGGCTTCATGTGCGACTTCATCGAGAAGTTCGCCCCGCACCTGACCCGCGACCTGCTGGCCAAGGCCGTCCAGTGCCACAACAAGACCGAGCTGGACGAGCTGTTCGAGGGTATCGAGCTGCCGATCTATTGATCGCACGGCGCCGGTACTGCGGCGCTGGGCTCACGAGAAACGCCGCGATCCCCAAAGGGGGCGCGGCTTTTTGTTTTGCTTCCAAGGTGGGGCGCAAGTGCCCCTATCAAGTGCCCCTATGTAGGAGCGAGCTTGCTCGCGAACAGATTCACCGGCTACATCAGTGTTGGGTGGTTCGCGAGCAAGCTCGCTCCTGCGAAAAGCTTCGTTAGCGGATACGCCAGCGCAGCAACAGCAGGGCGACGAAGGCCAGCGCGGCGCCGACGACAAAGGTCCAGCTGGCGCCGAAGCTTTGCCACAGCCAGCCGGCCAGCACGCTGGCCAGCAGCATGGCGATGCCGCTGGCAAGGTTGAACACGCCGAAGGCGGTGCCCTTGAGGTCGGCGGGTGTGGTGTCGGCGATCAGCGTCGCCAGCAATCCCTGGGTAAAGCCCATGTGCAGGCCCCAGAGCGCGACGCCGACGAGCATCAGCGGCGTGGAGTCGGCCCAGGCCAGCAGCAGGTCGGCCGTCACCAGAAGCAGCATGCCGATGGCCAGCAGACCGGTGCGGTCGGTGCGGTCCGACCACCAGCCCACCGGGTAGGCCGAGAGCATGAACAGCAGGGCCATTACCACCATCACCACCGGCGTCCAGGCCATCGGCAGGCCCATGTCCTGGGCGCGTAGCACCAGGAAGGCTTCGCTGAAACGGGCGAGGGTGAACACCGCGCCGATACCGACCACCCACCAGTAGCGCGCCGGGAAACCGCGCATTGCGTCGCGATGGATCGGCGAGCGGAAGCGATGGGTGCCTTCCGCCTGTTCCGGTTCCTTGACAAAGAAGACGATGGCCAGCACCGCGACGCCGGCGGGAATGCAGGCGAACCAGAACACCAGCGGCAGGTCGTTGCCCAGCCAGAGCATCAGCACGATGGCCAGCAGGGGGCCTGCGAAGGCGCCGACGGTGTCCATGGACTGCCGCAGGCCGAAGCAGGCGCCACGGATCGAAGGTGGCGAGACGTCGGCGATCAGCGCATCGCGCGGCGCGCCGCGGATGCCCTTGCCGATGCGGTCGAGCAGGCGCGCGGCGAAGATCGTCTCGCCCGAGGTGGCCAACGGGAACAGCGGCTTGGAGAGCGCCGCCAGGCCGTAGCCGAACAGCACCAGGCCCTTGCGCCGGCCGAGGAAGTCGCTGATAGCGCCCGAGAACACCTTGACGATCAGCGCGGTGGCTTCGGCGATGCCTTCGATCAGTCCGACCGCGACCATGCTCAGCCCCAGACTGCCGACCAGGAACAGCGGCAGGAGACTGTGCAGCAGTTCGGACGACACATCCATGAACAGGCTGACGAAACCCAGCGCCCAGACGGTGCCGGGAATACGGGGGCGTGGGCGGTCCGAGCCGTCGGCCATGGGAAAGCTTCCTCATGCATCAGGAGAGGGGAGCACAGTCTGGCTTGTCGGCCATCAAGAAAGCGTCAAAGGTGAGCGTTACAGGCGATCCAGATCGTCGCGCTGGGCCAGTTCGGCCAGGGCCTCGCGGGAGTCCAGCGGGAGCTCGCCGCGGCCTTCGAGCACTTCATGGAGGAAGCTCATGAACACCGTGTACACGACCTCGCGGCCGTCATCGTGGCGGACGACGAAGAAGGGCGCGGTATCCACGCCATACTGGGCCGCGACCAGCCAACCGGTGCTGGCGGGGTTGCGCTCGTCGGCGACCAGGGTGCGGTCGATGCGGGAGAGGTAGCCGCCTTTCTCCAGTCGTTCGTGGACTTCGCGGCACTTGCGGCAGTCCTGGCCATCGGCCAGGACCTTCTTCACCAGGGTGATGCGCATGGGGATCGGCTCCGCCGCAGGCGTGCAGGCGTCCGATCCTGGGCTGCGGGCTGACAAGGAAATTTCCGTCAGCCGAGGGTAAGGCCTCAGGCCTTGGTGATCAAATTACCGGCGTGCAGGCCGCACTCTTTCTGCGTGGCTTCTTCCCACCACCAGCGGCCTTCGCGCTCGTGCTGGTTCGGCAGTACCGCGCGGGTGCAGGGTTCGCAGCCGATGCTGATGAAGCCGCGCTCGTGCAGGCTGTTGTAGGGGATTTCCAGCATGCGGATGTAGGCCCAGACTTCGTCGCTGCTCATGTTGGCCAGCGGGTTGAACTTGATCAGCGGTTTCTCCGGGGTGGAGAAGGCGCCGTCGAGTTCGACCACCGCTACCTGGCTGCGCGTGCCGGGGCTCTGGTCCTTGCGCTGGCCGGTGGCCCAGGCGGTCACGGTGGACAGCTTGCGCTTGAGCGGCTCGATCTTGCGAATGCCGCAGCACTCGCCATGGCCGTCCTTGAAGAAGCTGAACAGACCCTTTTCCTTGACGAAGGGTTCCAGCAGGCGCGGGTCGGGGGTCATCACTTCGATGGCGATGCCGTAGTGCTCGCGCACCTGCTCGATGAAGCGGTAGGTCTCCGCATGCAGGCGGCCGGTGTCCAGGCTGAACACCTTGACGTTCTTGTTGAGCTTCCAGGCCATGTCCACCAGCACCACGTCCTCGGCACCGCTGAAGGAAATCCACAGCTCATCGCCAAAATGCTCGAAGGCGAGCTTCAGGATGTCCTGCGGGGATTTGCTGGCATAGCTCGCGGCAGTTTCCGCGATATCGAACGGGAGGCTCATCAGGCGGTATTCCTAGTTTTAATGGCGCAGGGCGGTGCGTGGCGCGATGGTAGCAAAGAGCGGGATATGCCCCTAAATAACCATCGGGTTGGTAGACTGTGGTGTTTGGGTATAAGTGGCGCGTTGCGCCGCTTCCAGCGAGCCGCTAGAGTGCCCGCCTCTCAAGCCAATCCTGCGGGGAAATCGTTCGTGGAAATCGCCTGTCTCGACCTGGAAGGGGTCCTGGTTCCGGAAATCTGGATCGCCTTCGCTGAAAAAACCGGTATCGATGCGCTGAAGGCGACGACCCGTGATATCCCGGACTACGACGTGCTGATGAAGCAGCGTCTGCGCATTCTCGACGAGCACGGCCTGAAGCTGTCCGACATCCAGGAAGTGATCGCTACCCTGAAGCCGCTGGAGGGCGCGGTGGAATTCGTCGACTGGCTGCGCGAGCGCTTCCAGGTGGTGATCCTTTCCGACACCTTCTACGAGTTCTCCCAGCCGCTGATGCGCCAGCTCGGTTTCCCGACCCTGCTGTGCCACAAGCTGATCACTGACGAGACCGATCGCGTCGTCAGCTACCAGCTGCGCCAGAAGGATCCGAAGCGTCAGTCGGTCATCGCCTTCAAGAGCCTGTACTACCGTGTCATCGCCGCTGGCGATTCCTACAACGACACCACCATGCTCTCCGAAGCCCATGCCGGCATCCTGTTCCACGCGCCGGACAACGTGATTCGCGAGTTTCCGCAGTTCCCGGCGGTGCACACCTATGAGGACCTGAAGAAGGAGTTCCTCAAGGCGTCCAACCGCCCGCTCAGCCTGTAACACCGGCTGTGACGAAAAAGCCCCGCTGATGCGGGGCTTTTTCTTTTGGCGCTTGTCCGCGATGCCTTCAGGCCGGGCTGTCGGCCGGTTCGCGGATAGGATCCGCACCTACAGACTTTCCAGGGTTCGCAGCAGCACGCCTACCTTGGTCAGCGACTCCTGGTACTCCTCTTCCCAGTCGGAGTCGGCCACGATGCCGCCGCCGGCCCAGCAGCTCGCCTGGCCGTCTTTCACCAGCACGGTGCGGATGGCGATGGAGCTGTCCATCTCGCCGCGCACGTCGAGGTAGAGCAGGCTGCCGCAGTAGATGCTGCGCCGGGTCGGCTCCAGTTCGTCGATGATCTGCATGGCGCGAACCTTCGGCGCACCGGTGATGGAACCGCCGGGGAAGCTGCCTTCGAGCAGGTCCAGTGCATCCTTTCCGTCCGCCAGTTCGCCACGCACGCTGCTGACCAGGTGGTGGACGTTGGGGTAGGTCTCTACCGCGAAGAGTTCGGGTACGCGCACGCTACCGGGGCGACAGCTGCGGCCCAGATCATTGCGCAGCAGGTCGACGATCATCAGGTTCTCGGCGCGGTCCTTTTCGCTGGCGAGCAGCGCATCGGCGTTGGCCAGGTCGGCCTCGGGCGTGTCGCCGCGCGGACGGGTGCCCTTGATCGGACGGGTTTCCACCTGGTTGCCGTGGAGCTGGATGAAGCGCTCCGGCGACAGGCTGAGGACGGCACCTTCAGGCAATGCCAGATAGCCGGCAAAAGGGGTAGGACACGCCTCGCGCAGCGCACGGTAGGCCAGCCAGGGCGATCCGCTGCAAGGCGCACGGAAACGCTGCGTGTAGTTCACCTGATAACAGTCGCCGGCGAGGATGTAACCGTGCACTCGCTCCAGCGCCTCGCGGTATTGCTCGCGGTTGATGTCTGGCAGGAATGGCGCCGAGAGCCGGAAGGGCGGCAGCGCTTCATCGCCGCGGGCGCCTTCGAACAGGGCGATCAGACGCTCCCGCTCGCTGGTCGCCAGTGACGGGTGGAACACCAGCTCGCTGCTGCATGCCTCGTGGTCGGTGACCAACGCCCAGCCATACAGGCCAAGGCGTGCGTCGGGCAGGGCGAGGTCGTCGAGGTTCGGCTCGGGCAGCCGCTCGACGCGTCGGCCGAAGTCATAACCGAGATAGCCAATCATTCCGCCGACGAATGGCAGTTCGCGATTGTCCGGCACCTTGGCCTCGCCCAGGCGCTGCAGGGCGGTTCGCGCGCGGGCAAAAAAACTCTTGGCCGATTCGTCGGCGGTCGGTGCCAGTTCTGCCAATGGCCAGGCGCTCAGAAGGTCATAGCGTCCACGTGTGGCAATGGGTCGACCGGCGTCCAGGAGTACGGCGCCGGGCGCCCGATGGATCAGGGCGAAGCGTTCACCCGGGTCTTCCCGATAAGGAAGCGGGTGCAGGAAACAGTCAGGCATGGGTAACGGCGTGCAGGCAAATGAGGTGATCAGGTCGGCTGAAGGGTCGATCCTAGAGCTATTTCTTCGGTTTACGTAGCAAAAGCATTCTGATAAGAAGTGACGAATCCCACGCGGACAGTGCTCCGTACCAACAACGATAATGACATAGGGATACAGGCCGTGGATGTAGTGCTCGAACCCGCAGCCGGCAGCCTTCTGCGCTCCAGATTAACACCCCCTCGGGTGCCTGCTGATTATTTGATTCGTCCTGAGGTCCAGAATGCCCTGGACCGACATCCTTATGCCTCGGTGCTGTCCTTCACGGCGCCCGCCGGGTTCGGCAAGACCACCGCACTGGCGGCGCTGGCCGGCAAGCGTGCCGGCGAAGGCCACCCTGTCGCCTGGCTTTCCCTGGAGAGCGACGACGACGATCCCGGCCGTTTCTGCCTGAAACTCATCCAGGCCCTGGCCACCGCCGTGCCGGGCATTGGCGAGGATGCGCTGGGGTACGTGCACAACACCATGCGCGTGCCCGTGGTCGCGGTCATGGAAAGCCTGCTGATGGACCTTTCCCGCGACGAGCACAAGGTCCTGCTGGTACTCGACGACCTGCATGAGATCACCCATTCCGACGTCTACGCCGGTCTCAATCGCCTGGTGCAATACGCACCGCCCGGCCTCACCCTGGCCATCGGCAGCCGTTCCCAGCCGCCACTGAACCTCGCCACCTGGCGCGCCAAGGGCCTGCTGCTGGAAATCGGCCAGGACGAGCTGCGCCTGTCCCGCGACGAAACCCGTGAATACCTGGCCCGCGACGGCCTGCAACTCGAAGATAGCTGCCTGCAGTCGCTGCACAACCAGACCGAAGGTTGGATGGCAGGGGTTCACCTGGTCAGTCTGTGGCTGCGCCAGCAGCCGGGCGCATCGGAAGACCTCAAGGTGCTCAGCAGCGACAAGGCGGCGGTGGGGGATTACCTGCTGCGCGCCGTGTTCGAGCGTCTGCCTGCCGATGTGCAGGGCGCGCTGCTGTCCCTGGGGATCGCCAATCGCCTGAATGGCGACCTGGCCAACACCCTGACTGGTCGCCAGGATGGCCAGGCGCTGCTCGAGCACCTGGACAGCATGCAGCTGTTCCTCCTGCCGCTGGACCGCGACCGCCAGTGGTACCGCTTCCACCAGCTGTTCGCCGACTTCCTCCGCGCCCGCCTGCGCGAGCGCGACCCGGAGCGCTTCAAGCAACTCCACTTCAACGCCAGCCTGTGGTTCACCAACCACCATATGCCGACCTTGGCGATCGAGCATGCCTGCCTTGCCGAGGACCCGGAGATGCTCGCCGCACTGGTGGATGGCTGCGGCCTGGATTTGATCAACCGGGGCCAGCTCTACCTGATCTCGCGCTGGCGCAAGCACGTGCCGAACGAGATTGCCGAGCGCTACCCGATCCTCGTGCTCAGCGATGTCTGGACCCGCGCCACCGAGCTCAGCCTGCCCGAAGCCAACCGCATGATCGACGAGCTGCTGGCGCGCTGGGGCGACTCGCGCGGTAGCGGCCCGATGGGCAATCAGTACCTCTCCGCGCTGGCGGTGAAGGCCGTGCTGGCGTTACAGAAGGATGATCTCGAGCAGTGCATCACCCTGGCGCGCAAGGTGGAGAGCCAGCTGGGCCAGAACTCGGCGTTCCTGGAAGGCGCCATCCTGCTGATCGGGGCGTTCGCCCAGGTCGTGCGTGGCCAGGCGGAACAGGCGCGTCGCCTGATGGGCCTGGCGCAACAGCGCAACCACTTCCTCGATGGTCGCTACCTGCACATGCAGCAGTGCACCATCGAAGTGGTACTGGCGCTGGAGCAGGGTCAGGTCAAGCAGGCGCAGATGCTCATCGAGCGGGTGCGCGATCAGGCCATGCCGCTGTTCGACAAGCGCTCCCAGGCCCTGGCGCTTCCGGCCATCGCTGAAGCGCTGACCGCCTACTACCGCACCGAGCTGGACGGCCTGGAAGAGCGTCTGCGCTGGGCGCTGGGCCGGGTCGACGTGGTCAACCCGATCGACCTCTATGCCCAGGGCATGCAGTGCCTGGCGCGTATCCAGCGCCTGCAGGGGCGCGGCAAGGAGGCGCTGGCCACACTCGGGCTGATGCAGACCCTGGCCTCGCGCAACCAGTCCTGGCGCTTCTTCGCCATGGCGGTGGGCGAGGAGGTCAACCTGATTCTCCAGGAAACCGCCACCGACCGCTGCAAGCGCGCCGAGCAGCGGCTCAAGGCGATCGACTGGGCGAAGCTGGCCAGCCACTACAAGCAGATGCCGTTCAACCCGGTGCTCTGGGTGCAGGGCATCAGCCGCGTGCGCCTGCTCCAGGCACGCGGGCACTTCAGTGAGGCGCTGCACGAAATCACCCAGCTGCGCGGCATGCTGCAGCCGGGCTGGCACGGCCTGCAACGGCTGCGCCTGGACCTGCTGGCGGCCCTGAGCTACCAGCGCCTGGGTTATCAGGAGCGTTCCCACAGCCTGCTCGGCCAATGCCTGGTCGGCGCTGAGCGGGAAGGGGTGCGGAGCATCTTCATCGAGGAAGGCGAGGGGATTCGGCAGTTGCTGCAGCAACTGGAATCCACCGAGCGGCAACCCGCGCTGCAGGTCTTCATTCGCGGAATGTTGACCGTCTGGCCGGGGCAGGAAGCACGCAGGTCGCCCGAAGTGCTCGAAGAAGGTCTGACCGACCGTGAGCGCGAGGTGGTATGCCTGGCGGCCCAGGGCCTCTCCAATGAGGAGATCGGCCAGCAGCTGTCGCTGGCCCTGGGCACCGTCAAATGGCACCTGCACAACATCTACGAGAAGCTCAAGGTACGCAATCGGACCCAAGCGATACGCCGTGCCCGCGAGCTGAGTCTGCTCTGACATGACGACCCTGACCACACTGCCACAGCAGCCCATGCCGCTGCTGCGCACCAAGCTGTTTCCGCCACGCGCCGACAGCGATTCGTTGCTGCCGCGTCGCGCCCTTATCGACCGCCTGTACGCCAACCGCCAGCAGCGCGTGCTGATCCTCAGCGCGCCAGCCGGCTTCGGCAAGAGCACCATCCTCAGCCTGTTCCGCCAGCGCCTGGTGGAGAGCGGTGCGCGGGTCGCGTGGATGTCCTGCGATGAAGGCGACAGCGAGCCGCAGCGCCTGGTGCAGTATCTGGTGGCAAGCATCCGCAGCGTCGAAGCGGAGTTCGGTGCCAATACCTCGAACCTGCTGCAATCGGACATGACCCTGCCGCTGGAAGGCATCATCGACGCCTTCCTTTCCGACCTGCGCCGTCTCGACGGGCCGCTCTACCTGCTGCTCGATGATTTCCACCAGATCCGTCACCCGGCATTGGCCCACGGTGCGCGCTACCTGATCGAGCACCTGCCGGACAACATCCGCCTGGTCACCAGCACGCGTTATCGCCCGCGCTTTTTGGTGGACGAACCGGGCCTGGCGCCCTGGGCCTTCTGCCTGAGCGGCGACGACCTGCGCCTGACCCGCGAGGAAACCGACACCTTCCTCACCGGGCTGAAAGGCCTGGCCCTGAGCGACAGCGAGCTCAAGCTGCTGCACAAGCGCACCGAGGGTTGGATTACCGCGTTGCATCTCGCCGCCCTGGCGCTGGCGCGTAACCCGGACCGCGTGGCCTTGCTCAAGGGGCTTTCCGGCACCGAGCGCGACCTCGCCGACTACCTCGCCGAGGATGTGCTGCGCAGCCTGCCCGAGCCGCTGCAGCAGTTCCTCGACCAGACTTCGGTGCTCGACGAATTCTGCGCCGAGCTGTGCAATGCCCTGACCGGGCGCCGTGATGGCCTGGACATGCTGATGCGGCTGCAGAACGAGCAATTGTTCATCATCCCGCTGGACGACCAGCGCGAGTGGTTCCGCTATCACCACCTGTTCGCCGAGTTCCTCCAGGGCCGCCTGGCGCGCAACTCCGACCCGACGCCGCTACTGCACGCCGCCGCCCGCTGGTGCGAGGGGCGGGACATGGCGGACCGGGCGATCAAGTACGCCCTGCGTGCCCGTGACTATGCCTTCGCCGCCGACCTGCTGGAGCGCCAGGGCGCCAAGCTGATCGCCGGCAACCGCGTCTACGGCATCCTCGGCATGCTCAGCAGCATCCCCGCCGAGGTGATCCGCGAGCACCCGGTGTTCCAGATCTTCTATGCCTGGCAACTGGCCTTCGAGCAGAAGTTTGCCGAGGCCGAGGCGCTGATCGAGGAGCTGAGCGTCCGGCTGCTGCAGGGCCAGGGCAAGGTGCGCCACTTCGGCATGGCCGAGCTGCTCGCCGTGGCCCAGGTGCTCAAGGCGCTGGTGCTGCTCTACCAGGACAAGCTGGAGGCCTGCCTGAAGGTGGCGCGCCAGTGGCTGGCGCTGGTGCCGGGCAATCAGCCGGTGTTCCGCGCCAGCCTGTCGTGCATCCAGGCGGCGGCCTATGCGCTGCTGGGCGATTACGCCGAGGCGGCCAATGCCATCGGGGTCGCCCGCGATTGCCTGCGCATGGCCGACAGCGAATACCTTCAGGTCGTCGTCAGCATGATCGAGGCGCTGATCTGCAAGGAGCGCGGTGAACTGGAGCGCGGCCGGACCATCGCCGAGAGCGCGCGCAGCCGCGTGGAACGGGTCTTCGGCCGGCGCAGCCGGGTCGGCGGGCCGCTGTCCCTGGCCTATGCGGACCTGCTGTACGAGCAGGATCGCCACGCAGCGATCCTCGCCGAACTGCCTTTGGCGACCACCTGGCGCGACGTCGCCACGCCGGTGGAGCTGATCAGCCGCGGCCAGTTGGTAATGGCCAAGGCGCGATTCTTTGCCGGTGAGGCTGAGCAAGGTCTGGCCCAGCTCGACGAATGGCTGGTTGGCCTGCAGTCGCCGGGCTACGAGCGGGTGCATGCACTGGCCATGAGTTGCAAGGTGCAGCTGTTGCTGTGGATGCGACGGCCCAACGAGGCCGAGCGCGTGTGCCTGCAACTGGCGCGGCATCTCTCGGGGCTCAACGCCGAACGCTATGCCGATGCCCATGCGGCGCTGGTGATGGCGGAGGCGCGCCTGGCGCTTTCCGAGCGCCATGCCGAGCGCGCGCAGCAGCGTCTGGAATCGTGCCTGGCGGGCTTTACCTCGCCTTATCAGCGCGACCGGCGGTTGCGTCTTTCGCTGTTACTTTCTGTGGCGTATTGGCAGAAAGGTAACAGCGAAAAAGCCTTCGCCTTGTTTGCCCCCACCCTTGAGGAAACCTGGAACCTGGGCTATCGGCGCCTGTTCCAGGACGACGCCCTGTGGCTGCTGCCGCTCTGGGAGGCCTGGAAAGGTGCCGAGCCCAAGCGCGCGTCGGCCTGGCAGGGGGTGGCGGAGATGCTTCGCGAGCAGTGCCGCAGGCTCTCCGTCGACCCTGAAAGTTTCGATGAAAATCAAGATGTTAGTCATCGAGAGCGGGAGATCCTACGGCTCGTGGCGGCGGGCTTGTCGAACCGGGACATCGCCCAGGCGGTGCATCTGTCGGAGGCCACCATCAAATGGCATCTGCACAACCTGTTTGCCAAGCTCGGCGTGCGCAGTCGGACCCAGGCAGTGCTCAAGGGGAAGAGTCTGGGATTGCTGAGCGAAGCTTGAGTAGGAAGGTTGGTTTTGCGCCATCCCTTGGATGGGCTGGCAGGTTCACGGCGGGTCAGTAGCTTGGAGATCAGGACGCGAAGCTACGTGCTTCACGAATCCATGCCCGCGGCGCCTAAGGAAGAAGTCGGGGGTCTGGAAGATCGGCAGCAGCCGGTCAACCTGCAGCGGGGTAGGACGCCCCTTGCAGTGCCTGGGGCAACCCCACCTGAACACTGGAGAGTTATAACAATGAAAATCAAGCAACTGGTTCTTGCAAGCGCAGTTCTGGCCGCTCCGTTCCTGGCACATGCCGACATGAAATCCATGGATGACGCTGCGCTGTCCGGTATCACCGGCCAGGATGGCATCAGCATTTCCGGTACCTTCAACGCCTCCATCGGCGCTGTCACCTACAAGGACGCCGACACCAACGGCGGTTCCCTGGTCCTGCAGGGTATCCACCTGCCCAGCGTGACCATCGCCGACAACGCCCCGATGACCGTCGACGTGGTGAAAACCAACATCACTCCGGTTGGCGGCGGCACCGCTGTCGCCACCGAGCAACTGGCCATCGGCCTGCCCACCGTGACCGGCGACGTGACCATCGACGCCGTCAAGGTCGGCACCGGCGGCGCCAGCATCGGCTCGCTGACCGTTTCCAACCTGAACCTGGCCGGTTCGACCGTGAAGGTCTGGGGTCACTGATCCCGAAGGTTGCGGCGCGGTACCCCTTGCCGGCGTTTGCCGGCGAGGGTCTTCCAGGAATGACTTCCAGAATTTGAAGCGAGGGGTGGGATGTTCGAGATTCTGCTGGGAAGCCTGCTGGGCCTGTTCGGTTTTACCCAGGCCGTGGATACCAAGCCGCAACAGCAGGGCACAGTGAACATCTCGCAGCCGCTCACGCCCAACGGTCCCTTCCGCGAGTCGGTCCAGCTCGAGCCGATGAGCCAGGTGCAGTTCCGCAATGTCATCCGCCAGGCCTACGACTACAGCTGCGGCTCGGCGGCGCTGACCACGCTGCTGGACTACTACCTGGGCCGCAACCTGGAAGAGCGTCAGGTCATGGAAGGCCTGATCAAGTACGGCGAGGCCGACAAGATCGTCCAGCGCCGTGGATTCTCGCTTCTGGACATGAAGCGCTACGCCGCCGCACTCGGCTACAAGAGTGGCGGCTTCCGTGCCGAGTTCTCCGACCTGGACTCGCTCGAACACCCGGCGCTGGTGCCGATCCACTATGCCGGCTTCAAGCATTTCGTCGTGGTCCGCGATGTCTACAACGACCACGTTTTCGTTGCCGATCCTGCCTTGGGCAACATCAGTTTCACCCGCGCCCGTTTCGAGGAAATCTGGGACCAGAACGTTCTCTTCGTCATCTACCCCAGTGGCCAGGAGCCGAAAAACGCCCTGGAGCTGCGCGAGGCCGACCTGCGCCTGGTGGACGACCGGACCGTCAGCCTGCTGGCTTTCCGCGAGTTCCCGCAGATGAGCAAGATCACCCAGAACCAGATTGGCGAAGCCGCCACGAATGGAGATGTGCAGTACATCCGGCGCAAGTGACCGCCCGATCGGCCCGTACGAATAAGAACAAGACCAGGGGATAGCAACATGGATTTCAAGGGGTTTGCGTGCGTTGCCGCTCTGGCCTTGCTGGCAAGTACCAGCACCATCGCCGAGGAAGCGACAACCGAAGACGCGCGAGATGCGCTGGCCAAGAAGGACACCGACGCCGACAGCGCCAAGGCGCTCGAGCAGGTATTCCAGGCCGCCGAGAAGAGCTACACCCTGCTCAAGAAGGGTGAGCGCCAGCTGACCTACGGATTCGACTACACCCTGATGCGCGATACGCGCCTGCAGGCCGTGCGCAGCGGCGAAAACGTCTACAGCGTGCTGGCCCAGAGCGAGGCGCAGCACACCTTCACCAACTCCTTCACCTTCGACTACGGCATCTGGGACAACCTGACCTTCAGCATGCGCCTGCCGTTCGTGGCCAAGTACGACACCGAACGCGACATCCATGCCTACAGTCTGGGCGACATCTCCGCGACCCTGCGCTGGCAACCCTGGGCCGCGCGCCGCGGCCGACCGGTCACCACGCTCTACGCAACCCTGGGCCTGCCCACCGGCGACAGCCCGTACAAGGGCAACGTGCAGGACGACGTTTCCACCGGCAACGGTTTCTACAGCCTGGGCGCCGGCGCCAACATGTCCTACGTGATCGACCCGGTCGTGCTCTACGGCTCGCTCGGTTACACCTACAACATGAAGGTCGATGACATCCACCAGAACCAGTTCGGCGAAGAACTGGAGAAGGTGGTACCGGGCGATACCCTCAACTTCGCCATGGGCATGGCGTACGCCTTGTCGTATGACGTTTCCCTGGCCACCTCCTACCAGATGGCCTACTCGTTCAAGAACAAGTACTACTTCAACGACCGCACGGTCGAGGCGCCCGAGCAGACCAGCGCGATCATGAACTTCTCGCTTGGTCTGCGAACATCGCCGGACTACATCGTCAACGTGAACGCCGGTTTCGGTCTGACCGAAGACTCGCCGGATGTACTGCTGGGGGTTTCCCTTCCCCTGGATATCCAAGGCCTCAAAGCCCAGTAACCGACGAGCGACCACCACATGACTATGCGCATTTCGCCCCTCGCGGTGGCGATGGCAGGGGTAGGGCTTGGCTGGGCGACGCTGGCCAACGCCCAACTGGCCAACGACCTGACCATCGGCAACCCCAAGGCCATGGCCATGGCCAACGCGGTCACGGCCGATTCCACCGGCATCGACGCGGTGCACTACAACCCCGCCGCCCTGACCAAGCTCAAGGGCCGTCAGACCCAGATCAAGCTGATCACCGGGGTCATGGATATCCGCGCCGGCTTCAAGGCGCCGCCTGACTACGGTTCTTCTTCCTTCGGTCTGGACAACGACCCGGTGGCGGGCGAAAACAGCCGCACCCTGACCCCGACCATGTACCTGCCCGGCCTCGGCGGCATGACCGATATGCCACTGCTGGTGGCGCCGCTGGCTGGCTTGTCGATCAACCCGCCGGGCTCCAAGTTCACCTTCGCCACCAACGTCTACGCACCCCAGGCCCTGGGCTATTCGCGCGATTCGGACAGCGACCCGGCGCGCTACGAAGGGCGCCGCGTCTCGCTGCAGCGCATCACCTACTTCTCACCCTCGGTGGGCTACGAGGTCAACGACGACCTGTCGGTGGGTTTGAGCGTCGGCTTCTCCCACCAGGCCATGGCGCTGGATACCGACTTCCGCAACCCGGGCCTGCTCACCGGCCTGCTGCAGACCCTGCACGACACTACCTGCGTGCCGGGCGCACAGGAAATCGTCGAACTGGTGTTCAACGTCTGTGGCGGGCGCATCGGCCCCTACGACTCGCTGGCCAACCTCAAGCTGGACATGCAGCAGACCCTGTCGCCCAGCTTCAACCTGGGCGTGCTCTGGGAGCCCTACGACTGGCTGGCCTGGGGGGCGACCTACCAGAGCGAATCGCGCATGCACCTCAAGGGCAAGTACCGCGTCGACTACACCAAGGACTGGCAGGGCTTCTGGTCCGGCATGCAGAGTTCGGTGTTCGGCGCCTTCCTCAGCCCGCTGTTTCCCTACGGCAATGCCGAGGAAGAACACGGCGTGGCGACGCTGAACATGGTCAACCCGGACAGCTTCTCCACCGGCATCAAGGTGCGTCCGTTCGACAAATGGCAGTTCAACTTCGACCTGAAATGGACTGACTACAGCGACTGGAACAAGCTGGAAATCGAATTCGACAAGGAACTCGATCTGCTGCGCATCGCCAAGAACTTCGCCCCCAACGGCGCCACCGACCACAGCATCATTCTCGACCGCGGCTACCAGGACACCTGGAGCTACGCCATGGGGATGCAGTACGACGTCAACGACCGCCTGCAATTAAGGGCCGGCTACGAGTACCGTCCCTCGGCGATTCCCAAGGACAAGGCCGACGCCCTGGTGCCCATCGGCGATGCCAACCTCTACGGGTTGGGCTTGGGCTACCAGTGGGACAAGGACACGGTCATCGACCTGGGCTTCAACTACTTCGTCTCCAAGCAGAGCATCAAGGCGGGCACCAGCTGCAACCTCAACTGCACCGGCATCGACAACCTGGTCTACAACCCCTATGCCGGCCTCGACGTCAGCACCACGGTGAAGGCCTACGTCTTCGCCATGACCTACCGAACTACCTTCTGAGGGCAACGACATGAACAGGCTGACCCTCCTGATTTCCTGCCTCGCCGCCGCCGGCGTGAGTGCATCGGCCCAGGCCGCCAGCGGCCGCTACCTGTCGTGGATCGACGACAGCGGCCAGGTGCACAACACCTTCGTCGACGCCAACTACACCCAACAGCAGCGCCAGGCGGACAAGCGCATCGACCAGAGCGACCGCGCGCGGCTGATCGACCTCAGCGCCACACAGTGGCCGGGCAGCCGACCGGCGGGGGAGAGCAAGCGCCGCTACTTCACCTGGGTGGACGCCCAGGGCAACCTGCAGAACAGCTTCTATGCAGCCGGCCAGGTAGCGCCCGGCCGCGCCGATTACGTGCTGCCCAACGGTGACCACTCCTCCGAGTACATCGACGCGGAGTCCTATGAAGACCGTGGCTTCGTCCGCAGCGAGAACGGCAACCCGTACTTCACCTGGGTCGATGACAAGGGCCAAGTGCGCAACTCGCCGATCACGGCGGAACAGCGCGGGGCGATGTTCCGTCGCGGCGAGCAGGGCGGCAGCAATATCGCCTTCACCGAGGGCCGTCAGATCGATCTGAAGGGCCGCTCGAACAACCTGCCTGGGCTCGACGGCATGGGCGAGCAGAGCGATGCCATGAAGGCACTGCTCAAGGGCAGCGGCAAGACCCTGGACGACCTCTATGTCGACCTGCAACGGCGCTGTTGCGAGCAGATGGGCGATGGCGACTTCACCGAGCTGTCCTCGGACGAGCCGCGCTACGAGGAGTTGAACAAATTCTCCCCGAGTTTCGATTTCCCCATGGGCAAGAGCTACTTCGTGGCGATGAAACTGCCCAGTTCCCAGCGCGTATACGGCCTGCGCGTGCGCAGCTTCGCCAACCACCAGGTGGTGTATCCGTCGCTGCTGTTCCTCGACGAGCAGAAGCGTCCGACTCGGCTGGTGAGTGACGCCGTGTACAAGCTCAATCCGGAAACCTGGTACCGCTACGCCTTCATCGAGGGAACCATCCCGGTGCGGGCCAACCAGGGCGAGCGCTACGTGCTGCTACTCACCACCGATGAGGACCGCAGCCTGCAGACCCTCGACAACAAGCCCTACAAACGCCCGCTGGAAGACCTGGCGGTGAACGAGGCGGGGATGAAGGTGCGTGAGCACGGCGACCAGGGCGGGTTCGAGCTGGCGGTGGTGCGCTGAGCTGACGCTCTTTGCAGGACCGAGGGGGACGCCTGGTTCTTGCTCGCGAACCGCCCAACTGCGGAGCCGCCGGGGAATCCGTTCGCGAGCAAGCTCGCTCCTACAGTCCTGCGCCACCGTTCATTGTCGGAGCGCCCCATGGTCGTGATCGCGGGCACCGGACGGCAATAAAAAAGCCCGGCATTTGCGGGGCTTTTTCATGGGGCAGGGCGCCTCAGATTTCCTTCGGATGCACGTGGCCGAAGAGCTGCTGGGAGAAGCGCACGCGCTCTTCCACGGTCTCCTTCACGCCCTTGGCCTCCAGCTCGGCGAGGTGCGCCTCCACGGCATGGGTGCGCAGGGTCAGGCCGCAGTCGTTGGCGATCTGGATGTTCAGGCCGGGGCGGGCATTGAGCTCGAGGATCAGCGGGCCCTTGTCCTGGTCCAGCACCATGTCCACGCCGATGTAACCCAGGCCGCACAGCTCGTAGCAGCCGGCGGCCAGCTTCATGAAGCCGTCCCAGTTGGGCAACTGCACGCCGTCCACCGCGTTGGTGGTGTCCGGGTGCTTGCTGATCTTGTTGTTCAGCCAGGTGCCGCGCAGGGTCAGGCCGGTGGCCAGGTCCACACCCACGCCGATGGCGCCCTGGTGCAGGTTGGCCTTGCCGTTGGACTGGCGGGTGGGCAGGCGCAGCATCGCCATCACCGGGTAGCCCATCAGCACGATGATGCGGATGTCCGGCACGCCTTCGTAGCTGATGCTCTTGAAGATCTGGTCCGGGGTCACCCGGTACTCGATCAATGCGCGGTCGCGGTGGCCGCCCAGGGAGTACAGGCCGGTGAGGATGCTCGAGAGCTGGTGCTCGATTTCCTCATGGCTGATGATCCGCCCGGAAACCGTCTTGTAGCGCTCCTCGAAGCGGTCGGCGATCACCAGGATGCCGTCGCCGCCGGCGCCCTGCGCCGGCTTGATCACGAAGTCGCTGCGTTCGCCGATGATTTCCGGCAGGCGTTCGATTTCCTTCTCGGTGGAGATGATCCCGTACATTTCCGGTACGTGGATGCCCGCCTCGATGGCACGCTGCTTGGTGATGATCTTGTCGTCGACGATCGGGTACAGGTGCCGCTGGTTGTACTTGAGCACGTAGTCCGCGTTGCGTCGGTTGATGCCCATGATGCCTTTGGCTTCCAGGGCTTTCCATCGCTTGATCAGGCCGAACATGGCTTAGTCCTTGAGGAAGGCTTTGAAGCGGAACAGTTCGGTCAGGCGGTAACCGCGGTAGCGACCCATCGCCAGCATGAACGACACCAGGATCAGCAGCACGGCCGGGAAGGTGAACACGAAGTACACCAGCTCCGGTACGCGCATGAGGATATGCGCCAGCGCAGCGGCGAACAGGGTGCCGATGGCGGCCTTCATCGCGTGGGCGGCGCCGCGCTCTTCCCAGGTGATCGACAGGCGCTCGATGCTCATGGTCAGGATCACCATCGGGAACAGGGCCACCGACAGGCCGCTCTCGAAGCCGAGCTTGTGGCTGAGCAGGCTGATGGCGGCGATCATCACTACCACGAAGGTCAGCACCACCGACAGGCGCGGCAGCATCTGCAACTTCAGGTGTTCCAGGTACGAACGTAGCGACAGGCCCAGCGCGGTAATCACGGTAAACAGGCCGATGCCCCACTGCAGGCCGGTCTCGCGGAAGGCGAGGGCGATCAGCACCGGGGTGAAGGTACCCAGGGTCTGCAGGCCGATCAGGTTGCGCAGCACCAGGATCACCAGCACGCCGAAGGGGATCATGATCATGATCTGGAAGGTCTGCTGGGTGGACAGCGGCAGGCCGTACAGGGAGTACTCGAGGAAGGCTGCGTCGGTGTTCTCGTCCGACAGCTTGGCCAGGCGGATGGCGTTCATCTCGCTGCTGTTGAGGCTGAAGCTGACCTGGGCCTTCTTGCCACCTTCGATCGACAGCAGGCTTTCGTCACCCAGCCACCAGATCAGGCGGTCGGCGGGCAGGCCGCGCTCGCCGGTTTCCGGGTTGAAGTACAGCCACTCCTTGCCGTTGTAGCTGCGCAGCCAAAGCTCGGGTTGCTGCGGCTGGTTGGCGACCAGGCGGATGGTGTGCACGCGCTCCAGCGGCACGTGGGCCACCGCGAGCAGGGTTTCGACCACGTGGGAACGCTTGTCCAGGCTGGTGTCGCCGGCCAGCAGCAGTTTCACGTTGTCGTCATTGAGGTTGTTGGCGCGCTTGATCGCTTCGCTGACGAAGGTCTCGACGTCCGCCGAGTGCTGGCGGATGGGCGCGATCAGGGCTTCGGCGGCGATCTTGTCCGGGCCTTCCAGCGGCAGGCTGTCGCGGAAGATCGGGCCTTTCTCCTTGGCCTTCTCGGTGGCGCCGGCATAGCGCTTGGTCAGCACCAGACGGTAGTAGAGGGTCTGCTGGCCGTTGGCGCGGCGCGAGGACCAGGTGACCTTGCGGTTGCCGTCGGAGCGGTTGATGCCCACGCCGTAGTTGTTGGAGACAAAGCTCTCGTTGAGGCTGACGTAATCCTGGGTCAGCGGCGGTACGAACATCTGCACCTTCACCGGAGTCTTCGGCGTGGCGACGAACTCGACCTTGGCGTCGATGTTCCACAGGTCGTCGGTCTCGGCCTCGGTCATGGGTATGCCGAGGACGAAGATCTGGTAGGCGGTGATCGCGACGCCCAGCGTCAGCAGGATGGCGATCAGGACCTTCAGATGCAGGGTAAGAGAGCGCATGGGATTACTCGGCAGGTTTCGCTACGGGTTGGCAGCCGGGCTTGCCGGCAGCGTATTTCAGGCTCGGGTCGACCAGGGCTCCGAAGCGCTTGAGCGCGTCGGAGCCGATCAGAAGCGGGTATTGGAAGGCGCTGCGGTCGGTAAGGTTCACTTCGATGGTACGCAGGGCCTTGCCCATGCACAGCTGAAGCTCGATCACCGGGCGCGCAGTGTAGGCCTTGCCTTCGTCGGGGTCGTAGTCGCCGTGGCGACGCTTGATCTTGCTGATGCGCGCCAGGGGTTTCTCGATCGGCTGGCTGTCGGCGGTGTCGGTGGCCAGGTAGAAGCGCACCCAGGTCTCGCCATCGCGCTTGAAGCGCTTGATGTCGCGGGCGCTGAGCGAGGCGGTCTTGGCGCCGGTGTCGAGCTTGGCGGCCAGCTCGATGTCCAGGTCGTTGATCCGGGCGTATTCGTTCAGGCCATAGACGGTCTTGCCGGCAGCGGCGCTGATGCCGGGAAGCAGGAAGATGCTCAGGAAGAGGAGCAGGGCAGTGGGCGTGAGTCTCATGGGCCTTGATGAGTGAGTGGCCGCAAAGCCTTGAATAAAGAAACGCCCCGGTCGTCACCCCGTGCAGCCGTGACCGGCATGCCGGCCGGCGTGGCCTGGTGACGCCAGGCAATAGCGCGGCGAATTCTACCATGTGGTTTTTCGCTGGCGACAGTCGGTTGGCTCGTTGGCAGGGTATTTGTTTCAGGCTCATGACAGCCCGTTCCGGCCCGCCGGAAGCCGTTAGAGCGGAGGGCTTCCCCGACCCCGTCCGACCGCAGGGCGGCCGGACAGGTTCAGCCGCTCAGGGCTTTTCTTCTTCCGCAGTGACCTCGGTCCAGCTGCTGTCCGGGTCGAACCGAGTCATCTTCTTGGCGATCCTGTCGCTCTCCGGGCCGAGGTTCTTGGAGAAGATCTCGCCATCGTGGCTGATCATGAAGCTCATCACGCCGCTGTCGCCGTACTTCACCGGCCAGGCGACGAGGGCGAAGCCGCGCGTCATCCGCCCACCGATCAGGTAGTCGTAGGCGCCACCAGGCGCCGAGGGGCCCTGGGCGGTGAGGATGCGGTAGTGGTAGCCGTGCCAGCCGTCGCCCGGCAGATCGTCGCCGAACAGCGGGCCGAGCGGGCTTTCCTCGCCGCCGTCTTCCTCCGGCCAGTACAGCCCGTCATGGTGGCCGTCGCTGCTGACGAACTGCTGCGCGTATTCGAGTACGCCGTCGCCGTTGCGGTCCACCTCGGCGTAGTCCATTTGCGCATCGTGGTAGGCCTGCACGGCTTCCAGGGTCGATTCCTCGTTGCGGCCGATGCGGCGGATGCGGATTTCCTCGCCGCCGGCCTTGGCGTTGAAAGCCCAGCCGTTCTTCTCATGGACGATCGGCAGAGGCAGGGTCCAGGGGTCATTGCCAACGACCAGATGGGCGAGGTGGGCGTTGTCCTTCTCGATCTGGTGCTTGTCCTTGTAGTGGGCGAGGAAGGCGTCGACCTCACTCCGGTCGATGCCGGCGGTGGGTATATAGCTCTGCCAGTCCTTGCCCAGCAGGGCGGCCAGGCGTTCGGGGTCGGCTTTTTCGGTGCCCAGGGCGGCGATGAAGGCGTCGGCGGCCGCGTCGGGGGTGGGGAAGCTGTCCTGAGCCAGCAGGCTGGCTGGCAGTGCGGCGAGGAGGGCGAGCGCCAGCAGGCGCGAGGCGATGGGCATGACTCGTCTCCTATCGGCGTCCGCCGCCACGCGGGACGCGGGCGGGGCGTTGCACGGTGTGGCCGGCGCGTGCCGCCTGCGGCCGGCTGGCAGCAGCGCGACTGACCTGGCCGCGGTTGGCAAGCTCGCGGGATTGCCGCGGGTTGTTGGCGCCGGCGAAGGCGTTGTTGCGCGGCGCCTGGGTGCGGGCATGCTGCAGGCGCGCCTGTTCGCGGATCTGCTGGTTGTTCTGCGTCCGCGGCCGTTGCTGCACCGGGTTGCTGCGGTTCTGCATCTGGGTCTGGGCACGCGGGCGGTTTTCCTGCGTGCGGTTCAGCTCGCGGGTGGCGCCCTGCGCCCGTTCCCTGGCCTGGGCGTTGTCGCGGTTGCCTTGTTGCAGGCGCTGCTGGGCTTGCGGATTGTCCCGCAGGTCACGGGTCGCCGCCTGGGCGCGCTCCCGTGCCTGTGCGTTGTTCGCTGGCGGCGGAGCGATGCCGCGCTGGGTCAGGCTTTCCCTCGCCCGCGCCCGCTCCTGGGTGCGCGCCGAGTCGAACCCGCGCATGGCTTCGCGCTGTTCGCTGCCGGCCAGCCGGCGGTTGTACTGCTGGCGGCTGGCGGAGTCGCGGTAGGGCACGCCGTTGCGGTAGGTCGGGTTATGCTGCCACTTCGCCCGGTTGCCGTTGACGTTGCTGGTGAAGTCTCGATTCACATTCCGGTTCACGTTCCGGTTGCTGTTGAAGTTGTTGTAATGCTCCACATCGACATCGATATCGTGGTCGTCCCAGTCGCAGTCACCCCAGAGTTCACCGACGATGGCCACGCCTGCGCCGAACGCCAGGCCGGTGGCCAGCGCCGTGGCGACGGGGTATTCGGGCGGCGGCGGGTAATAGACCGGCGGGCTGGCGGGATACGGCCAGGAGCCGTAGACCTGCGTGGGGTTGTAGCTGGGTACGTAGACCACCTGCGGATCGGCGGGCTCGATGATGATCGTCTGTGCCGGTGCCGGTTGTTGCACCACCACGGTGTCTGCGCCGGATGAAGACTGCGCCGGGGCTGGCTGCGCGGCCGGCTTGATGGTCACCGTCTGCTGCTCGTTGGACTGCAGGTTGCCGGCGGCCTGGGCCTGTCGACGCAGGCGCTGGATGGAGTCCATCACCGCCTCGGGCTGGGCGAGGAAGGCGTCGCCGACGCGCTGCACCCAGACCGGGTCCTGCCCCAGAGTCGCCAGCACCAGCGGGAAGGCGACCAGCGATTGCACGCTCGGATCCCATGGCTGGTCGGCGACCTGTTTCACCGCGTCATCACCCACGGCCTTGGGGTGGGCCTTCGACCAGGCCACCGCATCGGCTACGTTGCCGGGGTAGGTGGTTGCCATCAGCACCTGGGCGAGCAGGGAGTCCGGGTACAAAGCCAGCGGCGCGAGCATCTGGTCCAACTCCTCGACGCTGAACACGGCTTGCGAGGGCGCGGCAGCAGGCGCGGCTGGCGCAGGGGCGGCAGGTGGCGCAGGTGGTGCAGGCGGAGGAGGTGCTGTCGCGGCGGGCGGGCTGGCGGGTGGCGTGGCGGCGGTGGCGGTCTTGGCGACGGGCTTGTCGCCCGAATCGCAACCCGTCAAGGCCAACAAGGCAACCAGAATCAGGTACTGACATTCTCGCATGGCGCTCTCCTGTGCCGGGAATGCCCGATCCGTCAAAACTGCCACGGGTAAGACGCGGGTTCAGGGAATGATAGGCGCCAGAATGAAAGGTTGCAGAAAGTCGAACGGCCGGTGATGCCGGCCGTTGGTTGTGGAATCTTTCCGCGACTGCCGGTTACTTCAGCCGGCGTTCGACGCCCTTCTCGACGAGGATCTTGGCGGAGATTTCTTCCACCGAGAAATGCGTCGAGTTGATGTAGGCAATGTTCTCGCGTCGGAACAGATTCTCGACCTCGCGAACTTCGAATTCGCACTGGGCGAAGCTGGCGTAGCGGCTGTTGGGCTTGCGCTCGTGGCGGATGGCGGTGAGCCGGTCCGGGTCGATGGTCAGGCCGAACAGCTTGTGCTTGTAGGGCTTGAGCGCGTTGGGCAACTGCAGGCGCTCCATGTCCTCTTCGGTCAGCGGGTAGTTCGCCGCGCGGATGCCGTATTGCAGGGCCATATAAAGGCAGGTGGGCGTTTTGCCGCAGCGCGAGACGCCGACCAGGATCAGGTCGGCCTTGTCGTAGTAGTGGGTGCGGGCGCCGTCGTCGTTGTCGAGGGCGAAGTTCACCGCATCGATCCGCTCCATGTAGTGCGGGTTATGGCCGATGCTGTGGGATTTTCCGACGGAATACGACGAGTCTGAGGATAATTCTTGTTCCAGTGGGGACAAAAACGTCGAGAAGATGTCAATCATGAAACCGTTGGATTGCGCCAGGACGGAGCGGATCTCGCGATTGACGATGGTGTCGAAGATGATCGGTCTCGCCCCGTCCGCCTCCGCAGCCCGGTTGATTTGCTGTACCATGACGCGCGCCTTTTCCTCGGTATCGATGTAAGGTCGCGTCAGTTTGGTAAAGTTGATGTTCTCGAACTGCGCCAGAAGGCTCTGGCCGAGGGTTTCGGCAGTGATGCCGGTGCCGTCGGAAATGAAGAATGCAGTTCGTTTCATGTGCGCTGCGGGCCTTATAGGTAGGAGCGAATCCTGGTTATGATAGGCCCCGCGTTTGCAAGGCCCTTTGCCGGGGCATTCTCACCCATTTTTCCGGCTCCGGCCAGAAGGGTGGGGCCGCTCCGACTTGTATGAGCTTTTCCAACACTTAGTGGAGAGATCACCTTGGTAGAGTACGTAGTTTCCCTCGATAAGCTCGGCGTCCACGATGTCGAACATGTGGGGGGCAAGAACGCATCCCTGGGCGAAATGATCAGCAACCTCGCCGGTGCCGGCGTTTCCGTACCGGGTGGCTTCGCCACTACCGCCCAGGCCTACCGTGACTTCCTCGAGCAGAGCGGCCTGAACGATCGCATCCACGCGGCCCTCGACGCCCTGGACGTTGACGACGTCAACGCCCTGGCCAAGACCGGCGCGCAGATTCGCCAATGGGTGATGGACGCCGAGTTCCCCGAGCGTCTGGATGCCGAGATTCGCAAGGCCTTCGCCGACATGGCCGGCG
Organism: Pseudomonas nitroreducens TX1; assembly: GCF_000313755.1. Lineage (GTDB taxonomy): Bacteria > Pseudomonadota > Gammaproteobacteria > Pseudomonadales > Pseudomonadaceae > Pseudomonas > Pseudomonas nitroreducens_A. The sequence continues at coordinate 2,103 of NZ_AMZB01000076.1, read as the reverse complement.
GCAACGACAACATGGCCGTGGCGGTGCGTTCCTCCGCCACCGCCGAAGACCTGCCGGACGCCTCCTTCGCCGGCCAGCAGGAAACCTTCCTGAACATCCGCGGCGTGGACAACGTGATCCGCGCGGCCAAGGAAGTCTTCGCTTCCCTCTTCAATGACCGTGCCATCGCCTACCGTGTACACCAGGGCTTCGACCACAAGCTGGTCGCCCTGTCCGCCGGCGTGCAGCGCATGGTCCGCTCGGAAACCGGCACCGCCGGTGTGATGTTCACCCTGGACACCGAGTCCGGTTTCCGTGACGTGGTGTTCATTACCGGCGCCTACGGCCTCGGCGAGACCGTGGTGCAGGGCGCGGTGAACCCCGACGAGTTCTACGTCCACAAGCCGACCCTGGAAGCCGGCCGCCCGGCGATCCTGCGTCGCAACCTGGGCAGCAAGGCCATCAAGATGATCTACGGCGACGAAGCCAAGGCCGGCAAATCGGTCAAGGTGGTCGACGTGGACAAGGCCGACCGCGCCCGCTTCGCCCTGACCGACGCTGAAGTGACCGAGCTGGCCAAGCAGGCCCTGATCATCGAGAAGCACTACGAGCGTCCGATGGACATCGAGTGGGCCAAGGACGGTGACGACGGCAAGCTGTACATCGTGCAGGCCCGTCCGGAAACCGTGAAGAGCCGTTCCAGCGCCAACGTGATGGAACGCTACCTGCTCAAGGAAAAAGGCAAGGTACTGGTCGAAGGCCGCGCCATCGGCCAGCGCATCGGTGCCGGCCCGGTGAAGGTGATCCACGACGTTTCCGAGATGGACAAGGTCCAGCCGGGCGACGTGCTGGTCTCCGACATGACCGACCCGGACTGGGAGCCGGTGATGAAGCGCGCCAGCGCCATCGTCACCAACCGCGGCGGCCGTACCTGCCACGCCGCGATCATCGCCCGTGAACTGGGCATCCCGGCCGTCGTCGGCTGTGGCAATGCCACCGCGGCGCTCAAGGATGGCCAGCGCGTGACCGTGTCCTGCGCCGAGGGCGACACCGGCCTGATCTACGAAGGCGAGCTGGGCTTCGACGTGCGCCAGAACTCGGTCGACGCCATGCCCGAGCTGCCGTTCAAGATCATGATGAACGTCGGCAACCCCGACCGCGCCTTCGACTTCGCGCAACTGCCGAACGAAGGGGTGGGCCTGGCCCGCCTGGAGTTCATCATCAACCGCATGATCGGCGTGCACCCCAAGGCGCTGCTGAATTTCGCCGGCCTGCCGGCGGACATCAAGGAAAGCGTCGAGAAGCGCATCGCCGGCTACGACGATCCGGTGGGCTTCTACGTCGAGAAGCTGGTCGAGGGCGTCAGCACCCTGGCCGCGGCGTTCTGGCCGAAGAAGGTCATCGTGCGTCTGTCGGACTTCAAGTCCAACGAATACGCCAACCTGATCGGCGGCAAGCTCTACGAACCGGAAGAAGAGAACCCGATGCTCGGCTTCCGTGGCGCCTCGCGCTACATCAGCGAATCCTTCCGCGACTGCTTCGAACTCGAATGCCGTGCGATGAAGAAGGTCCGCAACGAGATGGGCCTGACCAACGTCGAGCTGATGGTGCCATTCGTCCGTACCCTGGGCGAAGCCTCCCAGGTCGTCGACCTGCTGGCCACCAATGGTCTCAAGCGTGGCGAGAACGGCCTGCGCGTCATCATGATGTGCGAACTGCCGTCCAACGCCCTGCTGGCCGATGAGTTCCTCGAGTTCTTCGATGGCTTCTCCATCGGTTCCAACGACCTGACCCAGCTGACCCTCGGTCTGGACCGTGACTCGGGCATCGTTGCGCACCTGTTCGACGAGCGTAACCCGGCGGTGAAGAAGCTGCTGTCCAATGCCATCCAGGCATGCAACCGCGCCGGCAAGTACATCGGCATCTGCGGCCAGGGTCCGTCGGACCACCCGGACCTCGCCAAGTGGCTGATGGAGCAGGGCATCGAGAGTGTGTCGCTGAACCCCGACTCGGTCCTCGACACCTGGTTCTTCCTCGCCGAAGGCCAATCCTGACCTCTCCTTTACCATCCTGAAGAGGGCGGGTGATTTCACCCGCCCTTTTTTATGGTGCGCCAGGCATGGC
>NZ_AMZB01000075.1 GCF_000313755.1 Pseudomonas nitroreducens TX1 | reverse complement strand
GCCCAAGCAGGCCGAGCGGCCGATCTATTCCTATCGCCTGTCCATCGTGCATTTCTGGGCGATCATCACCCTGTACATCTGGGCCGGCCCGCACCACCTGCACTACACCGCCCTGCCGGACTGGGCGCAGTCCCTGGGCATGGTGATGTCCCTGATCCTGCTGGCTCCGAGCTGGGGCGGCATGATCAACGGCATGATGACCCTCTCCGGCGCCTGGCATAAGCTGCGCACCGACCCGATCCTGCGCTTCCTGGTGGTGTCGCTGGCCTTCTACGGCATGTCCACCTTCGAAGGGCCGATGATGGCGATCAAGACAGTGAACTCGCTGTCGCACTACACCGACTGGACCATCGGCCACGTGCATGCTGGCGCCCTGGGCTGGGTAGCGATGATCTCCATTGGCGCGCTCTACCACATGATCCCCAAGCTCTACGGACGCGAGCAGATGCACAGCGTCGGGCTGATCAACGCCCACTTCTGGCTGGCTACCATCGGCACTGTGCTGTACATCGCCTCCATGTGGGTCAACGGCATCACCCAGGGCCTCATGTGGCGCGCCATCAACGCCGACGGCACGCTGACCTATTCCTTCGTCGAGGCGCTCGCGGCCAGCCATCCCGGCTACATCGTGCGGCTGATTGGCGGTTCCACCTTCGCCAGCGGCATGCTGCTGATGGCCTGGAACACCTGGGCCACGGTGCGCGCCGACAAGCCGGTAACGAACCTCGAAGCGGCCAGAGCCTGAGGAGAATCAGATGCTGCTGAGCCTCATCGGCCTGATCGCCTGCGCCGTTGCCTGCTGGCGAGCCTGCCGCCGGGACGCTGACGAACAGGCGGCGCTGCTGCCCTTCGCCGACGACCCTGAAGCCGCACGGCGCATGAGCGCGGCCACCGGGCGGCACTGCGAACGGATCGTCCAGCCGCTGCCGGAACCGCCACCGTCCTGCCGAATGCGCGCCTGATTTCCCAGCGTCTTTGACTTCCAGCGCTGTTGCTTTCCAGCCCCAGGGACGGGGCCTCCCCGAGTGCCGATTTCGGCACCTTGCAGGGCTCTTTCCCTGGAGCCCGTTTTTTTCAATCTCTGCTCCGGACCTTCCGATGCCTGCCCTCACCGGCTGGCGGCACCGCGCCGCCGCGTACCTGCCCGACATCCCCCATACCCGTCCACGCGAATGGTTGCGCGCCTCTACCGGGGCCAGCCTGGGCTTCCTGCTCAGCGCCGCCACCTGCGGCGTGCTGTTCGGCTCCTCGGTGGCGCTGCACTTCGCCGGTCCCTGGGCCGCCTCGGCAGTGCTGCTGTTCGCGGTTTCTTCCGGCGCCCTCGCCCAGCCCTGGTCGGTGATCGGCAGCTACCTGTGCGCATCGCTGGTGGCGCTGTTGATCGGCTTCTGGCTACCCGCCGGCATCGCCAGCGCGGCCCTCGCCCTGGGCCTGAGCCTGCTGCTGATGTACCCGCTGCGCTGCCTGCATCCGCCGGGCGGCGCGCTGGCCTTCTGCATGGTCTTCGCCTCGCCCCTGCCCGGCCAGCCGATCTGGATGGCAACGCTGCCGGCCATCAGCGGCGGCCTCGGCCTGGTGCTGCTGGCCCTGCTGTTCAACAACCTGACGCGCATGCCCTACCCTCGCCGCCGCAGCCTCGCGCCGGACAACCACCAGACCCAGGACCCGGCCCCCGGCGCGCGGGTCGGCATCCAGGCCGCCGACCTCGACCGGGCGCTGGACGAGCTGGACGGCTTCGTCGACATCACCCGTGACGATCTGGAACGCATCGTTCGCAGCACCGAGCGCCACGCCCTGCGCCGCAACATGGGCGACACCCGCGCGCGGGAGGTGATGTCGCGCGACCTGATCTGCGCCTCGCCGGAAACACCGCTCAGCCAGGCCCTACGCCTATTGGTGAAGCACCACCTGAAGGCCCTGCCGATCCTCGACGAAGATCGCCGGCTGGTCGGCATCGTCAGCCTGATCGACCTGCTGGTGCCCCGGAGCGTCTGGTGGAAACGCCTGCTTGGCGGCATCGGCCTGCGCCGCGACCGCCTGCTGGGCGAGGTGATGACCAGCCCGGTGCTGCACGTGGACGCCGATACCCATGCGGTGGAGCTGATCCCGCTGCTTTCCGATCACGGCCTGCACTGCCTGCCGGTGCTGGAGCGCGGCGAGCTGGTGGGCGTGATCACCCAGACCGACCTGATCGCCGCCCTCGAACGCGACCTGCTCAGCCACCTGGGCTGACCTGGGAAACACCGGGACGCTAAACTGGCTGCCTGATTCACGCAAAAGCTTCCGAATGGACATCGACCTCACCCGTACCTTCCTGGAAATCGTCCGCCACGGCAGCTTCGTCGCCGCTGCCGAGCGCATGCACATCACCCAGACCGCCGTCACCGCACGGGTGCAGAAGCTGGAGGCGCATCTCAACTGCACGCTGTTCGTGCGCAACCGCGCCGGCGCGCGCCTGACCCCGGACGGCGAGGCGTTCGTCACCTACGCCAACCAGATCCTGCAGACCTGGGAGTCGGCCCAGCGCGATCTGCCGCTGCCCGAGGGCATTCATAACGTGCTGCACATCGGTGGCGAGGTGAGCCTGTGCAACCCGCTGATGCTGCGCTGGGTCAGCCGCATCCGCCAGGTGATCGGCGACCACGCGGTGCGCGCCGAGATAGGCGACGGCCCGAGCCTGCTGCGCCAGCTGGAGCTGGGCGTGATGGACGCCGCCCTGGTCTACCAGCCGACCTACTGGCCGGGCATGCAGGTGGAACAGTTGCTGGAGGAGAAACTGATCCTGGTCCGCGCGCAGAACCCCGAGCCCTATGTCTATATCGACTGGGGCGACGGTTTCCGCCAGCAGCACGACAGCGCGCTGCCGGAGCTGGCCAAGGCGCCGGTATCGTTCAACCTCGGCCCGCTGGCGTTGCAGTACATGCTGGAGAACGGCGGCTCGGGCTACTTCCGCACGCGGGTGGTGCAGAGCTACCTGGACCGCAAGGTGCTGCGCCGGGTGCCCAAGGCGCCGGAGTTTAGCTACCCGACTTATCTCGTCTACTCGCGCGACCGCGATACGCAAGCGCTGCAGCAGGCCTTCGCACTGCTGCGCGAGGTGGTGGCGCAGGACCCGGACTGGTCGCAGCGCTGGGACCCGATGATCTGATGCTACCGGCCGCCACAGGAGCGAGCGCTACCTTCTCCCCCTTCAGAAGGCGGCTAACGCCCAATAGCGGACATGGACACGGCAAACGGGAACGTCGAGCGGAGCCTCAGCCCCGCCCCACGAGTCAAGCCGATTTAGCGGGGGTATACATCGACCGTTCCGGTTCCGCGAAAACGCGGCGAAGCATCGGTTCGAAGAACGCCGGCGCATCGGATTGAAGGCCGGCGCATCGTATTTCGCGCAGCACTCCACGGTGCGCTCGGAGTTCGGGTCACCCCGGAATTGCTCGCGCAGGGTGCGATACTTTTCGATCAGATGGAAGAAGAAGTAGCTCTGGAAGATGCCGTGGTGCTGCACCATCCAGAGATTTTCCTCGCTGACGAAAGGACGGAGTATCGCGGTGGCGATATCCGGATGGTTTTACGAGCCGAGGGTGTCGCCGATGTCGTGCAGCAGTGCGCAGACGATATATTCCTTGTCGCGACCATCTTCCCTGACCAGCGTGGCGCATTAACGGGCTAGCGAGGAGAATCCAGCTGTACGTCCAGGATGCTCACCCCTTTGACCGAAAGCCATGACTCTACGTCAGCCCCCGCTTCACAGGGGCTGGGCTCCATGGAAAACTCATGAACGAAGATGGTGAAGGCAACTGCTTTGATGTGGGGGATGTCCCTCGACTCCATCCACAACTCCCTATCTACTCCACCAACTCGATAGAAAACGTGCCAATGCATCTGCGCATTTCCATTCGCAGAGCCTACCTGCGCGAAGACTCACTAAGACTAGCGCCTCGCTTCGTAGAGGCAATGATGGCGGTCCGAACTCAAAACGCCATTACTCTGGCAAATCTTTTTCTTCCAGCTAGCATTTGTTCCAGCCGACGGATCGGCTAATCCAGTGATATCCCTTGTAGGTGAGATGATGTCTTGAAGCCCCGCCGCCCCAGCGGGGCTTCTCGTTGTCGGCAAAGGCGGTAGATCTATTCGCCATTCCCACCGGTCGGCCGTCAGCGCTTCACACCTTGCGCTTCGTTTGGCCATCATTATTTTAACTTAGCCGCTTCCCTAGGCGACCAGGCTTGGGGGTACTCATTCAGATTACAGACGGATAGCCATGGACATTCGCATTGAATGCATGGCTGAAGATCCGCCCGTATGGAAGGTCTTCCTCGGGACGTTCTTCTGGTCATGCAATTCCGAGCAAGAAGCCACGCAGTGGGCGAATGCCGCCGCTCAGTACATGCGAGAGCAGCGCTCACGAAAATATCGATTACCAGCTCCGCTCCCAGCGGGCGCGAGGCCAAGACAGGTTGAACGATCCCATTCGTCTACTCCCGAAGAAAGAAAATTAAAGGGTGAGCATTCTGGTCTAAAGTCCGACTGCACGACCCTTCCTTGCCGCTAGGTACCTTCCACCTAGCGGCATTTTTTAATCTCGTCGGATCGTAGGCGAACAGGCACCTGAGCTATTCACTGGAACGCCTGCACCGCAGCGCGCAGCTGCACTTCATAGCCCGTCCGTTGTTCCAGTTCGGCTAGCAGTGCGCGCACCTTGGTCTGCAGGCTGTCTCCCTTCTGCAGCGACGCCGTCGCCGAAATCGGCTCCTCGACCGCCGGCGCTCTACACGGAACCGCCACCGGGACCTTCACGCGCACCGTGCGCAACTCAGACTCGGCCTGTCCGGCGCATCTCGCCAACGCAGACAGGAACATCCATGAAAAATCGCCATACACCTCCTATCAAAGTGGTGAGCCGCCTCGCTGAAAGCGACATCGGATATCGAATAACGACAGTCCGTAGCTGTAATTGCAATCATGCCGTTAGCATCTCCATTCAAGGCAGTTGAAGTACCTTGGAGCAGTAAATGGCAATCCAATTAATACCCAACGCTCATGACAAGATTCGCAACCTTAAACTGAGCGCAGAGCCCGTCCAGCAGGAGATACACGCTCTGTCACAATGGATTGATCTCCAGGCCCCAGGTGTGGTGCCAGAAGTAACCAAAGAGAAAGTCGGGAGTCTCGCCAAGTTAGCTTCTCAGATCGACAAGCTTCTTTTGGAGCTCGAACAGCCCGGATGAACTGCTCAGAGCCCCTAACACTGTGTCGATCAGCGACTCTGCCACTGCTGCTGGGTCGCCCTCTACGCGCTCCTGCTGCAGTCGGTGGGCGGCGGCACAGTGCTGGCCAGCTTACTGATGGGTACTGGCGACCGCCTGGGCCGCCTTCGCCTCCCGCTGTTCGGCCTGGTTGACCAGCTCGCGGAGCTTGGCGCCCTGCTCAGTGACCAGCGCCAGTACGTTGTCGGGCGCCACGGTGCAGGTCATCAGTTTGTCGCCCTGCTCCTTGAGCTGCGGGGCGTATCGCTCAGAACTGAGCCATGCCCCACCGGCGGCTCCGCCCCCGACCAGAAGCCCAACGGCGAGCGCCAGCGCTGCCGCCTTCCACCCGCCAGTCACTGGACCACCTCCAGCACTGCGGCATAGCCGGCCACCCACTTCTTCCGCAGCTCGGCTCGCTTGGCAGTGATCCCCTTGTCGTATGCGCCAGGGCGCCAAGTCCGTAGGTACAATTGCCAAACGCCCGCCTCGGCGCCAAGCTCCGGCAGACGTGCCGGGTCGGTGTACAGAAGCAGACGCGCGAGTCCCCGGCGAGGATGTCGTCGTGCTCGAAGGCTTTCCATGGGCGTCCTTCGTTCCGCCACGGACTTAACTCAACACCACTCTGCTATACAGCGACGAATGCTGTCGTGTTCCTGAGCGGACTCATGTAATGCCAATGGCCGCTATGGGTCGGTAGCTGCCTCTCTTCAGCGGCAGCAATCGGCCAGAAGCAGCAGCTCGGATGTGTCTACGAAACTAGGAGCGATTCACGCCCTGGTGCCTGCGTGTCTCGTACAAATTGCATACGCATAGCAATACCTCACTCATAAAGTGATAAAGGCAATAATACGAAGCCAAATGTAAAGTTAAGGATTACTCAGAGACTTTGCTCACTCGCATTATCAATCCCGTCATCCAGGCATTGAATACCGGCGTCCAAGATGTCGTGCAAGGTCGCGACGGTCTCTAATCCGAGTTTGTCATTGAGGGCATCTTGAGCTTGCTTCCAAGCCCTCTGGCCTTCGGCCTGCTTAGCTCGGCCTGCCTCAGTGGCTACCACAACGCGACTCCGGGCGTCCCTTCCCGGCTGAATTTCAATCCACCCATGCGCCACTAATGGCTGAGTGTTGCGGGTCAACGTCGACGCATCCATTTGCATCCGCTTAGCGAGATCACCTGGGCGGATTGGGCCAAGCCTTACGATATAGGACAGCAATGCGTACTGGGTATTCTTCAAACCGGTCGCAGCGACGTAGCCATCGTAATGCCGAGTCACCATTCGCGTCAGTTGCCTGAGCTTCAGGTTGGTACAGCCTTGAGGCTTGCGGATGTTTTCCATGAGACAGACTTGCACCTACAACAGTTGTATATGCAACCTTATCCCAAAGCGCCTTAGCCAACAAGCAACATCCGGCTGACAAGCCCCTCGGGACACCTGAAAGCTTACTTCCCACCCCACACAACCGGCGTTCTCGCTGGAGCGGCTGGATTCAAACTGCTCACGACATCCAAGCGATCAATCTGCTCCGGAGTCATGTGCAAGTTCAGGGCAGCAAGGTTATCGACAAGGTGAGACAGCGACCGTGGCCCAATGATTGGTACTGAGCCGTGAGTACCTGCCCAGGCGAGTGCAACCTGGCCTGGAGTGGTGCCCAGCTCCTCGGCGATCTTGATAACGGTGTCCAGCACGTCAGTTCTCTGAGTCGAGTTTTCAGGCTGGAACACTTTCCCGCCAAGCGCTTCCGCACGCCCCGCTTCGCCTTTACGGTATTTTCCGGTCAGTAACCCTCCGCCCAGAGGCGACCACGTCACCATGCCCAGATTAAAGGCTTGAGATGCAGGGAAAATATCGGCCTCGGGCTCGCGTCGTACTAGGCTGTGCTCGAACTGAACCGCAGCAATCGGCAGGGAGCGGGTCAGCTCAGCAATCGTCACAGCCCTCGAGAGCTGCCATGCAGAGAAATTCGACAACCCGGCGTACAGAATCTTGCCGGCCCGGGCGAGATCATCGAGGCCACGCAGGATTTCATCCAGAGACGTCACACCGTCCGGGTGATGCACCCAATACATGTCGATTCGATCCGTCCCCAGGCGCTTGAGGCTTGCTTCGACCGACGCAACCATGGCCTTACGGCTATTGCCCGTGACTAGGCGGTTAGCATTGGGGTTAGCACCGTTTGTGTACTTTGTGGCCAACACAAAGTCTTCGCGGCGACCTTTCAGCAGCTCGCCTACAAGCTCTTCTGACTGGCCAAACTGATAGCTGTCAGCAGTATCAATGAAATTGCCGCCCGCCTCTGCATAAGCGTTAAAGAGGCTCTTGCTGACTTCTGGATCAGCTCCATGCCCCCAGCCCGTGCCGAAATTACCGGTTCCAAGGGTTACCTGGGATACCCGCAACCCAGTATTTCCAAACGCAACGTACTTCATATTCAAACTCCGACTCCAGAACTGACTATATCCAGTGCCTCAGAGCAGTTAGCTTTGAGGCAGTTAAGCTCCGCTCAAAGCAAAGCTCCAAGCAGTTGAGGTTCTTCCTTTAACTACACACGTGAAAGCGGGTGAACTCAGCCCGCCGAAACTCAGGCGCGATAATCGAATATCAAACACGTGGTAGTAGCGTGCGCATAAAGCTTGCCGTCTGGGCCAATAATGCGGCCCTCCGCTATGGCGACCTGTCGCCCTACCTGGATGACCTTCCCTTCTGCACGCACCACCGCGACATCAGCAGTCAGGGCCCGCACCATGTTCACCTTGAGCTCCAAGGTCGTGTAAGCCTTCCCTGCAGGTAGCGTGGTGTGGATCGCACACCCAACCGCTGAATCGAGGATCGTTGCGTACCAGCCGCCATGAACCGTTCCCATGGGGTTGTAGTGCCGCACCTGCGGGCGGCCCTGAAAAATAGCCTCACCTGGGCTCATCTGTATCGGTATGAAGCTGAGGGTGTCTCCCATCGGTGGCTGTGGGAGCTCACCATCGAAAATCGCGTTGAACATCTCCATACCAGAACGACTGGAGACCTCTTCGGCGGATGCCACGCCAGGAGATCTGAGGCGAGCTCGAACCCTCTCCTCCTCAGCAAGCCAGCGAACACTCTCGTCGAATCCTCCCATCAGCTCCCCCTAAGCAAACAATTGTATATACAAATGTTGTAGATACAATAATTCAGTGTGAGCGCCTCAGCAAGCCCCTGTTTGGCCCGAGCCGCTCCAGCCAAGAAACGAGCAGAGCTGCTCGTGCCGCCATGAATCGCGGCATTCGTAACTGCATGAACACCTCGCTGATGGACAGCCCTGAAGCTTTTCAAGGCTGCCTTCATGACGAGGTACAGGATTCATTTGCTAGAGATGAACAGCGCATGAGCGACGACCAAATGCCGCAGGTAGCTGCTATCCGAACCGATAGCTCGAACCCTGCTTCGAACATCACGACGCTGCACACAGGTGCTGTGCTCCTTCTCGCAGCACTGGCAGCTATGGGGGCACTGGCAACGAACATCATCCTGCCCGCATTCCCTTCAATGGCACGCGACCTGGGAGCCTCAATCAGCCAGCTGAGTGGAACGCTGAGTAGCTTTTTCCTAGTGTTCGGACTGGGACAGTTGGTAGTGGGCCCGCTATCGGATCGCTTTGGCCGGCAACGCCTGGTGCTGTCCGGCTTGGCCATTTTCATGCTCGGAAGTGTCGTGTGCGCATTGGCAGATTCTCTACCCGCACTCATTGCAGGGCGGAGCATTCAGGCGTTGGGCGTGTGCGCTACAGCAGTGTTATCACGTGCCATTGCTCGTGACTTGTATGACGGTGAAGAGCTGGCACGAGCCTTATCCCTAACCATGGTCGCTATGGCAGCTGCTCCAGGATTCTCCCCATTGATCGGCGGCATTTTGAGTGACGCGATAGGGTGGAGAGCTTTGTTCATCATCATCGCGATGGTGGCGTTGGCACTAGCGCTGATTTACAGAATGCGCCTGGGTGAGACACATTCACCGGACAGGCGCTCGCCGCTGTCGGTAGAGGCGGTCTCTCGAAGCTATGCCGCGCTGATCCGCGACCGCAGGCTGATGTCCCCACCCTGCTCGCCCTGCCCCCGTATACGATGCTTGGGGTCGTGCTCGTGGGCGCGATGGCTACTGCGTTCGTGTGCTTCTTGACTGCCGAATAACGACCAAGGCAGAACGGCTGAACAAGTCGCACCGGGACTAAACTGCAGCCACAAAAAAGGGGAGCTTTCGCTCCCCTTTGTGTTTCACCGAGTCCTAAGGAAGGGTGCAATCCGCTTCCGACTTAAGCTGACGCCACCCTGAGGGCACCTGGCCGCTCCACTTACTTCATCTGGACAAAAACCTTGCCTTTCGCTCGCCCCTGCGCCAGATAAGCTAGCGACGGCATTATGCGGTTGAGCAACTTGATCAGGGATAGTCGATGAAGAATGCCAGGCTAATACACCACGGCGAGAGCGCCGCCAACGCTTGCGAGCCCACCAGGGATCACGCGAGCAGACGCTCCTCTTCGGCCCGCTTGATCAACCACTGTTTGAGGATGGCTGCTGCCGGACGCAACTGTGTGCCCCGCAGGTGCACCAGGAAATAACCCTTACTGACTGGTAGGGTCAGCTCAAAAGGCTCTATGAGGGAACCGTCTTGAACCTCTAGCTGGGTAAGAATTGAGCTACTCAAAACTACCCCTTGGCCGTGACGGGCAGTCTCTATAGCCAATATGGATTGATCGAAGTGCTGGCTTGGAATTGCAGAAATTTGGGCTTTAGACAATCGAGTGTGCATTTCCAACCACTGAGGCCAATGAGGCAGTAAGGTGGTTTGAAGGAGTGTAACTCGCACCAGATCCTCGGGGTTGTTCAGTGAATGCTTCCGAGCATAAGCAGGTGCGCAGTAAAGTCGAGCCTCGTCAGCGTAAAGCAGTGTCGAGTCTAAGCTGGGGTCATTGCCGTCAAAATAGCGGATAGCAAGATCAACTCGATCACGCTCAAAGTCTATCAAGGTTGTCGATGCACTCAGGTGCAACGAGATATCCGGTCTGAAGCTGAGAAAGTCTCCCATTCGTGAGGCGAACCATTTTGCGGCTAGGGTTGGTGGCATGGACAACCACACCTCGTTTGCCTGATCCATACGCAACTCATCACTGGCCCTCTGAATTCGCATCAGCGAAGCCTGGATATCTTCCCAATAGCGGATAGCCGCAATTGTTGGCTGTATTTGCCTTACTGAACGCACGAACAATGCAGTGCCCAACCATGCCTCGAGCTTCTGAATCTGCTGCCCTATGGCGCCAGGGGTGACATGAAGCTCTCGTGCCGCCTCACTGAAGCTGTTGTGTCTCATGGAGGCGTCGAATGCCACGAGCGCTTTGAAGGGAGGGAACCGATTCATAGTGAAGTTTTTCTATATCATGGCCTTCAGAAAGTCGATTGTCTCACCCCAGGAAGCTGTTTTAAATAGCGAGCTCACGCTGCTTTGGGATTGCTCAATGAACAAGCTGGTCTACCCCGCCTTTGGCCTTTTAGGACTGATTTGGGGAACTAATTTTATCTTCATGAAATGGGCTGCCGTGCTGATTTCACCCATCCAAATCGTTCTACTCCGCGTTCTGTTCGGCTTCCTCCCCATCCTTCTCCTGGCTATATCACGTAGGGCCTTGAGCTGGTCAGATCTACGGCAATCGCATCACTTCATCGTCATGGCACTTCTAGCTACGGCGCTTTACTACCTCGCCTTCGCCAAAGGCACTGCGCTGTTACCATCAGGCATCGCAGGAATGCTCAGTGGTGCCATACCTCTATTCACATTTCTGACAGCATTTCTCTTTTTGCGCCAAGAGCCCATCACTCGGATGACCATCACAGGGCTGGTCATTGGCTTCTTCGGTGTGATGCTGATAGCCCGGCCCTGGAACGCCTCTGCTGACGGTATCTCGCTCAGTGGCGTGCTATTCATGATCGGTGGGTCTCTAAGCCTTGGCTGCTCGTTTGTGTATGCGAGAAAGTTTCTGGTAGATAAGAATCTGTCCCCTCTCGCGCTCTCGACTTATCAAATAGGTTTTGCGCTGCTGTTACTCCTGGTGACTACCAGCTTCGATGGTATGGAGCGGATCACAAGCGAACCTGTCGCCTTGACTGGCCTAGTCTTGGGTCTAGGCGTCATGGGCACTGGGGTTGCTTACGTTCTGTACTATTTTTTAGTCCAGCAGCTCGGGGCGCTCAAGGCTGCAGGGGTGACTTACGTCCCACCGGTAGTGGCGTTGGCAATTGGCACCATTCTTGTGAATGAGCCTATCCACGCCTCGGATCTGCTGGCACTGGCTTGCATCATCGTCGGGGTCTACGTTCTGCAAAAAGGGAAAACAGCGGCACCGCCAGTGCGTGAAATAAAGCCTTGAGATCCTTGAACCGCGTCGACTTTCCTAGACACTTGATGACTGTCTTTGGCCGGTTAGCGACGGCCTGTCCTCGACCGTCGCGATGAGTGCATGCTCAAACTTCGGTCTGTTCCGCCATCTCCAAAGCATCATCGACCTCAATCCCGAGGTATCGAACGGTGCTCTCCAGCTTCGTATGGCCTAGCAGTAGTTGAACCGCCCGCAGGTTCTTCGTCCTCCGATAGATAAGTGATGCCTTCGTACGTCTCATTGTGTGAGTGCCATACATGGCCGGATCCAGGCCGATAGCTTGCACCCAGCCTTTGACGATTCGAGCGTATTGACGAGTTGATAGATGGTCTGAGGTATGCAGCCGGCTCGGAAAAAGGCAGTCCTCGTCACGGAGCTGAGCGTGATGTATCCAGGCGGCGAGAGCAGACCGTGTTTGCTCTGTGATCTCGAACTGCACTGGCCGGTGCGTTTTTTGCTGCATCACCATGGCTCGTGATGATACATGCTCGCCATGGGCGACATCGCGCACACGGAGCTTGGTTAAGTCGCAGGCTCGAAGCTTGCTGTCGATGGCTAGATCGAAGAGTGCTAAATCCCGGGTTCTTTCTGCAATTTGAAGCCTTACTCGTATGGCCCAGATATCTCTCAGTCGGAGCGGGGCCTTCTGCCCGACCAATTTCCCTTTATTCCAGGGCTCACGGCTGCAGGTAGCGATGATGTTCATGACAAATCCTCCACATGGGGGAGGACAAGGATGGCTAGGACATGGGCGCTAACCGGCCAAAAGCTGTCGCTCGACGACTACTGGATTAGGGCAGGTACGAGCCTGGCGAGATAGATCCGTAGGAATCCAGAGGGATCGAAATGCCCCAGATAGGAAGGCTATCTGGGGCATTTGAACTATCAGCATCAGGGCTGCAGCAACAAATCTAATTCGCCCCTACGCTCAAGCCCAGCCAGGTCGTCAAAACCACCGACATGTACGTCACCAATGAATATCTGCGGCACCGTTCTGCGCTGAGATTTTTGCATCATCTCGGCTAAACGTTGCGGTGACGCCTCCACGTCAATTTCGACGGTGACAACGCCCTTGTTTGCCAGCAGCCTCTTGGCACTCAGGCAATAAGGACATTGCTGAGTTGTATAGACGGTTACCGTGTTCATGGTGATTGACCTTCTAGTGGGCCGACGGCGGGAAATCGATAGCCGTGCCAGCAATGTTGTTCAGGTAGTTGGTCAGGGTTAGCAAGGTGACTTGGGCCACCACCTCGATAATCTTGCTGTCGGTCAGGCCCGCTTCATGTGCGGCGGCGATTTGCCCATCGCTCAGTTGGCCACGGCTTTCGGTTATCTGCCGTGCCAGCGTGGCAACAGCGCTGAGTGAGCCCGAGCGCGCCTTCTGAATTTCGTCTGCACTCAGGCCAGCCTTGCCTCCAAAGAATGTGTGAGCGGCGATGCAGTAGTCGCAGCCGTTGACTTCGGAGGTGGCCAGTGCGGCAACCTCGCGCTCGGCAACGCTCAGCGAGCTTTTGCCCAGCGCTTGGGACAGGGCCAGGTAGCCATTCAGTGCGGCCGGTGCGTGGGCCAGTGTCTTGAAGGCGTTGGGGATGAAACCGAGACCTTTTTGCACGCCTTCGAGGGCGGTGCGCGAAGCAGCGGGGGCTTGTTCCAGGGTGAGAGCGGCGATACGAGTCATGGGTGTTCTCCAGTAGGTTGAGCAGTGAGCTTGTCGATCAAGCTTGGAGCCCATACTAGAAGTCGAAACTTCACTTTCGGATTCAGATCGTCGATGTTATGCAACAGATCGTCCAAATTGAGTCCGCCATGGATCGCTTATCCGTTCTGCTTAAGCACTTCAATCCACACGCCGCCACCTTCCATCAAGGGGCGTTCTGTGGCGTTACTGATATCTACGGACAAGGCAGTTATGGCCATGCCCATCTGCTGCGCTCCGGACGCTTGAGCTTCAGGGACAAGCACAATCAGCTCATCGAGCTGGTAGAGCCGAGCCTGATACTCGTGGCGCGGCCGTTGCAGCATCAGTTGATTGCCACTGAGGTGGATGCTGCCGAATTGGTCTGCGCCACCTTGCACTTCGATGGTGGGGCCAACAACCCGCTGACCCTGGCATTGCCGGATTACATCGTGCAGCCGCTCAGAGAACTGCCAGGGCTCACTGGCAGTCTCGACTGGTTGTTTGCCGAGGCCTTCGGCGAAGAGTGTGGGCGCGATGTAGTGCTCAATCGCCTCTTCGAACTGATGCTGATCCAGCTGCTTCGCCATCTCATCGCTAATCGCAGCATCACTTCGGGAATGATGGCTGGGCTAGCTAACCCACGGCTGTCTCGCTCGCTCACGGCGATGCACAATGATCCGCAGCGCACCTGGTCAGTAGCGGATCTGGCCACGCTGGCGAGTATGTCGCGGGCAAGTTTCGCGGCGCATTTTCGCCAGGTGGTAGGCGTGACTCCTGCAGAGTATCTGACCGATTGGCGCATCGGCCTGACACAGAAGCGCTTGCGTGAGGGGCGGCCCATTGCCGTGATTGCAGGCGAGGTCGGATACGAGAGCCCCTCGGCACTGGCGCGAACGTTCCGCCGTAAGGTGGGCAGCAGTCCGAGTGAATGGCTGCAGCAAAAGGACGCCTGAGCGTGTTCAAACGAGTGATTAGAGGCTTACGCCTCGGACATCCCGTCGTATCGCTTGCGGCGGAACACCAAAGCCGCGGATGAACACTTCGCGCATATGGCGACGATCACGGAAGCCGGTCTCCTTGGCGATCACGTCCAGTGAATGACGGCTCTGTTCGATCATCACCCGTGCCGCCTCAAGGCGCAGACGCTCGATGGCCTTGGCCGGGGATTGCCCGGTTTCGGTAGTGAACACGCGAGTGAACTGGCGCGGGCTGAGGTGCACGGCCTCGGCCAGCTCCTCGACGCTGAGCGGTTTGTGCAGGTTCTGCCGGGCATAGTTCAACGCGTTCTGGATGCGGTCGGATTTCGGCGCAAGGCTGAGCATTTCCGAATGCTGCGATTGCCCGCCCGAGCGGCGCTGATGCATGACCAGCTTGTGCGCCACCGAACGCGCCACTTCCGGTCCAAGATCCTTTTCCACCATACCGAGCGCCAGGTCTAGACCGGCGGTCATGCCCGCGGAGGTCCACACACTGCCATCGATGATGAAAATGCGATCGTCCTCAACGCTGATCTGCGGGTAGAGGCGCTGCAGAGCGGCACCATATGCCCAGTGGGTGGTGGCGCGACGGCCATCGAGCAGGCCGGCCTGGGCCAGCACAAAGCCGCCGGTGCAGATGCCTGCGACGCGTCGCGCTTGTTGCCCAGCCTGTCGCACAAACGCCAAGGCCGCCTCACTTGGCGGCGTATCCAGTGGCGTATTAACCCCGGCGATCATCCAGGTGTCGGCCAGACCCGGACTGTCCAGAGCCTGGGTTTCGATCCCCAGGCCCAGCGACGAGCGCACGATGCCGCCGGTGAGGGAGAAAAATGCGATGGAGTAGAACGGCGCTTCGGCCACGATGTTGGCGTATTCGAAAACGGTCTGGGTGGCGAGCGACAGCACCTGGAAGTTGTCGGAGAGTAGGTAGCCGATTCTGTGCATGGTCAGGTCTCGTTCTAGCGATGTCCTAAAACATGACTGTATACGTCATTTAGGTCTTTTCCAATTCTCGCCATGCTGTGTCCCAAGCCCACCCCACTTGGAGACACGTCATGAGCAACCCATCGAAAGGCACCGCACTGGTCACTGGCGCATCGTCGGGTATCGGTGCCCTCTACGCTGAGCGCCTGGCTCAGCGTGGTTATGACCTGATCTTGGTCGCCCGTAATCGCGACCGTCTGAACGACCTGGCACGCCGCATCACCGACGATACCCAGCGTGTGGTCGAGGTGCTGCAAGCCGATCTCGGCGACACCCAGAGCCTGGCCGCTGTCGAGGCCAAGCTCAAGGACGATGCGAGCATTACCCTGCTGGTCAACAACGCCGGCATCGGTACCCATACGCCGCTGCTCGACAGTGACGTCGGCCTGATGACACGGATGATCGACCTCAACGTGACCGCGTTGATGCGTTTGAGCTACGCCGCGATCCCCGGATTTGTTGCACGCGGCAACGGCGCGATCATCAACATTTCGTCCATCGTCAGCATCGCTCCGGAAGTGCTCAACGGCGTGTACGGAGGCAGCAAAGCGTTTGTCACTGCCTTCAGCCAGTCGCTGCATCACGAACTGGCCGACAAAGGTGTGCGTATCCAGGCTGTGCTGCCAGGGGCGACCGCCACCGAGTTCTGGGACAACGGCGGTCTGCCGCTGGAACATCTGGACCCCGCCATCGTGATGCCGGCCAGCGCCCTGGTCGACGCCGCACTGATCGACTTCGAGCGCGGTGAGCTGATTTCCATTCCATCCCTGCATGACGCCAGCCAATGGCAGGCCTACGAGTCCGCTCGCCAGGCCATGTTCAGCACCCTTTCCACTAACCAGCCTGCGCCGCGCTACAGCGCCCAGCATTGATCGAACCCACCTCAGGAGAACCAGCATGAAACTCAGCGGCAATACTATTTTTATCACCGGCGGTACCTCTGGCATCGGTCGCGGCTTGGCCGAAGCTTTCCATAAACGTGGCAACACCGTGATCATTGCCGGGCGCCGTCAAAGCCTGCTGGACGAGATTGCTCGCGCCAACCCCGGCATCGACACCGTGGTGCTGGACATCAACGATGCACAGCAGATCAAGCAGGTGGCGCAGCAGGTGATTGAGCGCCATCCCAACCTCAACGTGGTGATCAACAACGCCGGCATCATGCCGTTCGACAATGCCGCTTCGGGTGATCTCGACGACGAGCAGGCGGTCGGCCTGCTGACGACCAACCTGCTGGGGCCAGTGCGTGTCAGCGCCGCCTTTGTCGAGCATCTCAAGCGTCAGCCGGACGCTACCATCATCAACAACAGCTCGGTGCTAGCGTTTATCCCGATTGCCGTCACGGCGCTGTACTCGGCGACCAAGGCCGCAATCCATTCCTACAGCATGTCGCAGCGTTTCATGCTGCGTGATACCAGCGTCAAGGTGCTGGAAATCGCGCCGCCATGGGTCGACACCGACCTGATCCACAAAAGCGGCGACCCACGTGCCATGCCGCTGGATGCCTTTATTGCCGAGACCCTGGCGAAGCTGGAAACGGCAACCACCGAGGTGATCGTCGATGGCATCACCGCGCTGCGTGCCAATGTCGGCCCCAACGAGCACGCCCTGGTGGAGCAATTCAACCAGTCGCTCATTGACAACCCCATCCCGGTTGCCTGAACCCGGCGCCCGATCTCTTCATGAGGTCGGGCGTTTCTGTATTTCTGGAGAGCACCATGCACAGCTCCATCTCAGCGGCTGATCGCCTGTCGTTACGCCTGCTCAGCCTGGCCTACTTCGTCCAGGCGGTCGGCGCACTGTCGGTGGTCGGTAGCCTGGAGGCGATTGCCTCCGCCTGGACCTTGAGCAACGCGCAGAGTGCGCTGCTGATCACTGTGTTCGGCGTAACCTTCGCGGTTGCCGCGCCTTTGCTGCAGATGACCTTGGGCCATCTACGCCGTCGCTTGCAGGTGTTGCTTGGACTGTCGATCTTCAGCGCGTCGGCACTGTTGTTTGCTGTCGCGTCGAACTATGAAACGTTGCTGTTGGCTCGGGTACTGATGGGGCTGGGAGCAGGCTTTATCGGTCCCGTTCTGGGTGCCCTAGGGTCGAATCTGGTCGCGCGTGAGCAACAAGGTAGCGCCATCGCCATCGTGCTGCTTGGGTTGAGCATCGCCGGCCTCGCCGGAATGCCGATCAGCGCCTGGATCGCCCATGAGTTCGGCGCGCGCAGCCTGTTCTTCGGCATTGGCGCCAGTGGCCTGCTAACAGCAGCGATGATTGGGCTGTGGGTGCCAAATCGCGTGGAGGGACAACGCGCCGCGCTAACCGATGTGCTGGCATTGCTCACACACGCCACCACGCTCAGTGCGTTTCTGGTGGTGTTCTTCGTGACCTCGGGTGTATTCACCACCTACGCCTTCCTTGCTCCGATTATTGGCAACGATTTCCATGGCAGCGCAAATGACATCACCCTGGCGCTCGGCGTGCTGGGAGTGGCGGGTGTGCTGGGCAATCTGCTGGTCACGCGTATGGCATTGCGAGCCAGTGCCGAACGTTTGCTGTTGCTCGGCATCGCACTTCTGGCACTGGACCTGTTAGGCCTGGCGGTGATGCCAAGGCAGCTTGGTGGCTTGCTGCTGGCCCTGGTGGTCTGGGCGCTGGCGACCGATATTGTGTGGCCCTCGCAACAGCGCCGTATCGTCGAGCTGATGCCCGAACAACGCGGCATTGCCCTGGCCCTGACATCCTCGTTCATGTTCGGTGGCATTGGCCTTGGCTCAGCTGCCGCGGGGTGGATCTATCCCGTGTTCGGCTACACCGGCTTACTGGTTGCCTCGCTGATGTTTCTACTGCTGGCCTTCGCCAGCCTACGTTTCTCCGAGCGCAGTGCTCGTGTGCAGGCACCCGTTTCTGGGCTGATCTGATCAGCGACTCATCTCGGCCTTCTGCTGAGCGGCCTGACGCAGCCTCTCCAGTCGCTCATGCGTCGACTCATCCGCGCCAGGGCCTGGGCGCAGGCTGAGATCTTCCAATGCGAGTGGCATACCGCTGATATCCGCGAGTTGGACCGGAGCCAACGTTGCGCCGGTCTTGCGATTGATGGGAATCAGCGGTGCACCTTCTGCCAGTGGGTTCCACTTATCACCCCACTGCAGCATGGCAATGATGATCACGTGAAGAGCTCGTCCTTTCTCAGTCAGGGCGTACTCGGTACCGCTGCCGACGGTGTTCTTTACGAGGATGCCGTAGTCCTGAAGCAGCTTCAGGCGCTTGGACAAGATTCCTTTGGATATCTCCAGGTTGCGCTGGAATTCATCGAACTTCGTCGTGCCCCAAAGCAGCTCGCGGATGATCAGCAGGTTCCACCAGTCGCCCAGTACATCCACCGAGCGGGCGACCGAACAATTGCGATCCTCGAAGGTAACTCGCTCCACGTGCAGATCTCCAAATGGATGGGGCGGACTGGTGCTGCTGATAAGAAACCAATTGACAGGTTTCATCATAGCACCTAATTTCTCGCCGCATGGTTCTGTAATAGAACCTAAAGATAGCCGCCCCCTTTGAGGTCACCCCATGATCAAGCAACTTTTAACTGCGACGGCTGTTCTCGTCGCCGTCACAGTGCAGGCCGAACCCCACGACAACTGCATCACTAGTGAACTGGAGGACCGCCTGATCACGGCGGATCTCGCGGTTGCCGCCGGCAATTGCCACTTGGGCCGTGCCAGTGATGAAAGCCAGGCGGTGTCGGCGTTGGGCACCCTTCTAGCACAGGCGCATACACCACACCGAGAACAGGCTGAGCATTTTCAAGTAGTCCTACCGAAATGGCAGAGCCCTTGAACCCCTTCAAAAAGTCAGCAGTCCCATCGTTAGGATCGACCACCCAGCAGAACGGGGCACCGGTCAGCGAATATCCTGTTTCCTCGCCCCAGAAATCCCCATCCAATAGGTCAAGCAGGCAAGGCCGCAATAGAGCCTCGATTTCTACATCAACATCCGCTTTATCACCTGCACCACGAGGTCCCTCAGGACGCTGCCACTCTGCGACTAGAAGCTCGCCAGCCCTAGTGACCGCCTGGATGACCCCGGAGAGCACCGATGAATAATCCATTTGCTTTCTCCAGCGCTCATCCAGCCTCAAGAACCAGCATGCAGCCGCTCAATGCGGAGTCTTCGGCACAATGCCGACCTGCATGCCAAAGGGATTAAACACACTGTTCAACGTCTGAACCGTCGGGTTGCTCTCATCCAGTTCAAGCTGTCGCAAGGCACGCAATGACAGTTTGCACATCTGTGCAAATCTGGCCTGCTGCAAGCCAGTCACTTCCTTGCGCAGGCGTCGCACTGCTCCTCCAATCGTGATCTCGCCGCTAGCCAACTGCTGCTGCAGCTCATTCAAAATGCGATTGCGCTCAAGAATGTCCATTTAGACCAACCCCCACTGAAGCATCCGCTGCTGGAGATTTCTCAGGGCTATACGCGGGTGACTCATCGTTGAATCGGGAAGCCTTTGTGCACTCAGCAAGTCAGGTAGCGCGAGGAAGTCCTGTGCTGCCAACTACGCAGACTACGCAGACTACGCGCTCAGGCTCCTGGCATTTGGCCCGGTATGAATAGTCTTTCCCGCCTCACACCCACCACGACGCATACTGGCACTACACATCTGCCAGCCGAGCACTCTCACCACCCAGCCAAGGAGGTCGCCATGTCAGCCAGATAATCCGTCAGGAGTCATGACATGGCCCGCACCTACCGTCGCCGAGTCTGCCAGTACGACTATGTGTATGCCCTCTGGGACATCGAAGAGGTCAACTGGGACCCGAAGTCCGTTGCCGTTCGCCAGCGCCTGGCACGCTTTCACAGCGACAGTTTCTCCAGTTGGCGCAAAGGTCCGCCGCGAAACTTTCGGAAGGTTGACGACCGCAAGCTTCGCCGGGGCAACCAGGTGGCACTGAAACACTGGCTGCACCGGCCCTATAGCGAACCACTGTTCATGGATATTCGTCGCTGTCCCGCCTGGTTGCCTATGTAGACCGGCCGTACTGCAATGCTGTTAGGAGCAGATCGCTGAGCATTGGTCAGGCAACGCTTGTGAAACCTACTGTCAGTTCACTGGTTCAAATCCCAATAGCGCAGCTATTCCACCCAACCAAAATCAGCCGTTCAACCACGGTTTTTCTTGTACCGTCCTTGACGCTCGCAGAATCCTTCCTATGTTTAAGCACTGAGAAAGCCAGACAGCATCGGACCTCGGCCCGGTCCCGGCTTGATCCCCAAGGCGCCTAGGGTCCGATCCTGAAATCTAGGTCGGATCCCCCCGGCTCCACCAAATCCAAAGAAAAAAGGCGCTGAGCCTCAAGCCCAGCGCCTTTTTTCTTGCCCGCGATTTGCCTAGAGCGTCAGGAATCCCAGCCGCGGCATCAGCGGTTCGGCCAGTTCTTCCGTCACCACTTCCACGCATGGCTTGCGCAGGCGAAGCCGTTCGGCGTTGCACAGCAGCGGGCCGTCTTCGTCCGCGCGGCCCAGCGGGTCGTCGATCAGCACGCCCTTGATGAGCCCTTGGCGGAACAGTTCGCGGATGGCGAAGAGGTTGGCTTCGCGGGGACCAGTGAGGTCGCCGATGGATTTGAAGTCGGTTTCCGTGAGCTGGCTGAGCACGGCGGTCAGCTGGGCCTGGGAGGGTTTGCGACTCATGGGGTACTCCGGGGCGAAGCGGGGGAAAGCGTAACTATCGACGGCAAATATTATCGCGGGATTAGCGGTCTGAAAGGCCGACCTTGGTCGGCTCGTCAGAAGAATCTTCCGAATCAATCTCGGGAGATCCCAAGCTCCAGCATCGCGAGGCGTTCTTCGAGCGCCGCGATGCGGCCTTCCAACTCAACCAGACGCCCTTCGTCATGGCCACCACCATCGCTGCGTTCGCTGGAGGAGCGGCTGCCGCTGGCGGCGATGGCTGCCTCGCGGTCTTCCTCGGTGCCCAACAGGTGCATGTAGCGGTCTTCGCGCTGGCCGCTCAGGCGTTCCAGCTGCACGGCCATGCCACGGCTGGCGAGGCGTTCCAGCTGGTGGCGGACTTCTTCCGTGTCATCGAAGTCGTGCATGCGCTGGCTGCGGGTGAGCAGTTCGTTGAGGGTCTGCGGGCCGCGAAGGAACAGCAGGCCCAGCAGGATGACCTGCGGCTTGACCAGCTCCAGCGCCTTGTCCAGGCGCTGCTCCCAACGATCGGCACGGCTGCCCATGACCAGGCGGGTCATCTCGCGGCCCTCAAGGTGGCGCAGGGACTGGCCGACCTGGCCGGGGGTGAGGTTCATCACCGGGTCCCGGCTGGTCTTCTGGTTGCACGCGGTGACCAGGGCGTTGAGGGTCAGCGGGTAGGCTTCGGGGGTGGTGAGCTGTTTTTCGATCAGGCACCCGAGAACGCGGGCATCCACTGCACTCAAGGGTTCGAAATCGGAGAGGGTGTCGAGCGACTGGCTCATGGCGGTATCCGTCGATGAGGGAACCGCCCTAGCCTAGCCGTTTACGCAGCGTTTGGCAGCCTCAGGCGGCGCCGGCGAGACGACGGTTCAGCGGTCGCTCGATGACCGCCCAGTGCGAGAAGGACGCCGCCAGCTCCTGCTCGCGCCCCTGCGCATCGCGCGCCAGCGTGCGTCGGGCGAGATCGCCGGTGAACCAGTTGGCGGTATTGGCAGCAACGACCCGCCCTTCACCGTTCACCACCAGGGCCTCATGGCCCATCTGCATCAGGCTGCCCAGCAGCACGCCCTCGAACTCGTGCAGGGCGATGTCGGCGGCGGCTACGCCGATGAAGCGGCCGTCCACCTGGATCGGCACGGAGAAGGCGAGGATGTACAGGTCGGTGCCGTAGAGATCGACGAAGGGGCCGACCACCGAGGGTTGGCCACTCGCGCGCGGGCGGGAGAACCAGGGCATGTTGAGGTAGTTGTAGAAGCTTTCGCTGCGCCGGTTGAAGTTCAGGCTCATGGGCACGACCTTGTCGCCGCGGCCGTGGTACCACCACTCCAGGTACATCTCCTGGTCGGTCAGCTCGCCCGGCTCGATCACCACGCCGGTGCCATGCAGGCGCGTACCGTCATCGGTCAGGTCATGCTGGATGCGCGGGCGCAGGGCGCCGAGGTCCTTGGAGGACGGGCGCTTGCCCTCCTCTGCCAGCGTGCGCCAGATCGCCACGACTTCATCCGCCAGCTCGTCGAGACGCTGGAAAACGTTACGGATGGAAGCGTCGATACGCTGGGCGCAGTGTTGGAGTTCATCCATGGTGTGTTCGCTGGACATGACCGCGTGCCTCGCTGTTCTTGTTATCACGCGGGCCAGGCAGGCCCGCTCAGTCGGTTTGTTGCGCGTCCCCATCGCGCGCCGTGAAAGCAGCAAGCGCTGTGCCAGTCAGCCGTCGTCGGCGAGCAGGCTCAGTCGCAGGTTGATCAGCCGCTTGATGCCGCGGGTGACATGGGCCTCGGCCAGCGCGCCGGCCAGGTTCGAGTCGCCGGCGCAGATCGCTTCGAGAATGGCGCGATGCTCCTGTTCGATGGCCGCGGCACCGGGGAAGCCTTCCACCGGCAGCCACAGCCATTCGCCGATTTCCGCCTGCAGGCGCGTCTCGGCGTGAGTGAGGCGCACGGACTGGGCCGCCACGGCGATCTCTATGTGGAAACGCGCATCGGCACGGCGCTGCTCCTGCCGCGTGGTGGCACTTGCCAAGGCGTCGAGGTATTGAGCGATGCGCGCCTGCTCATCGGAGGTGGAGCGTTGCGCCGCCAGGCGTGCGGCGGCACCGGCGATGGCCACGTGTTCGTCGCCCAGGTCGCGCAGTTCCAACGCACTCATCTGGCGCAGCTGCCCCAGCAGGGCGTCTTCGGAGGTGTGCTGCGGCGAGCAGACGAAGCTGCCACCGTTGCGCCCGCGCCGGGTCTCGATCACGCCGCGTTCACGCAACTCGGCCAAGGCATCGCGCAGGGTCACGGTGGCGACGCCGAACTGCATGGCCAGCTCGCTTTCGCTGGGCAGTTGCTCACCTTCGGCGTAAAGGCCGAGGTCGACCATCTCCACCAGTCGGCGCGCGACTTCCTCGGTACGCCCTTCCTGGCGCAGGCGCATGAAGCTGGCGGGGCGGACTTTCCTGAATTCGTTCATAGGCAGCAGTGCGCGGAGCAAGGACGCTTCCTGCGCGGAATATTCCTGTTCTGGCGTGCGGTTCGGGGCGCTGTCGAAGTCTACCGGCAAGCCCGGCTAAGGCTTCGCGCAAAACTATGTCTCCATATTTTTAAATCGCTTTCAGGACTTTCAGCAAGGCCTTTTACCACGAAAACCCCTTTCAAACGCTCATTTTCCGCCCTGTATTGGCAACCGCAAAAACATAAGATATGGTTTCAAATGTATTTGCCAGCGACGGTCCGCAGGCCGTCTCCGCCAACAACAGCAACAACGAGGAGCGATACGCATGAGCCAGCCAACCCGCGCCGAATGGGAAGCCCGCGCCAAGGCCCTGAAGATCGAGGGCCGCGCCTTCATCCAGGGCGAATACCTGGCCTCCGCCTCTGGCGAGACCTTCGAGTGCATCAGCCCGGTGGACGGGCGCCTGTTGGCCAAGGTGGCCAGCTGCGATGCCGCCGATGCCGAGCGCGCCGTGCAGAGCGCCCGCGCCACCTTCGATTCCGGCGTCTGGTCGCGTGAAGCGCCAGCCACCCGCAAGGCCGTGATGATCCGCTTCGCCGCCCTGCTGGAAGAGCACGCCGAGGAGCTGGCGTTGCTGGAAACCCTGGACATGGGCAAGCCCATCGGCGACTCGCTGAACGTCGACCTGCCGGGCGCCGCCGATTCCCTGCGCTGGAGCGGCGAGGCCATCGACAAGGTCTACGACGAAGTGGCCGCCACCTCCCATGACCAGCTCGGCCTGGTCACCCGCGAGCCGGTGGGCGTAGTCGCCGCCATCGTGCCGTGGAACTTCCCGCTGATGATGGCCGCCTGGAAACTCGGCCCGGCGCTGGCCACCGGCAACTCGGTGATCTTGAAGCCCTCGGAGCGCTCGCCGCTGACCGCCATCCGCATCGCCCAGCTGGCCATCGACGCGGGCCTGCCGGCCGGCGTGCTGAACGTGCTGCCAGGCTACGGCCACACCGTCGGCAAGGCCCTGTCCCTGCACATGGATGTGGATACCGTGGTCTTCACCGGCTCCACTAAAATCGCTAAGCAACTGATGGTCTACGCCGGCGAATCGAACATGAAGCGCGTCTGGCTGGAAGCTGGCGGCAAGAGCCCGAACATCGTGTTCGAGGATGCGCCAGACCTGCAGGCCGCCGCCGAAGCCGCGGCCGCCGCCATCGCCTTCAACCAGGGCGAAGTGTGCACCGCCGGCTCCCGCCTGCTGGTGCAGAAGTCGATCAAGGCGAAATTCCTGCCGCTCGTTGTCGAGGCGCTCAAAGGCTGGAAAGCCGGCCACCCGCTGGACCCGGAAACCAACGTCGGCGCGCTGGTCGATGGACGTCAGCTGGAGCAGGTGCTGGGCTACATCCAGGCCGGCCAGGACGAAGGCGCGACGATCCTCACCGGCGGCAAGCGCGTGCTGGAAGAAACCGGCGGCACCTACGTCGAGCCGACCCTGTTCGACGGCGTGAGCAACGCCATGAAGATCGCCCGCGAGGAAATCTTTGGCCCGGTGCTCTCGGTCATCGAGTTCGAGGACGCCGAGGAGGCCATTCGCATCGCCAACGACACCCCGTACGGGCTGGCGGCGGCGGTCTGGACCCGCGACATCTCCAAGGCCCACCTCACCGCCCGCGCCCTGCGCGCCGGCAGCGTGTGGGTGAACATGTACGACGGCGGCGACATGACCGCGCCCTTCGGCGGCTTCAAGCAGTCGGGCAACGGTCGCGACAAGTCGCTCCACGCCTTCGACAAGTACACCGAGCTCAAAGCCACCTGGATCAAGCTGTAACGACCAGGGCCTGAGGTTTGAAGGAAGACGGCGCGCGGCTCGATCCGCGCGCCGAACAATAACAACAACGCTTTCCGTTGCACTGCCGACGCGAAAACCTCAAACAGGACAACCACGATGAACAGTCCGATCCAGCCAGGCATTGCCCTGGACCGCGACGCGGAGCAGCTCCGCGCGCTGGGCTACACCTCCAATTTCGAACGCAGCATGACCCTCTGGCAGAACTTCGCCCTGGGCTTCACCTACCTCTCGCCGGTGGTCGGCGTGTACACCCTGTTCGGCCTGTGCCTGGCCGCCGGCGGCCCGCCGATGTTCTGGTCCTACCTGCTGGTGGGCATCGGGCAGCTGCTGGTGTGCCTGATCTTCTGCGAAGTGGTCTCGCAATTCCCCATCTCCGGCGGCGTGTACCCCTGGGCCCGACGCCTGGTGGGCAAGCGCTGGGCATGGATGGTCGGCTGGATCTACTCGGTGTCGCTGTGCGTAACCATCGCCGCCGTGGCCCTGGGCGCCGGCCCGTACATCGCCACCCTGCTCGGCTTCGAGTCCACGCCGGTGACCAACACCTTCGTTGCCCTGGCGCTGACGGTGATCGCCACCCTGCTGAACCTCTCGGGCACCAAGCTGCTGGCCCGCGTGGCGATGTTCGGCTTCATCTGTGAACTGCTCGGCGCGCTGGTGATCGGCACCTACCTGCTGATCTTCGAGCGCCACCAGCCGTTCTCGGTGCTGTTCAACACCTTCGACATCCGCATCGACGGCAGCTACTGGCCGGCCTTCCTCACCGCCTCGCTGGCGGGGATGTTCCTCTACTACGGCTTCGAGGCCTGCGGTGACGTCGCCGAGGAAACCCCGAACCCCAGCCGTCGTATTCCCAAGGCCATGCGCATGACCATCTGGATCGGCGGCGGCGCGGCCATCTTCGCCGCCCTGGCACTGATCCTCGCGGTACCGGACATGCAGGCGGTGATCTCCGGCGCGGACAAGGACCCGATGACCACCATCCTCGACAACGCCTTCGGCGTGACCGGCGCGCGCCTGGTGATGGCGGTGATCATCGTCTCGTTCGTCTCCTGCGTGCTCAGTCTGCAGGCCGCCGCCAGCCGCCTGCTGTACTCCTATGCGCGCGACGAGATGGTGATGGGCAGCGGCCTGCTCAAGCGCCTGTCGCCCAACACCCACGTGCCGGTGGCCGCGCTGATCGCCTGCGGCGTAATCCCCAGCGTGATCGTCTGCGCCGGCTTCTACCTGCAGAATGCCATCGCCATGGTGGTGAGCTTCGCCGCCATCGGCATCTACCTGTCGTTCCAGATGATCGTCGGCGGCGCCCTCTTCGCCCGCGCACGTGGCTGGAAGCCCAGCGGCGCCTTCACCCTGGGCAACTGGGGCTGGATCGTGAACATCCTGGCGCTGACCTATGGAGTCCTGGCGATCGTCAACATGTCCTGGCCGCGCACACCGGACGCGCCCTGGTACCTGAACTACGGGATCGTCCTGGTGGGCGCTATCGTGATCATCCTGGGCCTGGCCTACATGACCCTGTTCCGCCCGTATGACAAGGGCACCGCTCCCCACGGGGATGCGTGGAAGCTGCATCAGCAGTAAGTGTTGCAGTGAAATGAAAACGCCCGGCAGATGCCGGGCGTTTTTTCTTGGGAGGCTCTTGTAGGAGCGGCCCCATCAGGCCAGTTCTTGGGATTGAAGCCAGAGACGTTCGCCCGCACCCGGCGCCTCCATCCACTGCTTCAACGACCGCGTCGGCAGGTCGAAATACTCCCGTGTACGCGCATAACCGTGGCCACCCATGCGACCGATGGCGTCGAGGCCGAGTTGGTCGATGTAGAGCGTGGCCGGGTCGATCAGGTCGTCGCGCACGTGGGCCATCAGCACTTCGCCGAGGATGATCTCCCGCGATTGGCCGATGGACAGCGCCATCATCCGCCGGCACTCCAGCGCCACCGGCGCCTCGCCGATGCGCGGGCAGCCGACGCGGGTGCCGGGGATGGCAGTGAGGCCGGCGGCCAGCAGTTCGTCGAAACCCGGCTCGAAGGGCACCGCGCAAACGTTCATCGCCTCCACCAGTGCATCGGAGACGATGTTCACCGTGAACTCCTGGTTGTGGCGGATGTTCAGCGTGGTGTCCTTCGGGCTCAGGTCGCTGTAGTTCTCAACACCCAGGGCGAGGATCGGCGGGTCGGCCGAGAGGGCGTTGAAGAAACTGAAGGGCGCCGCGTTCACGCGCTCCTCGGTGTCGAGGGTGGTGACCAGGGCGATGGGGCGGGGTACCACACTGCCGATGAGGATCTTGTATTTCTCGCGGGCGGAGAGCTGCTGGAAATCGAAGCTGAGCATGGGTTGATCCTTCACGAAGCAATGGGTGCGTGCGCGTTGAGCAACGGTGCGTCGGTGCTGTACGAATCGGCAAAGGGAATCGCGGAACGGAACAACGTGCGCCACGGGGGGTTACCGAAGGCGCGCTCGGCGTGGTGCTGCATCTGCTTCTGGAACAGCGCATCGGCGCGGCGCTGCAGGTCGGCGTAGTCGATGCCGATCACCTGGCCGCCCTGCATCACGCAGCGACCGTCGATGAAGCTGGCGATGCAGTCGTCGCCGCGGCCGGCGGTGAACAGGTTTTTCAGCGGGTCGAAGAACGGGCCCTGATGGAAGTCGCCAAGGCGGAACACGGTGATGTCCGCGCGGGCGCCGACAGCGAGACGACCGAGGTCGTCTCGACCCAGCGCCTGTGCGCCGCCGAGGGTTGCGGCGTTGTACAGATCGAGCATGCGCGTGTGTTCGGCATCGCCCTCCCTCACCCGCGCGATGTTCAGGCCCTGGCGCAGGTTGTCGAGCATGTCCGCCGGGAAGGTGTCAGTGCCCATGGCGAGGTTGATACCGCGTGCGCGATAACCGCCGAAGGAGTCCAGCGCATCGCCTTCGCGCGCGAACACCACCGGGCAATGCACCAGGCTCGCGCCCGAGTCCGCCAGACGCTGCAACTCGTGCTCGCCGCTGTGCAGGATGCCATGGGGCAGCACGCTGCGCGGGTTGAGCAGGCCGTAGCTGTCGAGCCACTGCAGCGAGGACGTGTCGCGCAGGCGACGCACCAGGTCCACCTCGTAGCGCGACTGGCAACAGTGCAGGCGTAGCGGCGCGTTCAGTTCGCGCTGCACGGCGGCGGTGCGTTCCAGCAACGCGGGCGTGCAGGTCTCGATGCGGTCGGGTAACAGCGCGCCACGCACCAGTCCGTTGTGCGCGCCGTCGAAGTCGCGGAAGAAGCGTTCGGCCTCTCGCAAACCGGCAAGGCCGGCAGCTTCGTCCCAATGCTGCGCAGGGCTGCCATCGGCGCGGGCATAGGTCATGCCGCTCATGTAGCAAGGGCCGAGGTAGGTGCGCAGGCCGAGCTCGGCGGACAGCGCGGCGACTCCGGCAAATTCGTCGTAGTGCTCGGCCCAGCGCCGGTAGTACATGGAAGTGATCGGCATGGCCGTGGTGATGCCGTTGCGGATCAGCTGGGTGAAGGCATAGCGGTACTTGAACAACTCCTCGTCCGGGCTGTAGCACTCGGTTGGCCCAGCACGCAGGTAGTCTTCAGACCAGACGCGGCCCATCTTCCACTCGGCGCCGTTGTCGAGGGTGAGCACCGTGGAGTCGAGGTCGCCGAGGGCGTCGAGGTCGATGAAGCCAGGGCCGATCAGCGCGTGGCCGTAGTCGATCCACTGGCTGACTTCGCCGGGGAAACCCCGCCCGACGAAGAGAATTCTGCCACCCTCGAACACCACTTCGCCGTGGCGCCAGAGCACGTGCTGCTGACCATCAAAGCCAACCACGAAACTGGCTTTCAGGCCGATGCGGGGATTGCTCACAGGCGCGACTCCACAAGACGGCCATGCTCGGCAATCAGCTTGCCGGCCTTGAACACCTGGCGCTGGGCCGGGCGCGCGACCACGGCCTCGCCGAGGGTCTCGACCGGCAGCAGGAGGAAGTCAGCCGCCTCCCCGACCTCAATACGCGCCGGCTCGCGACCCAGCGCACGGGCGCCGTTGTCGGTGGCCGCGGCGAAGGCGGCGGCGAGGTCGTCGTCCTTGCACAGGTCGAAGCGGAAGGCGAGCAGCATGGCGCGTTCGAGCATGTCGCCGTTGCCCATGGGCGACCAGGCATCGCGGATGCCGTCGCTGCCGAGGCACAGGTTGACGCCGGCTTCGCGCAGGGCGAGGAACGGCGGCACCGGGGTATCGGCCGGGGCGGAGCTCATCAGGGAAATGCCCAGCTCGGAGAGCCGCTCAGCCAGTGGCTCGACCTGCTCCCAAGGGGCCATGCCCAGGCAGTAGGCGTGACTGATCATCACCTTGCCCTGCAGGCCGTGGCGCTCGGTGTAGTCGGCGATACGGGCGATCTGCCAGAGGCCCAGCTCGCCCTTGTCGTGCAGGTGGATGTCCACGCCACGGCCGAATTCCACGGCCAGGCCGAAGACGATATCCAGCTGGGCGATGGGGTCGTCGTCGATGCCGCAGGGGTCGAGGCCGCCGACGTTTTCCACGCCCAGCGCCATCGCCTCGCGCATCAGCTCGGCGGTGCCCGGGCGACTGACCAGGCCGGTCTGCGGGAAGACCACGAACTGCATGTCGATCAGATCAGCGTACCGCTGGCGCAGCGCCTGCATGGCGACCACGTGGCGCAGGCCCAGCTCGGGGTCGATGTCCACGTGGCAGCGGAAGGTCAAAGAGCCACGGGCGATGCACTGCTCCAGCAGCGCGCCGGCACGCTCGGAGATCGGCGCGTCGATCTCGCGCAGTACGCGGCGTTCGTTGGCAATGTAGTCCTTGAGCGTGGGGCCGGCGCTGTTGGGGCGCCAGGGCTGGCCCCAGAGGGTCTTGTCCAGGTGGCAGTGGCTTTCCACCAGCGGCGGCAGCAGGAGCTGGCCGGCGCCGTTGATATCGCCGGATTGCAGCATGGCGTTGCTGGCGGGACGGCGATCGGCGATGCGGCCGTCACGGATGAGAAAGTCTTCCGCAGGGTTGCCCAGCGGGCGGATGTTGCGCAGCCAGTAGCTGTCGGTCATGGGGACCTCGATCTTGTGAAAACGTAGGGCGAATAACCGCTTGCGGTTATCCGCCGAGGAACTCGCCGACGCGTGCTCCAGGTTAAAACTTGTAGGAGCGAGCTTGCTCGCGACCGGAGTCCGGCTCAGCACCGGCGTTGAGCGGTTCGCGAGCAAGCTCGCTCCTACGAAGAGCAGTTCCGAGCCTGAATTGGGCTCGGCCAACACATCAGCCCTTGAGCTTGGACCAGATGCGGTCCTGCAGCTCGCGGGACTTGTTGCTGCATTCCTTTTCCAGACGCAGGCGCTCGGCGTACTCCGGCGGCATGTTGATGGCGTCCATGACCTTCCACTTGGCGTCGAGCAGTTGGTCAGTCTGGATGCCGTTGGAATAGGCGATGGCGTTGGTCACCGCGGCGGCGTTCTCCGGCTTCATCATCCAGTTGATGAAGACCTTGGCGTTCTCCGGGTGCGGCGCGCTTTTCGGCACGGCGAAGTTGTCCTGGAAGGAGGCCACGCCCTCACGCGGGTAGACGTACTTGATGGTGCTCTTCTGCAAGGTGGCGCGAGCGGTGGAACCGTTCCAGTTCTGCATCAGCACCACTTCGCCGGAGGCCATGCGGTCCACGGTATTGTCGGAGCTGTACATCTTCAGGAAGGGCTTCTGCTTCTGCAGCAGCTCGAGGATTTTCTTGGCGTCCTGCGGGCTCTCGGTGCACTCGTCGACGTTCAGGTAATGCGCGGCGGCGTTGATCAGGCTGCTCGGGGTATCCAGCGCGGCAACCTGGCCTTGCAGCTCTGGACGCGGCTCGAAGAATTCCTTCCACGAGTCATCCAGCTTGCCGCCCGGCACCCGTGCGCTGTCGTAGGAGAAACCGGTGGTGCCCCACAGGTAGGGCGCCGAATACTTGCGGCCCGGGTCGAAGGCCGGGTCGCGGAAGGCCGGCTTCACGTACTGGAAGTTGGCGAGCTTGGGCGTGTCGATTTCCAGCAGCAGGTTCTGGTTGATCAGCGTCTGCATGATCGAGTGCGACGGCACGATCACGTCGTACGCGGCGCCGCCGGCCTGCAGCTTGGCCAGCAGGGTTTCGTTGCTGTCATAGCCGTCCATGGTGACCTTGATGCCGGTCTCCTTCTCGAACTTGGCCAGCAGCTCCACCGGGTAGTAGTCGGTCCAGTTGTAGAAGAACAACTGCTTGGGCTCCTCGGCCTGGGCGACGCCGACGGCCAGCAGAGTGAGGGACAAACCGGCAAGGCCGTGACGCAGGGCATTCAACTTCATCGTTTTCTCCAGAAAGAGCGAAAGGTCGGCAGTCTTGATCAGGCGTCCGGTTTGCCGCGCTGGCCAAGCCAGTACGACAGCACCACGAGGACGATGGAAATCACCAGCATGAGGGTCGAGATCGCATTGATCTCGGGCGTTACCCCGGCCTTGATGGCCGAGAAGATGTAGACCGGCAGCGTCGTCGAGCCGGGGCCGGCGACGAAGAAGGTCATGATGAAGTCGTCGAGGCTGACCACGAACGCCAGCACCGCGCCGGACAGCACCGCCGGCCACAGTAGCGGCAGGGTCACCCGGCGGAACACTTGCCAGGGGCCGGCGTACAGGTCGCCGGCAGCTTCCAGCAGGCTCTTGTCCAAGTCATTCAGGCGCGCGCGGATCGGCAGGTAGGCAAAGGGAATGCAGAAGCCGACATGGGCGACGATCACCGTCAGCAGGCCCAGCTTGATGCCCAGCGACATGAACAGCAGCAACGTGGCAACGGCTATGACAATCTCCGGCAGGATCAGCGGCAGGTTGATGCCGCCCTCCACCAGCCGCCGTCCGTAGAACGGCCGCGAGGTCGCCAGTGCTGCCGCCAGCGCGATGGCCGTGGACAGCACGGTGGCGAACCCGGCGACCACCAGCGAGTTGAATGCCGCCGCCTGGATCGAGGGATTGGCGACGATCTTGCCGTACCAGGCGAAGGAGAACTCAGTCCACACCGTGGCCGAACGGTTGGCGTTGAAGCTGTAACCGATCAGCACGAGGATCGGCAGGTACAGGTAGGCCAGGACCAACAGGCTGGTTTCGCGGGTGCCGGGGAGTTTCTTCAGGTGCTGGGCGATCATGCGTTGGCTCCTCCCAGGTGGACGGCCTTGGCGGCGCGGCGGCTATACAGGGCGAACGCGATCAGCGCGAGCAGCATGATCGCCAGCAAGAGGAACGACAGCGAGCCGCCCAGGGGCCAGTTGCGCGCGGTGCCGAACTGCTGCTGGATCAGGTTGCCGATCATCAGGGTCTTGCCGCCGCCGAGGATGGCGGGTGTGATGAACGCACCCAGGCTGGGTACGAACACCAGCAGGGAGCCGGCGATCACGCCCGGCATGGACAGCGGCAGGATCACCCGGCGCAACGCCTTCCAGCGGTTGGCACCGAGGTCATAGGCAGCCTCGACCAGCCGCCAGTCGAGCTTCTCCAGGGTCGAGTAGATCGGCAGGATCATGAACGGCAGGAAGCTGTAGACCAGCCCGACGCAGACCGCGAAGTCGTTGTACAGCAGGGTGATGCCGCCGGCCTGGGGGAACAGCGCGTTGACCGTCTGGGCGATCCAGCCGTGCTCACGGAGGATGATCAGCCAGGCGTAGTTGCGGATCAGCAGGTTGGTCCAGAACGGGATGGTGATCAGCAGCACCATGAGGTTGCGCGAACGCTCGCTGAGGCTGGTCATCCACAGCGCCACCGGGAAGCCGAACAGGAAGCACAGCAGCGTAGTGCCGCCGGCCTGGAACAGCGAGCGCAGCAGTGCCTGGGCATAGACCCAGTTGAGCTCCAGGTTGCCGTCGAAGTCTTCCTGGAAGAACAGCTGCACGTAGCTCTGGATCTGCCAGTCGGCGTGCCAGTCGACGCCGCCATAGAGGTTGCGCGGCAGCAGACTGATGTAGCCCATGATCGCCAGCGGGATGGCGATCAGCCCGAGCAGCGTCAGCGCCACGGGGCTCAGCAGCAACAGGCGGCGGGTGGTGGGCGACTCCGTCATGCTCAGGCCTCCATCAGCAGGCAGGCCTGGGGCGGCAGGTGTACCGCCACGGCCTCGCCGACGTCGCGGGCGCGGCCGCCCTCGTTGCTCTCGCGCAGGGTGATCTGCGAGGCGTCGGGCAGGCGGCAGCGGTACAGCGTGGCGGTGCCGACGTACATCACTGTCTCGATCACTGCCCGCAGGTGATGCGGCTGCGACGGGTCGACCAGCTTCGAGCGCTCCGGGCGGAAAGCCAGTTGCACGCTGGCGCTGCTCAGGCCCGCCGGCAGCTCGCAGGGGATCTCCGCCGCCATGGCATTGGGATGGAAACCGCCCTGGCGCATCTGCCCGGGGAGGAAATTGATGTCGCCGATAAACTGCGCGACGAAGCGATGGGTCGGGCGCTCGTAGATCTCGTTGGGTGTGCCGATCTGCATGATGTTGCCGTGGGACATCACGGCGATGCGGTCGGACAGGGTCAGCGCCTCTTCCTGGTCGTGGGTGACGAAGATGAAGGTGATGCCCGCCTCTTCCTGCACGCGCTTGAGTTCGACCTGCATCTCCTTGCGCAACTTCAGGTCCAGGGCGGACAGCGGTTCGTCGAGCAGCAGTACCGAGGGCTTGGGTGCCAGCGCTCGAGCCAGGGCCACGCGTTGCTGCTGGCCGCCGGAGAGCTCCGCCGGCTTGCGCCGCGCCAGGTGCTCCATCTGCACCAGCGCCAGCATTTCCTTCACTCGACCGGGGATCTCGCCGCGAGCCAGGCCCTGCATTTCCAGGCCGAAAGCGATGTTCTCGCTTACCGACATGTGCGGGAACAGGGCGTAGCTCTGGAACACGGTGTTGATGCGGCGACGGTACGGCGGCAGGTCGTTGACCCGTTCGCCACCGACGAGGATGTCGCCGGAGGTGACGTTCTCGAAGCCGGCGATGCTGCGCAGCAGCGTGGTCTTGCCGCAGCCGGACGGCCCCAGCAAGGTGAAGAACTCGTTATGGGCAATGTCGACCGAGACCTCGTTGAGGGCAGGAGCGACATTGGGATCATCGGTGTAGCGCTTGCTGACCCGGCGCACCTCGACTGACGACGAGTGATTCATTTTGGTGCATTCCTCTTGTTTTTGTATGCAATATTTGAATGCAATCTAGAAATAGCTGATGTATTTTTCTTCTGCAAGTGCTTTTGCACGGACGGTTTTGCGGCATCCTTCCCTGGGTCAAGCAAGAGGCGGAGTCGGTCATGACGGAGAAACACCCCGAGTCCACGGTGGAACGCGTCTACCAAGGGGTTTACGAGGCAATCAGCAAGCGCACCCTGCGCCCTGGCATGAAGCTGGGCGAGGCGGCATTGGCGGAATTGTTCAAGGTCAGCCGCACTTCGGTGCGCGCGGCGCTGAAACATCTGGAAGCGGACGGGCTGGTCTCCAGCGCGCTCAACAAGGGTGCATGGGTGTCCTTACCCAGCGACGAAGAAATCCGCTCGCTGTTCGAAACGCGGCGGCTGATCGAGATCGGCATCGTCAGCGAACTGTGCCGCCGCGCGGACAGCGCAATCATCCAGGACCTACGCGACCACGTGGCCCTGGAAGAGGCGACCCACGACCAGGACCACGCGCGGTTCGTCCACCTGCTGGGCGAGTTCCACCTCAAGCTGGCGGCAGCGCTGAACAACCCGGTGCTGCTGGACTTCTTCCGCAAGCTGATCGAACGCGCCTCGCTCTACGCCACCACCCTGGACGACGACCAGCACGAGACCTGTCGCGGCAACGAGCACCAGCGGCTGATCGAGTACATCGAGTCGGGCAACCAGGCGGCGGCCATCGAGTTGACCTGCATGCACCTGAACGCCATCGAACAGGCGATCATCAAGGCGGCAGGCAACCTGAAGGCGGACTATCACCCGCTCAAGCATCTGATTGGTGGCTGAGGCCGCACCAAGGCTTTTTTTGCAGGAGCGCGCTTGCTCGCGAACAGGGAGGTTGACTCTACTTTAAACGCTCGCACCGAACGGTCCCCTCTCCCTTCAGGGGGAGGGCTAGGGAGGGGGATGCGGTCCCCGTGTGAGCGACAGCGTTCAACCTGAACATCTGGCCCTCTCCCCGACCCTCTCCCTGAAGGGAGAGGGGCTGTCCGGCGGGGTGTCTGAGCTTGGTATCAGCCGACAAGCTGCGGTTCGCGAGCAAGCTCGCTTGTAT
>NZ_AMZB01000074.1:0-2500 GCF_000313755.1 Pseudomonas nitroreducens TX1 | reverse complement strand
CCAGATTCGGGTATGTGACAGGTTCTTTGCGGTTCACACGAACTTTCGGTTCGTTACGTCTTCACCGTACAACACGCAAATTGTTTGGGTGTTATATGGTCAAGCCTCACGGGCAATTAGTATCGGTTAGCTCAACGCCTCACAGCGCTTACACACCCGACCTATCAACGTCGTAGTCTTCGACGGCCCTTCAGGGGAATCAAGTTCCCAGTGAGATCTCATCTTGAGGCTAGTTTCCCGCTTAGATGCTTTCAGCGGTTATCTATTCCGAACATAGCTACCCGGCAATGCCACTGGCGTGACAACCGGAACACCAGAGGTTCGTCCACTCCGGTCCTCTCGTACTAGGAGCAGCCCCTCTCAAATCTCAAACGTCCACGGCAGATAGGGACCGAACTGTCTCACGACGTTCTAAACCCAGCTCGCGTACCACTTTAAATGGCGAACAGCCATACCCTTGGGACCGGCTTCAGCCCCAGGATGTGATGAGCCGACATCGAGGTGCCAAACACCGCCGTCGATATGAACTCTTGGGCGGTATCAGCCTGTTATCCCCGGAGTACCTTTTATCCGTTGAGCGATGGCCCTTCCATACAGAACCACCGGATCACTAAGACCTACTTTCGTACCTGCTCGACGTGTCTGTCTCGCAGTCAAGCGCGCTTTTGCCTTTATACTCTGCGACCGATTTCCGACCGGTCTGAGCGCACCTTCGTACTCCTCCGTTACTCTTTAGGAGGAGACCGCCCCAGTCAAACTGCCCACCATACACTGTCCTCGATCCGGATAACGGACCAGAGTTAGAACCTCAAGCATGCCAGGGTGGTATTTCAAGGATGGCTCCACGCAGACTGGCGTCCACGCTTCAAAGCCTCCCACCTATCCTACACAAGCAGGCTCAAAGTCCAGTGCAAAGCTACAGTAAAGGTTCACGGGGTCTTTCCGTCTAGCCGCGGATACACTGCATCTTCACAGCGATTTCAATTTCACTGAGTCTCGGGTGGAGACAGCGCCGCCATCGTTACGCCATTCGTGCAGGTCGGAACTTACCCGACAAGGAATTTCGCTACCTTAGGACCGTTATAGTTACGGCCGCCGTTTACCGGGGCTTCGATCAAGAGCTTCGCTTTCGCTAACCCCATCAATTAACCTTCCGGCACCGGGCAGGCGTCACACCCTATACGTCCACTTTCGTGTTTGCAGAGTGCTGTGTTTTTAATAAACAGTCGCAGCGGCCTGGTATCTTCGACCGGCATGGGCTTACGTAGTAAATACTTCACCCTCGCCGGCGCACCTTCTCCCGAAGTTACGGTGCCATTTTGCCTAGTTCCTTCACCCGAGTTCTCTCAAGCGCCTTGGTATTCTCTACCCAACCACCTGTGTCGGTTTGGGGTACGGTTCCTAGTTACCTGAAGCTTAGAAGCTTTTCCTGGAAGCATGGCATCAACCACTTCATCATCTAAAAGATGACTCGTCATCAGCTCTCGGCATTAAGACCCCGGATTTACCTAAGATCTCTGCCTACCACCTTAAACTTGGACAACCAACGCCAAGCTGGCCTAGCCTTCTCCGTCCCTCCATCGCAGTAACTAGAAGTACAGGAATATTAACCTGTTTCCCATCGACTACGCTCTTCAGCCTCGCCTTAGGGACCGACTAACCCTGCGTCGATTAACGTTGCGCAGGAACCCTTGGTCTTTCGGCGTGGGAGTTTTTCACTCCCATTGTCGTTACTCATGTCAGCATTCGCACTTCTGATACCTCCAGCAAGCTTCTCAACTCACCTTCACAGGCTTACAGAACGCTCCTCTACCGCACATCTTGCGATGCACCCGTAGCTTCGGTGTATGGTTTGAGCCCCGTTACATCTTCCGCGCAGGCCGACTCGACTAGTGAGCTATTACGCTTTCTTTAAAGGGTGGCTGCTTCTAAGCCAACCTCCTAGCTGTCTAAGCCTTCCCACATCGTTTACCACTTAACCATAACTTTGGGACCTTAGCTGACGGTCTGGGTTGTTTCCCTTTTCACGACGGACGTTAGCACCCGCCGTGTGTCTCCCACGCTGACACTTCCAGGTATTCGGAGTTTGCATCGGTTTGGTAAGTCGGGATGACCCCCTAGCCGAAACAGTGCTCTACCCCCTGGAGTGATACGTGAGGCGCTACCTAAATAGCTTTCGAGGAGAACCAGCTATCTCCGAGCTTGATTAGCCTTTCACTCCGATCCACAAGTCATCCCCTACCTTTTCAACGGGAGTGGGTTCGGTCCTCCAGTCAGTGTTACCTAACCTTCAACCTGCTCATGGATAGATCGCCCGGTTTCGGGTCTATACCCAGCGACTAATTCGCCCTATTAAGACTCGCTTTCGCTACGCCTTCCCTATTCGGTTAAGCTCGCCACTGAATATAAGTCGCTGACCCATTATACAAAAGGTACGCAGTCACCTAACAAAGTAGGCTCCCACTGCTTGTACGCATACGGTTTCAGGTTCTATTTCACT
>NZ_AMZB01000073.1 GCF_000313755.1 Pseudomonas nitroreducens TX1 | reverse complement strand
TGTGGCTGGCGGGGCCGCCTCCATTTCGGGGCCAGTAAAATCAGCAGCCCCTTCCTGTCGATGCAGCCGCCGCCTCAGCGGTAGTGATCCAGGATCTGCTCGATCTTCCCTGACGCCTTGATCTTCGCCAGTACCGAAAGCACTTCGTCTGTGCGGACGTCAGGCGCGTCCAGCACCATGCACGACAGTGGCGTCTCTTCGATCACGCTGGCGATTCTCAGTCGCTCCGCCTCGGGCAACTCTCGGTTGAACCAGTTCAACGCGAAATCGCTACTGATCGCGTACTGATAGCGGCCGATGCGCAGCTTCTTCAGCACCAGCTCCTGGTTGCGAGCGTCGTCGCGGGTCAGCCAGTGGCTGTCCAGCAGCGGCTGCAGGCGCGGATAGTGATAGCCCAGTACGGTGCCGACGGATTGGCTGGGCAGGGTTTCCAGCTTGTCGGCCGGGGCGTCGCGGACCACCAGCAGGTCACGCTGGACCATCAGTGGGGCGGTCCAGCGGTAGTCGTTGAACTCGTGCTCGATCCAACTGCGCGACACATAGCAGCGCACGTCCACGGCGTGGCTGAGCAGGGCCTGCTCGATACGGGCACGGGGCACTATGTGGAAGGCCGCGGGGCGGCCCAGTTCGTGTGCCGCCTCGTTGAACAGCTCGAACATGATGCCGCCGGTCAGTTCGCCATTCTCGATCTGTGCCAGGGGCATCGCCCAGCTGTCGACCACTGAGAAGCGCAGGGGACGGTCCTCGGCCTGGGCAAGGGTGGCGGTCAGCAGCAGGACGGTGGCAAGGAAGCGCATCAAGGCTCCGTTGATGGCAGAACGACGACACAATGCCGTGTAGCCCGGCCCTTGCCAAGATGCGACAACGACCGGTGCGGACATCGAGTGCAATTTACAGCCCGCTTCGCTAGGATTAGCGCACTTCTGCCCACCTGTCGCGATGGATTTCAATGAGTTATCAGGTTCTTGCCCGCAAATGGCGTCCGCGTTCGTTCCGCGAAATGGTCGGCCAGACCCATGTGCTCAGGGCCCTGATCAACGCGCTGGACAACCAGCGCCTGCACCACGCCTACCTGTTCACCGGTACCCGTGGCGTGGGCAAGACGACCATTGCGCGCATCCTGGCCAAGTGCCTCAACTGCGAGACGGGC
Source organism: Pseudomonas nitroreducens TX1 (assembly GCF_000313755.1). GTDB lineage: Bacteria > Pseudomonadota > Gammaproteobacteria > Pseudomonadales > Pseudomonadaceae > Pseudomonas > Pseudomonas nitroreducens_A. The sequence goes on along the minus strand of NZ_AMZB01000073.1, from coordinate 23,272 downwards.
GTCAGCTCCACGCCCTGTGGTCAGTGCTCGGTGTGCCGCGAGATCGACGAAGGCCGCTTCGTCGACCTCATCGAGGTCGACGCCGCCAGTCGCACCAAGGTCGAAGACACCCGCGAGCTGCTCGACAACGTGCAGTATTCGCCGAGCCGCGGGCGCTACAAGGTCTACCTGATCGACGAAGTACACATGCTCTCCAGCCACAGCTTCAATGCCCTGTTGAAGACCCTGGAGGAGCCGCCGCCCCACGTGAAGTTCCTGCTGGCTACCACGGACCCGCAGAAGCTGCCGGTGACCATCCTCTCGCGCTGCCTGCAATTCTCGCTGAAGAACATGCCGCCGGAGCGCGTGGTGGAGCATCTCACCCACGTCCTGGGCGCCGAAAACGTGCCGTTCGAGGACGATGCGCTGTGGCTGCTCGGCCGCGCGGCTGACGGCTCCATGCGTGACGCCATGAGCCTCACCGACCAGGCCATTGCCTTCGGCGAAGGCAAGGTGCTGGCCGCCGACGTGCGCGCCATGCTCGGTACCCTGGATCACGGTCAGGTCTACGGCGTGCTCCATGCACTGCTCGAAGGCGATGCCCGTGCACTGCTGGAAGCCGTCCGTCACCTGGCCGAGCAAGGCCCGGACTGGGGCGGCGTGCTGGCCGAAATGCTCAATGTGCTGCACCGCGTGGCCATCGCCCAGGCGCTGCCCGAGGCGGTGGACAACGGCCAGGGCGACCGCGACCGCGTGCTGGCGCTGGCCCAGGCTTTGCCCGCCGAGGACGTGCAGTTCTACTACCAGATGGGCCTGATCGGCCGCCGCGACCTGCCGCTGGCACCCGACCCCCGTGGCGGCTTCGAGATGGTGCTGCTGCGCATGCTGGCGTTCCGCCCGGCCGATGCCGACGGCGCGCCCAGGTCACCACTAAAGGACCTGGGGATCAGCAAGGCCACGGCTGATTCCAACCCGAACCCAGTGGCCGGCGCTGCCGTTGCGGCGCCGGTTGCAGCCATTGCTCCGCCGCCTGTTGCGCCTGCACCGGTCGCTCCTGTAGCTCAGGCCGCCGAAGTTGCGCCGGCCGTTGCTGCGCCCCAGCCTCAGGCGGCTCCGGCTCCGGCTCCGGCTCCGGCTCCGGCTCCGGTGGTGGAGGCAGCGCCCGTTGCCGTACCCGCGCCCGTCGTCGAAGCCGCTCCCGCGCCGCTCGAAGCGCTGCCGGAAGTGGTCGTGGCAGCAGAGCCTGTTACTCCCGCCGTCGCGCCGCAGCCGCCGGTTGCCGAAACGCCGGTCGACCTGCCGTGGGACGAACCTTCGGCGACGGTTGTCGCCACTCCAGGGCCGCTCGAAACTGCTGCAGTTGCACCTGCCGTGCCTGCTCCGGCGCAGGCCGCTGCACCGGTTCCGCCAGAGACACCCGCACCGGCCGTGGTAGAAGACCTGGCCGAAGATGACGACCGTGACGAAGAGCCGCCGCCCGCCGAGGACTACTACGAAGTCGACATGGAGTCCTATGGCTACCTCGAGAGCGAGGCGTCGCAGGAGCAGGCCGAGCCGGAACCCGAGCCCGCCGCCATGCCCGCCACCGGCCTTGCCGCCGAGTGGCTGGACCTGTTCCCGCGCCTCGGCCTGGCTGGCCTGACCGCCAGCATCGGCGCCAACTGCACCCTGGTGGCCGTGGACGGAGACATTTGGCACCTGCACCTGGACCCGGGCCAGAGCGCGCTGTTCAACGCGACCCAGCAGCGTCGCCTGAACGATGCGCTGAACCAGTACCACGGGCGCACCCTGACGCTGCACGTCACCCAGCAGAAGCCCGAGCAGGAAACCCCGGCCCAGGCTGCCGCGCGCAAGCGCGCCGAGCGTCAGCGCCAGGCCGAGGCATCGATTGCCGCCGATCCCTATGTGCTACAGATGAAGCAACAGTTCGCCGCGGTGGTCCGCGACGGTACCATTGAACCCCTGGAGGCGAAGGCCTGAGAGCCAGTCCGGGACCTGCTGCGCGTTGACAGAACGTCGTTGAAAGCAAGCGAGGAATGCTCATTTGCGGAGTGTAAACTCCGCTCCCTCGCTCGCTTCGCCCAGTTCTGCTCCAGCTCGCGAGGCCGCGAACAGGCTCTGACTTTCTCCACGACTGAACGAATCGAGGAACTCGACATGATGAAAGGTGGCATGGCCGGCCTGATGAAGCAGGCCCAGCAGATGCAGGAAAAAATGCAGAAGATGCAGGAAGAGCTGGCCAACGCCGAAGTGACCGGTCAATCCGGCGCCGGCCTGGTGAGCGTGGTGATGACCGGTCGCCATGACGTCAAGCGCGTCTCCCTGGATGACAGCCTGATGCAGGAAGACAAGGAGATTCTCGAAGACCTGATCGCTGCCGCGGTGAACGACGCCGTGCGCAAGATCGAGCAGAACAACCAGGAGAAGATGTCCGGCATGACTGCCGGTATGCAGCTTCCTCCTGGCTTCAAGATGCCTTTCTGATCCAGGCTCTTCCCCTGTAGGAGCGAGCTTGCTCGCGAACGCTCTTCCGGCCCTCATAGCCGGGCGGGCTTCGCGAGCGGGCTCGCTCCTACAGTCGTTCCAACCCTCAGAAAACCCGAGACTGCCGCCATGAGCTTCACGCCGCTGATCCGCCAACTGATCGACGCCCTGCGCACACTGCCCGGAGTGGGCCAGAAGAGTGCCCAGCGCATGGCGTTGCAGCTGCTGGAGCGTGACCGCACGGGAGGCCTGCGCCTGGCCCAGGCGCTGTCCCAGGCGATGGAGGGCGTCGGTCATTGCAAGCAGTGCCGCACCTTGTCCGAAGACGAGTTCTGCCCGCAGTGCAGCGACCCGCGCCGTGACGACAGCCTGCTGTGCGTCGTGGAAGGTCCGCTGGACGTGTTCGCCGTCGAACAGACCGGTTACCGTGGCCGCTACTTCGTGCTCAAGGGGCACCTGTCGCCGCTGGACGGCCTCGGCCCGGAAGCCATCGGTATTCCCGAGCTGGAGGCGCGGATCAAGGCCGGCAACTTCAGCGAGATCATCCTGGCTACCAACCCCACGGTGGAAGGCGAAGCAACCGCCCACTACATCGCCCAACTGCTCGGCGGCGGCGAACTGGTGCTGTCGCGCATCGCCCATGGCGTACCGCTGGGTGGCGAGCTGGAACTGGTGGACGGCGGCACCCTGGCCCACGCCCTGGCAGGGCGGCGGCCGATCAGCGGCTAACCGCCGGCAAGGCGCAGCAGCTCCCGATCATCCATCCGGTAGGCAATCCACTGGCTTTCGCGCCGGCCACCCAGGCGCGAGTAGAAGCGTTCCGCCGCGTCATTGCCGGTCAGCACGTCCCACAGCAGGCGGCCTGCGCCTTGCTCGAGCGCCCATTGCGCTACTCGCCGCAGCAACTGTTCGCCCATGCCGCTGCCACGCTGTCCCTGGACGACATAGAGCTCCTTGAGCCGAACGCTCGGGCGTAGATCGAGGGTGAAGGCGAGGCTTTGGACGACGGCGTAGCCGACGATCGCATCAGTCTCGGCGACGAACACCTGGCACTGCGCCGCCGGCCCGAAGGCGCGGGTGAGCAGGGCATCGGCGTTCACCGCGAAGTCATCGAGATAGCCCTCGAATTCCGCCAGCGAGCGCATCAGGTCGAGCACGGCCGGAACATCATCCGGCCGTGCCTCGCGAATGCTCAGCAGGCGCACGAGATGCTTTCTTCCGGGCGGTGTTGCTCGTGGCCCTCGGCACTGACCAGCGCCAGGCCCTCGTCCAGCCAGCCGGTAACCCCTCCGATCATCTCCTTCACCGGCAAACCCAGCGCCGCGAGCTTTGCGGCGGCGCGGTGCACGCCGTTGCAGTGCGGCCCGGCGCAGTAGACGATGAACAGGGTACCCGGCGCGAACTGCGCCATGCGTCGGGCATCGATTTCGCGAGTGGGCAGGTTCAGCGCTCCGGGCACGTGCCCGCGGGCGAATGCAGCGGCATTGCGCACATCGAGCAGGACGAAATCCTGCTTGCCATTCTGCAGGGCGTGGTTGACGTCCGAACAGTCGGTCTCGAAGGCCAGGCGGTGGCTGAAGTGGGCGAGGGCATCGGCGGGCAGGGCGGCGGGGAACTGGCTGACGAGGCTGGGCATGGCAAGGCTCCTGTGGAAGATGGGAGCACTGTATGTGAGCGCTCGAGTCGGCTACAGTGGCGCCCTGGACAGTGATCGGAAGTTTTCCGCCAAATGCCTCGCAATCCTCTGGAAGTCGCCGTGCTCGCTTACGACGGCCTGTGTACCTTCGAATTCGGCATCGCCGTGGAGATTTTCGGCCTGCCGCGTCCCGAGTTTGACTTTCCCTGGTACAGCCACCGGGTCGTCGCCGTCGATGATGGACCGATGCGTGCATTGGGCGGCATCCGCGTGCTCGCCGACGGTGGGCTGGAATCGCTCGACACGGCGGGCACCCTCATCGTGCCAGGCTGGCGTGACCGCGCCGAGGCGCCGTCCGCCGAGTTGGTGCAAGCGCTGCGCAAGGCCCATGACGAAGGCGCGCGTTTGCTGTCGATCTGCTCCGGAGTCTTCGTCCTGGCCGCTACGGGATTGTTGGATGGCCAGCGGGCGACCACACACTGGCGCTACGCCGAGGAGTTGGCGACGCGCTTCCCGGCCATCGAAGTCGATGCCCAGGTGCTCTATGTGGACGCCGGGCAACTGATCACCTCTGCCGGCAGCGCGGCCGGCATCGACGCCTGCCTGCACCTGGTGGCGCGGGATTTCGGTACGCAGGTGGCCAATACCGTGGCACGGCGTCTGGTGATGTCGCCACAGCGGGGTGGCGGCCAGGCGCAGTTCATTCCCGCGCCGGTGGCACAGGCGCCCCGGCATGACCTCGCCGGGCTGCTGGACTGGGCCCGGCAGCGGCTGGACCGGTCAATCACCGTCGGTGAACTGGCGAGCCGCGTGGCCATGAGCGAGCGCACCTTCCTGCGCCGTTTCAGCGAGGCGACCGGCATGACGCCCAAGGCCTGGTTGCAGCACGAGCGCATGCTGCGGGCCCGCGAATTGCTCGAAAGCAGCGCCGACAGCGTCGAGCGGATCGCCGAGCAATGCGGCTTCGGTACGGTGGAAAGCTTCCGCAATGCCTTTCGTAGCGCGGCGGGCGTAGCGCCTTCTGCGTACCGCGAGCGGTTCGGGGCGGCGCATCTGTCCTAGCCGATGGCGGGTGTCTCGCCTTGAAAACCAAGCAAGCGCTCGGTAAGTTTCAGGCAAACCGTCTGGAGCCTTGCCATGTCCGTGTTTGCCGAATACTTCGATGACAGCCACCGCCTGGTTCGCGACAGCGTGCGGCGCTTCGTCGAGCGTGAAATCCTGCCCCACGTTGCCGGCTGGGAAGAAGCCGAGGAGTTTCCCCGCGAGCTTTACCGCAAGGCGGGCGACGCCGGCATCCTCGGCATCGGTTATCCCGAGGCGCTGGGCGGCAGCCACGAGGGCGACCTGTTCGCCAAGGTGGCGGCCAGCGAGGAGCTGATGCGCTGTGGTTCCGGCGGGTTGGTGGCGGGACTGGGCTCGCTGGATATCGGCCTCCCGCCACTGATCAAGTGGGGCCGTCCGGAGCTGCGCGAGCGCATCGCACCGCAGGTGCTGGCCGGCGAGAAGATCATGGCGCTGGCGGTCACCGAACCCTCCGGTGGTTCCGACGTCGCCAGCCTGAAGACCCGCGCCGTGCGCGACGGCGACCACTACCGCGTCAGCGGCAGCAAGACCTTCATCACCAGCGGCGTGCGCGCCGACTACTACACCGTCGCCGTGCGAACCGGCGGCGACGGCTTCGGTGGAGTCAGTCTGCTGCTGGTGGAGAAGGGCACTCCCGGCTTCACGGTGAGCCGCAAGCTGAAGAAGATGGGCTGGTGGGCGTCGGATACCGCCGAGCTGTTCTTCGACGATTGCAAGGTGCCGGTGGAAAACCTCATCGGCGCAGAGAACATGGGCTTCGCCTGCATCATGGCGAACTTCCAGAGCGAGCGTCTGGCACTGGCGATCATGGCCAACATGACCGCGCAATTGGCGCTGGACGAGGCGCTGGCGTGGAGCCGCGAGCGCGAGGCCTTCGGCAAGCCGGTCGGCAAGTTCCAGGTGCTCAAGCACCGGTTGGCGGAAATGGCGACGCAGGTCGAAGTGTCCCGCGAATTTACCTACCGCCAGGCGGCGAAAATGGCTGCCGGCAGGAGTGTCATCAGGGAAATTTCCATGGCCAAGAACTTTGCCACTGACGTCGCGGACCGCGTGACCTACGACGCGGTCCAGGTGCTGGGGGGCATGGGCTACATGCGCGAGAGCCTGGTGGAGCGGCTGTACCGCGACAATCGCATCCTCTCCATCGGCGGCGGCACACGGGAGATCATGAACGAGATCATCGCCAAGCAGATGGGCCTCTGAGCCGCCCCGGTTGCTCAGGTGAAATCCATGCCGAAGTGCGTCGTGCCGCAGTGCAGGCAGCGGAAGTGATAGATCGCCGGGTCGCCCGCCGGCTGGTAGTGCTCGACCACCTGCAGCCAGGTTTTCTCCGGCCAGGCGAAGTCAGGGAAATGCCCGGCCAGCCCGGCGGCGCCGAGGGCGACTATGTCCTCGCGCTTCGCATCGCCATGAAAGGCGCAGGCGTCGCCGCAGCAACTGAGCCAGTGCTCCTGCTGCCAGGAAGCGAACCCCGGCGTGCGCTCGCAGACCTCGCGCACCACGGCATCGGGTACGCCGGCATCCAGCAGCGGATAGTCATCGGCGAAGCTCGCCTCGAAGCGCTCGGCAGCACTGCCATCGGCGATGCACCAGGGGCACAGGCAGTGCTCCGGCAGATCGTGGCGGGTGTAGACAGAAGCGGTGTAGATGAAGCCGCGTGCCTGTTCGCAGCACAGGCAGATCGCGCCCGAGGCGACCACGCTGCCGGTGGCAAGCGGGGCGGGGTGATAGCGGAAGGCAGGGAGCGTCGGGCTCATGGTCGTCATCCTTGGGTCATTTCCGGGTGCGGACAGCCAGTATACGCAGCGCGACGAGTGCTGGAAAAAACGGCGCCCATCCGGGGGAAAGGGGGGTGGGCGCCGGCCCGACAGGGAAAAAGGGACTCTTGGAAATGACGGATTACTTGGCCTCGTAGCCTTCGGTGGCGGCTTTGCGCTTGGGCTTGGGAGCGAAGCGCTTGGCCAGTTTCATGCTGCCGGTGACCACCTTCTGGTACCAGACCGGCAGCAGGCGCAGCATCACGTCGATGGCGTGGGCGTCGGTGCCGATCAGGATTCGACGCGAATCGCGCTCCACGCCGCGAATGATCACCTGTGCGGCTTTCTGCGGGGTGGTGCGCAGCAGTTGGTCGTTGAACTGGCTGCGCGCGGCCTCCGCGTTCTGCCCAGTGACCTTGACCATGCTGTCGTTCATCCGTGCGGTCTTGGCGATGTTGGTCTTGATCCCGCCAGGGTGCACGCAGCTGGCGGAGACGCCGCCGCGCTCCATGTCCAGCTCCTGGCGCAGCGACTCGGTGAAACCGCGCACGGCGAACTTGGTGGCGTTGTAGGCGCTCATGCCCGGCTGGGAGAACAGGCCGAACACGCTGGACACGTTGACGATGTGGCCGTCACCGGACGCCTTGAGGTGCGGCAGGAAGGCCTTGGTGCCGTATACCACGCCCCAGAAATTGATGTTGGTGATCCACTCGTACTCTTCGTAGTCGCTGGCTTCCACGGTGCCGGCGTGGGCGACGCCGGCGTTGTTGAACACCAGGTTGACCTTGCCGTGTTCGCGTGCGGCCTTGTCGGCCCAGGCATGCACCTGCGCGCGGTCGGCGACGTTTACGGTGTCGATGGACACGCGCACGCCGGATGAGGCGAGCAACTGGCGGGTTTCCTCCAGGCCCACGGCATTCACGTCCGCCAGTGCCAGGTGGCAGCCACGGGAGGCCAGCTCCACGGCCAGGGCGCGGCCAATGCCGGAACCCGCGCCAGTGATGGCGGCGACTTTGTTCTCGAAGTTCTTCATGCCGGCACCTCCTCGGCGTGGCGTTGCGGTTGGACGACAGGGCTGCTCAGGGGCTTGGCCTTCAGATGATAGGCACCGGGGTCGAACTGGCTGGTCAGGGCGCGGAAGCGCCAGGTGAAGCCCGGCCACAGGGTGCAGTTGCGCCCGCTCACCGGGTGCAGGTACCAGCTCTTGCAGCCGCCGGTGTTCCACACGCTGTGGTTGAGGCCGCGCTGCAGCTTCTCGTTCCAGCGCTCCTGTACCTCTTCCTTGACTTCGACGCTCTGCAACTCGCGGCGATCCATCAGCTTGATGGCGCCCAGCACGTAGGCGATCTGCGATTCGATCATGTAGACCATCGAGTTGTGGCCCAGGCCGGTGTTCGGGCCCATGAGGAAGAACAGGTTGGGGAAGCCGCGGGTCATGGTGCCCTTGTAGGCTTCCGGGCCATTCTTCCAGGTGTCGAGCAGGTCGACGCCACCCTTGCCGAACACCACGCCGCGGGGGATCGGGTCGTTGGCAGTGAAGCCGGTGCCGAAGATGATGGCGTCCACCTGGCGCTCACGACCGTCGCTGGTGATGATGCTGTTCGCCTTGATCTCGCGGATGCCGTCGACGATCACCGAGGCGTTGGAGGCCGCCAGCGCCGGGTAGTAGTTGTGCGACATGAGCACGCGCTTGCAGCCGATGGTGTAGTCAGGAGTCAGCTTGCGGCGCAGGTCCGGGTCCTTGATCTGCTGGCGAATGAAGCGCTCGGCCAGCTTGCCCACGAGCTTCATCGCCCAGGGCGCGAAGGTGAAGCCCAGTACGCGGCCTTCGAGCATGCTGTAGAGGGCGCCGCGCCAGAGTTTCTGTACGGCTGGAAAGTGTCGGAAGCGTGCGCGTTCCCTCTCGCTGATGGCGCGGTCCGGCTTGGGCAGGATCCACGGCGCGGTACGCTGGTAAAGATCGAGCTTGGCCACCAGCGGCTGGATTTCCGGGACGAACTGGATGGCCGAGGCGCCAGTGCCGATCACCGCGACGCGCTTGCCCTTGAGGTCGTAGTCATGGTCCCACTGCTGGGAGTGGAAGGCCTTGCCCTGGAAATTCTCCAGGCCCCTGAGCGCCGGGATCGAGGGAATCGACAGGGCGCCCATGCCGGAAACCACGGCCTTCGCGGTGTAGTGGTTACCGGCGGCGTCGAACAGGTGCCAGAGCTGCTGTTCGTCGTTCCATTCCAAGCGCGCCATCTCGGTGTTGAGCAGCGTCTTGTCTTCCAGGCGGTACTTCTTCCAGCAGTTCTCCAGGTAGGCGCGGATTTCCGGCTGGCGGGCGAACATGCGCGTCCAGTCCGGGTTTGGCTCGAAGGAGAAGGAGTAGACGTGGGATTGCACGTCGCAGGCGCAGCCCGGGTAGTTGTTGACCCGCCAGGTGCCGCCGACGCCGGCATCCTTCTCGAACAGCAGGAAGTCGTTCTCGCCTTCCTGCTTCAGGCGTATCGCCATGCCCAGCCCGGAAAAGCCGGTGCCGATGATGGCGATCTTGCAGTGTCTGCTCGCGGCAGACTTAGGTTGGGTGCCCATTGCCAAGCTCCTGTTATGATTGTTGCTGGCGTATACAACTGTCTACGTGCTGAAATGTAGACATCTGTATACTTTCGGGACAACCAACCTTAGGTGGGGTCGGCGCCAATCTCATGGAAATCGGACAGGAAGAACGACCGGTGGAGGCCGCCGGCAAGCGTGCGCTGATCGAGGCGGCGCTGCGCCTGGCGGGGAGCCGGCGCAGCCTGAGCAGCCTCGGGTTGCGGGAGCTGGCGCGGGAAGCGGGGCTGAACCCGAACACCTTCTACCGGCATTTCGGCGACGTGGACGACTTGGGCCTGGCGATCATCCGCGACATCGCCACCCAGCTGCGCCAGCCGCTGCGCGACCTGCGCCGCGAAGCGGCCGAGCGTGCCCGGCCGGAGGAGGGCGCCGCCAGCGTGCCCTTTGGCCTCGACCTGGAGCGCGGCCAGCGGGTCACGCGGGAGACCGTGCGACTGTTCTTCGATTTCGTCGAAGGCAACCCTCAGGCTTTCATCATCGGCGTGCGCGAGCTCCACGGACCCTCACCGGTGCTACGTCAGGCGTTGGCGCGGGTGATGGATGAGTTCGGCGAGGACATGGCCGAGGACATCCGCCAGTTCCACCTGTTGCCAGAGGTCGACGAAGTCGAGCTGAACCAGCTGTCGCGGCTGATCAGTCGGCAGTTGTTCCAGCAGTCGCTGGACTATCTCGAGCGTCCGCCGGAACAGCGCGATGAAGTCTGCGCCCTGGCCGAGCGACAAATCCTGTTGCTCTTCACCGGCGTCGCGGTGCTGCAGACCTTCGGCATGCTGGCTAGGCTCTGAGTCTTTCTATTCGAGCGGAGACTGCTGCCATGTTGCCCTTGCCCCTGTTCGGCGGCTGCGCCTGTGGTGCGGTGCGCTACCGGCTGGATGCCGAGCCGGAGGAAACCGGTTACTGCCACTGTCGAATCTGCCAGAAATCCAATGCCTCACCGGCAGTGCCCTGGGCGGTGATTCCGCTGAAGGGCTTCACCTATACCGCCGGGGAGTTGGGGATGTGGCGTTCCAGTGAGGCCGGCGAGCGGCGCTTCTGCGTGAAGTGCGGCACGCCGATGGAGTTCCGCGTACGCGACGGCGACACGGTGGGGCTCAACACCGTGACCCTGGACGACCCGGAGCTGGTCAAGCCGCAGTGCCATGTCTGGTGTTCGTCGCAGCTGTCGTGGTTCGACACGGTGGACGATCTGCCGAGGCGGCAGGAGGGCTGACCCCCGGGCTTTTGCTTTCGTAGGAGCGGAGCTGCTCCGTGATGCTCTTCAGCGGGGCTGATCCTTCGCGGTCAAGGTCCGCTCCTACAGAGTCCCTCTTCCCCGCCATTTGCCTGAAGGGAGAGGGAGTCGTGCGGAGTGGCCGGTCGGCTCGGTGCTCCGCTTGATGCCGGTCAGTCCCCTCTCCCTTCAGGGAGAGGGTCAGGGAGAGGGGAAATAGCCAGTAGGGGGCAGATAAAGGCAGTTGCTCTTACAAACGGCCACCGACGCAAGAGACTGCAATGAAAAACGCCAGGCAATTGCCTGGCGTTCTTTTTTGCCGCGAAGGGCTCAGCCGGCAAAATCCAGGGTTTCCTTCCAGCGGGTTTCCAGCGCCTTGGTGTCATGGTCGAAGGGATGGAAGCCGGGGCGGAAGTAGTCCAGCCAGGGGCGGATCAGGTTGACGAAGTAGCCGCGGCGCGGATGCAGCAGCACGCCCAGGCCGTGCTTCCAACTGCGCCAGTTGAACAACTGGCCGTCGCGGCGCAGCAGGTTGATCTGGAAGCCGGCGATGACGCTGAGGAAGATCACCGTGGTCAGCAGCATCACTGCGGTGCGAGTGAAGTAGCCTCCGTAGACCTGCTGGTAGACGTCGTAGGCCACCGCCTTGTGCTCGTTTTCCTCTACAGCGTGCCACATCCACAGCTTGTACATCTTGTCCGACTTCATCTGGCTGCTCAGGTCTTCGCGCTTGAGCAATTGCTCGGCCATGGTCGCGGTGAAGTGTTCCAGGGCGCAGGTGATCGCCAACTGGTGCTTCTTGGTGGTGACCTTGCTGATGGATTCGAGCAGCACCTTGATGCGCAGCTCCAGGGTCTCCAGGTCGATGCCGTGCTCGTCGGCGTATTCGTTGTAGGCCGCGTGCTCCTTGGAGTGCATGGCCTCCTGGCCGATGAAGGCGCTGACGTCCTTCTGCAACTGCGGGTCCTGGATGCGCTCGCGCACGGCGCGCACGCTGTCGACGAAGAACTTCTCGCCGTAGGGGAACAGCGAAGACAGGTTGTTCATGAAGTGGGTCATGAAGGGTTGCCCGTCCCACCAGTATTTCGGCGTTTCGCTGAAGCTGAAATCCATGCGGCGGACCGGGAAATTGGCGCGGATCGGTGTGGTACTGGCGTTCATGACTAACTCCTTGTTGTTTTGCGGGCGCCTGGTAAAGGGAAGCGCGGCAAGTGGCAACTGCGGCAACCCGAGCGAGCCCTGTCGTTAGTTCGCGATGCCACCTGGGAATGTGTCATCGGTTGATGTCATGTTCGGAGTCTTGTCGGACAATCGAAAGGTCATATGTGGCCGAGACCAAGTCGAATCCGGCCAAACGGGCCAAGACCAGCCATTGGATGGGGCGTTTGCAGAAGAGGGCGGGGTGCAGGGGGGCGGAAACGAAAACGGGCGCCCGAGCGCCCGTTTCCAGCAACAGTGCTATTTCACTGCTCGTCGAGGGCGAAGGCAGTCAGGCTGTAGGTGGGGATTTGCGCGTCGTTGAGCCTGGTTGAGCCACCCAGTTCCGGCAGGTCGATGATCGCGGCGGCTTCGAAGACACTGGCGCCCATGCGGCGAACCAGTTGGGCGGCGGCCAGCAGGGTACCGCCGGTGGCGATCAGGTCATCGAAGATCAGCACGCTGTCGCCTTCGCACAGGCTGTCGGCGTGGACTTCCAACAGGGCTTCGCCGTATTCGGTCTCGTAGGCCTGGGCGAGCACATCGGCCGGCAGCTTGCCACGCTTGCGGAACAGCACCAGGGGTTTGTTCAGCTCGTAGGCGATGATCGAACCGATCAGGAAGCCGCGCGCATCCATGGCGCCGATGTGGGTGAAATCGGCCTCGACGTAGCGCTGGATGAAACTGTCGGCGACGAAGCGCAGGGCTCGCGGCGACTGGAACAGCGGAGTGATGTCGCGGAACATGACGCCGGGCTTGGGAAAGTCGGGAACGGCACGGATCACGGACTTCAGGTCGAGTGGGTTGAGGATCATGCTGGATGTGCACCTGATGCGGTTTTTGCAGAGGCCAAAGTATAACGGGCCCGCCAGTCGGCGAGCCCGTTTTCGATGACCGGAAAGTCAACCAATGGGTCAGCTTTCGTGTCTGTCAGCTTTCCAGCTGGCCGCCGGCCAGTGCGCACAGTTCGATGGAGTCGAGGATGTGCACTTCCTTGCCTTCGGCGGCGATCAGGCCGTTCTGCTGGAAGCGGGTGAATACGCGGGAGACGGTCTCCACCGCCAGGCCCAGGTAGTTGCCGATCTCGTTGCGCGACATGGCCAGGCGGAACTGCTGCGCCGAGAAACCACGGGCGCGGAAGCGTGCAGAAAGGTTCACCAGGAAGGTGGCGATGCGCTCGTCGGCGGTCTTCTTCGACAGCAGCATCATCATCTGCTGGTCGTCGCGGATTTCGCGGCTCATCACCCGCAACAGCTGGCGGCGCAGTTGCGGCAGTTGTTCGGACAACTCGTCCAGGCGTTCGAAGGGAATCTCGCAGACCGAAGTGGTTTCCAGGGCCTGGGCCGATACCGGGTAGCTTTCGGTGTCCATGCCGGAGAGGCCGACCAGTTCGCTGGGCAGGTGGAACCCGGTGATCTGCTCTTCACCGCCGTCGGTGATGCTGAAGGTCTTCAGGGCGCCGGAGCGCACGGCGAAGACGGAGCCGAAGGTATCGCCCTGGCGGAACAGGAACTCGCCTTTCTTCAGCGGTCGGCCGCGTTTGACGATCTCATCGAGGGCGTCCATGTCGCTGTGGTTCAGCGACAGGGGCAGGCAGAGGGGAGCCAGGCTGCAATCCTTGCAGTGCGCCTGGGGCAGGGCGCGCACTTTGATGGTTTCGGCCATGAGTGTTCCTTGAATGGGATGGCACACAAAAACCAAGGGTACCGCAGACCGCAAGTCGCGCGCCAGTTGGCGACCTGTCTGAATCGCTGGTCCCAGCGACGGGGATGAGGTTTCACGGGGGTTGTATCGGGGCTCGAATCCTTTCGAAAAGGGCCGCGGCAGGGCGGTTGCTGTGGGTGGCGGCGCTGGACATATCCTGTATCAATGGGTGCGACAGTTGGCCCTGTACCGTCGGTCGTGCAGCGGGGACTCGCGGGTCAGATGACCCGCGAAAAACGCTGGAGGTTCTGCAAGGGCAGGTAGCGGTCGAACAGCATGCACAGCGAGCGCACCAGCAGCCGGCCGGAAGCGCTGACGTCGATGCCGCGCGGGCCGAGGGTGATCAGGCCATCCCGGGCGAAGCGTTCGAGGTCCTCCCAGATTTCTGCAAAATAGCCGCGGAAGTCGATGTTGTAGAGATCCTCGATGTCTTCGAAGTCGAGTTGGAAATGGCAGATCAGCTGCTGGATCACCGCGCGGCGGATCAGGTCGTCCTTGTTGCAGTGCAGGCCGCGGCGCGTGGCGAGCTGGCCCTGGTCGAGGGTGTTCTGGTAGTCGGCGATGTCGTTGCTGTTCTGGCAATAGAAATCGCCGATCTGGCTGATCGATGAGACGCCCAGGCCCACCAGGTCGCAGTGGCCGTGGGTGGTATAGCCCTGGAAGTTGCGCTGCAGGGTGCCGTCTTCCTGTGCCATGGCCAGCTCGTCGTCCGGCAGGGCGAAATGGTCCATGCCGATGTAGCGGTAGCCAGCGGCTTCCAGTTGCTCGGTGGTGCGCTGCAGCATCTCCAGTTTCTGCGCTGGCGAGGGTAGGTCTTCGGCGTTGATCCGCCGCTGTGGCGGGAAGCGCTCGGGAAGGTGCGCGTAGTTGAACACGGACAACCGGTTGGGCTGTAGCGCGATGACCTGTTCGACGGTGCGGGCGAAGGTGTCCGGGGTCTGCCGGGGCAGGCCGTAGATCAGGTCGATGTTGATCGAGCGGAACTGCAGGGTGCGCGCCGCATCGATGATCGCTCGGGTCTCGTCGAAACTCTGCAGGCGGTTGATGGCCTGCTGCACGTCCAGGTTGAAGTCCTGCACGCCGATGCTGGCGCGGTTGAAACCCAGCTCGCGGAGCAGGCCCATGGTCGACCAGTCGGCCTCGCGCGGGTCGATCTCGATGCCGTAGTCGCCGAAGTCGCCCTCGACGAAGTGGAAATGGGTGCGCAGTTGCGCCATCAGCTCACGCAACTGGCCGGGGCTCAGGAAGGTCGGGGTGCCTCCGCCGAAGTGCAGCTGCTCGACTTGCTGCTGGCGTCCCAGGTGGCGGCTGACGATCTCGATTTCATGGATGAGACGGGCGAGGTAGGGGGCGCTGCGGCCACGATCCTTGGTGATGACCTTGTTGCAGGCGCAGTAGTAGCAGATGTTCGCGCAGAATGGGACGTGCACGTAGAGCGAGAGCGGGCGCTGGGCCTTCTGGCTATCGCGCAGCGCGTGCAGCAGGTCGAAGGGTCCGACTCCTTCGTGGAACTGCACGGCTGTGGGATAGGAGGTGTAGCGCGGGCCGGACAGATCGTATCGGCGTATCAGATCTGCGTCCCAGCGAATATTGTCGAGCATGCCGATGTCCCCGGTGGCGAGCTTTTCCTGCGCAGTCTAGGGAGAGTCCGACCGAGGCCTGTTGACCTGTATCAAGCGGCTTTATGGTGGGAAATGCCGGCGCTGGCGTGCATCTCGTGGCCCATGATCCAGGCCTGGTGGGGGCCGGGCAGGGTCCACAGGCCGAAGAGGATCACCAGGATGCCGCCGGCCATGCGTACGCTGCGCTTGCGCAGAAGGGCGGTGATGCGCTCGGCGGCCAGCCCGGTCGCCAGCAGCACCGGCCAGGTGCCCAGGCCGAAGGCGAGCATCAGCAGGGCGCTGTCCACCGCCGAACCCTGACTGGTAGCCCAGAGCAGGGTGCTATAGACCAGGCCGCAGGGCAGCCAGCCCCAGAGCGCGCCCAGCAGCACCGCGCGCGGCATCGTGGTGACCGGCAGCAGGCGGCTGGCGTAGGGCTGGATGCGCTTCCACAGGCCTCGACCCAGCGCTTCGATGCGCGTCAGGCCACTCCACCACCCGGCCAGGTACAGGCCCATGGCGATCAGCAGCAGGCCTGCAACCACCCGCAGCGCCGAGGCGAACGGCGTTCTCGCCACTGCCCAGCCGGCGAGGCCGAGCAACAGACCGGCGCAGGCGTAGCTGAGGATGCGGCCCAGGTTATAGGCCAGCAGCAGGCGCAGGCGTCGGCCGCGTTGTTCTGCAGGAATGGCCATGGTCAGCGCACCCATCAGGCCGCCGCACATGCCCAGGCAGTGACCGCCGCCGAGCAGGCCGAGAATCAGCGCCGACGCCAGCAGCGGCGCCAGATCAGGCATCGCGCTTGTCCTGCTTCTGACTGGCCTGGGACTCGTCACCCTCGGCTTCGTCGATGCCGGCCTGGTGCCTGGGGTCTTCGTCGTCGAACAGGATGCTGTGGGCCGGCCCGTCCAGGTCGTCGTACTGGCCGCTGTTCACTGCCCAGAAGAAGATTGCGATGCAGATGCCGACGATGACCACGGCAACCGGAATCATTATGTAGAGAGCGGGCATTTCAACTCCGTGGCAGCGCCTGCACCGCTTGCGGGGCGGCTGGCAGGGCAGTGGTTGCTGGCGGGGCGCCGGCGCCCTTGGGCAGCCGGGTCAGGCGCAGGGCGTTGAGCACCACGGTCAGCGAGCTGATCGACATGCCCACCGCCGCCCACACGGGCGTGATCCAGCCGAGGGCGGCGAAGGGTAACATCAGGCCATTGTACAGCCCCGCCCAGATCAGGTTCTCGATGATCACTCGACGGGTGCGGCGGGCCAGGCCGAAGGCCTGCACCACGCTGTCCAGGCGGTTGGACAGCAGCACCGCGTCAGCGCTGGTCTTGGCGAGGTCCGTCGCCGAACCCATGGCGACGCTGATGTCGGCGGCGGCCAGCACGGGAACGTCATTCACGCCGTCACCCAGCATCAGCACGCGGTGGCCTTGCTGGTGGAGCTGGCGAAGCACCTCCAGCTTGTCGTCCGGGCGGAGGCCGCCCCGGCAGTCGTCGATGCCCAGTTCGGCGGCGACGCGGCCAACCATGGGCGAGCTGTCGCCGGACAGCAGCAAGGTGCGCCAGCCACGGGCGCGGCAGGCGTCGAGCAGGTCGGCGGCATCTTCGCGGATGCGGTCGTCCAGCACCAGCCAGGCGAGGACGCCATTTTCATCCCCCAGCAACAACCATTGGCCCGGCTCCTGTGGGTGTTCGGGGGCGGCGCTGCCGCTGAGAGCGCAGACGAAGGACGGTTCGCCGATGCGCAGGCGGCGATCACCGGCCAGGCCTTCCAGGCCCAGGCCGGGATGGCTCTCGACATTTTCGGCGGGCTGCGGCGCGCGTCCGAAGGCGCGGGCGATGGGGTGTTCGGAGCGGTTTTCCAGCGCGGCGGCCAGGGCCAGGCACGCGTCGCTGTCCAGTGTCCCCAGCGGCCGGACCGCACGTAGCGTCAGCCGACCTTCGGTAAGGGTGCCGGTCTTGTCGAAGATCACCGTGTCGATGTGATTCAGGCCTTCCAGCACGTGACCACGGGTCACCAGCAGGCCGAGTTTGTGCAGACTTCCGGTGGCGGCGGTCAGTGCGGTCGGCGTGGCCAGGGAGAGGGCGCAAGGGCAGGTCGCCACCAGCATCGCCAGGACCACCCAGAAAGCGCGTGACGCGTCGTGCTGCCACCAGAACAGACCGACCACGGCGGCGAGGACCAGTAGCGCGATGAGGAACCCTTGCGCGGCCTTGTCGGCGAGTTCGGCGAGGCGCGGTTTGTCCGACTGCGCGCGTTCGAGCAGGCGGACGATGGCCGACAGCCGGCTGTCGCCGCCCAGTGCCTTGACCTGCACGGTCAGCGGGCCCTCGACGTTGAGGGTGCCGCCGGTGACGCTGTCGCCACTCTGGCGCGGCTGCGGCAGGTATTCGCCGGTGAGCAGGGATTCGTCGACGCTGGACTGCCCGTCGAGGATCAGGCCGTCCGCAGGGATCACCGCGCCGGGCTGCACCAGCACACGGTCGCCAACCTTCAGTTCGCTGAGCAGTACGCGGCTGGTCTGGCCGCTTTCGTCCAGGCGCAGGCATGATGCGGGCAGCAGGTTGACCAGCTGCGCAGTGGCGGCGGCAGTGCGTTCGCGGGCGCGGCGTTCGAGGTAGCGGCCGGCGAGCAGGAACAGGGCGAACATGCCCACGGCGTCGAAGTACAGGTCGCCGTGACCGGTGACGGCGGTCCAGATGCCGGCCAGGTAGGCGCCGCCGATGGCCAGGGACACCGAGACATCCATGGTCAGGTGGCGTGTGCGCAGGTCGCGCACGGCACCGCGGAAGAATGGCTGGCAGGAGTAGAAGACGATGGGCGTGGTGAGGAACATCGCCACCCAGCGCAGGATCTCGTGCAGTTCGGGGCTCAGGTCGATGTTGAATTCCGGCCAGGTGGCCATGGTCGCCATCATCGCCTGGAACCACAGCAGGCCGGCGACACCCAGTTGGCGCAGGGACTTGCGGTTCTCCTGGTGCAACTGCTCGGCGGCGCGGTCCGGTTGGAAGGGGTGTGCGGCGTAGCCGATCCTGCGCAGTTCGGCGAGCAGTTCGCTCAGCGGCAGCTCGCTGTCGGACCAGCGCACATGCAGGCGGTGGTTGGACAGGTTGAGACCAGCTTCGGCGATGGCGGGCAGGCCCTTGAGGTGTTTCTCGATCAGCCAGCCGCAGGCGGCGCAGCTGATGCCTTCCATGATCAGCGTGGTCTCGGCCAGCTCGCCCTGGTGCTGGACGAAGGGTTGCTGGACGTCGGGGCGATCGAACAGCTTCAGCTCATCGGCGAGCTGTTCGGGCAGGGCGTCGGGATTGGGCGCAGCTTCGGTTCGGTGGCGGTAATAGCCTTCCAGGCCGCCGGCGACGATGGCCTCGGCCACGGCCTGGCAGCCGGGGCAGCAGAATTCGCGGAGTTCGCCCAGGACGGGCGCAACGAAGCAGCTGCCGGGGGGAACCGGCAGCGCGCAGTGGTAACAGAGCAGCGGGGCGCTCATGGGCGCTCGGCTTCATCTCCGCTGAGGGGCTCGTCGCCGAGGTCGAAGGAGCCGCCGGGGGCGACCTTCTCTTCCTCGAACAGACGCCAGGTCTTGCCGTTCTCCTCGCCGAGCAGTTCGACGAAGCGGCGACCCTTCACGGCAGCATCCAGGCTGGCAGTGTAGCGGCCCGGCTCTGCGGGTGCTGCGCGCAGCTCCAGGTGCTTGTCCTGGGACTCCAGGGTTGGGGAAAGCAGGTTCAGGGTGAGCGTCGCCGGGCGGCTGTCGCCGGTGAGGCGCAGGTCCACTTCGCCGGTCAGCTCGTCGAAGCTGATCTTCGCGCGCAGCTTGAGCTGCTGGGCGAGGTGCTCGCGGTCCAGGGAGCGGTTGATGCCCTTGCCGGCTTCGTAATAGTTGTCGCTGACCAGGGAGTCCTGGTTGTTCACGGCAATGTTGACCATCGTCAGGCTGAGGGCGATCGAGGTGGCCAGCATGGCGATGATGATCCAGGGCCAGAGGTGCTTGTACCAGGGTTCCACGGGCGTTTTCATGGCCGATTGCATGGTCTTGAGTTCTCTCGCTGGCAACGCCGCGCTGGCGCTGCCCGGTGAAGGGGCGGGCAAATTCTACGTGCTTCGCCCGGCACTGGCACCCCATGCGCAACATGGGGTGCCAATTCGTTCAGCGGCGGTTCAACGAACGCGCGGGCCGATGAAGCGGCTGCTGGATTCCTTGCTGATGGACGGGTCGTCCACCGACTGGATGGTGAAGCTGATCTCGTTGGTGGTGGAGGGCAGCTTCTCCGGGTCGATGGACAGTTCCACCGGCATGGTGAAGATGTCCCCGGCCGCCACCGAGATTTCCTTCTTGCCTTCCAGGATAAGGCCGTCCATGCCCTTGGCGCTGAGCACGTAGGTGTGGTCCTTCTGGTCCTTGTTCATGACCTTCAGGCTGTACACGTTCTCGATCCGGCCTTCGGCGTTCTCGCGATAGAGTACGCGGTCCTTACTGACGTCGAAGCCCACCAGCGGGCGCAGGAAGATGGCAGTGATCAGCAGGCAGATCATGACGCACAGGGCGATGGCGTAGCCGATCAGGCGCGGGCGCACCAGGTGGGTCTTCTGCCCGGACAGGTTGTGTTCGGTGGTGTAGCTGATCAGGCCGCGCGGGTAGTTCATCTTGTCCATGATGCTGTCGCAGGCGTCGATGCACGCGGCGCAGCCTATGCACTCGATCTGCAGGCCATCGCGGATGTCGATGCCGGTCGGGCAGACCTGTACGCACATGGTGCAGTCGATGCAGTCGCCCAGGCCCTGGGCCTTGTAGTCCAGAGATTTCTTGCGCGGGCCACGCTTCTCGCCACGACGCGGATCGTAGGAGACGATCAGGGTGTCCTTGTCGAACATCACGCTCTGGAAACGCGCGTAGGGGCACATGTAGATGCACACCTGCTCGCGCAGCCAGCCGGCGTTGCCGTAGGTGGCGAGGGTGAAGAAGCCGACCCAGAAGTACGCCCAGCCGTCCGCCTGGCCGGTGACCAGGTCGCTGAGCAGTTCGCGCATGGGGGCGAAATAGCCGACGAAAGTCAGGCCGGTGACCAGGCCGATCAGCAGCCAGAGGCTGTGCTTGGCAATCTTGCGCAGCAGCTTGTTGCCGCTCATGGGCGCCTTGTCGAGCTTCATGCGCTGGTTGCGGTCACCCTCGGTGACCTTTTCGCACCACATGAAGATCCAGGTCCAGACGCTCTGCGGGCAGGTGTAACCGCACCAGACGCGGCCAGCGAACACGGTGATGAAGAACAGCCCGAACGCGCTGATGATGAGCAGGCCCGAGAGCAGAATGAAGTCCTGCGGCCAGAAGGTGGCGCCGAAGATGTAGAACTTTCGCTCGGGCAGGTCCCAGAGCACGGCCTGGCGGCCGTTCCACGTCAGCCACACGGTGCCGAAGTAGAGAAGGAAGAGGAGGGCGCCCCCGGCCATGCGGAGGTTTCGGAAGAACCCGGTAAAGGCTCGGGTGTAGATCTTTTCCCGGGAGGCATAAAGGTCGACGCTTTCACCCTTGCCCTTGGTGGGCGGAGTAACGTCCTGGACCGGAATCTGTTTGCTCATCAGTGCATTCCACGGCAGCGGGAGGGCGCCCTGTCGATACATGCCGAGAGGGTCAGAAATATGCTTGCACGCCTAACAATGATACGGCGTGGTGGGTGTTGCAACGGTGCGACAGTTGGTCGCGCAAGGAATTATGGACCCAGAAATAGAGCGGCGCCGGTATAGAAACCGGCGCCGCTGGGTGTCGCTATGAGTGTAGGAAAGAGGAGGATTATTCCGCGCTCTTCTCACCTTCACCATGGGACAGGCTGTACACGTAGGCAGCGAGCAGGTGAACCTGATCCTTGCCCAGACGTTCAAGCTGAGCGGGCATCTGGCCCTGACGGCCGTAGCGGATGGTCTGCTGCAGCTGAGCGAAGCTCGAGCCGTAGATGAAGGCAGCCGGGTGGGTCAGGTTCGGCGCGCCCATGGCTGCAGTGCCTTTGCCTTCCGCGCCGTGGCAAGCCACGCAGTTGGTGGCGAAGATCTTCTGGCCGTTGGCGACCTGATCGTCAGTCACGCCTTCTGGCAGCTTGCGGCCGTCCAGCTTGGTGGTGACGAAGGCTGCTACGTCATGAACCCCCTGGTCGCCGATGACTTCGCCCCAGGCCGGCATGGCCGCGTGGCGGCCGCCTTCGATGGTGGCGATGATGTCCTTCGGCTCGCCGCCCCAGCGCCAGTCGGCGTCGGTCAGGTTCGGGAAGCCGTGGGCGCCCTTGGCGTCGGAACCGTGGCAGACGGAGCAGTTGGAAGCGAACAGGCGGTTACCCATTTTCAGGGCCTGTTCGTCCTTGGCCACATCCTCGATCGGCATGGCGCCGAACTTGGCGTACAGCGGGCCGTACTTCTCGTCGGCCTTGGCCATTTCCTTTTCCCACTGGTGCACACCGGTCCAGCCTTTTTCGCCGTTGGCGAATTCGGCCTTGTCCTGGTAGCCCGGCAGCAGACCCTTCCAGTTGCCCAGGCCCGGATAAAGAACCAGGTAGGCGAGGGCGAAGATGAAAGTGGCCACGAACAGCATGAACCACCACTTCGGCAGCGGGTTGTCGTACTCCTCGATGCCGTCGAAGGCATGCCCGACGGTCTCGTCGGTGGCTTCGCTGCGCTGGCCGCGACGGGTGGCGAACAGCAGCCACGCCAGGGCGAAGATGGTGCCCAGGGTAAGTACGGTGACGTACAGACTCCAGAAGGTTGTCATTCTTTGTTGCTCCTAGAAGCTTGCTCTTGCTCGACGTGCTTTTTGGCGACCGGGTCATCCGCGAAGGGCAGCATGGCGTCTTCGTCGAAGCGCTCCTTGCGTTTGCCGCCGTAGGCCCAGAGCAGGACGCCGACGAAGGCGACCATGACTACGACTGTGCCGATTCCACGAATGGTTCCGATATCCATCACAGTCACCGTTTGCTCTTGATGATGGTGCCGAGGCCTTGCAGGTAGGCGACGACAGCGTCCATCTCGGTCTTGCCTTTGACGGCGTCACGGGCACCGGCGATGTCTTCGTCGGTGTAGGGCACGCCCAGCGTACGCAGGGCTTCCATTTTCTTCGCCGTGTCCTTGCCGTCGAGCTTGTTCTCCACCAGCCAGGGGTAGGAGGGCATCTTCGATTCCGGCACCACGTTGCGCGGGTTGTACAGGTGCGCGCGGTGCCAGTCGTCGGAGTAGCGGCCGCCGACGCGGGCCAGGTCCGGACCGGTACGCTTGGAACCCCACAGGAACGGGTGGTCCCAGACGCTTTCGCCGGCAACGGAGTAGTGGCCATAGCGCTCGGTCTCGGCGCGGAACGGACGGACCATCTGCGAATGGCAGCCTACGCAACCTTCGCGGATGTAGATGTCACGGCCTTCCAGTTCCAGCGCGGTGCGAGGCTTCATGCCTTCGACCGGCTTGTTGGTGACGTCCTGGAAGAACAGCGGAACGATCTGGGTCAGACCGCCGATGCTCACCGCAATGACCATGAAGAAGGCCAGAAGGCCGATGTTCTTCTCGACTACTTCGTGCTTCATCAGTGAGCTCCTACAGCGGGGATCTGGGCAGCGGCATCGGCGTCAGCCAGTTTGAAACCGCGCACAGTACGGAAGGTGTTGTAGGCCATCAGCAGCATGCCGGAGGCGAAGAAGGCGCCGCCCAGTGCACGGACGATGAAGCCCGGGTGGCTGGCCTGCAGGGCTTCCACGAAGGAGTAGGTGAGGGTGCCGTCGGCGTTGATCGCACGCCACATCAGACCCTGGGTGATGCCGTTGACCCACATCGAAGCGATGTAGAGCACGGTACCGATGGTAGCCAGCCAGAAGTGGGCGTTGATCAGGCCAACGCTGTGCATCTGCTCGCGGCCGAAGACCTTCGGAATCAGGTGGTACAGGGAGCCGATGGAGATCATCGCCACCCAGCCCAGAGCGCCGGCGTGTACGTGGCCGATGGTCCAGTCGGTGTAGTGCGACAGGGAGTTGACGGTCTTGATGGCCATCATCGG
>NZ_AMZB01000072.1 GCF_000313755.1 Pseudomonas nitroreducens TX1 | reverse complement strand
GCCGTGAGGCCGCCTCCTACCCGATCAAGCGATTCCATGCAAAGCAGCAGTCAACTCTTTCCCGTCGCGCTAGTCAGCGCGGAATTGCGCGGCGACCTCACCGAGGATGTCTACCGCCTCAAGCCGAACAACAGCCCCGATTCCAGTGTCGAGCTGGCGGTCACCCGTCTGGGGCGCGCCGAAGGGCGGCGTGGCGTGCCGGTGGTCCTGTTGCACGGCAGCTTTTCCAACCGCCGTTTCTGGTACTCGCCCAAAGGCATCGGCCTGGGCGCGCATCTGGCGCGGGTCGGCTTCGATGTGTGGATCCCCGAAATGCGCGGCCATGGCCTGTCGCCGCGTAACGCGGATTACGCTCGCAATCGCGTGGCGGACTACGCCCGCTTCGACCTGCCGTCCATTGCCCGTTTCGTGGTCGAGCAGAGTGGCCAGGCGCCGCATTGGGTGGGGCATTCCCTGGGTGGTGTCACCCTGGCTGCCGCGCTGGGCGGCGGCTATCTGGACGAGCGGCTGGCGGCCAGCGCGGCGCTGTGCGGCAGTCAGGTCAGCCGCACCTACTGGCCGCTGAAACTGCCTCCCGTGGCCTGGGGTGGACGCTTCCTGCTCAAGCGCATGGGCGGGCTGTCCGGCTCGCGGCTCAAGCGCGGCCCGGAGGACGAGCCGCTGGGGCTCGCCCTGGAGGCGCTGCATTGGTACAGCCTGTTTGGCCGCTTCGGCGAGAAGGGCAACGACTGGTGGGGCGGTTTGCAGAGAACTTCCCTGCCGGTGCTGGCCATCGGCTCCGACGGCGATATCCAGGATCCAGCCTGGGCCTGCCGCAAATTGCTGGAACAGTTTGGCTCCGAGACTCGGCAGTTCCTGCATCTGGGGCGGCGCCACGGATTCTCCGATGATTTCGGTCATGTCGAGATGCTGATCAGCAAAGGCGCCCAGCGTGAAGTCTGGCCACTGCTGCAATACTGGCTTGAACACAGTGGCTTGCCGGAAGGGCAGGGCGCTCTGGCGCAGGCTTGAGCTTGGCGCGGCAGGGAGTAGACTGTGACGCCATTGCGGCTTTCGGTCACATCCAGGCCTGAAAACCTGCCGGATTTCATCAAGAGGAGCTTCTCCATGCATTACGTCACCCCCGATCTGTGCGATGCCTACCCGGAGCTGGTCCAGGTCGTCGAGCCGATGTTCAGCAACTTCGGCGGACGGGATTCCTTCGGTGGCGAGATCGTCACCATCAAGTGCTTCGAAGACAACTCGCTGGTCAAGGAGCAGGTCGAGAAGGACGGCAAGGGCAAGGTGCTGGTGGTGGACGGTGGCGGCTCGCTGCGCCGTGCACTGCTGGGCGACATGCTGGCCGAGAAGGCCGCCAGGAACGGTTGGGAAGGCATCGTGGTGTATGGCTGCATCCGCGACGTCGACGTCATTGCGCAGACCGACCTGGGCGTCCAGGCGCTGGCCAGCCACCCGATGAAGACCGACAAGCGCGGCATTGGCGACCTGAACGTGGCCGTGACCTTTGGCGGCATCACCTTCCGCCCGGGCGAGTTCGTCTATGCTGACAACAATGGCATCATCGTCTCGCCTAAGGCATTGAAAATGCCAGAATAATCGAACCTTCCAGCGAAGGTCCGGGTCAATGCCGGGAGCGAAAGCTTCCGGCATTTTTCATGGTGTCTCGCGACAGCGATCCAAGCGAAGGAACTGGGGCATGCAGCAGTACGAGAGCGGCACGGAACGCGGATTGATCGACGGCTTCGTGCTGGACGGCCACGGTGGCGGCCGGCGCATCACTCGCAGCGAGTTGCCGTTGCTCGATCTCAAGCCGGAGGAAAGCCTCTGGGTGCACTGGGACCGCGGCGTGCCCGAAGCCCAGGCGTGGCTGCGCGAATCCAGCGGCCTGAACGAATTCGCCTGCGACCTGCTGCTGGAGGAGGCGACCCGCCCGCGACTGGTGGATCTGGGTGGCGAACGCCTGCTGCTGTTCCTGCGCGGGGTCAACCTGAACCCGGGTGCGGTGCCGGAGGACATGGTCTCGCTACGCGTCTACGCTGAGTCGCAGCGCGTCATCTCCCTGCGCCTGCGACCGCTCAAGGCCGTGGCCGACCTGCGTGCCGACCTGGAGGCGGGGCGCGGGCCGAAGACCGCTTCGGAAGTGGTCCTGAGCCTCGCCCATTACCTCACAGACCGTGTCGATACCCTGATCGGCGGCCTCGCGGACCAACTCGACAGCATGGAGGAGGCGATCGAGGAGGATGAGCGCAGCATTCCCGATCAGCACCAGTTGCGTACCCTGCGACGACGCGCCGCAGGTCTGCGCCGCTACCTGGCGCCACAGCGGGAAATCTACTCGCAGATGGTCAAGTTCAAGCTGTCCTGGACGGTCGCCGACGATGCGGACTACTGGAACGAACTGTACAACCGCCTGACCCGCAACCTGGAGGAACTGGAACTGGTGCGCGAGCGCATCAGCCTGATCCAGGAGGCCGAACATCGCCGAATTACCGAGCGGATGAACCGCACCATGTACCTGCTTGGTATCATCACCGGCTTTTTCCTGCCCATGAGCTTCGTGACCGGTCTCCTGGGCATCAACGTCGGCGGCATTCCCGGTTCCGGATCGTCCCACGGCTTCGCCATGGCGTGCGGGGTGATCCTCGGGATAGTGGGATTCCAGTGGTGGATTTTCCGCCGCCTGCGTTGGCTCTAGGTGTGACTTATGAGGCGGTGAGGTCGTCAAGCACCTCACACAGGCGAGGTGCGCATGCACGACCCATTTGAAGAATCCTTGCGCGATCTGCTGCGAATGCCCCCGGAACAGCCGGGAGACGATTCGCGGCTGGACCGCGTCCTGAAGACCGCCAACCGCCAGGTCGGCGCGGGCGATCTGTTCAGCCTGATGGGGCACTGGTTCCAGGCCCTTTCCATTGGTGTGAGCCGCGGCGCCGCGCACCTTGCACCCGTCTCGCGCCACGCGCAGAATTCCGCCCCTTCCGCTGACAAGGCCGATTGAACATGCAATTCGACATCTGGACGCAAAGCCTGCTGACCGCCATGAACACCCTGTGGGGCAAGCTGGCCGGGTTCATTCCGAACCTGCTCGCTGCTCTGGTGATCGTGCTGCTTGGCTTCGTCGTCGCCAAGCTGCTCGACGCGCTGCTTTCCAAGCTGCTCGCCAAGCTGGGGCTGGATCGCCTGATGGCGGGGACCGGCCTGACCAAGCTGCTGTCGCGCGCCGGTATCCAGGTGCCGGTCTCGACGCTGATCGGCAAGATCGTCTACTGGTTCGTCCTGCTGGTGTTCCTCGTATCTGCCGCGGAATCCCTTGGCCTGCAGCGCGTCTCGGCAACCCTGGACATGCTCGCGCTGTACCTGCCCAAGGTATTCGGCGCGGCGCTGGTGCTGATCGTCGGCATCCTGCTCGCGCAGCTGGCCAACAGCCTCGTTCGCGGCGCCGCCGACGGAGTCGGCCTGGAGTACTCCAACGGCCTGGGCCGTGTCGCCCAATGGCTGGTCATCATCATCAGCATCTCGGTGGCCATCGGCCAGCTCGAGGTGAAGACCGATCTGCTCAACTACATCATCGCCATCGTGCTGATCACCATCGGTCTGGCCGCTGCGCTGGCGCTGGGGCTGGGCAGTCGCGAAGTGGCGGGGCAGATCATTGCCGGTATTTACGTGCGGGAGCTGTATCAGGTCGGACAACAGGTGAAAGTGGCCGATGTCGAAGGCATCATCGAGGAAATTGGTACCATCAAGACTATCCTGCTGACAGACGAGGGTGAGCTGGTGTCGATCGCCAACCGCATCCTGCTCGATCAGCGTGTAACCAGTCGCTGAAGATGATGACCGATTGCCGGTACGGCTGCTGCAAGGCCGAGCCGGACGCTGACTTGACCTGGCCCGACCCGACTTGAACAAGCCGCAATCACTGCCTTTGCGCTATGACCCGCGCCAGCTCACCGACGAGGAGCTGGTGGAGCGTTCTCACGAGGAGCTTTACCACGTGACGCGGGCCTACGAAGAGCTGATGCGTCGCTACCAGCGCACGCTCTTCAACGTCTGTGCGCGCTATCTGGGCAACGACCGGGACGCCGATGATGTGTGTCAAGAGGTCATGCTCAAGGTGCTGTATGGTCTGAAGAACTTCGAGGGAAAGTCGAAGTTCAAGACCTGGCTGTACAGCATCACTTACAACGAGTGCATTACGCAGTATCGGAAGGAAAGGCGTAAACGCAGATTGCTCGATGCGCTGAGTCTGGATCCAATCGAGGAAGCTTCTGAAGAGAAGGCTCCGAAAGTCGAAGAGCGAGGTGGACTAGACCGCTGGCTAGTTCATGTCAATCCCATTGATCGGGAAATCCTCGTGCTTCGCTTTGTTGCTGAACTCGAGTTCCAGGAAATCGCCGACATCATGCACATGGGGCTTAGCGCCACGAAAATGCGCTACAAACGTGCACTCGATCGAATGAGAGAAAAGTTTTCGAATGTGACGGAATCTTAGTCCGGGAAATATTGTCTCTCTGTTTGGCAAGTTCTGATAAACTTGCCACCCAAGTTGTACGGCCTCTGGTTAGACAACTTATTGACCACCAAGATGGGGATTTAACGGATGAAACTGAAGAACACCTTAGGCGTCGTAGTTGGCTCGCTGATCGCCACTGCCGCTGTCAATGCGTTCGCTCAAGGCCAGGGCGCCGTCGAAGTCGAAGCTTTCGGCAAGCGCTACTTCACCGACAGCACCCGCAACATGAAGAACGCCGATCTGTACGGCGGTTCGGTCGGCTACTTCCTGACCGACGACGTCGAGCTGGCTCTGTCCTACGGTGAGTACCACGACGTACGTGGCACCTACGAGACCGGCAACAAGAAGGTCCATGGCAACCTGAGCACTCTGGATGCCATCTACCACTTCGGCACTCCGGGTGCTGGCAACCTGCGTCCGTACGTTTCCGCCGGCGTTGGCCACCAGAGCCTGACCAACATCAACTCCGACAACGGTGGCCGTCAGAACCTGACCATGGCCATGATCGGTACCGGTCTGAAGTACTACTTCACCGAAAACTTCTATGCCAAAGCCAGCCTCGACGGCCAGTACGGCCTGGAGAAGCGTGACAACGGTCACCAGGGCGAGTGGATGGCCGGCCTGGGCGTTGGTATGAACTTCGGCGGCGGCGCCAAGCCGGCCCCGGCTCCTGAGCCGGTTGCTGAAGTCTGCTCCGACTCCGACAACGACGGCGTCTGCGACAACGTCGACAAGTGCCCGAACACCCCGGCCAACGTCACCGTTGACGCCAACGGCTGCCCGGCTGTTGCCGAAGTCGTTCGCGTTCAGCTGGACGTGAAGTTCGACTTCGACAAGTCCAAGGTTAAAGAGAACAGCTACGCTGACATCAAAAACCTGGCTGACTTCATGAAGCAGTACCCGTCCACCTCCACCACCGTTGAAGGCCACACCGACTCCGTCGGCACCGACGCCTACAACCAGAAGCTGTCCGAGCGTCGTGCCAACGCTGTTCGTGACGTACTGGTCAACGAGTACGGTGTTGAAGGCGGCCGCGTAAACGCTGTTGGTTACGGTGAGTCCCGTCCGGTTGCTGACAACGCAACCGCCGAAGGCCGCGCTGTTAACCGCCGCGTAGAAGCCGAAGTGGAAGCCCAAGCCAAGTAATTGGTCTGAGCTGACGAGAAAAACCCGGCCTAGGCCGGGTTTTTCTTTGCCTGCAGAAAAGTGAGTTTCAGGCGGTGCGGGCCAGGATTGCCTGCTGAGCGGCAGCCGCCACTTTGCCGATCACCAGGATTGCCGGGCTTTTCAGGGCAAAGCGCTGGGCGTCGTCCAGCATGCTGGCGAGTTGGGAGCGGTACTCGCGTTGGGCAGGCAGGGAAGCGTTTTCGATCATCGCCACTGGCGTGCCGGCAGCCATACCTCCTTCGAGCAGGCCGTCGCGGATTTCCGCCAGTTTCGCCACACCCATGTACACCACCAGCGTCGTGCCGCCTTCGGCCAGGCCGCGCCAATTCAGCGGGCTGTCGTCCTGGGTGTGGGCGGTCACCAGGGTTACGCCGCGGCTGACGCCGCGCAGGGTCACGGATATGCCGCACTGAGTCGCTGCTGCCAGCCCGGCGGTGATACCGTTGACCAACTCGCACTCGATGCCACGCGCAGTGAGCCAGTCGGCTTCTTCGCCGCCACGGCCGAAGATGCACGGGTCGCCGCCTTTCAGACGCGCCACGCGGCGCCCCTGGCGGGCGTAGCGCAGCATCAGGCGATGGATGAAATCCTGTGGTGTGGAGCGGCAACCGCCGCGTTTGCCGACGGAAATCACCCGGGCTGAAGGGCAGTGCTCCAGCACCGCCGGATTCACCAGGTCGTCGATCAGCACCACGTCGGCCTTGGCCATGGCGCGGACGGCCTTCAGCGTCAGCAGTTCCGGATCGCCGGGGCCGGCACCGATCAGCCAGACTTTTCCACTCATGTCGTTCTCCTCAGGCTGCCGTCTTCGCGGCTCGGGTCAGGCGGTAGCAGCCAGCGGCTTCCGGGCCAGCAGGCGCTTGATTTCCGGTACGCAGGAGCCGCACGCGGTCCCGCACTTGAGTTCGCATTTGAGGCCTTCCAGGTCCAGCCCCTTGTCGATGCCGGTCTGGATGCGGCTCTGGCTGACGTTCAGGCAGTTGCACAGTGTCTTGTCCGCCACCGCGCCGGCCTTGCCGGGGGCGGTGCTCAGTGGTGCCAGCAGCCAGCGGCGCAGCTCCTGGTCGGCGCGGCCGTCCTTCCACAATTCGCGCAGCCAGGCGCGGGCGGCGGTTTCGCCGGCCAGGCGCAACGAGACAATTCGAGCGTGTTCGATACGCACGCGTTTGCCGACGGTGCGGCGCGGGTCGTCATAGGCCATGACCGGGCCGTCACCGAGGTCAAGCAAGGCGTCGATGCAGGCGAGCCACTCAGCGCTGGGCGCCTCGACGTGCGCTGCACGGATCACCAGCGCCGGGCGCTCGCGGCCGATGGGGCTGAAGCTGGCGTAGCGCAGGTCTTCGAACAGCGGGCGCAAGGCGTCGAAGCGCTTCTGCACGTCGCCTTCCACCAGGGCGAAGAACTGCCAGGGCAGTTCGATGCGGCTGACCTCCACGGTGGTGTGTTTCAGCTCGGGCTGGCGGGACAGCGGGTCCACCGCCGGCAGCGTGAGCACGTTGATGCCCAGACCCTTGAGGAAGCGATCGCCCCAGTGCATTGGCAGGAAGGCCTGGCCGGGGCGCAGGTGCTCGTCGGCTTGCACCGGCAGCACCAGTTCTCCACGGCGGCTATGCAGGCGCACCAGTTGGCCGTCGCTGATACGTCGGCGGCGCAGTTCGTCCGGGTGCAGGCCGAGTACGGCCTCTTCCACGTGGCCGAACAGCTGCGGTGCGGTGCCGGTGCGGGTCATGCCGTGCCACTGATCGCGCAGGCGGCCCGTGTTGAGGATCAGCGGATAGCGCGCGTCGCGCTTTTCCTTCGGTGCGCGGTAGGGTTCGGCGATCAGCCGCGCGCGTCCATTGGCGGTGGGAAACTGGCCGTCGCCATACAGGCGCTCGGTGCCCTGTGTTGCGCCGGCGCGGAAGGGCCATTGCTGCGGGCCGCGGGTATCCAGCAGCGTGTAGTCGATGCCGGAGAGATCAAGGTCGCGCTCACGGGTCAGCAATTTGTATTCGTCGAACAGCGCGGACGGAGAATCGAAGTCGAACAGGCTGCTTTCGCCGGGACGCAGGCGCTGCTCCAGGCGACGGGCGAAATCGCAGACGATGCCCCAGTCCGCCCGCGCCTCGCCGATAGCGGGAATGGCCGGGCGCACATGGCTGATACGGCGTTCGGAGTTGGTCACCGTGCCTTCCTTCTCGCCCCAACTGGCGGCCGGCAGCAGCAGGTCCGCGTACTGGCAGGTTTCGCTGGTGGTGAAGGCTTCCTGGACGATGACAAAGGGGCAGGCGGCCAGGGCTTCGCGCACGCGGGTCTGGTCCGGCAGCGATTGCGCCGGGTTGGTGCAGGCAATCCACAAGGCCTTGATACGCCCGTCGCGTACCGCGTCGAAGAGCTCGATGGCGCTCAGGCCGGGGGTTTCCGGCAATTGCTCGACGCCCCAGTAAGCCGCTATTTCGGCACGGTGTTCGGCATTGGCAGCCTCGCGGTGGCCGGGTAGCAGGTTGCATAGGCTGCCGGTTTCACGGCCACCCATGGCATTGGGTTGGCCGGTGAGGGAGAAGGGGCCGGCGCCGGGGCGGCCGATCTGCCCGGTGGCCAGGTGCAGGTTGATCAGCGCGCTGTTCTTCGCGCTGCCGGCGGTGGACTGGTTGAGGCCCATGCACCAGAGCGAAAGGAAGCTGGACGACTGGCCGATCCACTGGGCCGCGCGCTGCAGGTCGTCGACCGCGATGCCGCAGATGTCCGCCACGGCCAGCGGGCCATAGTCGCGCACCAGGGCCTTCAGTTCATCCAGGCCATCGGTGTGGGCGTCGAGGAAGGCGCGGTCGATCCAGCCTTCCCAGAGCAGGATGTGCAGGATGCCGTGGAACAACGCGACATCGGTGCCCGGCAGGATCGCGAGGTGCAGGTCGGCTGCCTCGGCGGTGTCGGTGACGCGCGGGTCGATGACGATCAGCTTCATCTCCGGGCGACGTACGCGGGCTTCTTCCAGGCGGCGGAACAGCACCGGGTGGGCGTAGGCCATGTTGCTGCCGGCAATCATCACGCAGTCGGCCAGCTCGATGTCCTCGTAGCTGCAGGGCGGTGCGTCGGCGCCCAGGCTGCGCTTGTAGCCGACCACTGCCGAGGACATGCACAGGCGCGAATTGCTGTCGATGTTGTTGGTGCCGACCAAAGCGCGGGCCAGTTTGTTGAAGGCGTAGTAGTCCTCGGTCAGCAACTGGCCTGAGACGTAGAAGGCCACGCTGTCCGGTCCGTGCTCGCGAATGGTTTCGGCGAAGACGCCGGCGGCATGCTCCAGCGCGGTGTCCCAGTCGGTACGGGCGCGGGACAGGCTTTTACCCAGGCGCAGCTCCGGGAACTGCGCGCGGGCATCCGCATCACCGGTGAGGTGCAGGGTCGAGCCCTTGCTGCACAGGCGGCCGAAATTGGCTGGATGCCGCGGGTCGCCCTGCACACCGAGAATGCGCTCGTCGTCGTGCTCGATCAGTACACCGCAGCCCACGCCGCAGTAGCAGCAAGTGGATGCGGTAGTGCGACGGTTCTGGGTCATGGCGCAGCCTCGCTTGGGTCTCGGCAAAGTCAGGATCAGGCGCAGTGGGCAAGGTTGTCGCGCAGGGCCAGCAGTACGCGGCCCTTTTCGACCTTCGCCTCGTGGCGGTGGGCGCAGCCCTGGTCTGGGGCTACCGCCTCGCCGCTTTCCAGCTCGATCTGCCAGTTGTGCAGCGGGCAGGCCACGCGCTTGCCGTAGATCAGGCCCTGGGATAGCGGGCCGCCCTTGTGCGGGCAGCGGTCGTCAAGGGCGAAGACCTGGTCATCGGAGGTGCGGAAGATCGCAATGTCGCCCTTGGGGCCGGCGATGACGCGCGAGCCCAGCGGGTTGATGTCGTCCAGGGCGCAGATGTCTAACCAGTTCATGGGGTGTCTCCAGCAATCGGGTGGTAGGGGCCCCGACGGCGGGGCCAGGCGAACACTCAGGCGGGCTCCAGCTGCTGGAGGGGAATCCGTTCGAATTCCTTCTTCAGCGGCTGCTGGGCGATGCGCTCCTGCCATGGGTCCTGCTCCAGCGACAGGGAGAACTGCAGGCGGGCGTTGAGCGCCTTGCGGTTGTCCGCGTCTTCCAGCACGGCCTTCCTGATGCGCTCCATTCCGACGCGCTGCAGGTAGTGCACGGTGCGCTCGAGGTAGAAGGCTTCCTCGCGGTAGAGCTGGAGGAAGGCGCCGCTGTACTCGCGGACTTCGTCGGAGGTCTTGAGCTTGACGAAGAACTCCGCCACCTCGGTCTTGATCCCGCCGTTGCCGCCGATGTACAGCTCCCAGCCAGAATCCACGCCGATGATGCCGATGTCCTTGATTCCCGCCTCGGCGCAGTTGCGCGGGCAGCCGGAGACCGCCAGCTTGACCTTGTGTGGCGACCACATGTTGAACAGGTCGTGCTCCAGGTCGATGCCCAGCTGGGTCGAGTTCTGCGTGCCGAAGCGGCAGAACTCGCTGCCCACGCAGGTCTTCACGGTGCGGATGGATTTGCCGTAGGCGTGCCCGGAAGGCATGTCCAGTTCCTTCCAGATCGCCGGCAGGTCGTCCTTCCTGATCCCCAGCAGGTCGATGCGCTGGCCGCCGGTGACCTTGACCATGGGCACCTGGTACTTGTCCGCCACATCGGCAATGCGACGCAGCTCGGCTGCATTGGTGACGCCCCCCCACATGCGCGGGACCACCGAATAGGTACCGTCCTTCTGGATGTTGGCGTGGGCGCGTTCGTTGATCAGGCGCGACTGCGGATCGTCCTTGGCCTCGCCCGGCCAGGTGGAGATCAGGTAGTAGTTCAATGCCGGGCGACAGGTGGCGCAGCCGTCCGGGGTGCGCCA
Organism: Pseudomonas nitroreducens TX1; assembly: GCF_000313755.1. Lineage (GTDB taxonomy): Bacteria > Pseudomonadota > Gammaproteobacteria > Pseudomonadales > Pseudomonadaceae > Pseudomonas > Pseudomonas nitroreducens_A. The sequence goes on along the minus strand of NZ_AMZB01000072.1, from coordinate 14,349 downwards.
GTCCATGAAGCGCATGGCGCTGCTCAGGGTCACCAGGTGATGCTCGCGGATCGCCTGGCGGACCTGGCCGTGGTTGAGATCGCTGCAGCCACAGATGGCCTTTTCGCTCTTGGGCTTGACGTCCGCCGCGCCGCCCACGGTGCTGATCAGGATCTGCTCGACAAGGCCGGCACAGGAGCCGCAGGAGCTGGCTGCCTTGGTGTGCTTCTTCACCTCGTCGACGCTGAAGAGGCCGTTCTCCTGGATCGCCTTGACGATGGCGCCCTTGCATACCCCATTGCAGCCGCAGACCTCGGCGGTGTCGGGCATGTTCGCCGCGCTGTTCTGGCCCTGGTGGCCGACGTCGCCAATGCTGCTCTCGCCGAACATCAGGTGGTCGCGGATCTGCGCGACGTTGTGGTTCTCGCGGATCTGCCGGAAATACCAGCCGCCGTCGGCGGTGTCGCCGTAGAGGCAGGCGCCGACCAGCACGTCGTCCTTGATTACCAGCTTCTTGTACACGCCGCCGATGGGGTCGGAGAGGGTGATGGTCTCGGTGCCTTCGCCGCCCATGAACTGGCCGGCGGAGAACAGGTCGATGCCGGTGACCTTGAGCTTGGTCGAGGTCACCGAGCCCTGGTAGCGTGCGAAGCCGAGCATGGCCAGGTGGTTGGCGCAGACCTTGGCCTGCTCGAACAGCGGCGCCACCAGGCCGTAAGCGATGCCGCGGTGGCTGGCGCATTCGCCCAGGGCGTAGATGCGTGGGTCATAGGTCTGCAGGGTGTCGTTGACCAGGATGCCGCGGTTGCAGGGCAGGCCGGTCTTCTCTGCCAGTTCTGTGTTGGGGCGGATGCCGGCGGCCATCACCACCAGGTCGGCGGCGACCACTTCGCCGTCCTTGAAGCGGATGGCACAGACGCGGCCGCTGCCGTCGTCGATCAGCTCCTCGGTGTGGGTGTTCAGGCGGAAGTGGATGCCGCGCGATTCCAGCGCTTCCTGCAGCAGCTTGCCGGCAGTGCGGTCCAGCTGGCGTTCCAGCAGCCAGTCGGAGAGGTGCACCACGGTGACGTCCATGCCGCGCTGCTTGAGGCCGTTGGCCGCTTCCAGGCCGAGCAGGCCGCCGCCGATCACCACCGCGTGGCTGTGAGTGGCGGCGGTGTCGATCATGGTCTGGGTGTCGGCGATGTCGCGGTAGCCGATCACGCCCCGCAGGCGGCTGCCCGGCACTGGCAGGATGAAGGGGTTGGAGCCGGTGGCGATCAGCAGGCGATCATACTCGGCCTCGGTGCCGTCTTCGGCGTAGACCTTGCGACGATGTCGGTCGATGCGGTTGACCTTGCGGTTGAGCAGCAGCCGGATGCCGTTCTCGCTGTACCAGTTGAGGTCGTTGAGGACGATGTCCTCGAAGGCCTGCTCGCCGGCCAGCACGGGGGAGAGCAGGATGCGGTTGTAGTTGGGGTGCGGCTCGGCGCCGAACACGGTGATGTCGTAGAGGTCCGGTGCGATCTTCAGCAGTTCTTCCAGGGTGCGCACACCGGCCATGCCGTTGCCGATCAGGACGAGCTTGAGCTTTTTCATGTCGGGGCTCCGCGTCACGGATAAATCACGGAAAACAAAAAAGGCGTCCCGCCGGTTACCCAGCGAGGACGCCTTTGTCCAAGTCCCGATCGATCGGGAAAGTGCGAGCCTCTTCGTTGAGGGACGCGCTTTTGTAGATTGTTGCAAGGTCACTGCAGGGGCTGTGCCAACTTGCTCGGGCCCCGATTTCCGGGGCTTTCGGTTCGCCTGTTGTACCGGCCGGCCATTTTGCTGCACCGCGGTGATGCGTTCTGAACCGAACTGGTGCGCCTTCAGCCTTTGTGCAGCAGCCAGAGCAGCAGCCCCAGGTTGATCGCCAGCGAGGCCAGGGCGACGCCGCGCCAGACCCGCAGTGGCTCGCGCTCCAGCAGCGGGCGAGGACGCGCAGGGGCTTGCCGCTCGCCTTGTTCCAGGGCGAGCAGGCATTGCTCGGCAGTCTCGAAGCGCTGCTGCGGCTGGACGGCAGTCAGCTTCGCCAGCCAGTCGTCGAGCCAGGCCGGTGCGTCCGGACGGTAGCGGCTTGCCGGGGCCGGCGTGCCGAAGCGCGGATGCTGGAAGGCTTCGATCTCGCCGTAGGGGTAGTGCCCGCAGAGCAGGCGGTACAGCGTGACCCCGGCGGCGTACAGGTCCTGCCGAGCGTCCGGCGCCGCGCCCTGGAAGGATTCCGGGGCGAGGTAGCTCGGGGTGCCGGGCAGGTCGTGCGGGTCTTCCCGCGATAATCCAGGGCAGTAGGCCAGGCCGAAGTCCAGCAGGCGCAGCTCGCCGTCGTCGGCCCAGTGCAGGTTCTCCGGCTTGATGTCGCGGTGCAGGATGTTGCGCCGATGCAACTGGCCCAGGCCGCGCAGCAGGCGCTGGGCGAGGTCCAGCCAGTCGGGCAGGTTCAACGGGCCGTTGAGTTTCAGGTGCTCGTCCAGCGTCTGCCCCCGGTACTCGCGCATCGCATAGTACAGGTGCTGGCGCTGCGGCAGGCTGTGCAGCTCGGGAAAATAGCGGCCCTGCACGCGGCGCAGGAACCATTCTTCCAGCAGGAGCGCCTGGGCGGCTTCCGGAGAATCGCGCAGCGCCGGCGGCAGGGTCTTGAGCAACCAGGGGCGATGCTGTCGATCACGCACGCGGTAGATCAGTGATTGGCGCGACTGGGCCAGTCTGCATTCCACCTGCCACCCTTCGAACTCCTGGTCATCCCGCAGCGCGGGCGGCGCGGGCCAGTGGTCGAGCTGGGCAAGGGCATCTCCCAGGCTCGCCGGCGGCAGTTCGCCCACCTGCAGCAGCAGGGCGCTGGCGTTGTCCTGGCTGCCGGCCAGGTGCGCGGCACTGACCAATGCGTCGGCGCAGGCCTGCAGGGATTGGGCGTCCTCCAGCAGGCGCTGGATGGCGCTGTCGCCCAGGGAGGCCCAGACGCCGTCGCTGACCAGCAGGAAGCATTGCCCCGCCTCCAGCTCGCCGTCGCGGTAATCCACCACAAGGTGCTGATCCAGGCCCAGCGCGCGCTTGAGCACGTGCTGCATGCCCGGCTGCTCCCAGACGTGGTCCTGGGTCAGGCAGTCCAGCTGACCGGGACTCCAGCGGTACAGGCGGCAATCGCCGACATGGGCCAGGGTGAAGCGCCGGCCCCGCAGGACCAGCGCGGTCAGGGTGGTGAGCAAGGGCTGGCCGCCACCGTTGGCTTGCAGCCAGCGGTTCTGCGAGATCAGCAGGCGGTCCAGGGCCTGGGCGACGGCCCAGGTCTCGGGGGTGGCGTAGTAGTCGGCGGCGAGCGCCTGCAGGGTCAACCGCGCGGCCAGGCCGCCGTCGGCGCAATGGCTGACGCCGTCGGCGATGGCGAACAGGTGACCCTTGCTGGCGGCCAGCCCTGCGGGTGGGGTGACCACCCGCAGGGCATCCTGGTTCTCGTCGCGCGGACCGGTGGCGCTGGCCTGGGCGAAGGTTACCTGCAGGGTCATGGGGAACACCGGTAGGAGCGCATCGTTCAGACCCGTGCGGCGGTGACGGCCGCGCTGCCCCAGGTGGTGCGCCAGCGGGCTTTCACCGCGTGCAGGCCGAACCAGGCCAGTACGCCGAGGCTGGCGAACAACCAGAGGCCGATCTGGTAGTCACCGGTGGCCTGCTTGATCGCGCCCAGGCCCGCCGTCAGGCAGAAGCCGCCGATGCCGCCGGCCATGCCGATCAGGCCGGTCATCACGCCGATGGTCTGGCGGAAGCGCTGCGGAACCAACTGGAACACCGCGCCGTTGCCCGCGCCGAGGCTGAGCATGGCGACCACGAAGAGGCTCAGCGCCGCCATCGCGCTGGTCAGGTGGAAGCCCACGGCGGCGATGCAGATCGATGCCACGGTGTACATCACCAGCAGGCTGCGGATGCCGCCAATGCGGTCGGCCAGGGCGCCGCCCAGCGGGCGCATGAGGCTGCCGGCGAAAACGCAGGCCGCCGTGTAGTAGCCGGCCTTCACCGGATCGAGGCCGTACTGGTCGTGGAAGTAGCCAGGCAGGGTGCTGGCAAGGCCGAGGAAACCGCCAAAGGTCACGCTGTAGAAGAACATGAACCACCAGCTGTCACGGTCGCCCAGGGCCTTCAGGTAGTCCCCCAGGGATTTGGCCGGCGGCCGCTCCGGGGCATTGCGGGCCAGCAGGGTGAACACCACCAGGGTGGCCAGCAGCGGGATCAGCGCGAAGCCGAACACGTTCTGCCAGCCGAATGCGGCGGCGATGGCCGGTGCGAACAGCGCGGTGAGCACGGTGCCGGAGTTGCCTGCGCCGGCGATGCCCATGGCCTTGCCCTGGTGCTGCGGCGGGTACCACTGCGAGGCCAGCGGCAACGCCACGGCGAACGAGGCGCCGGCCATGCCCAGCAGCACGCCGAGGATCATTGCCTGCTCCAGGCTGTGGATGCCCAGTTGCCAGGCACCGAACAGTGCGCCGATGACGATGACCTGGCCGAGGATGCCGGCCGCCTTGGGCGACCAGCGATCAGCCAGCAGGCCCATGAGGAAGCGCAGGATGGCGCCGGAGAGGATCGGCGTTGCGACCATCAGCGCGCGCTGCTGGGTGGTCAGTTGCAGGTCGGTGGCGATCTGCACCGCCAACGGGCCGAGGACGTACCAGACCATGAAGCTCAGGTCGAAATACAGGAAGGCGGCAAACAGGGTCGGCGCATGGCCGGCTTTCCAGAAACTCGTGTTCATCGAACACCTCATCATCGACGGTAGAGGAGCCCGGTCGCGCGCCACATGGCAGCCGCCGGGTTCGAGAAGGTCGTAGGGGGCTGATGACGTTTTGACGCAAGCCGCGTTGCTGCGACAAATCACGCCAGGCTAGGCGCGGGATGCAGGAAATGGTCATTCCCTTTTCAAGTCCCGCAACGACGCATGGCGTGATTTGCCGCGCAACCCGAAGGGACGGGCCGCATTTTGCGCAGTGCTGCGTTACTCGTCGTTCATCTGGAATGGCCAAACCACACTCCTCGCGCCTAACACTGCGCAAAATGCGGCGCCGTCGCGGTCGCGGCAAAACGTCATCAGACCCCAGTGCCCCTGCGCCGGGGCAAACGAAAAAGGCGTCGCTCCACCCACCGCACTGCGCGGGTGTGGATGCGACGCCTTTGTCGAAGTCGGGTAATCGCCGTTGACTACCATCGCCTTGTGCACAGCAAGGCGCGGGCCAGGATGAAAAATCCCAGTCGAATCAAGAGAATGAGGGGGAGGCGAGGATCAGGGGTGATCCATCGAAGGGCGCGCCGTGTGGCGGCGTGCCCCGTGCTGGAGCGTCAGGCGACCCAGTTGACGTTGGGGAAGGTGTCGCGGAAGGCCTCGGGGATCGGCACGACCTTGCCGGCCTTGTAATCGAAGAACACGAAGCCCGACTTGGCCATGGCCACGAGCGTGCCGTCGGCGGGGCGGGTGATACGGAAGATGATGTCGCCGCCGTACTTGTTGAAGTCCATCACGCCAACCTCGAATAGCAACTGGTCGCGGGCGTGGGCTTCGGCGCGGTAGGTGGTGGCCAGGTCGGTGACGATGATGCCGGTCTCGCGGATGCCGTAGTCGAACAGGAAGCGTGCGCGGGCCTCGGAGATCATCGAGATCATCGAGTCGTTGCCCAGGTGGTTGGCCCCGTTGATGTCGGTGACGCGGACGGTGAGCTTGGTTTGGTAAATGAACAGTTCTTCGGGGAATTCCAGTTTCAGGCGGGCCATGGCGGTCTCGGTGGCAAGGCGACGGGGCGTGCGGGTGTGTCGCGCATTCTACGCGCAGTCCGCTCGCCCCGTGCCTCATCAGGCCGGTGAATGGGAAATCAGCGGTGCGCCGAGTTCAGGTGGAAGATGGTCACCCGCGCGCCCTCGCTGCTGTCGCCGTAGTTATCGTTGATGTAGGCGCCGGCCTTGAAATAGAGCAACTGCTTGGACCAGGCGCTGCTGAGGATCTTGCGGTAGTAGTTGGCGCGGCCGTCGGAGGTTTCCACACGGATCGCCAGGTTGCCCACCGAGGTGACGCGCAGGCTGTAGTTGAAGGCCTGGTCCAGGGCAACGTTGTCGATCAGCGGGATGTTGATGCTGGCGCTGTCGTCGGGGTGGTTGCGCACCAGGGCTTCCAGGCGCCCGCTCTCCAGGGTCGGCAGGTAGTGGTACTGCAGCTTGACCAGGGGTTCGCCATCGCCGGTGTAGGGCGAGCGGCTGTGGATCTGGCCGATGATGATCTTGTTCTTCGACGGTACCTGCTGGACGCTCATGGTCACACGCAGTTCGTTGTCGCCCTGGTTGTAATACCAGTTGGAGACGTCGCCGGCGGGTGTGGTTTCTCGCAGCTCGCTGCGCGGGTAGACGCTGTCGGAGGTATGCGAACCGGTGACGGGGACCCAGAACACCACCTGGCTGCCGCTGGGCTGGAAATAGTGGCTCTGGTAGCCCCTGGCGATCTGCTCGGTGCTGACTTCGGTGGGGCTGGGGTCGGTGGGGACGCTGAGGTTCCAGGTGCTGAGGTCGATCATGGGCTTGCCCTTGCTGGGCCGCGAAGGCGGCGAGGTCGGGTGGCGCCGAGGTGCCTAGCCGGCGGCGGCCACTGCGATGCGTCATCGAAGCCAGTCGATGGCGCTCCGGGGCCCGGCCAGATGGCCGGGCGGCCGCAGCATAGGGCCTTGCCAGCGAAGCGGGGGCCACCTGTACGACTGGCGAAATGATCGCGCCTTGCCGCCGCTGGCAGATGGCCGGCTCCGCAGGCGCCGGGTCAGTGACCGAGCATTTCGTGCATGGCGATGATCTGCTCGGCCACCTGCACCAGCTTCTGCTGGCGGCCCATGGCCTGGCGGCGCATCAGGGTGTAGGCCTCTTCCTCTGCACAACCCTTCATCTTCATCAACAATCCCTTGGCCAGCTCGATGCGCTTGCGCTCGGCCAGCTGCTGCTCGCGGGCCTGCAGTTGGGCGCGCAGGGCCTGGTCGCTCTCGAAGCGGGCCATGGCGACATCGAGGATGGGCTGCAGCCGCTGCGCCTGGATGCCCTCGACGATGTAGGCGCTGACACCGGAGCGGATGGCCTGGCGCATCACCTGTGGGTCGTGTTCGTCGGTGAACATGACGATGGGACGCGGCTGGTCGCGGCTGACCAGCACCACCTGTTCCATTACGTCGCGGCCGGGGGACTCGGTGTCGATGAGGATCACGTCCGGGTGCAAGGCTTCCACCCGTTGCGCGAGGTCGACCGTGAGGCCGGATTCGTCGATGACTTCGAAACCGCACTCCACCAAGGCAGCCTTGAGGCGCCCGACCTTTTTCGGGGTGTCGTTGATCAGCAGGACGCGCAGCATGCTCAACCTCGCTCCGCCAGGGCATTCAGCTCAAAGCTGCGCGCATAGACGGCCGGGTCGCTGCCGTCCCAGGGGCGGCCGTCGATCAGGGTCGAGCGGCGCATCTCGGCGTTCGGCACTCTGACGCCCACGGCGCTGGCGGCTTCGCGGTAAAGGTCGAGTTGCTGGACATGGCGCGCAATGCCGAGGTAGTCGACGTCTTCGCGCAGCAGGCCCCAACGCCGAAACTGGGTCATGAACCACAGCCCGTCGGAAAGCCACGGGTAGGTGGCCTGTCCGCCATCGAAGAAGCGCAGCGGGTGTGCATCCTGCCAAGCGTGGCCGAGGCCGTCCTGGTAGCGGCCGAGCAGGCGCGGCTCGATGCTGGCGAGCGGGGCGTCGATGTAGTCTGCGCTGCTGATCAGTTGGGCCGCGCTGCTCAGGTTGTCCGCGCTGGCCTCGATGAAACGGCTGGCGTCGAGCAGGCTCATGACCAGTGCGCGGGCGGTGTTGGGGTATTGCTCGACGAAGGCGCGGGTGCTGCCCAATACCTTTTCCGGGTGATCCGGCCAGATCTGCTGACTGGTGGCAAGGGTGAAGCCCATGCCTTCGTCCACGGCCAGCGCGCCCCAGGGGCCGCCGGCGCAGAAGCCGTCGATGCGTCCGGCCCTCAGGTGCTCGACCATCTTCGCCGGCGGCACCACCAGGCTGCGCACATCCTGGAGTGGATCGATGCCATGGGCCGCCAGCCAGTAATAGAGCCACATCGCATGGGTGCCCGTGGGGAAGGTGTGGGCAAGGGTGAGTTGCGCACCGTTCTGGCGCACATGGCGTTGCAGTGCTTCAGCGGAGGTCACGCCGTCGCGCATCAAAGGGGCGGAAAGGTTGATCGACTGGCCGTTCTGGCACAGGCCCATGAGTACTGCCATGTCGGTGGACGGCGCGCCGCCCAGGCCCAATTGCAGGTCGTAGATCAGCCCGTAGAGGCTTTGTGCGGCATCCAGCTCGCCGCTGAGCAGCCGGTCTCGCAGCCCGGCCCAGGAGTTCTGCCGCTGCAGGTTGAGCGTCAGGCCGTAGGGCTGGCCGAAACCCTGAGTCGCGGCCACCACCAGCGAGGCGGAGTCGGTGAGGGCCATGAAGCCCAGGTTGAGCGCGGTCTTTTCCGGGGCGTCGGAGCCGGCCACCCAGGCCAGGCTGTCCGGCAGTGGGCTGGTACTGTCGATCATCTCCACCTCTGAGCGCATTCTCGATGCACTTTCCCATGCAAAAAAATGGCGCCGCACTACCTGCCGCCGAAGGGAGGTAGCCGCGACGCCATTGTCGATGGTTGGTTGTCGGGGCGATCCGCCGTTGGACCGCAAGCCTCAGGAGTGGAGCAAGTGCTGTGCCAGGGCGGGGAAAAAAGAAGCCCCGCCATACAGGCGGGGCGCAGAGGAAGGGAGCGCACCTCTGGAGGGTTCCACAAGGGCACCTGGGCACGGATATCGGCAGGAGCCTGTTGTCCACCTTAGTCCTGGCGGGCTGTGGTGCAACCGGTCAATAAGTATTAGGCCCATCGTGAGGGGAGGGCGGGAGCGCTCTATTTCGGGCCTGGAAAAGAAAAACCCCGCACTCAGGCGGGGCTTTTCGTCACGCTGGGATCACTCAGACCTGAACGGCCGGGATCTTCGCGTTGGCTGCCGCTTCGCGGAACTCGGCGATCTGGTCGAAGCTCAGGTAGCGGTAGATATCGGCAGACATGCTGTCGATGTCCTTCGCGTAGGCCATGTACTCCTCGACGGTCGGCAGCTTGCCGATGATCGAGGAAACGGCGGCCAGCTCGGCGGATGCCAGGAACACGTCGGTGGCGTCGCCCAGGCGGTTCGGGAAGTTACGGGTCGAGGTGGAGACCACGGTCGAACCGGTCTGTACGCGAGCCTGGTTACCCATGCACAGCGAGCAGCCCGGCATTTCCATGCGCGCGCCGGCCTTGCCGTAGATGCCGTAGTAGCCTTCCTCGGTCAGCTGGTGGGCGTCCATCTTGGTCGGCGGAGCCAGCCACAGACGGGTCGGAATGCCACCCTTGACCTTGTCCAGCAGTTTGCCGGCAGCGCGGAAGTGACCGATGTTGGTCATGCAGGAACCGATGAAGACTTCATCGATCTTGCGGCCTTGTACGCTGGACAGCAGGCGAGCGTCGTCCGGGTCGTTCGGCGCGCAGAGTACCGGCTCCTTGACGTCGGCCAGGTCGATCTCGATGACCGCGGCGTACTCGGCGTCCTTGTCGGCTTCCAGCAGTTGCGGGTTGGCCAGCCAGGCTTCCATCGCTTGCGCGCGGCGTTCCAGGGTGCGGGCGTCGCCGTAGCCTTCGCCGATCATCCAGCGCAGCAGGGTGATGTTGGACTTCAGGTACTCGGCGATGGCCTCTTCCGGCAGCTTGATGGTGCAACCGGCAGCCGAACGCTCGGCGGAGGCGTCGGACAGCTCGAAGGCTTGCTCGACGGTCAGGTCGTTCAGACCTTCGATCTCGAGGATGCGGCCAGAGAAGATGTTCTTCTTGCCCTTCTTCTCGACGGTCAGCAGACCAGCCTGGATGGCGTAGTAGGGGATGGCATGGACCAGGTCACGCAGGGTGATGCCCGGTTGCAGCTTGCCCTTGAAGCGCACCAGAACCGATTCCGGCATGTCCAGCGGCATGACGCCGGTGGCAGCGGCGAAGGCCACCAGGCCGGAGCCGGCCGGGAAGCTGATGCCGATCGGGAAGCGGGTGTGCGAGTCGCCGCCGGTGCCGACGGTGTCAGGCAGCAGCATGCGGTTCAGCCAGCTGTGGATGATGCCGTCGCCCGGACGCAGGGAGACACCGCCGCGGGTCATGATGAAGTCCGGCAGGGTGTGGTGGGTCTTGACGTCGATCGGCTTCGGATAGGCGGCGGTGTGGCAGAAGGACTGCATCACCAGGTCGGCGGAGAAGCCCAGGCAAGCCAGGTCTTTCAGCTCGTCGCGGGTCATCGGGCCGGTGGTGTCCTGGGAACCGACGGTGGTCATCTTCGGTTCGCAGTAGGTGCCCGGACGTACGCCCTGGCCTTCCGGCAGACCGCAGGCGCGGCCAACCATCTTCTGCGCGAGGGTGAAGCCCTTGCCGCTGTCGGCCGGCGCTTCCGGCTTCTTGAACAGGTCGGACGGAGCCAGGCCCAGCTCGGCGCGGGCCTTCTCGGTCAGGCCACGGCCAACGATCAGCGGGATACGGCCGCCGGCGCGGACTTCGTCCAGCAGGACCGGGGTCTTCAGCTCGAAAGTGGTGACCAGTTCGCCGCTGTCATGACGCACGACCTTGCCTTCGTACGGGTACACGTCGATGACGTCGCCCATGGCCAGGTTGGTGCAGTCGAATTCGATCGGCAGGGCGCCAGCGTCTTCCATGGTGTTGTAGAAGATCGGGGCGATCTTGGTGCCGAAGCAGAAGCCGCCAGCGCGCTTGTTCGGAACGTAGGGAATGTCGTCGCCGAAGAACCACAGCACCGAGTTGGTGGCGGACTTACGGGACGAACCGGTGCCGACCACGTCGCCGACGTAGGCAACCGGGAAGCCCTTGGCCTTGACGGCTTCGATCTGCTTCAGCGGACCGACCACGCCCGGCTGGACCGGCTCGATGCCGTCGCGGGCCATCTTCAGCATGGCCAGGGCGTGCAGCGGGATGTCAGGACGCGACCAGGCGTCTGGAGCGGGGGACAGGTCGTCGGTGTTGGTTTCGCCGGGGACCTTGAACACGGTCAGGGTCAGCTTCTCGGCGACGGCCGGACGGGCCTTGAACCACTCGCCTTCGGCCCAGGATTGCAGCACGGCCTTGGCGGCGGCGTTGCCTTTCTTGGCGCGCTCGGCGACGTCATGGAAGGCGTCGAACATCAGCAGGGTGTGCTTGAGTTGCTCGGCGGCGACTTCGGCCAGCTCGGCGTTGTCCAGCAGTTCGACCATGGTGGCGATGTTGTAACCGCCTTGCATGGTGCCCAGCAGCTCGAGGGCGCGGGTCTTGGAGAGCAGCGGGGAGGTGGCTTCACCCTTGGCAACGGCGGACAGGAAACCGGCCTTGACGTAGGCAGCTTCGTCCACGCCCGGCGGTACGCGGTTGGTGATCAGGTCGAGGAGAAATTCTTCTTCGCCGGCCGGCGGGTTCTTCAGGAGTTCGACCAGACCAGCGGTCTGTTCGGCGTTCAGCGGCTGGGGCACGACGCCCTGGGCGGCACGCTCTTCTACGTGTTTGCGATAGGCTTCAAGCACAGTATTTCCCTCATCAGTGGTCCCGGAGGACGCGTATCCAGGAGACCCTTCCGATCCATTCGTCAGGCATGGTGGACGGTAATCCACTGACCTACGACGGCACCGGCGATCTCCGGGCAGAAGCTGTTTTCAAAGTTTTACGCCGGGGTGGCCAGGGACTGATGGGGCTGGACGCTTGAGGGGAGCGCCCAGACCGCGCGGCTGCCGGAATCTGTGCTTCGTGACGCTTTGAAAACAGCTTCTTTCGGACAATGACGCCAAAAAGGCGCAGCCATTCTAATGGAATTAATGGGCCTTGGTAAGCCGATTTGCGTGGCGCCAAAGGGTGATCTTGCCTAGACAAAGGGCTAACATGCCCGCTTTGCCGACAACCTGTTTCCCCATGTCTTCCCAGCGCATCAAAACCCCCTGTGTCGGGCTCTGCTCGACAGTCTATGGCGACCTTGTCTGTCGTGGCTGCAAGCGTTTCCACCATGAAGTGGTGAACTGGAACCGCTACGGCGACGAGGAGAAGCGGGCGGTCCTGAGTCGTCTGGAAGTCCTGCTGGCCCAGGTGATGATGGCCAAGCTGGAGGTTTTCGATGCTTCCTTGCTGCGCAGTCAGCTGGAGCAGCGGCAGATCCGCTTCGTGCCCGAGCAGTCACCTTATTGCTGGGCCTATCAGTTGATCGCCCGCGGTTCGCGGATGATCAACCAGATCGAGGCCTACGGTCTGGCGCTGCTCCCGGAATTCCGCGAATGGCCGCTGCCGGACCTGCGCGACGCCATCGACAAGGAGTTCTTCATCCTGTCCGAGGCACATTACGAGCGCTATATCGCGCCGAGCTTCCTGGCTGACGCGCTGGAGTCCCGGGTCTGATCTCTTCTGGCTAATAAAAAAAGCGCCCGGACGGGCGCTTTTGTTTTCTGTAGGAGCGAGCTTGCTCGCGAACTATTTCCCGCCTGCTGCGATGCTGGGCGGTTCGCGAGCAAGCTCACTCCTACAGGTTGGGTCTCAACGTGATCGTCAGGGTTTGGCGACCAGCTCCTCCAGGTGGGCGACGATGTCGTCCGGCTTGAGCACCAGGACGTCGCTTTCCAGCGTATCCAGCACCACTTCGGCGGTATTGCCGATCAGCGCGCCGGCGAACCCGGTACGCGCCACGCTGCCGATCACTGTCACCGCGGCGTCGAGGTTGTGCGCCGCGCGGGGGATCAGTACGTCCGCCGGGCCTTCCTCGATGTGCAGATGCTGGTCGTCGACGCCGTATTCGGCCTGGAACGCCTTGCATGCCTCGCGGTACTTGGCCTCGATGGTTTCGCTGAGCTGGAAGGTCGGGTCGGCCGCCGAAAGCATGGGTGAGGGGTGCGCGCTGATGACGTGTAACTGGCCATGGGCGAGGCCGGCGATGTCGTAGGCATGGCTGACGATTCCGGCATGCAGGGTGCGGTGCTCGACATCGTTGTTGCCCACGTCCACGGCGGCGAGGATGTTTCGCCCGGCCCAGGGCAGGCTGGTCTTCGCCAGCAGCACCGGAGAGGGGCAGAAGCGCAGCAGCTTCCAATCGTCGGGGGTGAGCAGCGCCTTCTTCAGCGGGTTGTCCGGGCTGTGCTGCTTGATCACCAGCCCGCAGCCTTCTGCCTGCTGCTCGGCGATGATGGTCTGGTGCAGGTTGTCCTTCCAGGCTTGGCGGCTGGATGCGCTGAAGCCTTCCTGGCGCAGGACCTCCGCCACTTCCTCGAGCTTGGCGCTGCAGTCAGTGCGCCGTTCGCAGGCGAGCAGGTGCAGGTGCGACTGGGTCACGCTGGCGATCAGGCGGGCCCGTTTCAGCGCGAGACCTTCCGGCTGGTCCGGGTCCACGACTACGAGGATGCTACGGATGGCTTGCATGATCGTCTCCCTTCGTGCGCGTTGTTTATGTGGAACAACTGTAGTCGGGATATCTCGTTCATGACGTTGAGGCATATCAACGCCGGAAGCTGGTTCCGCGCGGCGGCATTCGTATAATGCTCCGCCTTTATTGCACCGGCCAGAGAAGGGCGGGGTGCGCCAAGCGTTTACGCGGCTGCGTGGCGGCCGCGGTTGGAGAACTGACATGCTGTCTGAAATCAGGGAATTCCTCGGTTGTGCCACGCCGGATGCGTGGGTGGAAGCCGCGTTGCGGGATCAGGCGGTGATGCTGATCGACCACAAGAACAACGAGTTCAAGGCCGCCAGCACGGCCTTGGCCCTGATCGCCAAGTACAGCGCCCACGAGGAACTGGTGAACTTCATGTCGCGCCTTGCCCGCGAGGAACTGCGCCACCATGAGCAGGTGCTGGCAATTCTGAAGAAGCGCGGCATCCCGCTACGGCCGATCTCCGCCGGTCGCTACGCTTCCAGTCTGCGTACCGTGGTACGCAATCACGAGCCACAGAAACTGGTGGATACCCTGATCGTCGGCGCCTTCATTGAATGCCGCAGTTGCGAGCGTTTTGCCGCGCTGGTGGATCACCTGGATGCCGACCTGGCCAAATTCTACGGCTCGCTGCTGAAATCCGAGGCGCGGCACTTCCAGGGCTACCTGAGCCTGGCGCGCCGCTACGGCGATGACGCCGACATCGACCGCCGCGTGGCGGAGATCCGCGAAGTGGAGGCTGGCCTGATCCAGTCGCCGGACAGCGAGTTCCGTTTCCACAGCGGTGTGCCGGTCGAGCTGGCAGCCTGATCTTTCCGCCGAAATAAAAAGCGCCCGACTGGGCGCTTTTTCATTTCGGCTCTTCGTAGGAGATTCTATGTCTAC